>NZ_JAPJAV010000001.1:0-876581 GCF_035616495.1 Mycobacterium sp. 663a-19 | reverse complement strand
CCCCGCTGAAGCCCTCGACGAACTACTGTCTAACCCACCCAAACCGCCCACTGTTGCATCCATCGCGTGAAAGCGCCGCGCGGAATTTCGCAACAGCTTCACGCTGGGCGCGCAAGCGATTTCAGTCAGCGAAAGATCCCCGGCGGAATGACGGGCGCGCGATTCAGCACCCGCGGGTCGACCACCACGTTCAGCGCGTCCACGACATCCAGGTCGCCCAGGGATTCCACGGCGGATAGGAACCGGCGCTGCTCGGCGGGTTCCACGATGCCGTCGCCGAGTTCGGAGAACTTCTCCACATACTGCGGGCGTCGAAAAGGTCGCGCGCCCAACGGATGGGCATCGGCGACGGCCAGTTCGTCGGAGATCACCTCGCCGCTTTTCAGCATCACCTCCGCACGCGCTCCGAACGCCTGCTCGGCCGGATCCGTCGAGTGGTAGCGACGTGTCCACTCCTTATCTTCGACGGTGGAGATCTTGCGCCACAACTCAACGGTGTCGCGCCGATGGGCCCGTTCCGCAGCGTAGGACCGTTCGTGATGCCAGGAGCCATCCTGCAACGCGACGGCGAAGATGTAGGGCAGCGAATGATCCAGCGTCTCCCGTGACGCGTCCGGGTCGAACTTCTGCGGATCCCCCGATCCCGTCCCGATCACCACGTGGGTGTGGTTGCTGGTGTGCAGCACGATCGCCGCGATCTGGTCGAGGTCGCCGATGCGCCGCCGCAGCCGCCGGGCCAAATCGATTGGCGCCTGACTCTGGTACTCCGCGGAGTGCTCCTTGGTGTAGCTGTCCAAGATGGCGCGCTTGGGTTCGCCGGGACCGGGCAACGGCACGTGGTATTCGCGGTCGGGTCCGCCAAGTAGCCGGGCGATCACGCCGTCCTCACCCTCCCAGATCGGCGCCGGCGACCGCTCGCCGCGCATCGCCCGGTCGACCGCCTCGATGGCGATCTTTCCGGCGTGCGCCGGCGCGAACGCCTTCCAGCTCGAGATCGACCCCTTGCGGGATTGGCGAGTGCTGGTGGTGAGGTGCAGCGCCTGTCCGACCGCCTCGTAGATGGTGTCGGTGTCCAACCGCAGCATGGTCCCGATCCCCGCGGCGGCCGAGGGACCGAGATGCGCCACGTGGTCAATCTTGTGCTCGTGCAAGCATATTCCGCGCGCCAGGTCGATTTGGATCTCGTATGCGGTGGCCACACCACGGATCAGGTCGGCGCCCGACACACCAAGCTGCTGCCCGACGGCGACAAGCGGAGGGATGTTGTCACCCGGGTGTGAGTATTCGGCGGCCAAAAAGGTGTCGTGGAAATCGAGTTCGCGCACCGCGACGCCGTTGGCCCAGGCCGCCCATTCCGCCGAATAGGTGCCGTCGACGCCGAAAACCGTAGCGCCCTGTCGCGTGGAATGAGCCAGCGCCTGCCGGCGGGCCACCGTGACCGCGCGGCGCAACACGGCCGCGGCGCTGACGGCGGCGTTGTCGACGATCCGGTTCGCCACCATCTCCGCGGTTTCCGGTTCGACGGCCACCGGATCGGCGGCGACTTCGGCAATCTTGGCGGCCAGGTGTTCGTCGCGTGGGAACTCGTCGAAGCTGCGCCGGGTCCGCACCGTATGCATCAACACAATTCGCACACTAGGACGCCGGCGCCGGTTTGACCGCCCGGAAAATTCATCTAAACGCGCTCCTGCCGGTGCCCCCTTCGGTGTAGTTTGCTGCTGGGGCGGGCTAGGTGAGGAGCCAGTCGTGGCCGAGGTCGATTATTGCGTGGTCGGTGCCGGATTCGCAGGGTTGACCGCGGCCCTGCGGTTGAAACAGGCGGGCCGTTCGGTGGCCTTGCTGGAGGCGCGGGATCGGGTCGGCGGCCGCACGTTCACCGTGACCCGTCCCGACGGGACGTGGATCGATCGCGGCGGCGCGTGGATCGGGCCGGGCCAGGACCGGATCTACGCGTTGATGAGCGAATTCGGTGTGCCGGAATACAAACAGCACCTCGACGGTGACGCGATGATGATCGTCGGCGGCAAGAAGCACCGCTATGGCGGCACCATCCCGTGGACGATGAGTCCCTGGGCCGTCACCAACCTTGGCATCGGTTTGCTCTCGTTCGACAAGATGTGCAAATCGATCCCGCTCGAAGCGCCGTGGGAGGCAAAGCACGCCGCCGAGTGGGACCGCATCACCGTTGGTGAATGGATCGCCAACAACACCATGTCCAAGCAAGCCCGCGAGATGCTGGACATGGCGCTGGCCGGCACCTACACCTCGGCGGGGTCGGAGACGTCGCTGCTGTGGGCGCTGACGCAGATGGGGTCCTCCGGCGGGGGTGCGACGTTCGTCATTTCAGTCAAGGGCGGCGCCCAGGATGCCCGGCCGGTGGGTGGGATGGCCGCCTTGCACCGCCCGATGGTCGCCGCACTGGGCGACGCGCTGCACCTTTCCCGGCCGGTCCGGCAGATCAGCCAGGACGACGACGGGGTCACCGTCGCCGCGGACGGCCTGACGGTGCGGGCTCGGCGGGCCATCGTGGCGATACCGTTGGCGGTCGCCAGCTCGATCGTCTACGAGCCGATGCTGCCGGTGGATCGGGCGCTGCTACATCAGCGAATGCCAAGCGGCGCGGTCATCAAGATCTCGGCCATCTACGACGAGCCGTTCTGGCGCGCCGATGGGCTGTCCGGTCAGTCGGCCGCACCGGGAACCCCGGCCTCACTGACCATCGATGCGTGCACGGACACGGGCGACCCCGGGATCATGTGCGTCATCACCGAGGGGCCCGCCGCGCGTCGGCTGACCAAGCTCGACGAGGCCGAGCGCAAGGCGATAGTCATCGGCGAACTCGTCGACCGGTTCGGCAGCAAAGCCAAAGCGCCGCTGGAATTCCACGAGCAGAACTGGACGACCGAGCGCTATTCCGGTGGCGGCATGATCAGCCACGCCCCGACCGGCGTGCTCACCGAGTTCGGCTACACGCTGCAGCAGCCCTGCGGCCGCGTCCACTGGGCCGGGACGGAGAGTTCGGCCGTCATGTGCGGCTGGATTGACGGCGCGATCCGCTCCGGCGAACGCGCCGCGGCCGAGGTGATGGCGACCGAGACCGCGGCCGTCGCCTCGACGACCTGACGGCGAACTCGCGGAACCTACCCGGCTTGCTTGGCCGGCGGCCGGTAGAAGATCAGCAACTGGCCGATGGCCCCGGCGAGGCCGAGCCCCACCGACAGCACCAGGCCCGGCCACCCGTCGAGCCAGTTCTTGCCGAAGATCAGCCAGTCCAGGCTGAGCCTGCCGGCGCCCAGCGTGGCCACCGCGACGGCGCTGACCGCGAGCACCAGGTTGTACTCCCAGCCTTCCTTGACGATGAAGAAGCCGTTGGGGCGATGCACGGTCCAGGCCGCTACCAGCATCAACGACACGAAGCCAGCGGCCGGGATCGGCGTGAGCAGCCCGGCGGCCAGACCCAGCCCGGCGGAGACCTCCGTGGTGGCGGCCACCGCGGCGTGAAACTTACCGGGCTTCATGCCGATGCTCTCGAACCACCGGGCGGTGCCCGGTATCCGGCCCCCGCCGAAGAACTTGTTGAAGCCGTGCGCGGCGAGTGTCAGTCCCAGCACCAGCCGCAGGATCAGTAACCCGACGTCATACACATTCATAGGTGCAAACCTAGATCATTGAATCCGCGCGCTCGCGAGTAGCGCTCACCCGGGAAGGAGCCCGACATCAAGATCGCGATCATCGGGGCCGGCAATGTCGGCAGCACGCTGGGCAGGGCCTGGCGCAATCGCGGCCACCAGGTCACATTCGGTGTCCGTAACCCCGAAGACCCCAAATACGCCGCGCTCGACGGCGTCCAGACGAACGAGTCCGCCGCGTCGGCCGCCGATGTCGTCGTCCTGTGCACCCCATGGCAGGGCACGCAGTCGGCCCTGCGGAGCTGTGGCGACCTGGCGGGCAAAGTCCTCATCGATTGCACCAATCCGCTGACCCCCGACCTCGCGGGCTTGGAGGTCGGTCTCACCACCTCCGGCGGAGAGGAGGTGGCGAAGTGGGCCCCCAGCGCCCGGGTCTGCAAGGCGATGAACCAGATCGGCGCCGCGCTGATGGACGCGCCGCAATTGGCGGGCACACCGGTGATGTTTGTCTGCGGTGACGATGAGGAAGCCAGGTCGGTGACCGCCGGGCTGGTCGCCGAGCTCGGCTTCGAGACAATCGACGTCGGCGAACTGAAGCTGGCGCGGCTGCTCGAGCCGTACGGGCTGCTGTGGATCCACCTGGCGCTGCGGCGCGGATTCGGCCCGAGCTTTGGCTTCGGGCTGCTGCGCGGACCGTCCTGACATACTCGTCGAGGCCCGCCGGGAAGGTCCCATCAGGCCGAGCCGCATGACGAGGGGGTGCACCGTGCCGGTCGTCTTGCTCGACGGCGAGGCGAATCTCCCACGCGAGCTGCTGGGCAACAAGGGCCACGGCATCAACGTGATGCGCCGACAGCACTTGCCGGTGCCACCCGCGTTCTGTATCACCACCGAGGTGGGCCTTCGGTACCTCGCCGACCCCACGGCGACGATCGACGCGATATGGGACGACGTGCTCGACGCGATCGGCCGGCTGGAGGCGGCCACCTCGCGCACGTTCGGGCGCGGCCCGCGTCCGCTGGTGGTGAGCGTGCGGTCGGGAGCCGCGCACTCCATGCCCGGCATGATGGACACCATCCTGAACCTGGGCATGAACGACGCCGTCGAACGGGCGCTGGCCGCGTCGGGGGCCGCGTTCGCTCGCGACACCCGGCGCAGGTTCACCGACATGTATCGACGCGTCGTGGGCGACGACGTGCCCGCCGACGCGTACGCGCAGCTGCGGGCGGGCATCGAAGCCGTGTTCGCCTCGTGGAATTCGTCGCGCGCCCTCGCCTATCGCGCCCACCACCGCATCGACGACCGGGGTGGCACCGCCGTGGTGGTGCAGGCCATGGTGTTCGGTAATCAGGGCCCCAATTCCGGTGCGGGAGCATTCTTTTCGCGCAACCCGATCACCGGCGCCGACGAACCGTACGGCGAATGGCTACCCGGCGGCCAGGGCGACGACGTGGTATCCGGGCTCGTCGACGTGGAGCCGATCACCGCCCTGCGCGACGAGCAACCCGGCGTCTACGACGAGCTGACAAACGCCGCCCGCCGCCTGGAGCGGCTCGGGTCCGACATGCAAGAGATCGAGTTCACCGTCGAGGACGGCACGTTGTGGCTGCTGCAGACGCGGGCGGCCGAGCGCTCGGCGCAGGCGGCGGTGCGCCTGGCGCTCCAACTGCGGCATGAGGGTCTCATCGACGACGCCGAGACCCTGCGCCGGGTGACACCGGCGCACGTGGCGGCCCTGCTGCTTCCGACGCTGCAGCCCGAAATACGTTTGGCTGCAACACTTCTGGCGGAGGGCCTGCCAGCCTGCCCCGGCGTAGTATCGGGCACGGCCTACACCGACGTGGACGCGGCGCTGGACGCCGCGGACCGGGGCGAGCGGGTCATCCTGGTGCGCGACCACACCAGGCCCGAAGACGTCCGCGGCATGCTGGCCGCGCAGGGCATCGTCACCGAGGTGGGCGGGGCCGCCAGCCATGCGGCGGTGGTCAGCCGCGAACTCGGCCGGGTGGCGGTGGTGGGCTGCGGCCGCGGGGTGGCCGCGTCGCTGGCCGGCCTGCGGATCACCGTCGACGGCTACGAAGGCGAAGTGCGCGAAGGGGATCTGACCGTGTCCGCCTGGTCGGAGACCGACACACCCGAGCTGCGCGAGTTCGCCGACATCGCGCGGCGGATCAGCCCGCTGCGCGCCCACACCACCGGCGACCACCCGAGGCTTGACGACACCTCCGAGGCCGCGGTGCGCGCGGCCCTGGACGGCGGGCACACCGACGTGGTGTCGGCGGCCCCGCTGATCGTCATGCTGACCGCGCTGCGGCTGACGGGGAAGGTCGGCCCGTGACGGAACTGGCTGTGCTACAAGCGGTCCGGCTCAAGGGCCGGGTAACGCCCGCCGACCTGGCGGCGACGTTGGGCGAAGGCCTCGAAGCGGTCACCGCCACCGTCGAGCGGCTGACCGCGTCGGGCCTACTCGTCGACGGCACCACGCTGAAGATCAGCCCCGACGGCCGGGCCCGGCTGGAGAGCCTGCTCGCCGCGGAGCGCGCGGGCATCGACGCGGCAGGGATGGCGGCCGCCTACCACGACTTCCGTTCCGTGAACGCCGATTTCAAGGCCCTGGTCACGGATTGGCAGCTCAAGGGCGCCCCGGTGCTTGCCCGCCTCGACGACGTGCATGCCCGGGTGGTCCCGATCATCGACGCGGCCGCCGCCCAGCTACCGCGGCTGACCGCCTATGCGTCGAAATTGCGTGTGGCACTGGACAAATTCAGGGCCGGCGACACGGCGTGGCTGACCAGGCCGCTGATCGACTCGTACCACACGGTGTGGTTCGAACTGCACGAGGAGCTGATCGGCGCCATGGGCCTGACCCGCGAGGAAGCGGCCAGGTCCGGCGACGCCCAATAGGCCGCTACAGCGCGGCGTCGAGAAGCTCCAGATAGGCGTCGATGTCGGCACCTTCGCGTTGGAACGCCGACTCCGCCGCGTGCACGCTGACCGCGACGGTGTCGCCGATGCCATGCACCCCGTGCGTCAGGCTCATCGCCGGGGACAGCGCCGGATATCCGGCCGTCAGCAGCACCGGTGCATCCCCGAAACTCAGGTCGGCGGGCCCGCGATTGACGCTGGACACCACGGTGTTGCCGGCGACCTGCGCCGGCCTCGCGTCCGCGTCGAATTGGGAGATGCCCCAGCGCAACAGCGCGGCGGGCACCGCGGCGAACGCCCGATCGGCGGAACACATCGCCGGGTGCTCGAAGCGACGACGCCCGTCGGCCAGGTCGGCGGCGATCCGCCGTATCCGGGCATCGCGACCGAGGCCCGGGTACAGCCCGACGACGACGTTTCCGAAATGGTTATGTGCCAGTGGCACACCGGGTTTCGCCATCGGGACCTCCGCTCCCAGCGAGTCGGCGTCGCCCAGCAACCCGGACAGTGCCGTGGACACCGCCGACAGCACCCCGACCGTCACCGTCGGTCCGGGCAATTGCGAGCGGCGCCGCACCAGCGTGCGCACCGAGCGGGCGCCTTCGGGGCGCGCATTGGTGGACAGCGGCGGCCGCGGCCCGGGCCCCCGCGCCACCAGCCCCGCGCGGGTATCGCGGACAAGCCGGCGCTGGGCACGGGCCGCGTCGACCGCTCGCCACGGCAAGAAGCCCGGCCGCGGCGGCCGCACCTCGGGCACCGGCGCCCCCCGGCCGAACAGCCAGGCCGCCATCGCCGAGGCGCGAGCGCCGTCCCCCAACGCGTGCGCGACCTGCAGGACGGCGACGGAGCCCGGGCCGCCGGCACCCGGAATGCCACGCACCGGCGCGAACACGTGCAGCCGCCACGGCATCCGGCGCGCGTCGAGCTGATCGTCGGCGAGCGCCACGACGGCCGCGAGGCAGCCGCGCCAATCCCGGTCGAGCAGGTCGTGACAGACCACCTGCTCCGGCGCGACGGCCGCAGGGACCCACCGCGGATACGTCAACCGGCTCCCGTCGTCGACCCTGATCCGCAACTCCGCGCAGGCGCCGGCCCGACGGCGGACCTGCTCGACGGCATGCCCGAGATCCGCTGGCGCGCCGTCGAATGCGTAGAGCAGGAACTGGTCGTTCGGCAGTTTGGCCGACATCCAGTAGAACTGTGCGTCGACGGCCGCCATGCGCTGCGCCGACATTCAGCCGGGCGAGCCGATAAACGCAAGCACCAGGTCGGCGACCTTGTCGGGCTGTTCGAGCTGCAGGAAGTGGCCGGCATGGTCGACGATGGCCGCCTCGCTGCCGGCGGGCAGCGCCTTTTCCGTCCAGTGCGTGAAAGCCGATGTCATGCAACCGTCGTCGCGACCGTGCAGATACAAGCTCGGCAGGATGGGTGGCTCCGTCCAGAGCCGGTTCAGCTCGGCGTATCGCTCCGGAACGCGGGTGCCTCGCAGCGTGGCCCGGTACGGTCCCAGCGCCGCCCGCCAGCTCTCCGGCGCCCCGATCGCGGCGTCGACGTGGCGCAGATCCTCGTGCGCGTGATAGCCGGGCGACCATCGCCGCCACAGCAGCGGCAACACCCAGGAGGCGGAACGTTCGGGCAGCCAAGGCAATTGGAAGTAGAAGATGTACCAGCTGCGTAGCAGCTGATGCGGTATGAGCCGGGCCAGCCGCCCGCGCTCGGTCACCCGGCCCAGCGGGCGGAACGCCGCGGAGACCGGCACCGACATGATCACCGCCTTGACGAACGGGCTGTCCGGCATCGCGGCCAGGCCCGTGGCCGCCATCGCGCCCCAGTCGTGACCGATCACCACGTCCCGGTCGGTGCCGCCGGCGGCCGCTCGGACGCGCAGGGCATCGTCCATCAGCGCACCCACGTGAAAACTGCCGTCGGCCGGGATCGCCGACGGGGCGTACCCGCGCATGAACGGCGCGACGACCCGCCAGCCGGCCTCGGCCAACCGCGGTGCCATCTTGCGCCACCCGTAGGCGGTGTCGGGGAAGCCGTGCAGGCACAACGCGATCGGGGCGTCGCGCGGACCCCAAGTCAGCGCCTTGAGCTCCGCACTGGGGCCCGGCACGTCGATCCAGCGTGGCTCACCCATCTTCACTCCCCGTTCGGCGCGTCCGCACGGACCAACCTAACTCGTGCGGAGCCAAGACGGGACCGACCCGACGACGGGTGGATGATCGGGCGGCCTACCGGATGAGCTCCGCCGCCCTTTCCAGCTCCCCGATGACGATCTTGCGCATGCCATACATCGCCTGGGTGGCCGCCGCCGCGCGAGCGCGATCGGGATCACCGATCAACTCGTAGAGCCGATCCGGGACGATCTGCCAACTCAGGCCGAAGCGGTCCCTCAGCCAGCCGCACTGGGATTCCTCGCCACCGTCGGTCAGTCGGTCCCAGTAGTAGTCGACCTCGTCCTGGTCCCTGCAGTGGACCGTGAACGACACCGCCTCGCTGAACCGGAAGTGCGGCCCGCCGTTGATCCCGATGAATCGGGTGCCGTCCAGCACAAAGCTGCCCGACAGCACCGTGCCCGGCTCGCTGGGCCCGGCATCGGTGGTTCGGTTGAAGCCCTCGATGTGCGAGTTGGGGAACACGGAGGTGTAAAACCTGGCCGCTTCCTCGAGGTTGTGGTCGAACCACAGCGAGGGGGTGATCGATGGCATGCCGCCTCCTAACGGTTGGATCGGGGTCTCGGTTGATTGACCCCGCCGACGGCAAAAACTCACCGCCGCCCGGCCCAGCTCGAGGGTGAATAGACAACCTAGGTAACGTCAGGGGGCGACCTACCGAGAGGACGCGGATGAGCGCCGTGAGCAGCAGCCCCCAGACGGTCGAGTTTTCCGGTGCCGGCGGCATCACGCTGGTCGCCGACGAGTGGAACCGCGGGTCGACCGACCGCCCCACCATCCTGATGCTGCACGGCGGCGGCCAGAACAGGTTTTCCTGGAAGAACACCGGACAGATCCTCGCCGACGATGGTTTTCACGTCGTGGCGCTGGACTCCCGGGGCCACGGCGACAGCGATCGCGCGCCCAACGCCGACTACGACGTGGAGACGTTGACGGACGACGTCATGCACGTCCTGGACGCGATCGGCCGTCCCGTCGTGCTGATCGGGGCCAGCATGGGCGGGCTGACCGGCATCCTCGTCGCCCACCGGGCCGGCCCCGAGCGGGTGACGCAACTGGTGCTCGTCGACGTGGTGCCGCGATTCGAGAAGGGCGGCAGCGCCCGCATCCGCGACTTCATGTTCAGCGGCCTGGACGGGTTCGACTCGCTGGAGCAGGCGGCCGACGCCGTCGCCGCCTACCTGCCCTACCGGGAGAAGCCGCGCAGCCCGGAGGGGCTGAAGAAGAACCTGCGCCTGCGCGACGGGCGCTGGTATTGGCACTGGGATCCGGCGTTCATGACCAAGCCCGGCGACGACCCCGAATTGCGCACCGAGAAGTTCGAGCAGGCCGCGACGAGCCTGACGATCCCGGTCCTGTTGATCCGCGGCAAGCTCTCCGACGTCGTCAGCCCCGAGGGCGTCCAGCATTTCCTGACCCAGGTGCCCCGCGCGGAGTTCGTCGAGCTGTCCAACGCCGGGCACACCGCGGCCGGCGACGACAACGACGCCTTCAGCCAGGCCGTGGTGGCGTTCGTCGAGCGCAGCTAGTTCGCCGGCTTTTCGGCGTGCCCGCCGAACTGCTTGCGCATCGCCGACAGCGCCTTGTTCGCGAAGTCGTCGAGTGAACGCGAGGCGAAGCGGGACTGCAGCGCGGTGGTCAGCACCGGCGTGGGAACACCCTCGTCGATCGCCGCGATGGAGGTCCACCGGCCCTCCCCCGAGTCGGAGACCCGCCCGGAGAACTCCTTCAACTCGGGCGACTCGTGCAGCGCGATGGCGGTGAGGTCAAGCAGCCAGGAGCCGATGACGCTGCCGCGCCGCCACACCTCGGCGACGTCCGGGATGTCGAAGTCGTACTGGTAGAACTCGGGATTCGACAGCGGCGCGGTTTCCGCGTCGCCCTCCTGCACGTGCTTGCCGACGTCGGCGTTGCGCAGAATGTTCAGCCCCTCGGCGAGCGACGCCATCATTCCGTACTCGATGCCGTTGTGCACCATCTTGACGAAGTGCCCCGCGCCGGACGGCCCGCAATGCAGGTAACCCCGCTCCGATTGGGTGACCTCGCCGTCGCGGCCGGGCGTGCGCGGCGCCGCGTCGACGCCGGGCGCGACGCTGGCGAAGATCGGTTCGGCGTGTTCGAACGCGTCCATGTCACCGCCGATCATCAGGCAGTAGCCGCGTTCCCGGCCCCACACCCCGCCGCTGGTGCCGCAGTCCAGTAGCCGAATACCGTTCTGCGACAACGTATTCGAGTGGCGGATGTCGTCGCGGTAGTAGGAGTTCCCGCCGTCGATCACGATGTCCCCGGACTCGAGCGTCCTGGCCAGCTCCTCGATCACCGACGTGGTGATGGTGCCGGCGGGCACCATCACCCAGACGACCCGTGGCGCGTCGAGCTTGTCGCGCAGCTCGGACAGCGACGTCACCCCCGTCGTGCGTTCCTCGCCGGCCATCGCCTTGACGGCGTCGGGGTTGTGGTCGTACACCACGCATTCGTGTCCGTCCTTGGCCACGCGGCGCACGATGTTGGCGCCCATCCGGCCCAGTCCGATCATGCCTAGCTGCATCGCTTTCGTCTCCTTAGTCGCTTGCCTGCCTGCTGCCGGGTAGCCACGGTTCCTGCCACCTGCGGTGACCGTGCAGCAGTGACTGCGCGGCCTCGGGTCCCCAGCTGCCGGGGTCGTAGTGGTTGATCCGGCCCGGCTTGTCCAGCAGCGGCTGCACGATCCGCCACGTCTCCTCGATGGCGTCCTCGCGCGCGAACAGCTGGCGATCGCCGATGAATGCGGCGTACAGGAGCCGCTCGTAGGGCCGCACGGCCTCCCCGAGGTCCTCGGCGAACGACGAGTCGAGGTGGACGTCGTGCCACGAGTTGCCGACCTGCGCGGACAACTGCAGGCGCATCCCCGGGTCGGGGTCGATGCGCAGCACGATCTGATTCGGCTCGGGCGGCCGGCGGTTGGGCAGAAAGGAAAACCCGGGAACGTGATGGAGGAACATCCGGACCTCGGTGACCTTCACCGGCAGCGCCTTGCCCGCGCGCAGGAAGATCGGCACGCCGGCCCAGCGCCAGTTGTCGATCTCGGTCCGCAGCGCGATGTACGTCTCGGTCTGCGAATCCTTGGCCACCCCGGAGACGTCGGTATAGCCGCGGTACTGGCCCCGCACGCAGCGCTCCGGGTCCAGCGCCGGCATCGCCCGGAACACCTCCGCCTTCTTGTCGTTCAGGTCGTCGGCGCCCGGGCCGACCGGAGGCTCCATCGCCACCAGCGCGAGCACCTGCAGCAGGTGGTTTTGCACGACGTCGCGCACCGCGCCCACCGCGTCGTAGAACTTGCCGCGCTCCTCGACGCCGAAGTCCTCGGCCATGGTGATGTGGATTTCGGAGATGCTGTCGCGGTCCCACACCTTGGCGAGACCGTTGTTGGCGAAGCGCAGGTATTGCAGTTCCTCGACGGGTTGTTTGCCCAAAAAGTGGTCCACGCGCAGGATTTGGTCCTCGTCGAGCACCGCGCGCAGCCTTGTGTTCAGGTCGCGCGCGGACGCCAGGTCGTGACCGAACGGCTTTTCCACCGCGACGCGCGCGCACTCCAATAAGTCGGCCTGCGCGAGGTTTTCGACGATCGGCGCGAACAGATCCGGTGGCATCTCCAGGTAGTACAGCGGACGACAGCCCGAGCCGATCCGTTTGGCAAGCTGCTTGTAGAGCCCGGGATCGGTCACGTCGCCGTGCAGGTAGGACAGCCGCCCCGCCAGCCGCTCGAACACGGCGTCCTCGAGCTTCTCGCCGGACGCTTTGATGGCATCCCGCGCCCGATTGACCAACTCCTCGACCGAGATGTCGTCGCTGGCAACACCCAGGACCGGGCAATCCAGCAGCTTGCGGGACTCGAGCCGGTACAACGCCCGGAACGTCATCTTGCGAGCCAGATCGCCGGTAATTCCGAAGATCACCAGCAGATTTGACGAACCACCACCGTCGTCGGCCAAACCGAACCTCCCAGAAGTCACCCAATCGGCTCACTTGAGAGTTCATTACCCGGGCCGTCCGGAGTCAACCCTAGACACTGCCGGTAGGCCCGACAACCTCAACCGACGTCGGCCTTGGCAGGATGCCTGACGTGGGTCCACAAGCGGGAGGCGCGCTGCATATCGCGCTCTACGCGCTGGCCGGGGTCGCCGTCGTCGAAGCCGGCGCGCTCGTGGTGCTGTGGCAACTGCTCGCCCGCAGCCGCCGCGAGCTCGACGAGCTGCGGCGCCGCACCGACGCCCGCAACTGGCTGCTGTCGGGCGGCCGCGAGGCCGTCAAGACGGTGTGGAACACCGCCAACCTGATGCGCAAGGAGGGCTTCGGCGCGGCCGTGCGCAGCTCGATCGAGGACCTCGCCGACTGGGCCGAAGTCGAGAGGCCCGACCTCGCCCGGGTCACCCCGGACGGCCGGGTGGTGATCCTGTTCTCCGACATCGAGGAATCCACCGCGCTGAACGAACGGATCGGCGATCGCGCGTGGGTCAGGCTGATCGGCTCGCACGACAAGCTGGTCTCCGGACTCGTGCAACGGCGCTCCGGGCACGTGGTGAAGAGCCAGGGCGACGGGTTCATGATCGCCTTTTCGCGCCCCGAGCAGGCGGTGCGGTGCGGTATCGATCTCCAGGACGCGTTGCGCAGGGACGCAAAACGCAAGCGGCACGAGCAGATTCGGGTCCGGATCGGCATCCACATGGGCCGCTCGGTGCGCCGCGGCGACGATCTGTTCGGCCGCAACGTGGCGATGGCGGCACGGGTCGCCGGGGAGGCCGCCGGCGGCCAGATCCTGGTGAGCGAGCCGGTGCGCAACGCGCTGAGGGATTGCGACGACATCGCGTTCGACGAGGGTCGCGAGGTCGAGCTGAAGGGCTTTTCCGGCAGCTATCGCCTGTTCGCGGTTCAGACCGAATCCGACTTGGATTGAGAGCCCTCCGGATTGGCCTCGGCGAACCGCTGATGCAGCCTGGCGCGGATCTCGTCGGCCGTGTAGGCCCGGCGCTTCCGTTGATCGCGCGCTACCAGGACGCCGCCCGCGACGACGCCGGCGACACCGGCCAGGCCGATCCACTTCCAAATGTTGCGCACACTCGACAGGCTATTACCGCCCATGGACACCCTCCGCGCCGAGGTCGCCGTCATCACCGGAGCGGAAGGCGTTCGGAGGTCGGATTGCTGACGAACGTTGTGCCCCAAGATATTCCGTCTGCCGAATCAGTGCACACTCGACTCCGACCTGGAGGCGGCTGCCGTGGACGGCGACGAGGCCTCAGAAGTCATCGCGGTCACGCTTGCCGTTGGGCAGGTCGGCATGCCAACGTGACACATGTGGCGGTCGGGTTCCTTGTCAGCGCACCACGGGGCTACACCGGCTACCCCGGTGCCGTCACCGCGCGCGCCCTCGGACGCGAGGTACGCAGGTGCTGACCCTGGACCAGGCGCTGGAAGAGACGCGGACCGGCGACCTGTGGCTGTTCCGCGGCCGCTCGCGCCCCGACCGCGCGATCCAGACCCTGACGAACGCCCCGGTGAACCACGTCGGCATGACGGTGGCCATCGACGACCTACCGCCGCTGATCTGGCATGCC
The DNA here is from genome assembly GCF_035616495.1 of Mycobacterium sp. 663a-19. Taxonomy (NCBI): domain Bacteria; kingdom Bacillati; phylum Actinomycetota; class Actinomycetes; order Mycobacteriales; family Mycobacteriaceae; genus Mycobacterium; species Mycobacterium sp. 663a-19. The sequence goes on along the minus strand of NZ_JAPJAV010000001.1, from coordinate 862,256 downwards.
GAGCTGGGCGACAAACTCACCGACATGTGGAGCGGCACCAACCACCGCGGGGTGCAGCTCCACGATCTGCGCCAGGCCGTGCTGCAGTGGACCGAGCGTTACCACCAGCGCTGCTGGCTGCGTCAGCTGACGCCCTACGCCACCCGTGAACAGGAGGACAAGCTGCTGCGGGTCATCGCGCGGATGGACGGCACCCCATTCCCGACCACCGCTCGCGTGACCGGCCGGTGGTTTCGCGGGCGGCTCCCGACCATCAACGACTGGGTGCGGGGAATCCCGTTGGTGGACAAGAAGGTTCGCGAGCAGACGCAGCGCCGCCGGGAAGAGCGCAAGATGAGCCTGGAGACGGCGTACTGCGCTGAGACGGTGGCGATCACCTACGAGGAGATGGGACTGCTCGTCACGGACAAGGATGCGCACTGGTTCGACCCGGGCAAGTTCTGGAGCGGTGACACGCTGCCGCTGGCGCCCGGCTATCGGCTGGGCGAGGAGATCGCGATCTCGGTCGTCAGCTGACCGACATCTCCCCCATCTCGGACCACCCCGTCGCGTCGATCGTCTGACTGATGATATTGGGCGTGGACCTCAGGGCCTGCGGCAGCTCCTGCATCGCGCGCTTGAAGTGGTCGCTGTTGACGTGCACACCGCCCGCGTCGGCGTCGCGGAACGCCTCGACCAGTACGTACTCGGCAGGGTTGTCGAGGCTGCGTGACCACTCGAACCAGAGGTTGCCCGCCTCGGCGCGGGTGGCCTCGGTGAACTCGGCGACCAGTTCCGGCCAGCGATCGGCCCACTCGGGTTTGGTGTCGAACTTGACGACGATGAAGATCATTGCCGCTCCCTCGCCTCTGCACAGGACTCTCGGTGCGCCAGGATACGTGCATGGCGGTGTGAGCCGCAGCGGCGATATGGATTCTTATTCGCTATTGACGGCGCAGCAAATTCGATGGTGATGTAGCACACAAATCATGTACGTTCGGTGCTATTTCACTTTTCCCAGGCGCGCAAGGCGAGCAGCGCGATCAATGTTGCGCATCGGTCCGCCGCATTGATCGACACACGCGCAACCCGCTTTCTCATCAATTCGCAATTCCCGGATCGCCGGGCGGCGGCAAATCGGGCGCCGGCGGCGGCGGTGGGGCGGGAGCCACGGCGCCCACCAAAACGGGCGGCGCATCCGGGGCCGGGGGCGCGACCGGCGGCGGGGCCGGTGCCTCGGGCGGCGGAGCCGGCGCGCCGAGGAACGGAAACGGTGCGTCCGGCGGCGGCGGCAGAACGCCCTCTCCCTCGGGTGACATCGGCAGGAACATGTGGTGCGTGAAACCGGCCTGGTAGGCGCCCGGGCCGCCGATGTGCACCCCACCGCGCTCACCGCTGGACACGGCGGTGCCGTCCGGCAGGGTGACCGCGGTGTGGCCACCGTTCCAGCCGATCACCAAGGCGTTCGGGGCGGTCCCGTATTGAAAGCCCCGCGCCAGCAAGGCGGCTTCCTCATTCCCGGTGTTAAAGCGATTGCCAAACACCGGCCGGTCACTTGCCGCATTCGCAACCCAGGAGGCAAGTCCTGAACAGTCGGTCCCGGCGGGAGAATCTCCACCCGGAATATAGGGCGTCCCGGAGACCTGGTTGATGAGCGACATCAACGTGGCTAGAACAAACATGGCCAGGGACATTAGCAATGAGATAGTTAGCAAGCCAAAATTTGTGGCGGGCATCACGTATTGCCCAAAGAATGGCTTGCGCCGCATATCCAGCAAATTTATTACACGAAAGTCTATTTACCGATACAAAATTGCAGCGGGCCCGTCGGCGGCGTTACTGGTAGTCCCGGTTGCGCTCGGTGTTGGCCATCTCGCGCCAGACGTCGGCCTGCTCGCGCCGGGCACGGGCTTTCAGGCGGTCCACCCGCTGGGATATGCGCTGGAGCCGATCGCGTTCACGCGCCGCCGACGTTCCCTCGCGCTCGTCAGCGCGACGCTCCCGCTCGTCCGCCAGTTGCTCGCGCTCGTCGGCGATCCGGTCCCGATCATCCGCGACCCGATCCCTTTGGACCGCGAGCCACTCACGCTTTCTAACCTCGGCCTCACGTTTCGCAAGGGCCTCCTCGCGCTCGTCAAGCGTGAGGGCCCTGCGTTCGAGTTCGTCAGCCACATGGCCGTCGGCGACCACAATTTCACCTTAACGCCCGGGGGAAGGGCGCGCCCGTGTGCGAGAGGGAAAACCCGGGCCTCACCGCTTGCCTCCGTTCTATTTGTCTCGTTTACGCGTTGAAACGAAACCCCACCGGATCGCCGGCGGTCACCGAACGCCCCCAACGTCGCCGACAAGCACTTGGACGGCAACACCAAGCGCCTCGTACGTAGACCGCGCCCGTGCATCTCGAGTGGCCAAAGCGGCACCGTGCTCGCGAGCCGCCAAAGCCACCAACCCGTCGTACGTCGCGCCACCGGCAATACCTCGTCGTGCGAACTCGCGATGTGCGGATCGCGAGGCACGTGCACCGAGTTGCAGCGACGCAGTGAAGTTCGCATCGATCAATGCCACTGCATCGGCAGCATCGACGCGAGCATCGCCGGGCAACCGGGTCAGGACCGAGTACGTCTCCGCCAGGGCATGCCCGCAAAGACCCAGGGTTCGACCCTCCGCCCACGCAGCGATCACCCCGTGGTGTCGGTGCGATGTCATCAGCAGCGGGACCGCGACACTGGTGTCGACCCCCGTGACAAGGACAGTTGTCAACGTCGCCCGGAGTCGATCAGAGCGAACATCATCTCGTCGGTGACCTCGGTGTCAGCGCGAGCCACCAAGCGCCCGTTCGCATCCCGCTCCAGCCGCGCTGTCCGGCCAGCGGGTGTCACCTGCAATCCGGTCCCGTACGGCGAGATATCCACCGTCGTACCCGGCGTCAAGCCGAGCGCGTCACGAAGGTGCTTGGGAAGCACCACACGCCCCCCGGAATCGATCACCGCTTCCATTGGGAACATGCTACCAGTGAAATCCCATTCCCATGGGCGGGCGCCCCGCCGTTGACTCTGCGGTGAGGGCGCAGAAGTGCGAGAGCACATCGCCATAGCCGCAGAGTCAACGAGCGCTACACGTTGAAACGAAACTCGACCACGTCGCCGTCGGCCATGACGTAGTCCTTGCCTTCCATCCGGACCTTGCCGGCCGCCTTTGCCGCCGCCATCGACCCCGCGGCGATCAGGTCGTCGTACGAAACGATCTCGGCCTTGATGAAGCCCTTCTCGAAGTCGCTGTGGATCACGCCGGCCGCCTTCGGCGCGGTGTCGCCCTGGTGGATGGTCCAGGCCCGCGCCTCCTTCGGGCCCGCCGTCAGGAACGTCTGCAGCTTGAGCGTGTGAAAACCCGCCCTGGCCAGCGCGTCCAGGCCGCGTTCGGTCTGCCCGATGGATTCCAGGAGCTCGGCGGCCGACTCGTCGTCGAGCTCGGTCAATTCGGCTTCGATGGCGGCGTCGAGGAACACCGCATCCGCGGGCGCGACGAGCCGGCGCAGCTCGGCGACCCGCGCGGCGTCGGTGAGCACCGCCTCGTCGGCGTTGAAAACGTACAGAAATGGCTTGGTGGTCAACAGGTTCAGCTCCCGCAGCACCGAGGTGTCCATCCCCGCGGCGAACAGCGTCTTGCCGCCGTCCAGCACCTCCCGCGCGGCGAGCGCGGCCTCGTAGACCGGCTTGCGTTCCTTGTTGTTGCGGGCTTCCTTCTCCAGCCTGCCCACCGCGCGCTCCAGCGTCTGCAGATCGGCCAGGATCAGCTCGGTCTCGACGACCTCGATGTCGGACTGGGGATCGACCTCCCCGGCCACGTGGGTGACGTCCTCGTCGGAGAACACCCGGACCACTTGGCAGATCGCGTCGCACTCGCGGATGTGGGCAAGAAACTTGTTGCCGAGCCCGGCGCCCTCGGAGGCACCCTTGACCAGGCCGGCGATGTCGACGAACGTCACCGGCGCCGGCACGATGCGCTCGGATCCGAAAAGCTCCGCCAGCTTGGCCAGCCGGGGATCGGGCAGCGAGACCACGCCCTCGTTCGGTTCGATCGTCGCGAACGGGAAATTCGCCGCCACCACGTTGTTCCGGGTCAGGGCGTTGAACAGGGTCGACTTGCCGACGTTGGGCAGGCCGACGATTCCCAGGCTCAGGCTCACGGGGAACCAAGTCTAGGGCGCCTCGGCGGGGCCGGCGGCCGTGGACCGTTCCCGCCCGAAACGCACGGCACGCCCTGCGCCGCTACAAGGTGTTTACCGGCGTTTCGTCCCATTGCCGGTACGGTCTACATGTGTCAGCAGAGCGGGTCAGAGCGGCGGTGGAACCTTCCCACCGCTCGATCCACCCAAACATCCCGGGCGTGCCGTGGTGGGCAGCCCTCGTCATCGCTGTCACCGCCACCGCCATCGGGTATGCGATCGACGCCGGATCGGGCCACAAGGAGCTGACGCACGTCTTCGCCGGCCTCTATATAGCCGGCTGCCTCGCGGCGGTGCTGGCGGTCCGCCAGGACGGCCTGTTCACCGCGATCATCCAGCCGCCGCTGATCCTGTTCTGCGCGGTTCCCGGCGCCTACTGGCTGTTCCACGGGCGCAAGATCGGCCACCTGAAAGACCTGCTGATCAATTGCGGGTATCCCCTCATCGAGCGTTTCCCGTTGATGCTGGGCACCGCCGGCGTCGTCCTGTTGATCGGGCTGGTCCGGTGGTATTTCGGGATGTCGAACCGAACGACGTTGGCGGCCAACAAAACCGGCGACGCGACCACCGCCGCCGCCTCCGACGTCAAGTCGTTCGTCGGCGGCATCGTCGCGAAACTGAACTCGTACCTCGGCATCGATTCCGGGGACGACGGGGCCGACGAGGCCGCCCCCGGGTCGAAGCCTGCGCGCGCGAGCGCCCGGAAGGCCGCCCCGAAGTCCGGCCGGGGGGCGCGCGCCGGCCGTTCCGCCGGTCGTGCCACCACGGCATCGACCCGGTCGCGCTCCCGGCATGCCCGGCCGTCGCTGGAAGACCACGCCGAACCCGAGCGCCCCCGGCGTCCAAGCCGCAGAGGCCAGGCACCTCCCCGCGACTTCGACCCCGGTGACGAGCCCCGCCAGCCCCGCCGGCCGCGCCGGCGCCCCAGGCCCGAAGACGATCCCGACTTTGCCCAACCGCCGCGGGAAGGCCGCCGGGACCCACGGACCCGCCGCAGCCCGTACGAGCGGCCGGTGCCTCGCGGCGGTCGTTTCGACGGCTACGACGCGTACGAGCGGCCCGCGACGCCCGAGCGCTTCGGCCGGTACGACCCCTATGAGCCGTACGAGCCCTACCCACCCTCGTACGAGCCCCCGCGGCGTCGTCGCCCCCCCGGCGGCGGCTCGAACGGCGCCACCCCGACGCACCACCCGATCTCGCGCGTGCGCTACCGCGGCGAAGCCCCCTTCGAGGAGCCGAGAGCAGAGCCGAGGGCCGAACCGCGGCCCGAACGCCGGGGCCGATCACGGGCGCATGGCCGGCCTCCGGCCGACTCCTGGGAGTACGACGTCTAGGTCCCTGACCGGCGAGCGAGCCGTCAGGTCATCGACCGGATCTCGCGGGGCAGGGCGAACACCAGCGTCTCCTGCGCCGTCGTCACCGGCTGCACCACGCCGAAGCCGTAATCGGCGAGCCGCTCCAGCACGCCCCGCACCAGCACCTCGGGCACCGACGCACCGGAGGTGACGCCCACCGTCGTCACGCCCTCCAGCCACGCCGGGTCGATATCGTCGGCCCAGTCGACCAGGTGGGCGGCCGCGGCGCCGCCGCCCAACGCGACCTCGACCAGCCGCACCGAATTCGACGAGTTGCGGGACCCGACGACGATCACCAGCTCACACTCGGGCGCCATCGCCTTGACCGCGACCTGCCGGTTCTGGGTGGCGTAGCAGATGTCGTCGCTGGGCGGATCCTGCAGCTTCGGGAAGCGCTGCCGCAGCCGCTCGACGATCTCCATGGTCTCGTCGACCGACAGCGTCGTCTGCGAGAGCCAGACCACCTTGTTCTCGTCGCGGACCGTCACGTTGTCCACGGCGGCGACCCCGTCGACCAGCTGCACGTGCTCGGGCGCCTCCCCCGCGGTGCCGATGACCTCCTCGTGGCCCTCGTGGCCGATCAGCAGGATGTCGTAGTCGTCGCGGGCGAACCGCCTGGCCTCGTTGTGCACCTTGGTCACCAGCGGGCAGGTGGCGTCGATGGTGTGCAGGTTGCGTTCGGCGGCCGCGGCGTACACCGTCGGCGCGACGCCGTGCGCGGAGAACACCACGATGGCGCCCTCGGGAACCTGGTCGGTCTCCTGGACGAAAACCGCACCGGCCTTGACCAGGGTGTCGACGACGTGGCGGTTGTGCACGATCTCGTGTCGCACGTAGACCGGGGCGCCGTGCTTCTTCAGGGCGCGCTCCACCGTCTCGACGGCTCGGTCCACGCCGGCGCAGTAGCCACGCGGCTCCGCGAGGAGCACCCTCTTGCGGGTCGGGTCGTTGGCTGGCGGGCTCCCCGACTTCACAGCACCGGGAATCCCCACATCGACAGTCGGCGGCATGACATTCAGGGTACTTTCCGCCGGCACATAGGGCACATTGCCTGCTGCGCGGGGGCGGGCTTGGAGTTATCCGCCGCTGCTGGCAGTCTTGGACCCATGGCCACTGCACCGTACGGAGTTCGGCTTTTGGTCGGCGCGGCGACAGTCGCCGTCGAGGAGACGATGAGGCTGCCGAAGACGATTCTGATGTACCCGATGACGTTAGCCAGCCAGGCCGCGCACCTGGTGATGCGCTTCCAGCAAAACCTGGCCGAGCTGGTGATCAAGGGCGACAGCACGTTGGAATCCATATTTCCGCCCAAGGACGAGAAGCCGGAATGGGCGACGTTCGACGAGGACTTGGGTGAGGACGCCGACGGCGGTCCCGCCGCGGTGCCGGAAGGCGCCGACGTCGATCGCCGCGCCGAGGGGCGGTTCGCCCTGTACTCGGTAAACGACGCACCCGGGGCCGATGCGTCGATGAAGCCCGCCCGGATATCGACGAAGTCACCGGCGGCCGACCCGACGATTCCGGCGCCGGCGGTGGCGGCCGAACTCGACTATCCGACGCTGACGCTGGCCCAACTGCGGGCCCGGCTGCCGTCGCTGGACGTCGACGAGCTCGAAGCGCTGCTGGCCTACGAGCAGGCCACCAAGGCCCGGGCCCCGTTCGAGACGCTGCTCGCCAACAGGATCACCCGCGCGAACGCGAAGTGACCCGAGCGGCGAATTCGGAGCCGAACTCCGCCGAGAACCCCTTCCCGGTGCGCGCCGTGGCGATCCGCGTCGCGGGCTGGATCGACCGGCTGGGCACCGTGTGGGTCGAGGGGCAGCTGGCCCAGATCAACATGAGGCCCGACTCCAAGACCGTGTTCATGGTGCTGCGCGACCCGGCGGCCGACATGTCGCTGACCGTGACGTGCCCGCGCGACCTGGTGCTGGGCGCGCCGGTCAAATTGGCCGAGGGAACGCAGGTGGTGGTGCGCGGCAAGCCTTCGTTCTACACCGGGCGCGGCACGTTCTCGTTGCGGCTCAGCGAGATTCGCGCGGTCGGCGTCGGCGAGCTGCTGGCCCGCATCGAGAGGCTACGCCGGCTGCTGGACGCCGAAGGACTCTTCGACCCGCGGCTGAAACGGCCAATTCCCTTCCTGCCCAACATGATCGGGTTGATCACCGGGCGCGCGAGCGCCGCCGAGCACGACGTGACGACGGTGGCGAGCGCGCGCTGGCCCGCCGCGCGTTTCGCGGTGCGCAACACCGCGGTGCAGGGGCCCAACGCGGTGGCGCAGATCGTCGAGGCGCTTCGCGACCTCGATCGCGACGGTGACGTCGACGTGATCGTGCTGGCCCGCGGCGGCGGCAGCGTCGAGGACCTGCTGCCGTTTTCCGACGAGACGCTGTGCCGCGCGATCGCCGCCTGCCGCACGCCGGTGATCAGCGCGGTCGGTCACGAACCCGACAATCCGCTGTGCGATCTGGTCGCCGACCTGCGGGCCGCCACCCCCACCGACGCGGCCAAGCGGGTGGTGCCGGACACCGCCGCCGAGCAACGGCTGATCGACGAATTGCGGCTGCGCAGCGCGCGGGCCCTGCGCAACTGGGTGTTCCGCGAGCAACGCGCGCTGGCCCAGTTGCGCAGCCGCCCGGTGCTGGCCGAGCCGCTGACGGCCCTGACCGCGCGCGCCGACGAGATCCACCGCGCGCGCTCGGCGGTTCGCCGCGACATCACGCGGCTGATCGGCGCCGAGACCGACCGCGTGGGCCACCTGGCCGCGCGCCTGGCGACGCTGGGCCCGGCGGCCACCCTGGCCCGCGGTTACGCCGTGGTGCAGCGGGTCCCGGCGGACGGGGCGCCCGCGGAACCGGCGCAGGTGCTGCGGTCGGTGCGCGACGCGCCCGCGGGCACCCGGCTGCGGGTGCGGGTTTCCGACGGCGCCGTAACGGCGGTGAGTGAGGGGCTGACCGATGGTCACTAAGCAAGGCGCCGACGAGGGCGGCGGGGTTACGCCTATTAGTCGGCTCGGCTATGAGGCTTGCCGCGACGAGCTGATCGAAGTCGTGCGTCAGCTGGAGCAGGGCGGGCTGGACCTCGATTCATCGCTGAAACTGTGGGAAAGGGGCGAACAGCTGGCAAAAAGGTGTGAGGAACACTTAGCCGGCGCCCGCAAGCGGGTCGAGGACGCGCTCGCCGCCGGCCAGGCCGAGGACGGTTGAGCGCGGCCCTCCGCGAAACCGGTCGCCGAAAATTTCTTCCCAAACTGGAACACGTTTCAGTTATGCTTCGCGCCATGGGTGATCCATCACTGACAACCGAACTCGGTCGCGTCCTGGTTACCGGCGGCTCGGGGTTTGTCGGCGCCAACCTGGTGACCAGCTTGCTCGATCGTGGCTACCAGGTGCGGTCCTTCGACCGCGCGCCCTCGCCGCTGCCGCCGCACCCGCAGCTGGAGGTGTTACCGGGCGACATCACCGACACGACGGTGTGCGCCCGTGCGGTGGACGGGATCGACACCATCTTCCACACCGCGGCGATCATCGAGCTGATGGGCGGCGCGTCGGTCAGCGACGAATACCGGCAGCGCAGCTTCGCGGTCAACGTTGGTGGCACCGAGAACCTGGTGCACGCCGGGCAGGAAGCCGGGGTGAAGCGGTTCGTCTACACGTCGTCCAACAGCGTGGTGATGGGCGGTCAGAACATCGCCGGCGGCGACGAGACGTTGCCCTACACCAGCAGGTTCAACGACCTGTACACCGAGACCAAGGTGGTCGCCGAGCGATTCGTGTTGTCGCAGAACGGCGTTGGCGGCCTGCTGACGTGCGCGATCAGGCCGAGCGGGATCTGGGGCCGCGGCGATCAGACGATGTTCCGCAGGCTGTTCGAGAGCGTGGTCGCCGGCCACGTCAAGGTGTTGATCGGGCGCAAATCGGCCCGGCTGGATAACTCCTACGTGCACAACCTGATTCACGGTTTCATCCTGGCCGCCCAGCATCTGGTGCCCGGCGGGACCGCACCGGGTCAGGCGTACTTCATCAACGACGCCGAGCCGATCAACATGTTCGAATTCGCCCGCCCGGTCATCGAGGCCTGCGGGGAGAACTGGCCCCGAATCCGGGTCAACGGCCCAATGGTGCGCGCGGCGATGACCGGTTGGCAGCGGATGCATTTCCGCTTCGGGATGCCCGCGCCGCTGCTGGAGCCGCTGGCCGTCGAACGGCTGTATCTGGACAACTACTTCTCCATCGACAAGGCACGGCGCGACCTGGGCTATGAGCCCCTGTTCACCACCGAAAAGGCGATGGCGGAATGCCTGCCCTACTACGTGGACATGTTCAAGGAGATGAAGAGCCAGGCACAGGCCGCCAAGGCCGCCGCGGGCTGAGCCGCCGGTGCGCGTGGCGCTAAGGTTCAGCCAACAGCGACGCGGAGGGCGGCCCGGTCCCGATGAACACCGAATTCACGCTCACCCAGAAACGAGCGCTCGCGATCTGCACCCTGGTCGCCGTGTTGTTCGGCGCGTACTTCCTGCGCAACTATTTCGTGCTTATCGTGGTGGCCGCGGTGGGGGCGTACCTGTTCACGCCAATGTTCAACTGGTTCAACAGACGTCTGGGCACCGGCTTGTCGGCCGCCTGCACGCTGTTGTCGGCGCTGGCCATCGTCGGCCTGCCGGTCGGGCTCCTGGTGGTCTTGGCGTTCGTCCAGATTTCCCGCATGATCGACAGCATCTCCGGATGGGTCAAGACGACCGACCTGAGCGGGCTGGGCGCCAAGATCCTGCAAGCGGTCAACGACCTACTGGCCCGGGTTCCGTTCGCGCACACCACGATAACCGCGGAGACGCTCCGGAAGGCGATGGTGACGGTGGGGCGCAACGTGGGCGAATGGGTGCTGCACTTCTTGCAGGGCGCCATCGGCGGCATCGCCGGCGCCGTCGCGTCGGCGATCATCTTCCTGTACGTGTTCGTCGCGCTCCTGGTGAACCGTGAGAAGGTGCGAACGCTGATCGGCCAGCTCAACCCGCTCGGCGACGAGGTCACGGACCTGTACTTGAAGAAGGCCGGAGCGATGGTGCGCGGCACCGTCAGCGGCCAGTTCGTCATAGCGCTGTGCCAGGGCGTCGCCGGCGCCGCGTCCATCTACGTCGCCGGATTCCACCACGGCTTCTTCATCTTCGCGATTCTGCTGACCGCGCTTTCGATCATTCCGCTGGGCGGCGGCATCGTGACCATTCCGTTCGGCATCGGAATGATCTTCTACGGCAACATCGCCGGTGGCGCGTTCGTCGTCCTATGGCATCTGCTGGTGGTCACCAACATCGACAACTTCCTGCGCCCGATCCTGGTTCCCCGCGACGCCCGCCTGAATCCGGCGCTGATGTTGCTCTCGGTGTTCTCCGGTATCGCCATGTTCGGTCCCTGGGGCATCGTCATCGGTCCGGTGCTGATGATCCTGATCGTCACCACCGTCGACGTCTACCTCGCGGTGTACAAAGGCGTCGAACTCGACACGTCCGACGAGCAACCCGCGCGCCGCAGTTGGCTGCCGCTGCGCAAAGCCAAAGCGGGCGCGACACATTCGGTCACCGAATAGTTAGCGGAAGCTCACCATCTCGCTGCCCCAGGCGGCACGGATGCGTCGGTCCACATCGTCTGCCAGGGTGTCGCGCATGTCGATGATCAGGCAGGCGCGATCGCCATCGCGGTAGGCCGTCCAGTCCGGCTCGCCGGCCAGGCCGACGGGCTTGCCGTGGCTGGCGAAGTTGATCCACCTGGTGCGCACCCGTTTCGAGACCGCCTTGGCGGTCTTGGCGCCGCCGAGCTTCAGCGTCGGGTCCTTCGGCGTCCCCAGATTGCCCCAGACGTAAGGTAATTCGGTGGCGTGGGCGGCGCTGGCCAGCAGCACTTTGAGCAGTGGGGTCGCGTAGTCGAACCGGTACAGATGCACCGGCGCCACCCTGCTGTGGCCCTCGGCCAGCCACACCGAGGGCATGCGGAAGCCGACGTCGGTCGCGATGCTCAAAGACCTTGCCTTGCGGCGCATCCGGGAATACGCCGCCACGATCTGCTCCTGGGTGGGCAATTGCAGGTCGGGCTGTTCGGCGGCAATCTGGGTGAACACCGACGTGATCGCGCGCGGGGTGATCGGCATCAGCGGCGAGCGCATCAGCCGGAAAAGCGCCGCCTCATGCTTGTTGGTGCCGATGATCAACGGGATCGGGTGCGAGCGGCCCTGCTGCGCGAGCCTGACCGGGTAATCGCTCAGCAGATCCCCGTCGACGATCGGCACGAACGCGAGCGTGCCCGGGTTGCGGACCGGCACCTCATCGAACACCTTTCGCGACGCGGCCACGATCGCCGCGATCGGCGCGTCGCGCAGCGCAGCCACGTCGGACGGGGCGATCGCGAGCTTGTCGAGGACGCTGACGGCGACGTGGCGGGCCCGTTCGCGGTCGTACACCGATGTGGCGGGCGAGCTCTGGGCGATCGCGCGGGCGAACAGGCCCTCGGCCGCCGGGGCGGCCAGCAGCGTGGTGACGATCCCCGCGCCGGCCGATTCACCGAACAGCGTGACCCGCTGCGGATCTCCCCCGAACGCCGCGATGTTGTCGCGCACCCAGCGCAGCGCAGCGAGCACGTCGTGCAGCCCGATGTTCGAATCGAAGCGGCACCGCGCGGTGCCGAAGGAAGACAAGTCGAGAAAGCCCAGCGCCCCGAGCCGGTAGTTGATCGTCACCACGACCACCTCGCCGCCGCTGACCAACCGCCGGCCGTCGTAGAGGGGCTGGCCGCCGGATCCCAGGACGTAGGCGCCGCCGTGTAGCCACACCATCACCGGCTTGGCGTCGCCGGGCTCGGTGTCCGCCGACGCCCAGACGTTGAGCCGCAGGCAGTCTTCGCCCTGCGGCGCACCGAGGTCGATGGGCATGTTGGGGAAGACCGGTTGGGGGCAGGCGGGCCCGTAGGCGGTGGTCTCGGCGACCTCCGCCCACGGTTCGGGTGGTTCCGGTAGCCGGAAGCGCAGGTCGCCGACGGGCGGCGCGGCGTACCGGATGCCCTTCCACGTCCTGACCTCACCGTCGTCGGCGCCGCGGACGGGACCGAAAACGGTTTCGACCACCCGCTCGTCGATCGTCATGCGCCTGGAAACTCCTCATTCCGTGCTTTGGCCCAGGTTAGCGACCTCTCGGCTACTTGAAAGGCGGGCGCTACGACTCCGATGGAGGATTGATGCTGGTCACGACCAGCTGCAGATACGGGTGGTAGAGGTCTTCCCCGTCGAGGTGACTGCCGAGGGTGATGCCGTCGTTGACCGCGAGAATCACCCGAGCGAGGGTCGCGGCCGGGATCGTCAGCGTGGCGCCGAGCCGAGCGACGTTCTTGCTGATGAAGTCGGCCAGCGATCGGATGATCTCGAGTCGCTGCTCGGCGAGCCGTTCGCGCGCTTCGGGATTTCTCAGCAGGAACAGGGTGAATTCGTATCCCAGCGCCGCGCGGTCGGTGCTACTGCTCATTTGGCGCCAGCGGTTGGCGAGCTCATCGAGGTTGATGTCGCTGAGGCGATGAAACGACTCGATGGTATCGGTGAAACCATCAAGGAATCGCTGCCTTTGGCGTTCGACGACCGCCAGGAAAAGCTCTTCCTTCGCGCCGAAGTGCGAGTAGATCGCTCCCCTTGTATATCCGGCGGCGTCCGCGATGTCTTCCAACGCCGCTGCGGGCAGTCCCCTCCGCGCGAAGACTTCCTCGGCGGCGTCCAACAACAGGTTTCGCGTGTGCTCGAGACGTCGCTCCCGGGTCCACCGTTGCGGCACGGCCTCAATCCTCGCACAGAACCCACGCGGCCCAGCCGCGCGGGACCCAACAAAAATACACTCTTGCATAAAATATACATCCATGTATTCTAGTGACTGCCATCACTCAACCCCCGCTAGGGAGCACACCAATTGACTCGAGCACTACGCCCAGGGGAGTGGGTCCAGCCGGAGTCGGGACTGGGCCTCGGCCTTGCGGATATCGGTCGTGAGACCTTCAACATGCGAATCCCGACGGATCGCTACACCTCCCGCGAGTACGCTCGGCTCGAACGAGACCGAATCTGGATGCGCGTCTGGCAAATTGCTGGCCGCGTCGACGAACTGCCCAATGCCGGCGACTGGAAGCAGTACCGGATCCTCGACCAGTCGTTCATCATTGTTCGCGGCAAAGACAAAGCACTACGTGGCTTCGTCAACGCCTGCCGGCACCGCGGAAACATCCTGTGCAGCACCCCGAACGGGAACGCGAAACGGGGGTTCCTGTGTCAGTACCACCTGTGGTCCTACGACCTGGAAGGCAGGCTGCGCGGGATGCTGCGGGAGAATCTCGCCGGTCCGATCGACAAGAGCGAAAACTCACTGCTGCAGGTTCCGGTAGACACCTTGGGCGGGTTCATCTTCCTCAACCCGGATCCGGACGCGCGGCCGCTTGCCGAGTTCCTGGGTCCGGAGGTCGTGGAACTCCTTGCTCCGTACCACCTCGACGAGATGGTCACCGTGATGGACGTTCGGGAGCCGTTGGAGTGCAACTGGAAAGTCGTCATGGACGCCTTCGAGGAGGGCTACCACATCAACGGCATCCACCCCCAGCTGCTGAGCGTGCTCGCGATCGATCCGACGACTTCGCGGTACCGATTCTTCGAGAACCACAGCGCGGCGGTTGCTCCGTTCGAGGTGAAGGGTGCCAGCGCCGATAAGCAGGTGGAGGGCATCTTGAACCTGCCGGACACCTTCCCGTCCACCGTCACAGTGATTCCGCGTTTTCTGGAATTGGTCGCGAAATACCGTGCGAACGACGGCTCGGTTGAGTTCCCCGAGGGCGTGACCGCTCGCAAGCTGCTTCAGCGGGCCACCCGCGACACGCTGACGGGTATGGGTTTGGACGTCGATGGGCTCACCGACGACCAAATGAGCGACAACCAAGGCTGGGTGCTGTTCCCGAACTACTTCATGACCATCCGGGCGGGCGAATGCCACGTCATCATGGCCGCGCCGCACCCCGACGGCGATGCGAACCGGTGCATATGGCATGTCAGCAGCTACATGTATCTGCCGCCGGAGCATCGTGACGCGTTCCGGGTGCCGCTGACGGAGGTCGACGAGCCCGGCAGCTACAAGTATTTCGAAGCCCTGCAACAGGATTACGAGCAGATGCCGCGCCAACAACTGGGGTTGCGCAACGGTCGGCTCGACCACATGTCTTTGGTGAAAGAGGAAGTGGTCATCGGCCATTACCACTCTGTCGTGGATCGCTACATGGCCAATGGTGCTTGAACCGGTAGGGAGCGCAGTGAACATCGACGAACGCATTGCCCACCACCGCCGGATGGCCGAGGCCTACCGCGACGCCTATCTGCGTCAGGGAATCCAGAATGGCGAGGCATTCGCCGACGCGTGGAGATTCGCCGACGACGGCGTGTACGTTTCGCCGTACTTCACCGGCGACGAAGTGTTCAAATTCAGTGAGTTCCCCGAAGACACCGCGCGAGCTTCGACGCTGGAGGCCAAGGCCTACTCACTGACCTTTCCAGACTGGAAGCCCGCCGGTTTCAAATACTGGCCGGCCGAGAACGGGGTCGTCATGAAGACACGGTGGCAAGGTCACACCAAGGACGGCGTCGAGATGGGTTTCTACTCCTACAGTTTCATCGAGACCAACGATGACGGCGAGTTGATCCGCTGGGAGACGCACGTCAACGACGAGTACAGCGCGTTCCTGGACGTGGCCATCGGTGTCCACGGTCCCTTCCACGGCACCCGCGAGTATGTCGAGATGCTCGAACGTCGCCTGGCGGAGGCCGGGGTTTCGGCGTGACGGCGTTGCCGAACGTCGAGCAGGTCATCGGCAACCACACGGGACGTGCACGAACGGTGCTGGAATACAGCCTTGTCGTCAAGCATCTTGTCGGCGAAGCGAAGAAGCCCGGCTTCTCGGTAGGCGGTTGGGGGCCGCTGGCGGAGCTGGTCGCCGTCGACAAGTTCGAGCGGGTGGGCGCCTTCAAGGAGGTGATGGATTGGCCGCAGTACGTCGAGTTCCTCACCAGCTGGGCGACATCGTCGGAATGGGGGTGCTCCTTCAAACGAGTCACCGAAGCCGCGGGCCTGGTATTTCTCGAACTCGAGGAGCGCAGCACCGTCGGTGATTTCACCAGTATCGTCAACTCCTTGTCGGTGTACGAGTTCACCGACGAAGGCAGGATCCGCCACATCGACCTCTATCTCCAGATGACACCGCCGCAACCGGAGTTGCTCAAAAGCTTTGCTGGAGTGGAACTCTCGCAGTGAAGCGAGCCAAAGGGTTGCCTGCTAGCTGAGCCGCTGGGTCAGGAATTCGACTACTCGCTTGCGGGCCTCGTAAGCGGGGTGACCGTCGACCTCGCGGACCTCGTCGGTCAGTACCGAATGCGCACCCTTGGCGAAACCGCCCTCGTTGCCTGGGCCCGAGTCGATCTCGATGACCTCGAACGCGTCGCCGAGCCGCTCCTTGAGCGCCGCGAACCGTTCGCGCGGCACGACCCTGTCCTCGCTGAACCGCAGGCCCATCGCGCACAGGCCGTCGTTGGCGCAGCGATCGGCGACGGTGGCCAGCTCGGCCTCGCTGAGCCCCGGGTCGGCGCGTCGCGCGCGGCCGAGCGGCAGCGGCACCGACGGCTGGGACAGCACCGGGGCGAGCACGCTGTCGTCGACCGCGGCGGCCAGCGCGAAGCCCCCGGTGAAGCACTGGCCGATCACGCCGACGCCGTTGCCCGGTGTCGACGCGTTGAGGTCGCGGGCCAGCGCGCGCAGGAACAACGACACCGGCCGCTGCTTGTTGGTGGCGAACGCCGCGAATTCCCTTGCGACGCAGGCCCGCGCGATCGTGGTGAAGATGTAGCCGCCCGTCGCCGGCTTGCCCGGCTCACCGAACAGCGACGGGATCGCGACGGTGAACCCGTTGTCCACCAGGTGATTACCCAGGGCCAGCACACCGGGATGGATGCCGGGTATCTCGGGAATCAGCAGCACCCCGGGCCCGGAGCCCTTGCGGTAGACGTCATGGGTGTAGCCACCACCGGTGAACGGTGACGCGGACCAGCCGGACAGGTCGGCTTCGGGTGCGGTCACGCGGGTCCTTTCTGTTCGGGCCTGCTATCGAGTCGGCAGCGGCGGCTGGGATTGGGTCGCCGCGGCCAGCGTACGAAACTGGTCGGCGCTTCCGGCGCCGGTGATCGCCAGCTGGGTGGCGCCGGCCGGGGCGGTGAGGCGGGTGGTCCACACCGGCTCGGCGTCCGCGCCGCTCTCGCCGGCGCCTTGATAGACGACCCAGCGCGTGCCGGAGACGTCGACGGCTCCGGTCGGATACGCGGCCCGGTGGATCGAGCCGACCAGCTTGTCCTCGTCGGCGTTGCTCTGGGTCAGGCTCAGATACATCCCGGTCGGGCTGAGGTATCCGACGGTCGACGTCGCCGCGTCCAGCCGTCGGCCGGTCGACGGGTCGATTCGCCCGTTCTGGATGCCGCCGCGGCCGCCGGAGTTGGGCTGCCAGCCCGCGGGCAACTGCGGCAGCCGGATCGGGAACCCGAGCGTCTGCGCATCCGCCCGCAATGCCGCCGCCGCGTCGTAGGACGGGACCGTCCCCCGGTTCGTCCCGCCCGGCTGGAACGAACACATCCCGACCAGGCCCGCCAGCAGGATGCAGCCCAGGACCAGCGGCGCCAGCGACCAGAACATGTCGCGGCCGTCCTGCAGCAACCGCGGTTTGGCCGGCCTGGGAACGGGGCCGGCAACAGGCCCTGCGGCGGGGCCGGCCACGTCGGCGCTGGGCTGCGGCTCCTCGGTCACCCTGTGAGTATCCCAGCCGGTCGTGGACAGCCGCAGCCCAGCTCCAGGGGGCCGATTCGTTTCTGGGACAATCAGCAACCATGACAGTTCAGGGCGAACGCTCGACGGGATCCGGGGCCTCGCAGTCGCGGCCACGCGGCGAAGCGCCGGACCGCAACCTGGCCATGGAACTGGTGCGGGTGACCGAGGCCGGCGCCATGGCCGCCGGCCGCTGGGTCGGCCGTGGCGACAAGGAGGGCGGCGACGGCGCCGCGGTCGACGCGATACGCGAACTGGTCAACACGGTGTCGATGCGCGGCGTGGTGGTCATCGGCGAGGGCGAGAAGGACCAGGCCCCGATGCTCTACAACGGCGAGGAGGTCGGTAACGGCGACGGCCCGGAGTGCGACTTCGCCGTCGACCCCGTCGACGGCACCACGTTGATGAGCAAGGGCATGCCCAACGCCATCTCGGTGCTGGCGGTCGCCGATCGCGGGGCGATGTTCGACCCGTCGGCGGTCTTCTACATGAACAAGATCGCCGTGGGGCCCGAGGCCGCGCACGTGCTGGACATCACCGCGCCGATCGCGGAGAACATCCGCGCCGTCGCCAAGGTCAAGGCGTTGTCGGTGCGCGACATGACCGTGTGCATCCTGGACCGGCCGCGGCACGCCCAGCTGATCAAGGACGTGCGGGACACCGGCGCCCGGATCCGGCTGATCACCGACGGCGACGTCGCGGGGGCGATCTCCGCGTGCCGGCCGGAGTCGGGCACCGACATGCTCGCCGGCATCGGCGGCACCCCGGAGGGCATCATCGCCGCCGCGGCGATCCGCTGCATGGGCGGCGCGATCCAGGCGCAGCTGGCGCCCAAGGACGAGGCCGAACGCCGCAAGGCGCTCGACGCCGGCTACGACCTGGATCAGATCTTGACCACCGAGGACCTGGTGTCCGGCGAGAACGTCTTCTTCTGCGCCACCGGGGTCACCGAGGGCGACCTGCTCAAGGCCGTCCGCTATTACCCCGGCGGCTGCACCACCCAGTCGATCGTGATGCGCTCGAAGTCGGGCACCGTCCGGCTGATCGAGGCCTACCACCGGCTCTCCAAGCTCAACGAATACTCCGCGATCGACTTCACCGGCGACAGCTCCGCCGCCTACCCCCTGCCCTGACGACCATCGAGGACTCCCATTCCATGACGGACACCGAATACCGCATCGAGCACGACACCATGGGGGAGGTCCGGGTACCCGCAAAGGCGTTGTGGCGGGCCCAAACTCAGCGCGCGGTGGAAAACTTCCCGATCTCGGGCCGCGGCCTGGAGCGCACCCAGATCCGCGCGCTGGGCCTGCTGAAGGGGGCCTGCGCGACGGTAAACCGGGACCTGGGCCTGCTGGCACCGGAGAAGGCGGACGCTATCATCGCCGCGGCGGCCGAGATCGCCGACGGCAAGCACGATGACCAGTTCCCCATCGACGTCTTCCAGACCGGCTCGGGCACAAGTTCCAACATGAACACCAACGAGGTGATCGCGTCCATCGCCGCGGCCAACGGCGTCACGGTGCACCCCAACGACGACGTGAACATGTCCCAGTCGTCCAACGACACCTTCCCGACCGCGACCCACATCGCGGCCACCGAGGCCGCGGTGCGTCACCTGATTCCGGCGCTCGAGGTGCTGCGCGACGCCCTGGCGGCAAAGGCCGGCGAGTGGCGCACGGTGGTCAAGTCCGGCCGCACCCACCTGATGGACGCGGTGCCGGTCACGCTCGGCCAGGAATTCAGCGGATACGCCCGCCAGATCGAGGCAGGCATCGAGCGGGTGCGCGCCACGCTGCCGCGCCTGGGTGAGCTGGCGATCGGCGGGACCGCGGTGGGCACCGGCCTCAACGCGCCCGACGGCTTCGGCGCTAAGGTCGTCGAGGCGCTGATCGACAAGACGGGCCTGAGCGAATTACGCACCGCGGCAAACTCTTTCGAGGCCCAGGCCGCCCGCGACGGGCTGGTGGAGGCCTCCGGGGCGCTGCGCACCATCGCGGTGTCGCTGACCAAGATCGCCAACGACATCCGCTGGATGGGTTCCGGCCCGCTGACCGGCCTGGCCGAGATCCAGCTGCCGGACCTGCAGCCGGGCAGCTCGATCATGCCGGGCAAGGTGAATCCCGTTCTGCCCGAAGCGGTTACACAGGTCGCCGCCCAGGTGATCGGCAACGACGCCGCGGTCGCCTGGGGCGGCGCGAACGGCGCCTTCGAGCTCAACGTCTACATCCCGATGATGGCCCGCAACATCCTGGAGTCCTTCAAGCTGCTGACCAACGTGTCGGAGCTGTTCGCCCAGCGCTGTATCACCGGGCTGTCCGCCAACGTCGAGCACCTGCGTGAGCTGGCCGAATCGTCGCCGTCGATCGTGACGCCGCTGAATTCGGCCATCGGCTACGAGGAGGCCGCAGCGGTGGCCAAGGAAGCGCTCAAGGAGCGCAAGACGATTCGTCAAACCGTCATCGACCGCGGCCTGATCGGCGACAAGTTGTCGCTCGAGGAGTTGGACCGCCGGCTCGACGTCTTGGCGATGGCCCGCGTACACGACGACGCCGAGCCGGAGCAGCGATGACGACACCCCCGGGTGGCCCCTACGGCCAGGACCCCTACGGAACCAATCCGTATGGGCAGGAACCGCATTGGGGCGGCCAGCCGCAGGGCACCCCGTACCCCTACCAGCAGGGCGGCCCCTACCCGTACCCGCCACCCGGCCAGTACCCCGGTCCGTACCCGCCCCAGCAGTACCACCCGCCCGGCCAGCAGATTCCCCCCGGCTGGCCGGGCGGGCCCTACCCGCCGGGACCACCGCCGAAGGGGCCGGGTTCGAAGGCGCCGTGGCTGATCGTCGGCGCCCTCGCGGTGCTGGGCGTGATCGCGCTGGTGGTGACGCTGATTGTCGTGTTCAGCGGCAACGGGAACAAGTCCACCAACGCGACCCCGCCGGGGCCGTCGGTGTCCACGAGCGCCCCGACCTCGCAGCCCAACGGCTCCGGGCAGACCGCGACCGACTGCACCCCCAACGTGTCCGGCGGTGACAAGCCCGCGGGCGGCGCCCCGGTCAGTGCGGGCAAGCTGTCGTTCCCGACGACCGCGGCACCCGGATGGATGCCGTTCTCCGACGACCAGACCCCGAACCTCATCGGCGCGGTCGGCCTCGCCCAGGAGGTGCCCGGCGCCAGCCAGTGGGTCATGCAGGCCGAGGTCGCCGTCACCAACTTCGTCAGCAGCATGGACGTCGGCGCGCAGGCATCGAAGCTGATGCAGTGCGTGGCCAACGGGCCCGGCTACTCGAACGCGTCACCCACCCTGGGCCCGACGAAGACGTCGTCGATCACGGTAGACGGGACCAAGGCCGCGCGGGTGGACGCCGACGTCACGATCGCCGACCCCTCCCGCAACGTGAAGGGCGACTCCGTCACCATCATCGCGGTCGACACCAAACCGGTCACCGTCTTCCTGGGCGCGACACCCATCGGCGATGCGGCGTCGGCGGCCACGCTCAGCCAGGTCATCTCGGCGCTCAAGGTGTCGAAGTGACACCCGCCGCGGGGGCCTAGCCGGGGCCCGCCGGCGCCGAGACGTGGGTGGCCTCGGAGCGTCCGCGCAGCACGGTGGAATAGCACTCGGCCCAGTGCGCCCGCTCGGCCTCGCCGGCGCGGTCGATGGCGCCCGCCGAGCACAGGATTCGCCGGTCGGTCGTCTTGGCCAGGTCGGCCAGCCGGGCGGCCTCGTTGACGGCGTCCCCGATAACCGTGTATTCATAACGGTTTTCGGCTCCGATGTTGCCGGCGAAGACCCGGCCCGCGGAGACGCCGATGCCGAAATCGACCACGGGCAGCCGGCGCAGCTGCATGCCCAGCGCGCGCGCCGTCGCCAGCGCCGCCGATGCCGGCTCGCTGGTCCGCAACGGCGCCCCGAAGACGGCCAGGGCCGCGTCGCCCGCGAATTTGTTGATCAGCCCGCTGTGTTCGTCGACGGCTTCGACGACGATCCGGAAGAAGTCGTTGAGCACCGCGGCAACCTCTTGCGGGGGGCGGCTTTCCGCGAGCTGCGTGGAACCGACCAGGTCGATGAAGAGCACCGCCGCCTCGACCACGTCCCCCGACAGCGAGGCGCCCTCCTCGATGGCGCGCTGGGCGACGTCGGTTCCGACGTGGCGCCCGAACAGGTCGCGCAGCCGGTCCCGCTCGGCGAGGCCGGCCACCATCCGGTTGAATCCCGTTTGCAGACGCCCGATTTGGGAGCGCTCATAGGCGCCCACATAGGTGTCGATGTGGCCGTGCTCGACCTCCGCCATCGCGTCGGCGACCTCGGACAGCGGATCGGCGATCGATCGCGACGTCAGGATCATCGTCGGCAGCCCGAGCAGCAGCGCCGCCAGCGACACCACCAGGACGGGCACGTCCAGCGACGCGGACTTCTGGATGAGCCAGCCGTATGAGCGCAGGACCACCAGGGTCGCGATCACCCCGATGGGCAGCGCGCTGCACAGGAACCACAGCAGAACCAGCCGCGCGAACACGCCGGGCACCGCCAGCCGCGGCTCGGCACGCAGCGTGGCCGCGGTCATGATGGGGCGCAAGGTGCGCTGGGCGAGCAGCATCCCCATGCCGGCGGCGGCCGGTCCGCCGAACAGCACGCCGAGCAGAATGGGCAGCAAAAACCTCGACCCGCCAGCAAGATTCAGCAGCGCGAAGATCGCCCCGGCCGCGGCCCAGGCCAGCAACAGGATTACCGACTGGCGGCCGGCCAGCTTCATCGCCGCTTCCCGCTGCTCCTGCGTCGGATCAGCCCCGGCGGCATACCAGCGCAGTGTGGGTGCCAGGCTCACCACGCCGGCCACCGCGACGCCGACGACCCCGAGCGCGACGAGCACGATGACCGTCGTGGTGTTCTTCTGCGCGAAGTCGGCGTCCACCGCGGCGGACGTGTGGCCCCGCAGCGGGATCAGGATGGCGGCCGCGTCGATGGCGGCGATGATGTAGGCCGCAGCGAGGTCGATCCCGTATTGAATCGATAACCTGCGGGCGCTTTTTCGTCGCCCGGTGCTCGCCGAGTCCGCGTTTCGGCTAGGCACCGTTGTTCGGCCCGCCGGAGTTCTGGTCGGGTATGTCGGTGATCGGGAAGTTGGGCATCGGCTTGGGCGAGGGGGTGTTGGGCAGCGCCGGGATCTCGCCGGCCGGGATGTCGTGGAGCTGGTTGGCGGCCGGACCGTTTTCCCGGCCGCCGTAGCTGCTGCCCGGGGCCCGCGGCCCGAGCAGGTCGCTGACCGTCACCAGCCGGTAGCCGTTGGCCTTGAGCACCGGGATGAACTGGTATACCAGGTCGACTGTGCTCGAGTAGGTGTCATGGAACAACACCACCGAGCCCGGCTTGATGTAGGTCATCAGCATGTACCGGGTCGCCGCCGTGTTCGAGTCGTTCGCCCAATCGAAAGGGATGACGTCCCAAAGGATTTCGGCGAGCCCGAACTTGGCCGCGGTCTGGCGGACCGCTTCGGTGGACAGCCCGCCGGCCGGGCGGTACAGGGTTGGGGCGCGCCCGGTCGCGGCGGCGATCGCTTCGTTGGCCCTGGAGAACTGCCCGGCGACGTCTTCGGCGGGGATCGTCGTCATGTTGGGGTGCTCCCAGGTGTGGTTGCCGATCTCCATGCCAGCGTCGGCGATGCGCTTGGCGCCGGCCGGGTTGGCCGCCACCTTGTTGCCGATCAGGAAGAAGGTGGCCTTCGCGTCGTTGTCCTTCAGGATTTGCAGCAGCCGGTCGTCGAACGGGCTCGGCCCGTCGTCGAACGTCAGCGCGACGCACTTGACCACCGAGCAGCTCAGGTTGTCGGCGCGCGTCACGTGGCCGGTGAGGCCGCCGATCACCAGGACCGCGCCGGCCGCCACCACACCCAAAACGGTCCGCCAGTAGCGCCAGGCCTGGCTGTCGGGTCGTTTCGCCACGGTAAAAGCGTACTCACCGCGAGACTGCAACTAGCGACGCATATCGCGAGTGGACCCGTCGTGGAATACAGTTTCGCGGCGAGAAAGCCCGTCAGTGCGGGCCGGCGATCTCCTCGAGCATCTCGGTGACCAGCGCGGCGATCGGCGACCGCTCGCTGCGGAGCAGGGTGATGTGGGCGAACAGCGGGTGGCCTTTGAGCTTCTCGATCACGGCCGCCACCCCGTCGTGCCGGCCGACCCGCAGGTTGTCGCGCTGGGCGATGTCATGAGTCAGCACCACCCGCGATCCGGCGCCCAGTCGGGACAGCACGGTGAGCAAGACGTTGCGCTCCAGCGACTGCGCCTCGTCGACGATGACGAACGAGTCGTGCAGCGAGCGGCCGCGGATGTGGGTCAGCGGCAGCACCTCGAGCATGCCCCGGGACAGCACCTCCTCCAGCACCGCCGGGCTGGCCAGGCCCTCGAGGGTGTCGAAGACCGCCTGCGCCCACGGGCCCATCTTTTCGCTCTCGCTGCCGGGCAAGTAGCCCAGCTCCTGCCCGCCGACGGCATACAGCGGGCGGAAAACCACCACCTTGCGGTGGGTGCGGCGTTCCAGCACCGCCTCGAGGCCCGCACACAGCGCCAGCGCCGACTTCCCGGTTCCGGCCTTGCCGCCCAGCGACACGATGCCCACCGACTCGTCGAGCAGCATGTCGAGCGCGACCCGCTGCTCGGCGGAGCGGCCGCGCAGCCCGAACACCTCGCGGTCGCCGCGGACCAGCTGGACACGCTTGGCCGGTGTGACCCTGCCCAGCGCATGGGAGCTGCCGCCGAGCAGCCGAATCCCGGTGTGGCAGGGCAGGTCCCGCGCTTCGGCCAGGTCGATCTCGCCCTCGGCGAACAACGCGTCGATGTCCTCGGCCGCGGTCTCGAGCTCGTGCATCCCCGACCATCCGGAGACGATGACGTCCTGCGCGTGGTATTCGTCGGCGGCCAGGCCCACCGCCGCGGCCTTGACCCGCAGCGGAATGTCCTTGCTGACCAACGTGACTCGCCTGCCCTCGGCGGCGAGGTTGGCCGCGCAGCTCAGGATGCGGGAGTCGTTGCTGTCGGTGCGGAATCCGGCGGGGAGCACCGCCGGGTCCGTGTGGTTGAGCTCGACGTGTAGCGTACCGCCTTGTGCCCCAACGGGAATGGGCTGATCCAACCGGCCGTGCTCCAGGCGAAGATCGTCGAACAGGCGCAACGCCTGACGGGCGAACCACCCCAGCTCGTGGTGGTGGCGTTTGGCCTCCAGCTCGCTGATCACCACCAGCGGGACCACCACCTCGTGCTCGGCGAACCGACTGCACGCCCACGGGTCGGACAGCAGCACGGACGTATCGATCACATAGGTCCGGGTATCGGTCACGAAGCGCTCCTCGAGCGGGGTGAGCCCGCGCGGGCCCGCGCGGGCATGTCGGCGGGAAACACGGCACCAGGACCGGGGCCGGTCCTGCCGTAGTCGTGACGGAAGGTGCCGCCCTGGCAGCAGATTTTGTCGCTGGCCATCGAGAAACGACGCTACTCTCGTGGCCGCTGGTGCGCCGCGCAGGCGCGCCGAAACGGGCGGCGCGGGCCGCGCGGTCGAGCCGCGAAATGTGCGCCGGTGGGCGAAGGTTGGGTCAGCCGATCACGAACTGTTTCAGCGCGGGCTCGTCGGCCACGCCCCACGCGGTGATGCGATCCGAAATCGCCTGCCGCAGCTCGGCCGGGCCGAAAATGCCCGCGTCGGCGACGTTGCGCACCTTGTCCTGGTACGCGTCGATGTCGGCGCCGACGACCTGGAGATCCGCCGCGCGGGCGGCGATGGCGGCGATCGTCTCGTCGCGGGTGTATTCGAGGCAGTGCGCGACGAGCTTGGCGAAGATCTCCTCGTGGCGCGTCTCGTCGCGGGCGATCCGGTCGATGAGCCCGGCCAGCACGGGCTCCTCGATCTGCGCGGCGAGGTTGCGGCAGAAGACGGCCTGGTTGCGCTCGGTGAACGCCATGTACACCAGGGTTTCGACCTGCGTGTACATGTCGCCGCGGTAGCCTTTCATCACGTGCTGGACGCGGGCCTCCTCGTTGGCGGTGGGGTCGACCTCGCGGGTCACCACCAGGTATTCACGCAGCGCGATGGCGTGCAGGTGCTCCTCGGCGGTCCACCGGCCCAGCCAGCGGCCCCACCACTCCTCGAGGATGAAGTGCTCGACGAGCTCGCGGTGGCGGGCGGCGAGGTTGTCCTTCAGCAGCAGCAGGATCTCGCAGGCGTCCGTGACGGTCCGGGGCAGCGTCGTCTCGGACGGGTCCCAGTCGTGCCCGCCCAGGAAGGCGAAGTTTTCGCCCTGGTCGAACGGCACGTAGTCGTGAGCGAACCAGAGTTCCTCGGTGTTGAGGTGGTGGTCCATGAGCTGTTCGACCACCGGCTCCAGCTCCAGGGTCAGCGCGTTGGGAACAGGTTTCTGTGCCATGCGGTTACTGTAACCCGCGTACACAGGTTCCGTAAAATCCTTGCCGCGTGTCGTCGCCGAATGGTGACCTTGGTCCTCTTGGCGGTCCTTTGACGGTCCTTCGGCCGTGGCTAACGGTCGACCAGGGTCCAGTCCTCGAGTCCCTCATACAGCGGAAACTCGCTGGTCAGCTGCGTCACCCGGTGTCGCAGCGAGGGCAGATCGGCCGCGCTTCCCGCCGCCAGCGCGGTGGCGATGATGTCGGCGACCTCGGTGAACTCGGCGTCGCCGAAACCGCGGGTGGCCAGGGCCGGGGTGCCGACGCGCAGGCCGGAGGTCACCATCGGCGGCCGCGGGTCGTTGGGGACGGCGTTGCGGTTCACGGTGATGCCGATTTCGTCGAGCAGGTCCTCGGCGGCCTTGCCGTCCAGCGCGGAGTCGCGCAGGTCCACCAGCACCAGGTGGACGTCGGTGCCGCCGCTGACCACCGAGACACCGGACTTGGCGACGTCGGCGGCCAGCAGGCGCTCGGCGATGATCCGGGCGCCGGAGAGCGTGCGCCGCTGCCGGTCGGCGAACTCGGGCGTGCCGGCGATCTTGAGCGCGACCGCCTTGCCCGCGATGACGTGCATGAGCGGGCCGCCCTGCTGGCCGGGAAACACCGCCGAGTTGACGATCTTGGCGTACTCCTGCTTGCCCAGGATCATCCCGGACCGGGCGCCGCCGAGCGTCTTGTGCACGGTCGTGGACACCACATCCGCGTGCGGCACCGGGTTCGGGTGCAGGCCCGCGGCCACCAGACCGGCGAAGTGCGCCATGTCCACCCACAGCTTGGCGTCGACCTCGTCGGCGATCGACCGGAACGCCGCGAAGTCGAGGATGCGCGGGTAGGCCGACCAGCCGGCGATGATCACCTTGGGCCGGAATTCGAGCGCCTTGGACCGGACCGCGTCCATGTCGATCAGATGCGTCGTCGGGTCCACGCCGTAAAAACCGACGTCATAGAGCTTGCCGGAGAAGTTGAGCTTCATGCCGTGCGTCAGGTGGCCGCCGTTGGCCAGGTCCAGGCCCAGCAGCCGCTCCCCCGGCGTCATGAGCGCGTGCAGTATGGCCTCGTTCGCCTGGGCGCCCGAATGCGGCTGGACGTTGGCGAACTCGGCGCCGAACAGCGCCTTGGCCCGGTCGCGGGCGATGTTCTCCACGACGTCGACGTGCTCGCAACCGCCGTAGTAGCGCCGCCCCGGGAGACCCTCGGCGTATTTGTTGGTCAGCACGCTGCCCTGGGCCTGCAGCACCGAGCGCGGCGCGAAGTTCTCCGAGGCGATCATCTCCAGCGTGTCGCGTTGCCGGTGGAGTTCCTTGTCCAGCAACTCGGCGATGTCGGGGTCGACTTCGGCGAGGGGTGCCGACATCAGGGAGGCGGTACGGGCGTCGGGTGCGGCGGTCACGGGCGCCAGTCTATCGACCGGCCGCATTCGCCAGCCCACCCGATCGACGCGCGTCGGTCCCTGCAACACTGGCACCATGCCGCGGCTGAGCGAGCCGAGCCCCTATGTGGAGTTCGACCGGAAGCAATGGCGCGCGCTCCGCATGTCGACGCCGCTGGCGCTGACCGAAGAGGAACTGATCGGCCTGCGCGGTCTGGGCGAGCAGCTCGACATGCTCGAGGTCGAAGAGGTTTACCTGCCGCTGTCCCGGCTGATCCACCTTCAGGTCGCCGCGCGCCAGCGGTTGTTCGCCGCGACCGCGGAATTCCTCGGTGAGCCGCAGCAAAACCCGGACCGGCCGGTGCCGTTCGTCATCGGGGTGGCCGGCAGCGTGGCCGTCGGGAAGTCGACGACGGCCCGCGTGCTGCAGGCCCTGTTGGCTCGCTGGGAAAACCACCCCCGGGTGGACCTGGTCACCACCGACGGCTTTCTGTACCCGAATGCGGAACTGGATCGACGAAACCTCATGCACCGCAAGGGTTTTCCGGAGAGCTACAACCGCCGGGCGCTGCTGCGGTTCGTGACTTCGGTGAAGTCCGGTTCCGACTACGCGTGCGCCCCGGTGTACTCGCACCTGAAGTACGACATCATTCCGGGCGCCAAGCACGTGGTCCGGCATCCCGACATCCTGATCCTGGAGGGCCTCAACGTCTTGCAGACCGGTCCGACCCTGATGGTGTCGGACTTGTTCGACTTCTCGCTGTATGTGGACGCCCGGATCGAGGACATCGAGCAGTGGTACGTGTCGCGGTTCTTGTCGCTGCGCGGCACCGCGTTCGCCGACCCGGAATCACACTTCCACCACTACTCGGCCCTGAACGACACCAAGGCCATCGCCGCGGCGCGTGAGATCTGGCGATCGATCAACCGGCCGAACCTGGTCGAGAACATCCTGCCCACCCGTCCCCGCGCCACCCTGGTGCTGCGCAAGGACGCCGATCACTCGATCAACCGGCTGCGCCTGCGCAAGCTGTAGCAGGCCGGCGCGGGGCGGGAGCCCAGAGGTCAGGCCGCGAGGCGGCGCACCCCCAGGTATTGCAGTGCGGCGAAGCCCGCGGTGTAGACACCACTGGCCAGCGTCGCGGCGACCCCGATCGCGGTCATGGGCACGACTTCGGCGGCCACGATCGCGGCCAGGGTGTACACGATGTTGGCCACGACGACGCCGATCCCGGCGCGGCGCAAGTCCGGCGCGGCCGCCAGGCCGAACACCAGCAGGCCGTAGAGCACGAAGAAGGCGCCCATCGAGTATTCCTGAAGGGACGTCAGCCCGGTCAGCGACGAGAGCGGGTCGGCGACGAAGGCGACCGCAAGGCCGAGCAATCCCGTCAACGTGGCATCGGCACGCATCGCGAAACGCAACAGCGAGTCGGTCGAGTCGTAGAGGGGGCGGGTTGGTAGACCAGATACAGCGGTCATGTGATTACTCCTAGCGATGGCGGTAGTCGAACAGGTTTGAGCGTGCCGCCCACGCACTGCCATATCGACTCGTGGCGCTGCCAATTGCTGCCACGGATAGTAGAAAGACCAGCTAGTTCCCGCGGGTATTCCCCGGCGCAGCGACAAAGCCGAAGGCGTCCCGAAACGTGGGGCCGGTGGCCGAAACGGCGGGCACCCGGGTTAGACCGCCTGCCCCTCGAGCACGCTGAACGGCGAGGCGGTGTCCACCACCCGCGTCATCCGGAACCCGGCACGTTGGAACAGTCGCTCGAACTCGGCGGCGGGGCGCTCCCGCGCATCCAGCGCGACCAGCATTTCCAAATCCAGCCAGTTGCCGATGTATTCGCGATGGTGGTCGGGGACCACGAACTCGACGAGCAGAACGTGACCGCCGACCGCGACCGCATCACGCACGTTGCGCAGGATCCGCACGGCGTCGTCGTCGGGCCAATCGTGAATCACGCTCTTGAGAACGTAGGCGTCGCCGCCGGCGGGCACCGACTCGAAGAACGACCCCTCGACGATGCGGATCCGGTCCTGCACCCCGAGTTCGGCGAGCACGGCCGGAGCCCCCGCGACGACTTGAGGTTGATCGAACAGCACGCCGCGCGCCCCGGGCGTGGCCGCAAGGATCTCGGCCAACAGGCGGCCGTGACCGCCCCCGACGTCGACGATGGTGGCGAAGGGGCTGAAGTCGTAGGCGGCGATCACCGGTCCGATCGAGAGTGCGGACCCGCCCGTCATCGCCTCGTTGAAGATCTCGCCGAGCTCGGGCTCGCACGCCAGGTATTCGAACGCCGTTTTGCCGCGCAGCGTGGGGATGACGGCCCGGCCGGTACGAATGGCGTCGGCGAGGTGGCTCCAGTGTTCGCGGTGTTGGGGCGAGCCCAGCCATCGAGCCCAGCCGGCCATCGGTACCTCCGCGTCCCGGCGGAGAGTGTCCGCGAGCGGGGTGAGGTCGTAGCGCCCGTCACGGCGTTGCCGGAAGATGCCCCGGCCGATCAGTGCCCGAAGCAGTCGACCGACCGCGTCGGCGTCGGCGTCGACCGCGGTCGCCAACTCCTCGGCCGATAGCGGCCCCTTGGCGAGCGCGTCGGCGATGCCCAGCTCGGCCGCCGCGGTGATCGCTTGCGCCGCCCATGTGTCGGCGATCATTTCCATGATCGCCACGGGCGGCGGGACCATGCGGCGGTGCAGCCGGGCCAGGTGGTGACGAACCGCTTCGATCGCCCGCACCACCTTGGCCGGCGGGACCTTTGACGAGCCCACGGACCGTCAGCCTAATCGCTGGCAACCGCGACGCGCCCGCGCAGATCGGCCGCGATGAGCCGGGCCGCCGCGTTTTGCCAGTTGTGCAGCGAGCGCTGCGGGACCTCGGTCACCAGCCACTGCCAGGCCCGCCGGGCGGTCGGGTCCAGACCGGCGGCGGTGGCGTTCTGCGCGTACGCGCGCACCCCGACGACGTAGGGGAAATACAGCGAGTTGTAGTAGCGCCACTGCTCGGTGGTCCCGAAATCGCCGCCGTCGCGGGGCTTGAGCCGCCCGATGCCGTCGGCGAGGACGGCCTTGAGCTCGTTGGCCCGCTCCAGCGGGTGGTCGGGCGCTCCCCGGGCGGCCAGCCGCTCGTCGATCACCGGCAGCGCGGTCAGCGGGCTGGCGACCAGCTTGGTCAGGTCACCGTAATGGCTCAGGGCCCGGCGGGTGAGCCGGGCGAACGTGTCGTCGTCGACGTCGCTCAGGGGATTGCCGGATCGCAACGGCAGCGCCGCCCCGGTGTGCCGCAGCGCGGCCCGGTCGGCCCGCAGGGTGGGCGACTTCGAGAACGCCAGCCGGTCGAGCACCCCGGCCAGCGGGTCGGCCAGCACCTGCACCACGATCGCGATCGCCAGCGTGGTGAACAGCAGCATCGTCAGCGTGATCTGCGCGGTCGGGTCGTGGCGGGTGACCGCCAGGCCGATCAGCGCCTGGCCCCCGAACAGCACGGCCACCGCCGCCGACCCGGCGAACGAGCGCAGCATGTCGGCGCGCAGCGCCTGGCCCTCGTCGAAGGCGTCCCACAGCGCCACCGCCACGCCCAGCGCCAGCACGTCGAAGCCCGTCGACGCCAGCGCCAGCCAGCTGGGCACCAGGCCCAGCGGGATGATCACGATGGCGTTGGCCAGCGCGAAGAACAGGGTCGCGACGACCACCACGCCCGCGACGGGCGTCGGCTGGGCGGGGCGCCGCACCGCGACGACCATCGCCCCCAGCGTGGACACCGAGATCACCGCCATCATCAGCACGTGACCCGGCCGCAGCGGTCCGTCGACGCTGCCGGCCATCGTCGCGCCGAACACGATGAGCGCGGCGACACCCCCGACGAGCAGCAACTCGCCGGTGCGCGCGCGCCAGCGGTCGCCCGGGCGGGACAGCTCGACGAGCACCGCGAACCACGCGATGCTGGGGACGGCGACGAGGTAGATCTCGAGCCGACCGAGCAGCGCGAGGTGGGCGGCCCCGGCGGTGCGCACCGCGTCCAGCGCCACGACCAGCGCGAAGCCGGACAACCCGACCGCCGCCAGCGCCAGCACCGGCTTACGCGGATCCCGGGCCAGCAGGTACAACCCCAGCCACCCGCTCAGCGTGAACACCACAGCCGACAGCGCAGCCATGCGTCTAGTTTGTCACGGGCTCCGGACTCCTCACTTGCCGTAGCGGCGGTGGCGCTGGCTGTAATCGCGCAGCGCGCGCAGGAAGTCGACGCGGCGGAACGCGGGCCAGTGCGCCTCGCAGAACCACATCTCCGAGTACGCGCTCTGCCACAACAGGAACCCGGACAGGCGCTGCTCGCCCGACGTGCGGATCACCAGGTCGGGGTCGGGTTGCCCAGAGGTGTAAAGGTTTTCGGAGATCGCCTCGACGGTCACCGCGTCGACGAGTTCCTCGGCGGTCGCGCCGTTGGCGAGCTCCTTGCTCAACAGCGCGCGCACCGCGTCGACGATCTCGCGGCGCCCGCCGTAGCCGACGGCGACGTTGACGTGGAACGGCGCCACCGCCGGCGTGGACTCCACCGCCCCCCGCAGCCGCCGGGCGGGTTCGTCGCCGAGCAGCTCCAGGTCCCCGACGGTGCGCACGCTCCAGCGGTTGGCCGGCGCGCAGATCTCCTCGACGACATCGGTGATGATCTCGATGAGCGCGGCCAGCTCGTCGGGATTGCGCTGCAGGTTTTCGGTGGACAACAGGTAGACGGTGGTCATCTCGATGCCCGCCTCCTGGCACCAGCGCAGCATCTCGGCGATCTTGGCCGCGCCCATCCGGTAGCCGTAGCTGACGTCGTCGTAGCCCGCGTCGCGCGCCCATCGCCGGTTGCCGTCGCACAGCACCGCGATGTGCCGGGGCAAATCGGACTTCGAAGCGGCCAGACCCTGCCGCAGCCGCAGCTCGTAGATGCGATACAACGGCTCCTTGAGCCGCGGCGGGATTATCTCCACGAAGAGTCACCCTACTGTGAGCTGCACCAGTTTCCGGGTTGCATTTCCGGCAATCTCACCGCACGGCTGACGCGGCCCGGGCCCGTCGACGGCTATCTTTGGCAATATGAGCGGCCACACCACCACGGTCACCCATCCCGATCCCGAAGCGCAGGGCCCCGCGGCCCACGCCGCCCAGCACCTGGTCGACGGCGTCGCGCGGGTGCTGGCCAAGCCGCGCTTCCGCGGCTGGATCCACGTCTACTCCGCCGGGGCGGCCGTCGCTGCGGGGGCGTCGCTGATCGCGGTGTCGTGGGCGCTCGGGTCGACCAAGGCCGGGCTCGCGACGTTCGTCTACACCGCGGCCACCATCGTCATGTTCACCGTCAGCGCCACCTACCACCGCGTCAACTGGCAATCCGAGGCGGCGCGTACGTGGATGAAGCGGGCCGATCACTCGATGATCTTCGTGTTCATCGCCGGCAGCTACACGCCGTTCGCGCTGCTGGCCATGCCGCCCGACGCCGGGCGTGCGGTGCTGTCCATCGTGTGGGGCGGCGCGGCGGCCGGGATCCTGCTGAAGATGTGCTGGCCGACGGCGCCGCGCTGGGTGGGCGTGCCGCTGTATCTGCTGCTGGGCTGGGTCGCCGTGTGGTATACCGGCACGATCCTGCACAACGCCGGGGTGGCCGCGATGGTGCTGCTGTTCGTCGGTGGCGCGCTGTACAGCATCGGCGGCATCCTGTACGCGCTGCGCTGGCCCGACCCGTGGCCGAACACGTTCGGCTACCACGAGTTCTTCCACGCCTGCACCGCGGTCGCGGCGATCTGCCACTACATCGCGATGTGGTTCGTCGTCTTCTAACGCTGGGTCTTCTAAAGCTGGGTGACGTCGGCCGCCGACCAGTAGGCCTTCATCGCGGCGACCTTGCCTTGATCGTCGAACACCATCACGTCGATCGGCTCGATCACCATCCGGTGCCCGCCCGCGGTGACGGTGAGCCGGAAGTGGAAAGCCGCCTCGTTGCCGGCCACCCGCAGCGTGACCAGTTCGCACTCCCGCTGCGCATCGTCGAGCGCCGAGTAGAAGCCGTGGATCGCGTGGCGACCGATGTGCACCTCGCCCCCGACGGGGTCCTCGACTGTCGCGTCGTCGGCGTACAACTCGACCAGGTCGTCGGCGCTGCCCTTGGCGACCAGCTCGAT
The DNA here is from genome assembly GCF_035616495.1 of Mycobacterium sp. 663a-19. Taxonomy (NCBI): domain Bacteria; kingdom Bacillati; phylum Actinomycetota; class Actinomycetes; order Mycobacteriales; family Mycobacteriaceae; genus Mycobacterium; species Mycobacterium sp. 663a-19. The sequence continues at coordinate 828,854 of NZ_JAPJAV010000001.1, read as the reverse complement.
GTAGCGGTTGACGGTGTCGGTGATCGCTTGGGTTTTGTCCGTGGCATTCGGCATGGCACGCAGGGTAGCCCGCGGGCTACCGCCCGGGAACACCCAGGGCGGCCGCCAGTTCGGCGGCCCGCGTGACCGGCAGGTCGCACACCCGCCCGCGGCACACGTAGGCGGCGTCGGCGCCGGCCATCCGGCCCCGCCCGGTGAGCAGGACCGACGAGTCCCGCTCGCCGCCGACCACGATCGCCCCGCCGGGGGCGAGCCGGCGCGCATCTGCCAGCAGCGCCGAGCGGGACGGGTCGCAGGCGACCGCGATCTGTAGCGGTCCGCGAACCGCGGATTCGGCTGTGGCGAGCCAATTTCCGGCCGACCGCGGTGCGCGCGCCAGCAGCACCGAGTGCGCGCTCAGCGCGTCGGACGCGGCCTTCAGGTACCGCCCCGCCCGCCCCCCGTCGACCAGGTGCGCCGCGGTCAGCAACGCCTCGGTGATGCTCGATGCGCCCGACGGCGTCGCGCCGTCCAGCGGGTCGGCGGGCCGCAGCATCAGCCGTTCGGCGTCGTCGGCGGTGTCGAACCAGCGGCCGGGCCGCTGCGGGTCGGCGAAGTGCGCCAGCGCGATGTCGAGCAGCTCGGTCGCCGCGGCCAGCCAGGCGTCGTCGGCGGTCAGCTGGTACAGCGCGAGCAGCCCGGTGGCCAGCATCGCGTGGTCCTCCAGGATGGCGGCGCTGTCGCCGACCACCCCGCCGAGGCTGGCGCGCCGCAACCGGCCGCCGACGACGTGCAAGTCCAGCAGGGCCGCGGCGCAATCCCGTGCGGCGCCGGCGAACTCGGGCTCGTCCAGCGCGACGCTGGCCTCGGCCAGCCCGGTGATCGCCAACCCGTTCCAGGACGTGACGACCTTGTCGTCGCGTCCCGGCTGGGGCCGGGCGAGCCGGGCGGCCAGCAGCGCGGTCCGCACGCGTTCCAGCCGTTGTGCGTCGGGATCGGCGGGCAGCTGCAGCACCGACGCCCCGTGTTCGAACGTTCCGGATCGGGTGACCGCGAAAACCTCTGCGGCCCAACGCCCGTCGTCGGCGCCGAGCACCTCGGTCAGCTGCTCCGGCGTCCACACATAGGTCGAGCCCTCGCGCCCGGCGGCGTCGGCGTCCAGCGACGAGGTGAACATGGCGCCGTCGGCGAGCTCGTCGAGCAGGAACCGCGCCGTCTGCGCGGCGACCCGGCGGGCCAACGGATCCCCGGTGCGCCGCGCCCAGTGCGCGTATGCCCGCAGCAGCAGCGCGTTGTCGTACAGCATCTTCTCGAAATGCGGTACCACCCAGGCGTTGTCGACGCTGTACCGGGCGAAGCCGCCGGCCAGCTGGTCGTAGATGCCGCCGCGGGCCATCGCGTTGCCGGTGCGCGACACCGCCTGGAGCGCCGCCGCTGAGCCGGTGCGCTCGTAATGGCGCAGCAGCGCCTCGAGGATCGCCGACGGCGGGAACTTGGGCGCGCCGCCGAAGCCCCCGTGCACCGTGTCCTGGTCGGCCAGCACCGCCGCGACGGCATCGTCGCACAGCGAGGGCGCGACGTTCGGGCCCCCGCCGGGCACCCCTGGGAGCCCCTCGGCCATCTTGCGCAGCTCGCCGGCGATGTGTTCCGACGCCTCGTCGACCTCGCCGCGGCGGCTGCGCCACGTCTCGGACACGGCCGAAAGGAGTTGCAGGAAGCTGACTTTCGGGTAGTACGTGCCGCAGAAGAAGGGGCGGCCGTCCGGTGTCAGGAAGCACGTCATCGGCCAGCCACCCTGACCGGTGAGCGCGACGGTGGCGTTCATGTAGACCGCGTCGATATCCGGCCGTTCCTCGCGGTCCACCTTGACGCACACGAATCCCGCGTTCATCACCGCGGCCACCTCGTCGTCCTCGAACGACTCGTGGGCCATGACATGGCACCAATGGCACGCGGCGTAGCCGACGGACAGCAGGATCGGCACGTCGCGCGCCGCCGCCTCCGCCAGCGCTTGCGGCCCCCACTGCTGCCAATGCACCGGGTTGTCGGCGTGCTGGCGCAGATACGGGCTGGTGGCCAACCCGAGGGTGTTCGTCCCGGAGTTGTCAGCCGGGCTCATCGCCGGGCCCTGGCGGTGCCGATCCGCCACCCTGCCCGGGCGGTTGCTCCGGTGCTTGATCCGGCGCCTCGCCGACGGTGTCGGTGCCCTCGTCGGCGGCCTGATCGGGCTCGGGGTGTTCGGGGTCGAACGTTTTGGGGACCTTCTTCAGTTGCCGGTTCATCGATCGCAGCAGCAACAGCGTGGCGATCAGCAGCAGCACCACAACCAGCAGCCCCAGCGGGCTGGCCTTGCCGAAGTCCGGGCCGTGGTTGTGTGGCGTGCCGTCGGCGATCACCGCGAGCAAGGCGCTGCTCATCCGTCGTTCTCGATTCCGGCGAACAGGTCGTCCTCGGGCAGCCGGACGGGCACCCGCGAGCGTGCCAACTCGAATTCCTCGGTCGGCCAAAGCCGCTGCTGCCATTCGATCGGGGCGGCGAAGAACTCGGCGTTCGGGTCGATCTGGGTGGCGTGAGCGCGCAGCGCGTCGTCGCGCTGGCTGAAGTACTTCGAACACTCCACGCGCGTCGTCACCCGAGACTCGAACGGATCGTGCTCGGGTTTCCAGTGCTCGAGCCACTTGCCGAACGGGCCCTCCTCGCCACGCTTGGCGAACTCGTCCTGCAGCAGCTGCATTCGCTGGCGCAGGAAGCCGTGGATGTAGTACAGCTTGGACACGTTCCACGGCTCGCCGGCGTCCGGGAAACGCGCGTGGTCGCCGGCCGCCTCGTAGGCGGCGATCGAAACATTGTGGCAGGCAATGTGATCCGGGTGCGGGTAGCCGCCGTTCTCGTCGTAGGTGGTCATCACGTGCGGCCGGAACTCGCGGACCACCCGCACCAGCGCCTCGGTGGACACCTCCAGCGGGACCAGCGCGAAGCAGTCCTGGGGCAGCGGTGGCGGCGGATCGCCCTTGGGCAACCCCGAGTCGACAAAACCCAGCCAGGTGTGCTCCACGCCGAGAATCTCGGCGGCCTTGGCCATCTCGTCGCGCCGGATCTCGGCCATGTGCCCGTGCACGTCGGGCAGGTCCATCGCGGGGTTGAGGATGTCGCCGCGTTCGCCCCCGGTCAGCGTCACCACGAGCACCCGATGGCCTTCGTCGGCGTACCGGGCAAGGGTGGCCGCACCCTTGCTGGACTCGTCGTCGGGGTGGGCGTGCACCGCCATCAACCGCAGTTCGCTCACATGCCCCCTTGTCGGTCTGCTGGACGCCCGGTTTCGACCCTATAATTCCAGCTGCCGATCGTGTCGGCCGAGGTCCGGCAGTCGCTCAGCCCAGGCATACCCACCCATGACCGAAACCCCCATCGCTCGTCCCGAGTCCCGCTACGGGCGGTCGCGGCTGCCCCGCGTGCCGCGGCGCTGGCTCGTCGTCGCCGTGGCCGTGCTGGCCGTCGCGGCCGGCCTGGTGATCGCCGTCATCGGCTACCGGCGGCTCGGCACCAGCGACGTGTCCGGCTCGCTGGCCGGCTACGCGGTGATCGACGACGAGACGGCGTCGGTGACGATCAGCGTGACGCGATCCGACCCGTCGCGGCCGGTGGACTGCATCGTGCGGGTGCGCGCCAAGGACGGCAGCGAGACGGGCAGGCGGGAGGTGCTGGTCCCGCCGTCGGGCCAGGCCACCGTGCAGGTGACGACGACGGTGAAGTCCTCCCAGCCGCCGGCGATGGCCGACATCTACGGCTGCGGCACCGACGTGCCCGGCTATTTGCGGCCGCCCGACCGACGATAGAGAACTGCGAATATGTGGCCATCGGCCGTTTCCGCAGTGGTAACATGGATGAATGCACGGTTCCTGCTGGGACCGTGTATTGCTGCTTAGAGGCCGTGAGCAGAACGGCGCCGAGCACCCGGGGTCGGACCCGGACACCCCGACAGCGGGGCTGTCGAAGCTTACGCGGATACGCGGAACCGATAAGACGAGGAGCACCAGGAGATGACGGACACCCAGGTGACCTGGCTGACCCAGGAATCGCATGACCGGCTCAAGGCGGAGCTCGATCAGCTGATCGCCAATCGCCCCGTCATCGCCGCGGAAATCAACGACCGGCGCGAGGAGGGCGACCTCCGCGAGAACGGCGGCTACCACGCCGCCCGCGAGGAGCAGGGGCAGCAGGAGGCGCGCATCCGTCAGCTGCAGGACCTGCTCAACAACGCCAAGGTCGGCGAGGCGCCCAAGCAGTCCGGCGTCGCGCTGCCCGGATCGGTGGTCAAGGTCTACTACAACGGCGACAAGTCCGACACCGAGACCTTCCTGATCGCCACCCGCCAGGAGGGTGTCAACGAGGGCAAGCTCGAGGTGTACTCGCCCAACTCACCGCTGGGTGGCGCACTGATCGACGCCAAGGTGGGCGAGACCCGCCGCTACACGGTGCCCAACGGCAACACCGTCGAGGTCACGCTGGTCAGCGCGGAGCCCTACCACTCCTAGGGGCGGGCTCCCCACCGCGAGCAGACGCAAAAGCACCCAAACGCCCGGCGTGTCGGGTGCTTTTGCGTCTGCTCGCGGTAGCTAGGCGAGGGCCTGCTCGAGATCGGCCAACAGGTCGGCGACGTCCTCGATGCCCACCGAAAGCCGCACCAGGTCGTCGGGCACCTCCAGCTGTGAGCCGACCGTCGACGCGTGCGTCATGGCGCTGGGGTACTCGATCAGCGACTCCACCCCGCCCAGCGATTCGGCCAGGATGAACACCTTGGTGCCGGCGCACAGACTTTCGGCGGCCGCTCGGCCGCCCCGCATGCGCACCGAGACCATGCCGCCGAAGCCACGCATCTGGCGCGCCGCGATCTCATGGCCGGGGTGGGTGGGCAGACCCGGATACAGCACCACGCTCACCGCGGGATGCCCGGCGAGGAATTCCGCTACGGCAGAGGCGTTTTCGCCGTGCCGCTGCATCCGCAGCACCAGGGTCTTCAGGCCGCGCATCGTCAGGTAGGCGTCGAACGGGCCGGGCACCGCGCCGGCCCCGTTCTGCAGGAAACCGAACGCGTCGTCCAGCTCGTCGTCGCCGGTGATCAGCGCCCCGCCCACCACGTCGGAGTGGCCGCCGATGTATTTGGTGGTCGAGTGCAGCACCACGTCGGCGCCCAGCGTCAACGGCTGCTGCAGCGCGGGCGACGCAAACGTGTTGTCCACCAACACCTTTGCCGAATGCTGTCGGCCGATTTCGGCGATGGCGGCGATATCGGCGATGGACAGCAGCGGGTTGGTCGGCGTCTCGACCCAGACCAGCCGGGTCCGCGGTGTGATCGCGTCGCGCACGGCGTCCAGGTCGGAAAGCGCCACCGGCGTGTACCCGACGTTCCACTGCGTGAAGACCTTGTCGATCAGCCGGAATGTGCCGCCGTAGGCGTCGTTCGGGATGACGACGTGATCGCCGGGCCGCAGCATCGCCCGCAGGGCGCAGTCGGTGGCGGCCATCCCGGAGCTGAACGCCCGCGCGAAGGCGCCGTCCTCGACGGCGGCCAGCGAGGTTTCCAGCGCCGACCTGGTCGGGTTGCCGGTGCGCGCGTATTCGAATCCGCCGCGCAGTCCCCCGACGCCGTCCTGGGCGAACGTGCTGCTGGCATAGATCGGGGCGTTCACCGCCCCGGTCGCGGGGTCCGGGCGGTAGCCGGCGTGGATGGCCTTGGTGGCCAGGCCGCTGATTCCGCGGTCTGCCTTATCGTCGTCGCTCATCGACGATCAGCCTAACGACGTCCGCGGCGGCCAGTTCGCCGCCGCACGGCGCCGTCACTGTTCAATCGGCAGCACCACCGTCGTCATGATCTTGTCGGCCAGCGTCTGCCGCTTGGCGTCCCACAGCGGAAACAGGAAACCGATGTAGCAGATGACCGCGTCGACGAAATGGGCGAGTTGGCGCACGAGCGACATCCCGAAACCGAGGGGCTGCCCGGTGACCTCGCTGACCACCTTGACCTTCATCACGGACTTGCCGAGGCTCGACCCGGTGGTGCCCTGGCGGTAGCCGTAGTTCCAGACGCCGTAGGCGAGTATCGCCAGCCACGCCAGCCCCTGCACGAGTAGGCCGAACATCGATTGCTGCGTGTAGCAGTACTGGCTGACGTCGTACTGGCTGATGTTCGACACGCAGGACGACTGCCGGGTGAGCACCGCGATCACCCACGCGATGCCGTAGACGACCGCGATCGGGACGTTGTCGATGAGGAAGGCCAGCACCCTGGTGGGCCACGGCGTGTAGGCCTCGGTCGGCAGCGCACGGATCGCCGGTCCGGGCGGCGGCGGCGCGTAGCCACCCGAAGGCGGCGGGGGCGGGGGATAGGAACCACCGCCGGGTGGCGGTGGCGGCGGAGGTGGCTGGAACCCGCCTGGCGGTGGAGGCGGCGGCTGGAATCCGCCGGGCGGTTGATCGGTCATGGGCTACCTCCACTCCGGTTTGCGCTGAACCAGGCGGGATTACAGTACCCGAGCGCGGGCCGCCCGGGCGAGACTTGCGCAACGCGCCGATCGGCGTCGCGACGAGGCGGCGCGCGCTAGTGTCGCGGTGGCTCCGACAGGAATCCCAGCAAGTCGTACCGGGTGATCACGCCCACCGGTTTGCCCTGCTCCACCACCATCAACGCGTCCCACTCGCGCAGCGCCTTGCCGGCCGCAGTCACCGACTCGCCGGCGCCGATCATCCGCAGCGGCGGGCTCATGTGCTCGGAGACGGCGTCGGCCAATTTGGCGCGCCCCTCGAAGACGGCCGAGAGCAGTTCGCGTTCGGAGACACTGCCGGCGACCTCGCCGGCCATCACCGGCGGCTCGGCGCCGACGACCGGCATCTGGGAGACCCCGTACTCGCGCAGGATGCCGATGGCGTCGCGGATCGTCTCGGACGGGTGGGTGTGCACCAAATCCGGTAGCGCGCCGGACTTTCCGCGCAACACGTCGCCGACGGTCGGCTGCTCGGTCGAGCCGTCGAGGCGGCTGCGCAGGAATCCGTACGACGACATCCACGCGTCGTTGAAGATCTTCGACATGTAGCCGCGACCGCCGTCGGGCAGCAGGACGACGACCAACGCGTCGGGCCCGGCCTCCTCGGCCACCTTCACCGCGGCCACCACCGCCATCCCGCACGAGCCGCCCACCAGCATCGCCTCCTCCCGGGCCAGCCGCCGGGTCATGTTGAACGAGTCGGAGTCGGAGACCGCGATGATCTGGTCGGGCACCGTCGGGTCGTAGGCCGCCGGCCAGAAGTCCTCGCCGACCCCCTCGACCAGGTAGGGCCGGCCGCTGCCGCCGGAATACACCGAGCCCTCGGGGTCGGCGCCGACGATGCGCACCCGTCCACCGGACACCTCCTTGAGGTAGCGGCCCGCGCCGGTGATGGTCCCGCCGGTGCCGATGCCGGCGACGAAGTGGGTGACCTTGCCGTCGGTGTCGGCCCAGACCTCCGGGCCGGTGGTCTCGTAGTGGCTGGCCGGGCCCTCCGGGTTGGCGTACTGGTCGGGCTTCCAGGCGCCGTCGATCTCTTTCACCAGCCGGTCGGAGACGCTGTAGTAGCTGTCCGGGTGATCGGGCGGCACGGCCGTCGGGCACACGACCACGTCGGCGCCGTAGGCGAGCAGCACGTTGCGCTTGTCCTCGCTGACCTTGTCCGGGCAGACGAATACGCACTTGTAGCCGCGGTGTTGGGCGACCAGGGCGAGGCCGACGCCGGTGTTGCCCGAGGTGGGTTCGACGATCGTGCCGCCCGGCCTGAGCAGCCCGGCGGCCTCCGCGGCGTCGATCATCTTCACCGCGATCCGGTCCTTGGAGCTGCCGCCGGGGTTGAGGTATTCGACCTTTGCGACGACGGTGCCGGCGCCGGGGGGGACGACGGAGTTCAGCCGGACCAGCGGCGTGCCGCCGATGAGGTCGCTGATGTGCTGCGCGATTCGCATGCGTTCATCGTCTCAGGCGGTTTCCGGCGACGCACACCCGCGCCGACCGGCGCCGGGCGCGGCGTCAGCCGGTGGCTTCGCGGATGTAGTCGCCGATCTGGCGCAGCGAGCGGATCGCCTCCGGCACCAGCGGCGCGGCCAGCTGGAAGTCGTGAATCTGTCCGGGCCACACCCGCACCTCCGCCGGCACGCCGACGGCCGCCAGCCTGGTCGCCGCCAACTGCGCGTCGTGCAGGAGCACCTCGGAGCCGGACACGTGAATCAGCGTCCGCGGCAGGCCCGGTTTGATGTGCTCCAACGGCTCGTAAATCTCTTCCGGCTTGCCGTCGACTTTGTTCTTTTCGGCCGCCCCAGCAACCAATGCGACGAGCGCGTCGAACACCTGCGGCGGGAACATCGCGTCGGTCTTGATGTTGGGGTGCGCCTGCTTGTATTCCTTTGCTAGCTGCAGCAGTGGCGAGATCGCCACCAGCGCCGCCGGTTCCTCGCCCTCCTCCTGGAGCAGCTGCGCGAGCGCGAGCGCCAGATACCCGCCCGCGGAGTCGCCGGCGAGCACGATCTGGTCGGGCTCGTACCCGCGGTGGCGCACCCATTGGTAGGCGTCATGGCAGTCGCCGAGCGCCATCCCGACCGAATGCTTGGGCAGCAGCCGATAGTTGACGATCATGACGGGCGAATCAGCAAAGTTCGAAATCGATTCGACGAGCCGTCCGTGCGAGTTTGCTCCACAGGTCAAAAACGCGCCGCCGTGGAAGTAGAGGACCATCCGTCGGGTGCCGTCCGCGGGCAGCACGCCGGGGGCACGCACCAACTGGGCCGAGGCATTTGGCAAGTTCACGGTCTGTCGGACCGTGGCTGTGACGGGAAGCACGACCCGGGAGGCGAAGTCGATGAGGCCCCATGGCCAGGGCAGGTTCGGGGCGTGGCTCCCTGCGGCCAGGATCGGCCGGATCGTCAACCTCGACGCCAGGTTGGTAAGCCGCGCAGCAACGCTCGGCCCCGACTCGAGGACCTCGACCGGCGCCCCGTCGCTGATCGCGAACTTGCGTGCTTCAACTCTACGTGCCCGGAGGACGTCGTGTGTGCAAATCGCTCTCGGGGCGGAACCGGATACCTTGCTCGGTGCGGTCATGCTCAACACTTCCTACGCCGTTGTAGTCCGATACAGCATGTGACGAGGCGGCCAAGCGTCCGGTTCATCTCTGTTCGCCGAGTCGTTCAGCCAACTCGCTAAATTTAGCTTGACAGGCTTTTTCCGGTGCAACATTTGACGAGTCTGATTTGATACCACATGTGATTCACAACGTGATCACATTGTTTGTCAGCCGCCCGCGCAAACACGGAAGCCGACCTAAACTGATTGTGTGACCATCCGGGTGCCGCGTCGCTCGACGATCGCCCTGGCCACAGCGGGTGCACTCGCCTCGACAGGTACGGCGTACCTGGGCGCTCGCAACCTGCTCGTCGGCCAGGCGACGCACGCGCGCACCGTCATCCCGAAGGCGTGGGACACCCCGCCCCGCGCCGACGGCGTCTACGGCCCGGGCGGCGGGCCGGTGGAACGCTGGCACCGCGGCGTGCACGCGGATCTGCACCTGATGATCTTCGGGGACTCGACGGCCACCGGGTACGGCTGCACGAGCGCCGAAGAAGTGCCCGGCGTGCTGATCGCGCGGGGGCTGGCCGAGCAGACCGGCAAGCGGATCAGGTTGAGCACCAAGGCGATCGTCGGGGCGACCTCGAAAGGTGTTCTGGGCCAAGTCGATGCGATGTTCGTGGCTGGGCCGCCGCCGGACGCGGCGGTGTTGATGCTGGGCGCCAACGACGTCACCGCGCTCAACGGGATCAGCCAATCCGCGCAGCGCTTGGGCACGACGGTGCGTAGGTTGCGCAGCCGCGGCGCGGTGGTGGTCGTCGGCACCTGCCCGGACCTCGGCGTCATCACCGCGATCCCGCAACCGCTTCGCTCACTGGCACACGCGCGGACCTCGCAGCTCGCCCGGGCCCAGGCCGCTGCCGTGCGGGCCGCCGGCGGCGTGCCGGTCCCGATGGCGCGACTGCTGGCACCGGAATTCCGCACCCGGCGCGAGCTGATGTTCTCCGCCGACGGCTACCATCCCTCGCCGGCCGCGTACGCGCTGGCGGCCCGGGCGCTGCTGGTCGCGCTCTGCGACGAGCTGGGTGAGGAGGTCGGCGCGCCGGCAGCCCCCGCCCCGTCCCCGACCCCGGTGCTCGGCACCGCGCACACCCGGCGCAGCGTCATGCCGCGGCTGTGGCAGCGCCCGGTGCGCGGTTCGCACGCCCCGTCGTCGTAGCCGGCGGTCGGCACCGACTAGATTTGTCCTAGCCCGTCGGGGCACCCGTGCGTACCTAGCCCGCGTCCCATTGGAGAGAATCGTCATGCCCGAAGCCGTCATAGTCTCCGCTGCCCGTTCGCCGATCGGCCGCGCCATGAAGGGGTCGCTGGTCTCCATGCGGCCCGACGACCTGGCCGCCCAGATGGTGCGGGCCGCGCTCGACAAGGTGCCCGCGCTCAACCCGCACCACATCGACGACCTCATCCTGGGTTGCGGCCTGCCCGGCGGCGAGTCCGGCTTCAACATGGCGCGCGTCGTCGCCGTCGAGCTGGGCTACGACTTCCTGCCGGGCACCACGGTGAACCGGTACTGCTCGTCGTCGCTGCAGACGACGCGGATGGCGTTCCACGCGATCAAGGCCGGCGAGGGCGACGCGTTCATCTCCGCGGGAGTGGAGACGGTGTCGCGGTTCGGCAAGGGCAACTCCGACTCCTGGCCGGACACCAAGAATCCGCTTTTCGACGAGGCCCAGGAGCGATCGGCGGCCGCGGCCGCGGGCGCCGACGAATGGCACGACCCCCGCGCCGATGGGAAGCTGCCCGACGTCTACATCGCGATGGGCCAGACGGCCGAAAACGTCGCGATACTCACCGGCATCAGCCGCGAAGACCAGGACCACTGGGGCGTGCGCAGCCAGAACCGGGCCGAGGAGGCCATCAAGAACGGGTTCTTCGAGCGCGAGATCACCCCGGTGACCCTGCCCGACGGCAGCACGGTCTCCACCGACGACGGCCCGCGCCCGGGCACCACCTACGAGAAGGTCAGCGAGCTCAAACCGGTGTTTCGCCCCAACGGCACGGTCACCGCGGGCAACGCCTGCCCGCTCAACGACGGCGCGGCCGCGTTGGTGATCACCAGCGACAAAAAGGCCAAGGAGCTGGGCCTCACGCCGCTGGCGCGGATCGTGTCCACCGGCGTCAGCGGCCTGTCGCCGGAGATCATGGGCCTGGGCCCGATCGAGGCGTGCAAGAGGGCGCTGGAGCGCGCCGGCATGTCGATCGGCGACATCGACCTGGTCGAGATCAACGAGGCTTTCGCGGTGCAGGTGCTCGGCTCGGCCCGCGAGCTGGGCATCGACGAGGACAAGTTGAACGTGTCGGGCGGGGCGATCGCGCTGGGCCACCCGTTCGGCATGACCGGCGCTCGCATCGCCACCACGCTGCTGAACAACCTGCAGACGCACGACAAGACGTTCGGCCTGGAGACCATGTGCGTCGGCGGCGGCCAGGGCATGGCGATGGTGATCGAGCGGCTGAGCTGACCGATCGCTGCGTTGACTCTGCGTTCACGGCGCAAGAGTGCGAGTAGGGTGCGCCACCAGCGCAGAGTCAACGCGTGATCCGGGCACCCCAGGCCTGCCGAACTCGGCGAATCACGTCGTGGGGTCGGTGCCGCGAGACCACCCTGATGACGGTCCAGCCGACCTTGGCCAGGTATTCCTGCCGCTCGACGTCCTGGGCGAACTGCGCCGGATCGGTCCAATGTTGCTCGCCGTCGTATTCGGCCGCCAGCATGATGTCCTCCCAGCCCATGTCGAGGAAGTATCGGGGGAAGCCGTCGGGGCCCGGTACCGGGATCTGGGTCCGCGGCCTCGGGAAGCCCGCGTTGATCAACAACAGTCGTAGCCATGTCTCTTTCGGAGACTGCGCTCCCGCATCGACTAGAGCCAGCGCTGCCTCCAACTGACGCAGGCCACGCGCATGACGATGGTTGCCGGCCAGCTCCTCGACGTCTCTCACCTTGAAGTCGGTGACGGCGGCGAGCGCATCGAGGTCGGCAACGGCGCGACCTATGCTTCCGCGCCGGCCGATGTCGAACGCGGTGCGCTCGGGTGTCGTCACGCGAACACCGTCGAGCGTCTGGAATTCGTCACTCAACAGCAGCGCGTGGCGCGTCACGACGCATTGCGGCGCTCTCGCATTGCGCCAGATCAACTCGACCGGCGCCGCGTCGTCGACCCACCTGGCGCCGTGCATCGCCGACGCCGCGGCACCGGCTATCACTGCCTCCCGGCGCGACCAGAGCCACGCCGCCACGGCGCGCTGTTGCAGCGACGGCACCAGCCGATTTTCGAGGTAGACGTTCGGCATGATCGCGCGGTAGTACTTGCGCAGCTCGTGCCGGCTGACGTCCCCGGCGGCAAGCGCCTCGGTGCCGATGAACGGTTGACGACCAAGTTCCATCCCGGCATGGTGGCAGTCCGCACCGACACGCGGTTGACTCTGCGCCTATGGCGCAAAAGTGCGAGTAGGGCGCGCCACTAGCGCAGAGTCAACACAGAAAAACTAGTCGTTCTGTAGATAACTGAGCAGGCGCAGGATCTCGATGTACAGCCAGACCAGCGTCACGGTCAGGCCCAGCGCGATGCCCCACGCCGCCTTCTCCGGCGCGCCGGCGCGGATCATCTGGTCGGCCGCGTCGAAGTCGATCAGGAAGCTGAATGCCGCGATGCCGATGCACACCAGCGAGAAGATGATCGCGATCGTTCCGCCGCTGCGCAGACCCAGGCCGGTGCCGCCGCCGACATGGAACATGGCCAGCACGAAGTTGCCGAGCATCAGGGCCAGCACGCCGAACAGTGCGGCCACCACCATCCGGGTGAACTTGGGGGTGACCCGGATGGCACCGGTCTTGTAGACGACCAGCATGCCGAAGAACACCCCGAAGGTACCCATGACGGCCTCGCCGATCAGGGCGCCGGCGTTGGCCGACGACACCGAGAAGTTGGCGAAGACGAAGGAGACGGCGCCGAGGAACAGGCCCTCGAGGACGGCGTAGCTGAGCACGATCGCCGGGCTGTCCTGCTTGCGCCCGAAGGTCGCCACCAGCACCAGCCCCAGGCCGCCGAGCGCACCGACCAGGGTGAGCGGCATCGCCAGCGCGACGTTGGACGCCACCAGGAAATAGGAGACGATCGCGGAGACGGTCAGCACGCCCAGCGTGATGCCGGTCTTGGTGACGACGTCGTCGATGGTCACCGGGCGCGATACCTTGGCCTCCTGGTACGGAGCCGCATAGGGGTCGGCTTGGTAATACCCCTGCTGCACCTGGGCCGCGCCAGTGCCGAATTGCGCGTACCCGCCCCTCTGCTTAGGCAGCGAACGAAATACCGGGTTACTTGTCTCCCGCACCGTCGGATCCTCTCTCAGTGGCTGGAGCTGTGCGAACACATGCTCAACGATCGGTGACCCGCCCGGGTTCCCCAGCGGAGCTGGGGTTTTGTCTTCAGGTCCGGGCCCGGACGATGTCGTCCGGTTAAACATAAACCCTACCCGCGGGTATTGCGCCCGGCAGTGACGATCTAGATTGCTGGTCGAGACCGGGCGGCAATGGAAGGCGGGGCGTTGACCGAGGAATCCGACCACCAATCCGACGAAGTCCTCACCCGGATCGACGGCGGCGTCGGGTTGATCACGCTCAACCGCCCCAAGGCGATCAACTCGCTCAACCACGCGATGGTCAAGGCGCTCAGCGACATCCTCACCGCCTGGGCGGCCGACGACGCGGTGCGCACCGTGGTGCTGTCCGGCGCCGGGGACCGCGGACTGTGCGCCGGCGGCGACGTGGTGGCGGTCTACCACAGCGCCCGCAAGGACGGCGTCGAGGTGCGGCGGTTCTGGCGCGACGAGTATCTGCTCAACGGCCAGATCGGGCGGTTCGCCAAACCGTATGTGGCGCTGATGGACGGCATCGTGATGGGCGGCGGCGTCGGCGTCAGCGCGCACGCCAACGTCCGGGTGGTGACCGACACGTCCAGGATCGCGATGCCCGAGGTCGGCATCGGGTTCATCCCCGACGTCGGCGGGGCGTTTCTGCTGTCCCGGGCGCCGGGCGCGCTGGGCCTGCACGCGGCGCTGACCGGCGCGCCGTTTTCCGGGGCCGACGCCATCGCGATGGGGTTCGCCGACCACTACGTGCCGCACGCCGAGCTCGACGCGTTCACCGCGGCCATCGTTTCCGACGGCGTCGAGGCGGCGCTGGCCGCGCACGCCGTCGAGCCACCGCCCAGTTCCCTTGCCGCGCAACGCGACTGGATCGACGAGTGCTTCTCCGGCGAAACCGTCGAGGACATCGTCGCGGCGCTGCGCGCCCGTGGCGCCGGACCGGACACCGGACCACGAGAGGCCGCCGACCTGATCGCCACCCGCTCCCCCATCGCGGTGTCGGTGGCGCTGGAGGCGGTGCGCCGGGCCGCCAAGATGGACACGCTGGAAGACGTTCTGGTGCAGGACTATCGGGTGTCGAGCGCGTCGGCGCGCTCGCACGACCTGGTGGAGGGGATCCGCGCGCAGATCATCGACAAGGATCGCAATCCGAAGTGGTCGCCGGCGACCCTGGCCGCGGTGACCGCGGCCGATGTCGACGCGTATTTCGCGCCGGTCGACGACGACCTGAGTTTCTAGAAAGGCAAGGCATGGCGTACGAAACAATCCTGGTCGAGCGCGACCGGCGAGTCGGGATCATCACGCTGAACCGGCCCAAGGCCCTCAACGCGCTCAACAGCCAGGTGATGCGCGAAGTCACCGATGCCGCAACGGAATTGGACAACGATCCCGGCATCGGCGCGATCGTCATCACCGGTTCGGCCAAGGCGTTCGCCGCCGGCGCCGACATCAAGGAAATGGCCGGCCTGACGTTCGCCGACGCCTTCGACGCCGACTTCTTCGCCGCCTGGGGCAAGTTGGCGGCCGTGCGCACCCCGACCATCGCCGCGGTGGCCGGCCACGCGCTGGGCGGAGGATGCGAGCTGGCCATGATGTGCGACCTGCTGATCGCGGCCGACACGGCGAAGTTCGGTCAGCCGGAGATCAAGCTCGGCGTGCTGCCGGGCATGGGCGGCTCGCAACGCCTGACCCGGGCCATCGGCAAGGCCAAGGCGATGGACCTGATCCTGACCGGGCGCACCATCGACGCCGCCGAAGCCGAACGCAGCGGCCTGGTTTCGCGCGTAGTGCCCGCCGACGACCTGCTGACCGAGGCGAAGGCCGTCGCCACCACCATCTCGCAGATGTCGCGCTCGGCCGCCCGGATGGCCAAGGAAGCCGTCAACCGCGCCTTCGAATCCACACTGGCCGAAGGGCTTCTCTACGAACGCCGGCTCTTCCATTCGACCTTCGCGACGCACGACCAGTCCGAGGGAATGGCGGCATTCATCGAGAAGCGCGACCCCGACTTCACCCATCGGTAGGGTGCTGAGATGAGCGAACCGGAGGTCGACGTCGAGGAGTCCACGGACTCCGATACCGAAACCGAAACCCAAACCGAAACCGCCAAGCCCCGGCTGCGCGAAAGGGATTGGTGGGTAAGGCATTACACCTTCACCGGCACCACGGTGGGGCTCATCTTCGTGCTGTTTTCGTTGACGCCGTCGCTGCTGCCGCGCGCCGCGTTGTTCCAGGGGCTGGTCAGCGGGATCTCCGGCGCCATCGGCTACGGGCTGGGGGTGTTCTCCGTCTGGCTGATCCGCTACATGCGCACCAAGAACTACAGCCCGCCGGCGCCGCGCTGGGCATGGCTGGTGATGGTCCCGTGCGGCGCCATCGGCATGGTGCTCATGGCGATCCGGTTCCACGTCTGGCAGGACCAGGTGCGCGACCTGATGGGCGTCGAGCACCTGAAGTGGTACGACTACCCGATCGCCGCCGGCCTGTCGCTGGTGGTGCTGTTCACGCTCGTGGAGATCGGTCAGTTCATCCGCTGGCTGATCGCCTTCCTCGTCGGGATGCTCGACCGGATCGCGCCGTTCCGCCTCTCGGTCACCATCGTGGTGGTGTTCCTGCTGGTGCTGACCATCACCCTGCTCAACGGCGTGGTGCTCAAGTTCGCGATGCGCACGATGAACAACACCTTCGCCTCGGTCAACAACGAGATGAGCCCCGACACCGCGCCCCCGAAAACCCCGCTGCGATCCGGCGGTCCGGAGTCGCTGGTGTCCTGGGAGTCGCTGGGCCACCAGGGCCGCATCTTCGTCAACGGCGGCCCCAGGCTCGACGAGCTGACCACCTTCAACGGGGCCCCCGCCACCGCGCCGATCCGCGCCTACGCGGGACTGAACTCGGCGGACGGCATCACGGCGGCCGCCGAGCTGGCGGCGCGGGAGCTGCAGCGGGCCGGCGGGTTGCAGCGCGCCGTCGTCGCCGTCGCGACGACCACCGGGACCGGCTGGATCAACGAGGCCGAAGCCTCGGCGCTGGAATACATGTACAACGGCAACACCGCGATCGTGAGCATGCAGTATTCGTTCTTGCCGAGCTGGCTGTCGTTCCTGGTGGACAAGGAGAACGCGCGGCACGCCGGGCAGGCGCTGTTCGAGGCCGTCGACCGGCTCATCCGCCAGATGCCCGAGGCGCAGCGCCCCAAGCTGGTGGTGTTCGGCGAGAGCCTGGGATCGTTCGGCGGCGAGGCGCCGTTCATGAGCCTCAACAACGTCCTGGCCCGCACCGACGGCGCGCTGTTCAGCGGCCCGACCTTCAACAACACGATCTGGACGGACCTGACGTCCACCCGCGACGCCGGTTCTCCGGAGTGGTTGCCCATCTACAACGACGGCAAGAACGTCCGGTTCGTCGCTCGCCCAAGCAATCTCGCGCGCCCGGACTCTGCCTGGGGCCACCCGCGGGTGGTGTACTTGCAGCACGCCTCCGACCCGATCGCCTGGTGGACGCCCGACCTGCTGTTCAGCAAACCGGATTGGCTGCGCGAAAGGCGGGGCTACGACGTGCTGCCGCAGACCCGCTGGATCCCGGTGGTCACCTTCCTGCAGGTCTCGGCGGACATGGCGGTCGCCCAGAACGTGCCCGACGGGCACGGGCACCACTACGTCGCCGACGTCGCCGACGGCTGGGCGGCCGTGCTGTCGCCGCCGGGGTGGACGCCGCAGAAGACGGACAGGCTGCGGCCGCTACTGCACGCCAACGGTTAGCTACATCCAGCGGCGACCGGTCGTCCCGGCCTCCGCCAGCCCCGACGGGCGTGGGTCGATCGCCGCACCAGCGAGCCGTTCCAGCACACCGGCACCCGCCAGCGCGTGGTAGCCGCCGACGACGTCGGTGGCGCGGTGCAGGCCGATGTCGAGTAGCGCCGCCGCGGCCAGGCTGGACGTGTAGCCCTCCGAGCACACGATCACCCACTCGACGTCGTCGCCGACGGCCTCCGGCAGCCGGGCGTCGCTGGTCGGGTCGCAGCGCCATTCCAGCACGTTGCGCTCGACCACCAGGGCGCCCGGGATCTCGCCCTCGCGGAATCGCTGGGCCTGCGGCCGGATGTCGACCAGCACCGCGCCCCGTCGCACCGCGTCGGGCACCTCGGCGGCGGGCAGGCGGCGATAGCGGCGGCGGGCGGATCTCAACACGACGTCGATGCGGCTCATAGCGTCCCTTCCGGCTGGTCGGTCAGTTCGGTGCGCCGGCGACGCAACCGGTTGCGGTCGGTGACCTCGTAGTACGACATCGCGGTCAACGGCGGCGAGTAGGCATGCACGCTCAGCGTCGGCTCGACCGGGCCGCTGCTGGCCGGCGCCGCCGCGGCGACGGCCCGGGGCGCCCACACCACGTCGTGCACCCAGCCCAGCGGGAACCCGGCCTGGTCACCCGCCTCCAGCCGGCGGCGCCGCAATCCTCTTCCGTCCCAACGGAATTCGTTGAGCGAACCCGACAGCACGGTCAGCGCGCCGAGGGAGCCGCCGTGGTCGTGCAATTCGGTGGCGCGGCCGGGAACCCAACTGATCAGCCAGATGTCGAGCTCGTCGTCGCCGTGGATGCGGGCGAACCAGCGCCGGGCCCCGGGCACGCCGCCCTCGGGCAGCAGGTGGTCGCAGCGCCCGCTGAGCACGTCGTCGGCGGCCTGGTCGGTGGCGTGCAGCAGGTCGGGCACCCGCAGCCGGGTGGGACCCGGGGCTGGGACATGGGGGCGCAGCTCAATCGAAGAGGCGACAGGCAAAGACATCGGGGAGTGCTCCAGGGAGAACGGATCGGGACAAGCGGCGGCGGGCTAGGGCCGACAACACTCGCAAAATCCGAAGCGCTCCATCACGGCAGCCAGTGTTGCATAGATTGACATCGTGCGCCGGTGCAGTCGTTGGCTCCTGCCGTGTACCGCGGTCGTGGTGGCGACCGGCTTGTCGGCGGTCGCCGGGTGTTCGCACGGCACGCGCGACGGCACGGCCGCCTCCTCGTCGGCGCGACCGTCGGGCATCCCCGTCGGCCCGACCTCCGTGCCGCCGGGTGCCATCGGCCGGTCCCCCGCGGGCGTCACAACCAGGGTCGACGTTCCGGCGGATTCCACCGAGGAGGAGTACTACCAGGCCTGTCACGCCGCGAAAGTGTGGATGGACGCCCAACCCAAGACGGGTCAGCCCATGTTCGAGCCGTATCTGGCGATGGTTCAGGCGTCGCAATCGGGCACCGCGGGCAGCTGGAACATCCGGTGGGCGGAGCTGACCCTGGCCCGGCAGGCGGCGTTGATCACCGCGGCGCGCGCGGCCGCCAACGACGAATGCGGGTAGCGCGAAGGCCCACGTTTGCAGCCGCCGGGTAATTGCGATCACGGCTGAAAAAAGTGCCCACCCGGCCGGTGACGGCCGGTTGCGCCGCGCAGACTGTAGGGGTGGCTGGCGAAGTGGTCGCGCGTGGATCGGCACCGACGCGGGTGGCGTTGGCGCTCGGCAGCGGGGGTGCCCGCGGCTACGCCCACATCGGCGTCATCGAGGTGCTCGCCGAGCGCGGCTACGACATCGTGGGGATCGCCGGCTCGTCGATGGGCGCGGTGGTCGGCGGTCTGCAGGCCGCCGGGCGCCTCGACGAGTTCGCCGACTGGGCCAAGTCGCTGACGCAGCGCACGATCCTGCGGCTGCTGGACTTCTCCATTAGCGCGGCCGGGGTGATGCGGGCCGAGAAGATCCTGGACACGGTTCGCGACATCCTCGGGCCCGTCGCCATCGAGCAACTGCCCATCCCCTACACCGCGGTGGCGACCGACCTGCTGGCCGGCAAGTCGGTGTGGTTTCAGCGCGGCCCCCTCGACGAGGCCATCCGGGCGTCGATCGCGATTCCCGGGGTGATCGCCCCGCACGAGCTCGACGGGCGGCTGCTCGCCGACGGCGGGATCCTCGACCCGCTGCCGATGGCCCCGATCGCCGGGGTGAACGCCGATCTGACCATCGCGGTCAGCCTCAACGGCAGCGAGACCATCGTCAGCCGCGCCGAGGAGCCCGGCGCCACCGCCGAGTGGCTGAACCGCATGGTGCGCAGCACTTCCGCGCTGCTGGACACCACCGCGGCCCGCTCGCTGCTGGACCGGCCCGCGGCGCGGGCGATGCTGAGCCGGTTCGGCGGGCCGGGCGGGGAATCGGATGCCTGGCCCGACGATGCCGAGGGCGACCCCGAACCCGGCGCGGACGCCCTCGCCGCCCTGGACGAGACTCCCGAGGTTCCGAAGCTGGGCAGCTTCGAGGTGATGAACCGAACGATCGACATCGCCCAATCGGCGCTGGCCCGCCACACGCTGGCGGCCTATCCGGCGGACCTGCTGATCGAGGTGCCGCGCTCGACGTGCCGGAGCCTGGAATTCCACCGGGCGGTGGAGGTGATCGCCGCGGGCCGCGAGCTGGCCACCCAGGCCCTGGACGCCTTCGAACGCGACGATGACGAGCCGGTTCCCCCGGCGGTCGAGGGCTGACGCTTCTAGACGCCCAGGAACTGCGCGACGGCCGCGGCCTCGCGCCGCCCCTGCGCCCGCCCGGCCAGCGCCGACGGGATGCGGCAGCGCGGATCCAGCGCGTTGGGCCCGAAGGCCGCCATCGACTCGGCGTCGGCGAACACCGAGAACACGACACCGGCGAAGGCCGTGATCTCGGCCGCCGGCCCGGCGCCGAACGGCGACGGGGTGTCCGCGCCGGAGGGCACCAGCACCACCGCCGCGTCGCAGTCGGCGGCGACGCCGAGGTTGACCGAGCTGCCGACCCCGCCGTCCATGTACCGCCGGCCGGCGATCGTCACCGGCGGCCACGCTCCCGGCACCGCGCAACTGGCGGCCACCGCGTCCACGAGCGCGACGCCCGACTCGTTGTCGAAGACGACCAATTCGCCTGTGGCGGTGTCGATCGCGGTGAGCCGCAGCGCCCGGTCGGGCCAGTCGTGTGACGGTAGGCGTTGCGCGATCACCCGGCGACGGACCGGTTCGGCGACGGTTTGGGTCGCCACCGCCACGGCCCCGATGCGCCGCAGCTGTTGGCGGGTCTTGTCTTCTGTGTTGTCGTAGGGTCCGGCCAGGGCCGCGAGGAAAAGCCCGGCGATGTCGTCGACGTCGACGCCGGAGTCGATCTCGGCGGATTCCTCGGCAACCTGCCGGTCGTACAGCTCCTCGAGCGTGCTGCCGCTGCCGATCTGGGCGGCGACCGCCGAACCGGCCGAGGTGCCCACCAGCACGTCCGAATTCAGCAGCAGCCGTGCGGCTTTCGGCGACTCATCGGCGATCCCTCGTAGAACGCCTGTCTCCCAGGCGATTCCCGCGATTCCTCCACCGGCGAGCACGAGCGCGCGTCTGGTTGCCACGCCCACCCACTCTGCCAGACGGCGCGCTTAGAGACGGCCCGCCACGAAAGTCGCGGCCTGACTGGGCATCCCGGACTGCGTGTAGGAGAGGTGCGCCGGGGAGAACATCTCGTCGTGCGACGGCAGCGTCAGGGGGGCGCCCGGCGAGCACACCGGATCGCCGGGCGCACACAGGTCCACGGCCTTGGCCCCGTACCACGGGCTGAGCTGAGTTATCGGCGCCCCCAGAAATCTGCCCGACGGGTTGCCGAAGGTGGCGACCGCGGCGACGTGATCGGCCTCGTCGGCGGTGAGGATGTCGGGGACCAGGCCCGCAACCGGCGCCTGGGCGATCGTGATCAGATCTATCACCCCCGCCCCCTGCGAATATCCGCCGAGCACCAGCTTGGTGTTGGGACAGTTCGCGACCATGGACCGAACGTGGGCGTGCGCGTCGTTGGCGCCGGCGTTCGCGGACGGGGCGATGTCGTCGCCGGCGGGGTAGTTGACGGGATACACCCCGACGGAGCGACCCTTGACCTGCGAGCGCAGCGAATCGATGAACTCCTGTCCGACCCCGCCGACGCCGGGGGGCTCGCCGGTGCCGCGGGCGAACGTCACCTCGGCGTCGGGGCAGGGATCGGCGGCCGCGGGGGCAATGAGGGCCGGTGTGCTGAGCGCCGCCCAGCCTGTCATCACCGCGGCGCCCAGTAAACAAGCGCATTGCCGTGCGTTCACGTCACAATACTGACACATCGCGGTCGCTTCTGAAGCGTGCCGCCGAGTGGCAATGCTTGCTTGCGGGTCGCCTTCAGGCGTCAGCGCGGCTGGTTTGCCACAACACACTGCACTTGCGTAACGGCATCGCTCGGCTTGACTCCCATGCCCTCCAATGTCTGAGCTATTTGGGCAGGGGATTCACCAGAATCGAGATCCGTCTCAATGCTTCGAACGAGGGGAAACCAGTCTCCTGGACGCACCCCCGGGGGCGGGGGCGCCGCATCGCTGTGCATGCAGCGAAGGTAACCATTGACACCGGTGTCGGCGTGAGCAGACGACGCCCCGATCAGCAGAACGACCGGGGTCATGAAGAGAACGGCGATGGCCATGCCGACCGCCGCAGCAACATAGATGATGACGCGCATGCTCACATGTACCCAACTATGGCGGCGATTAACCAAGTTATTTGACACGAGGCCTTGCGCCCCACGACGCCCGACTCGCGCCCGTGGTTTTTCCATCAAAATTCGTGGTCGGACGCGCGGGAGGGCAGACGACTTATTAAACATATATCCAGTAGTGCCCTTTAAGCGTTTGCTGCGAAATCGACGCCGCCCGGCGTCAGGCGAGCCGCCGGGTGTTGGGCAGGGCGTGCTGCGCGTCTTGGACCGGTCCGCTCAGATCCTGCCGACGGATCAGATGCCTGGGCGGGTCGGGAAGCGCCACACTTCCGGTGACCCGCAGCGCGGCATCGACGTGGACCAGTTCCCCCGGGTCGAGCAGGCGCCAGCCCGGGTCGTCGTCCATCGGCTCGGAGGCGAACACCACCGACGCCCGGGTGCACAGATGTTCCGACCGCGCGCGAATTCGCTTGGTGCGCAGGTCGAATTCGGGACCGCCGGGCGCCGTCTGGCGTTCCAGGATGTACAACTCGTGGGTGTCCGGGTAGCGCAGGGCCCACATGTCGGTCGCCGTGCTCAGCAGCACGTTGACCGCGTAGATCGGCACATTCGCCGCGAGCCACCTCATCGCGTCGACCAGGCCGGCCGTCACGTCGCCGTCGTGCGCACGGACCGATCCGGTGATCAATGCGAACACCCGCTCGGAGTCGGTGTCGCCCTGCACCAGGTCATCGGTGCCGACCTCGCGCAGCCGCTCGTCGATGACGTCGAGCCCCTCGAGCACGCCGTTGTGCGCGAAGATCCGGCCGTCCTGCAGGAACGGGTGGGTGTTGCGGACGTCGAGCGAGCCGGTCGTCGCGTACCGGACGTGCGCGATGAACGTCGTGCCGGTCATCTCGTGCGCCTCGGTGGCGAAGGCGGCGTCCTGCCAGGCCGCGATGGGCTGCTTGTCCACCTCGGGCCGGCCCCGCTCGTCGAAGACACCCAGGCCCGTGCCGTCCGGGTTCCTCCTGCTTTGCTCGGCCAGGCTGTCGGGGGCGTCCAGCAACCAAAACGTCGCGGTGCACGCGTCCGTCCCGGCGTGCAGGCCAAACAGTCGGCACATGAACTCAGGCCGTCAGCGTCGTCGCGAGATCCTGCAGCGCCTTGCGCGCGTAGCCCTTCCAAAGCGTGCCGAACACCGGAAGCAGCCACGACGTCAGCGGCGACGTGGAGTGGATGTTCCAGCGCCAGGTGACGTCGGTTCCGCCCGCTGCCGGGGTGAAGATCCATTCCCCTTCGACGTGGTCGACCAGCAGCGCCATCGGACCGGTGACGTTCGTGAGCCGGTAGCCGAATGACCGCGGCGGGTCGACGCTGGTGAGTTCCTCGCGGGTGCTGCCCCCGCCGGCGAGCACCACGGTGCGGGTCTGGCCCGCCGCGTCCCATGCACCCGTCTGCTCGCGCACCTCCTTGATCGGCGGGAAGGGGCCATGCCAGCGCTTGAAAACCTCCGGCAGCGGGGCCGGCAGCGTGTTGTGGAAGGCCTGCTCGACGGGGACGGGGACGACGAGCGATTCCGCTACGGCGAGTGACTTTGCCATGGGTACAACGCCTTTCAATTGTCCGCTCGCAGGCCGGCGGCGGCCCGGCCGGTGAACAACGGCAGATCGAAGAAGCTTTGGATGCCCGCCGGCGCGGCACACGTCGCGGGGACGGCATTGACGCAGTGCGCCGCGGTCGCGACGATCCCCGGGTTGCTCTTCAGCCCCGCCTCCACGCTCTCCGGCTGCCATCCCTTGACCGTCACGAAGGCATTCGGGTTGCCGTGCACCTCGATCTCGTAACGCTCCCCCGCGGGGCCGAAAGACCAAGGCGGATCGAGGTTTTCCGAACCCATCAGCCAGTTCACCGTGATCCGGACGACCACCTTGTCGCCGACGATGGCCTCCCAGTGGAAGCGGCGCCCGGCGACCTGCCCCGGCTCGATCACCCCGATGGGCGATTCGATCGGCGCCGTCGCGACGGCAACCTCCTGCGACGAGTGGACGCCGGGTTCGGCGGCGAAGCCCAACCGGTCGACGCAGAGCCGCACCGACTGGATGAAGCCGCCGTCGAGCAGTTTTTGCATCGGCCCGGTCATCGCGCTGTCGGGGGTTCCGCCGAAGCCCATCACGTAGCGCAGCACGTCGGGTGCGCCGTAGGTACGGAGGTCCGAGAACTCCTCGGCGCGAACGAAAGTCACGCCGGTGGACATCATGGTGAACAGCAACGGGAACAACTCGGTGGCCGCCCCGGGTCCGATGCCCGCGCCGTGCAGCGTCGCATTGCCGGCCTGCGCGGCCACTTCCAGCGGGGCGCCCTCCTTTTCGCTGGGGTAGAACCAGCCGAGCGGGGTGACGACGTTTTTCCCCGACCGCAGCAGTGCGGCGACCTCGTCGGCGTTGGGCAGCAGCGGCGCGTAGATCACGGCGTCGGCGTCCAGCGCCAAAACGTCGTCGACGTCGTTCGTCGCCGTCACTCCCAGCGGCGCCGCGCCGACGATCTCACCGACGTCCTTGCCGGCCTTGGCTTCGGAATGCACCCAGCAGCCGACGAGTTCGAGCTCGGGGTGCTCCAGCACGCCGTTGATCGCCGCCACGCCGACAGAGCCGGTTGCCCATTGAACGACCCGCAGACCCATGAACTCGTTCTACACCATCGGCGCGGGCGTCCCTCAGTCCCGCGCCTCGACCACCCAGTAGCCGCGCTCGGCGTATCGCGACCGGATGGCCTTCTTGTCGTACTTGCCCACGCTGGTCCGCGGGATTTCGTCGACGAACGTCCACCGCTCCGGTAACCACCACCGAACGACCTTGTCCGCCAGAAACATTCGCAGATGCTCGGCGCTGACCGAGGCGCCTTCCTTGGTTACGACCACGGCGAGCGGCCGTTCCTGCCAGCGCTCGTCGGGAACCCCGACGACCGCGGCCTCCAGCACGTCGGGGTGGCCGATCAGGCAGTTCTCCAACTCGACCGAGGAGATCCACTCCCCGCCGGACTTGATGACGTCCTTGGCCCGGTCGGTCAGGGTCACGAAGCCCTGCTCGTCGATGCGGCCGACGTCGCCGGTGCGCAGCCAGCCGGAGTCGAACTTGGACTCGTCCCGCCCCCGGTAGTAGGCCCCGGCGATCCACGGGCCGCGGACCTCCACCTCCCCCACCGACCTGCCGTCGTTGGGCAGCACCCGCCCGTCGTCGTCGACGATCCGCATTTCCACGCCGCATACCGGCTGGCCCTGCGTCGCGCGAAACGCCCAGTGCTGGTCCTCGGGCGCTCCCGGCGGCGGCCAGGCCATGGTGGCCAGCGGCGAGGTTTCCGTCATGCCCCACAGCTGCCGGATCTGGACGTCGTACTTCTCCTCGAAGGTGCGCATCAGCGACACCGGCACGGCCGAGCCGCCGCACGCCACCAGGCGCAGCGACGACATGTCGTGGCCGGGGTCGTCCTCGAGGTGATGCAGGACGTCGTTCCAGATCGTCGGCACCGCGCCGGCCACGGTGGGCCGCAGGTTCTCGACCACGTCGATCAGCGACCGGGCGTCGAGGTGGCGATCGGGCAGCACCAGGTCGGCGCCCGCCATCAGCGCCGCGTAGGGCAGCCCCCACGCGTTGGCGTGGAACATCGGCACGATCGGCAGCACGCGATCGTTGGATCCGATCCCTATCCCATTCGCCGAGCACGCCGCCATCGTGTGCAGGAAACTCGAACGATGGCTGTAGACCACACCTTTGGGGTGGCCGGTGGTGCCGCTGGTGTAGCACATCGCGGCCGCCGACCTCTCGTCGATGGCTGGCCAGTCGAACTCGGTCGGCTCGTCGTCGATCGCCTCGGCGTAGCGCAGCACGCTCTTGCCCGATTCCTGCAGCGGCGCCGCGTCGCCCTCGCCCACGGCGATCACCGTGTGGACGGTTTCCAGCTCGGCCAGGACCGGTCCGAGCAGTTTGGCCAGGGACAAATCGACCAGCACGACCCGGTCCTCGGCCTCGTTGGCGACGTAGGCGATCTGCTCGGGGAACAGCCGGATGTTGAGGGTGTGCAGGACGGCGCCCATCGACGGCACCGCGAGGTAGGCCGCCAGGTGCTCGGCGTTGTTCCACATGAACGTCGCGACCCGCTGGTCTCCGGTGACGCCGAGGCGGCGTAACGCGTTCGCCAGCTGGGCCGCCTGCCGCCCCAGTTCGCGGTAGCTGATGTGCCGGTAACCGGCATCGGTGGCGGTCGTGACCGTGCGTGCCCCGTGCACGCCGCAGCCGTGCCGCATGATCGCGGCGATCGTCAGCGGAAAGTCCTGCATCGTGCTGTCCATCGATGTACCGCCTTATGGGTCTCGGCGCAGCACCGCCTGATGATCGATCGGGCGAATGCTATCGCCGCGCGCGACTATGAGAAGCGGGTTCCCCCGACAACGCACGTTTTACCCAACCCGGAGGCCGGAAGTTCAGGCGAGCGCCGGCTGCAACAGCTCGGGCGTGACCCAGTCGGTCGGGACTTGAGTCTCGGGCGCGGTGCTCTCGGTGCCCAGCGCGACGATCGAGGCGACCGCCGCCACGGTGACCGCGCCCGAGTAGTCGGCGATGTACAGGTACTTGGCGTCCGGGCTCTCGACCATGCACGACGGCTGATCGGTCACCGTCACCGTGCCGACGACGTCGTGGGTCAGCGTGCACAGCACCGCGATGCCGTCGTCGCTGACCAGGTAGGCGCGATCGCCGTCGCGGCTGAGCGTCAGACCGGTGAGGACGCCGCCGATCTCGCCGAGCTTGCGGGTGCCGACGATCTTGTTGGTGGCGGTGTCGACGACGTCGACCACCGCGCCCAGTTCGGGTTCGCAGCTCGCCACGTAGGCGACCGCGCCGTTGGGGGACAGCGCGACGTCGCGAACGGGCAAACCGATGTCGATGGTCCCGACTACGCGCAAACCGGCTTGCCCGGCCTTGGATCGGGACCGGCCCCGCGTGCCGATCACGACCAGCCGGCCGCCGGTCGGTCCGTTGGCGCCGACGTACAGGCGGGCCCCGTCGGGGCTGACCCGCACGCACGCGGTGGTGTTCCCCGGCGCGGTGGCGACCTCGAGCGCCTCGACCTCGCCGGTGGCGGTGTCCAAGGCGGCGACGTCGGCGCCGCGTGCACCATTCCGGCTGGTGTAGACGTGGCGCCCGTCGGGGCTTACCGCCAGGTCACCGACGCTGAGCGCAAGCGGATGCGTCGCGACCACCGTGTAGGTGGGCACGTCGATGACCGCGATCGAGTCATACGCCGTCGAGACGGTGCTGACGTAGGCGCGCTCGGCGTCCTCGCTGCCCATGGCGATCGCGAACGGCTCGCCCAGTCCGGCGATGGTGTGCACAACGCGGCAGGTGTCGGTGTCGATGACCGAGACGCTGTCGCGGCCGTAGTTGGTCACCAGCACCCGGGTGCCGTCGGGGCTGGTCGCGATGCCGCTGATGGGGCCGTTGCGCACGGCGATCTCGGCGACGATCGGGAACCCCGGCGCGGCGCCGAGCTCGAGGACCTCGGGCACCCGGTCGTCATGGGCGGCCATTCGGCCGTTCGCTCTGCTGCTCATGCTGGTACCGCCTTTCGTCGGGGCCCATGCGCGCGACGATCAGGACCACGAGGGGTCTGCGTGACACGGGATCAACCGGATTCCAGCACCTGAAGGTGACTGCTCCCGAAGATGACTGCTTTGGTCAAATTTTAGCGACGGGATATCGGCCGAAAAGGAGCGAATTCGGATGCTGTTACCCACGTCACGCCGACGACTCAGGCTGCGCTTAGATTGCGCTTATCGGGCAATCGTGGGCCCGGTCGACGACCGACGCCAGATGCCCACCCGCACAGGCGATCTGAGCGCGGCGGCGAACCAACCGCGCGCGCGCTTCGATGGTCGCCGATTAAGAACTTCTTAGAATCAACCGCAAAAAGAGAAAACCGTCACATTTATGCGTTGTCCCGCGTGTCGATGGCGGAATCCGGCCGTGGCAGCTAACTTCTCGGCCGCCGACTAGCTGAACTGCGTCCGCGGCCGGGGCAGGGCGGCGCCGTCGACGGTGATGTCGAGCTTCTCGTTGTAGAACGCCACGAGGCCGGCGATCTGGCCGACGGCGGGCAGCGGGTAGTGGTAGGTCCACGCGAGGTCGGGATGCACCGTGTCGCCGACCCGCACCGACCAGTAACCCGACGTCGCTCCCTTGTACGGGCACAGCGTCTGCGTCGGGCTGGACTCCAGATGCTCGAAGGCGACGTCGGTCGGATCGATGTAATACCTTGTGGGCAAACCTGTTTCGAAGAGCAGAATCGGGGATCGGGTGTCGGCCAGCACAATTCCGTCGAGTTCCACCCGGACGTGCCGGTGTGAGCGCAGCGCGTCGACCCGCGAATACGGATTGCGCGGGTGGCCGTAGATCGGCTCGTCTTCTTCGAACCACCGCAACGGATCCCATTCGAACCGCACCGTGCCCGCCACCGCGGTCCCGCCGTCCGCGTCGAACACGCGGGCCGCCGATCGGTAGGTTTGGCCGGCGCCGACCAGCGAGTGCAGCCGCGACGGGCCCAGCTGCACCTGCTGCGGATGATCCTCGTCGCGCAGGCAGCCTTCCCGGACATCGGCCAATGGCACGTAATACGCTGGGTAGTAAGGCAATTCCCACACATAGCGCGCCGAGATGGTGTCGAAGACCAGTTCGTTGCCGAGGAAGCCGCGCACCCGGCGAGGGGCCGGCTCAACCCGTCCGCGCGTGGCGGCCATTTGGGGATAGTCGCGGTCACCGAGGTCGCTGGTCATGTCACACCTACTGATCCTTCGAGGCCAGTTTGGCCGGGGCGTGGGCGATCGCTTTTCGGATGGCGTCGGCCAACGCCAGCGCGCTCTCCTCGGTGAGTTCGAGCGCGACCCGCGCCGACGGGCCGAGCCGCGGGTTGATGACGTCGATGTTGACCGTGTGGCCGTAGGGCGCGTGCACGGGATGGTCGACGTAGACCGTCGCGGTGCTGGCGCCGAACCATCCCGTTGCGCCCTTGCCGCTGCCGTCGATCTCGACGTGTTCGGTGAGATATGTGCACATGCGTTCTGGCACCTAGCCTTTCAGGTGGGTCGCGAGGAACTCGTCGATGCGGCGCCAGCCGTCGACCGCCGCCTCCACCCGGTACGCCGGCCGGTCGACGGAGAAGAACGAGTGGCCGGCGCCCTCGTAGGAGTGAAACTCGTGCGGCTTGTCGAATTTGGTCAGCTCGTCGTCCAGCGTGGCCACCCCGGCCGGCGCCGGAAACCGGTCCTCGGCCCCGAACAGGCCCAACAGCGGACAGCTCAGGTTTGCGGCCAGGTGCAGGATCGGTTGCATGGCCTTGGGCATGCCCTCGGGCGGGTCCTCGACGATGAAGGCGCCGTAGCAGTCCACCGCGGCGTCGAACGGCAGCGAGCACGCCGCCAGGAAGGCGTGGCGCCCACCCGAGCAGTGCCCGATGACGCCGAACTTCCCGTTGGCTCCCGGCAGCGAGCGCAGGTGTTCCACCGCCCCGGCGACATCGCCGACCAGTCGCTCGTCGGGGACCCCGCCGGCCGCCCGCGCCGCCGCGGCGGCATCGTCGGGCGCAGCGCCCGGGGCCTCGCGGGAATACAGATTCGGGGCCACCGTGTGATAGCCGTTGACCGCGAGCCGCCGCACGAACTCCTTTGTCTCCCGGTCGTAGCCGGGCATGTGGTGGATCCAGACGACTCCGCCGCGCGACCCCTCGGCGAGCGGCTCACCAATTGGGCAAGCCCGGTAGGCCTCGATCTCGTCGCCGCCGTGGCCGGTGACTGTGATCGTCTCTGCGCGAATGGCATCTGGGCTGGGCGCATTCATCGCGTGCTCCTCGTTGGCGCAAGCGGGGCAGGTGCCCCGCGCCACCAACGTATCGGATTCGCGGCGGGCCGCGTCCGGTCGCGAATCGAGTACTGTCTACCCGTGGCGTTTCGACGGGAAAGCCCCATTCGCGGGCGGCGGTTGCGGCTCGATGAGGCGCTGTTCGAGCGCTTCGCGATGAGCCGCCCCGGCTACCTGTTCGGGTTGCACCTGGCGCCGCGCGTAGACAAGGTGCTCATCCCCCGGACAAACGGCCGCTTGAGCGCGATGGGCGTCGACAGGGTCGGGCTCGTCACCACGACCGGCGCCAAGTCCGGACAGCCCCGCACGCACCCGCTGGCCCTGCTCGACGACGGCGACGGGCTGCTGGCGATCGGGTCCAACTACGGGCGGCCAAGTCATCCCGCCTGGAGCGCCAACCTGCTGGCGCACCCCGAGTGCACCATCGAGTTCAAAGGTCCACCCAAGCGGTATCGGGCCGAGTTGCTCACCGGCGAGGCCCGCGCCGCGGCGTGGGCGAAGGCCGCCGACTTCTACGCCGGCTACGAGAGTTACCGGGCCAGCTGCGCGCCCCGCGAGATCAGGATCTTTCGCCTGCGGCCGCTCAGTTGACGGCGTGCTGCCGTGTTCAGCGCCGCTTGTCGCGCACCTTGTAGGTCGACGGCCACGACTTTCGCGACTCGTCTCCGGTCAGCGGGGTTCCCATGCCCCCGACCTTGACGTTGTAGGCCTCCTTGCCCGGGCCGACTTCGCGGTTGGCGTGTTCCTGGGCCAGGTAGTACAGCTCGTCGATGGTGGCTTCGTCGTAGGCGACGAACGAGGTTTCCCGCGCGACGTCGTCGATGCCGGCGAGCAGCCGGTCGGCCAGGTACCGCGACGCCAGGGCCGCGATGCCCAGCAGGGAGAATGGAATGACCCAGTAGCAGACGAACGACAGCGGGGTTTTGGTGTCGAGGATCGTGGCTTGTTCCCCACCGAGGCGCTGCACGATCGGCGGGATCGCCGACGACACCGTCATGCCGGCGAAGCCCACGATCCAAATCCAGGTCAGGACCGTGACGACCCGGCCGAACAGCTCGGTCTTGACGACGTCGGCGGGCTGCTCGGCCGCGGCGAAGTCACGCACGAACGGCTTGCCCACCAGTAGGCTGATCAGCGCCACCAGGAAGATCCCGGCGTTGCTCAGCGGCTGTATCCAGCCCTGCATGAAGGAGTCGCTCACCGTGAACGTGAGCACGGTCAGCACCAAAAACGTTGCGACAGCACCGATGTCGAGCGTGCGACCCGGCTTCCCGGTGGCGCGCCCGATGACCAACACGGCGACGGCGATCGCCAGCGCGACCAGCACCGCCGCCGCGAACGGGACGTTACCGACAAGCACCCAGTAGACGATCCACGGAGCGAATCCGAACAGCATGCCCACGAGGGGTCAGTGTATGGCCGCCGATTCGGGCCGCGGCGGCCGCCATGTGCCGGCCCCTCATCTCACCGCTGCGACGGCTGCCCATCCGAGAGCCCGAACAGCTCCGCGCACCGCCGGGCGGCGGCCGGGTCTCCCTCGAGGGTGAGGGTGCCGGCCTCGATGGCCGCCGCGGGCGTGATCCGGCCGCTGCCGAGCCCGGCGAAGGTTTGCGTGTCAGTGTGCATCACGACGCCGGGCCTGTCGGCCGGTCCCTGACGGACGTCGACCTTGCCGGCCTTGACCGTCACGGTGATCGCCTCGTCCGCGACGCGGAATTCGTACTCGTCGTCGATGTCGGCCGGGGGCGATTGCGCGTGGACGGCGGCTTGGACGGCGGGAAGCCAGTAGCTGGCCTTGACGGTGTCGTGCGCGCCCGGCGTGCCGATGACATCCAGCCCCCATTCGAAAAGTGCGCGCACCACCTGGCGCAGGCGGTCGCCGCGTTCGGTGAGTTCGTACACCGTCGACGCGGCCGGCGGGGGAAGGCGCCGCTTGCGGATCAAGCCGTTCGCCTCCATCGACTGCAAACGGGCGGCGAGCACGTTGGGACCGATCCCGGGAAGCCCGTCCTGCAGGTCGGTATAGCGCTTGGGCCCGAACAGAAGCTCCCGGACAATCAACAGGGTCCATCGCTCGCCGACCAGGTCCAGCGCCCGGGCCGTTGGGCAGAACTGCTGATAGCTGCGCACACGTTCATGCTAGCAATCAGAAAGCCAAAACTAAATTTCTAGTTGTTTATACTTATCTATTAGTAGTAGGCTCCTGCTATGCGGCACGACGATCTGGGCAAAGACACCGGCTCCGACCACCCGGCATCAGGGGCCGAGACTCCGCGGGTGATCGCACCCCCGCCGCTGATCTATCTCGCCGGCCTGGCGGGTGGATTTGTTCTCGACGCCGTGCTTCCGCCCGTCTCGATCCCGGCCGAATTCGCAGTCCCGGTGGGCTGCGCGCTGCTGGTGGCGGGTGGCGCCCTGGCCGCATCGTTCATTCGCGCTTTCGCGCGCGCCCGCACCACGATCAACCCGTACCAGCGGTCCAGCACGCTGGTGACGACCGGCCCCTACCGGTTCACCCGCAACCCGGGCTATCTGGGCATGGCGCTGGCTTGCGCCGGAATCGTCGTCCTCGCAAGCGCCCCTTGGGCATTCGTCGTCCTTGCCGGCGCCTTGATCGTGGTCGACCGCGGCGTCATCGCACGGGAGGAGCGGTGCCTGGAGGCGACGTTCGGCGAGCCCTATCGGCGCTACAAACGCCGGACCCGCAGATGGCTGTAGGCGTAGGTGCACCCTGCGCAAGCGACTTCCGTTACCGGATGCGACCGCCACTTGCCTGATCACCGGCGCGCCGTCGGAGGTGTCCGCGGCCCTTCTATCTGGGGCACCTGCGGCCGCTTGACCTGCGGTGCCTCAGATCAAGTGACAATCCCGCTGGGAATGTTTGTCATTTGACCTGAGGCAAACCGTGCTGTGGCGGTGGAATGCTTTGGCGGCGTTACCGATCCGGCTTATCGGGGGTTGGATTGAGGTGTTTAGGATTGTTTCCCTCTTAGGGTTTTTGCGTGCATCTGAGCTGATCTGGAACATCGAGTTATTGCGGTGTTCAAGATGATGGAAGCGCTGCGATGGTTGTCTTGTGTCGCCAGTTGGGAGTCGCCAACGGCGAGCAGCTGTTTCGCCGATTCGGTTCTGCTGGTTGGCTAGCATTCGCAGTTCTGGCCGCGCCAGGATTGGATGCCTTCCCAGACTGCGGCCGCAGCGATACCTAAGCCGATGACTGGGTCGAGCCACCAGCCGCCGGGCCAGCTGGCGGTGATCGCCAGGCCGGCCAGCACGGCGGCAGCCTGTGCGGCGCAGAGATAGCTTTGGGTTCCCTCGCCTGCGGTGGCGGCGGACTCCAGTTGCATGGCGAGTCTGTGTTTGGCGCGGCCGAGGATGGGCATGGCCAGGAGTGCGATGGTGGTGAGCGCGATGCCTATCACGCTGGTTTCTGCCTGGTACCCGCCGAGCAGGTGATGGAGAGATTCGGCGGCTATATAGGGGGCCAGTAGCCAAAACGACACGGCGACACCGCGTTGGGCTCGCCGTTCGGCGGTCTTGGAGAGGGTGCGTGCGCCGGTGAACCGCCAAATCACCATGACACTGGCCAGGCCTTCGACAGCGCTGCCCAGCGCCCATCCGGTCAGGGCTATCGAACCGACGTTCAACCCCTGCCAGAGCCCGAGGACACCTTCGGTGAGCATCCAGGCCAAGCTGATCCAGGACAGCCACCGCGCCGAACGGGCGGCGCGGCGCCACTGCGCGTCACGGATGAGCGGCCCCGACAGCGCAGCCCGGCCAGCATCGCAGCACGGGTGGCCGTCGATCATGGCGGGGGCCGCGGGGACGCCGCGGTCGGGGCTGCTCACCGAGGCTCCGCCTTGCTGCTGCCGATGCCATAGTTCGGGCATCGCGACACGGCTTGACCGGTGGCCTCCAACACCGCTTCAGCGGACGTGAGCACATCGATCAGCGCGGGCTGCGTTAGCCGGAACAAGGAGGACCGTCCCACCGGTTCGGAGGCCACCAGACCGCAGTCACGAAGGCAGGCAAGGTGTTTGGACACGGTGGATTGCGCCAACCCGACCGCCTCGACAAGGTCGACCACCCGCGCCGGGCCAGACACCAGGTGGTGCACGATGGCCAACCGCGTCGGGTCACCCAGTGAACGAAACAACGCCGCGGCCGGTGTCAGCCCCATCCGCACCACATCACCAGAGGTATCAATCATCGCCATACAGCGATGTTATCGCCCGCGATCCTAGTCGGTAAACGATGGACCGCCGCGGTGGCTCGACGCCGGGCCCAGAGAGGGTGGGCGTGCCCCTCGAACGGTTCACGCTTGGCGCCGCCGCGCAGTGCGGGCAAGAGTGAAAGTTTTTAGTGCCGTGATGAATTGGGCTGCGAAGGTTCACGCAATTGACGAGGCGGGCGATCTGCGCGACGCGAACGGGAAACTGTGGTGAGCAGTTCAGTGGCCCCGATGTGAAGAAGCCGAGGTGAACCACACCGGCTGTTACTATGGTCGTCCGCGGGGCCCCATCATGCCGCCTGGTCCCATCATTCCGCTCATCATGGTTTGCATCATTGCGGGCATTCCATCGCGTACGAACCCGCTGACTTCGCGGGCATGGTTGCGGATGACGTCGGTGAGGGCGGGATCGTCGGAGGTTTCCTCGGCGATGACGCCGCTGGGTGTGAGCGTGAGCTGGCGGCGGTAGCCGTCGGCGTGGCGGAATAGCGTTGGCAGGCTTTGGCTCATGCACATGACCTCAGAACCCTGGTCGAGGTGGGAGTACATGCTGGACACGTGTGCGTGCAGTTGTGCGGTGAGATCGGCAGCGTTTGATTGGGTGGTGGTACGTACGCCGCCGGGAATGTCCTCGACCGTGCGGGTGATCTCGTTGTGTCGGTTGAACATGTCCATGTAGAGGCTCATGTCGGCCGGACTCGCGCCCATCATGCTGCCGTCGGTGAGGCGGATGCGTAAGCCGGGTGAATCAAGGATTCCGCGCAGCGCGTACCCGATACCCATCACGGCGCTAGCACCGAGCGCAGCCAGTGCTGCTCGCCGAGTGAATCTCGCCATGCGGTGACCTCCAAGGCGCCGTGATCCTGTGTCTGCGGTGAATGAGCTTGGCGTTCAAGGCTGCCTGGGCAGTTACATCAACCGGCGGCCAAAGTCGTCGTCGCTCGCGCTTTCTGCAACGCGAGTTGAGACCGTGGCGTCGGGCCGCGGGTAGGTGGCGTGCGTCGGGACTGGTGGATCGTTTGGCTGCCTGGCGGCAATACGGATAGCCAGGACGATGGCGGTCACGAGGGCGGCCCATAACGCCACCATCATCGGAATGTTGACGAGCATGCTGCACCAGCCCCAGCCGTGTCCGCCGTACCAGGTCATCATTGCACTGCCTCCCATCGTTGGCGAGCGGTTGTTGTGTTATGTATCGGTGTGCACGGTCGCGACACCGAGGGGTGGTCTGCAGCATGGCCGAAGGCTGAAATGGCCTCTGCTGCACGCAAATCCATTGGTCGTTTTCGCTTTCTCCGATTCAGGGACGATTACTGCGCCGGTCCAAGACTATTGAGTCAATGCCGGTGCAGGCGCACGAGGCGGGGCCGGATCGGGTTGCTGTCCGGTGGTGCGGCCGAAGCGGCGTAGCCGCAGCGAGTTGGTCACCACGCTGACCGAGGAGAATCCCATCGCGGCGCCGGCGATGACGGGGTTGAGTAAGCCGAGTGCGGCCAGGGGGATGGCGGCGGTGTTGTAGCCGAAGGCCCAGCCGAGGTTTTGATAGATGGTGCGCAGGGTCTGCCGGGACAGTTCGATGGCCTGCACGACGCCGTCGAGGCGCCCGGACATCAGGGTGATGTCGGAGGCTTCGATGGCCACGTCGGTGCCTGTGCCGATCGCGATGCCCAGGTCGGCTTGCACCAACGCGGGGGCGTCGTTGACGCCATCGCCCACCATGGCGACCACCCGGCCCTCGTCTTGGAGGGCCCGGATCGCGGTGACCTTGTCTTCGGGTAACACCTCGGCCAGCACACGGTCGATGCCGACCTGCGCGGCGATCGCGGCAGCGGTGCGGGCGTTGTCGCCGGTGATCATGGCGACGTGTAGCCCCATGGCGTGTAGCTGGGCGACGACGTCGGCGGCGTCGTCTTTGACTGTGTCGGCCACCGCGAGCACACCCACAACGTGGTCGCCGCGGCCGACGAATACCGCTGTGCGGCCTTGGTTTTCGAGTTCGGCGGCGGCTGCGGCAAGGTGGTTGGGCAGGTCCAGGTTGTGCTCGTCGATGAGCTTGCGCCGCCCGACGAATACGGGGTGGCCGTCGATGTTGGCGCGCACTCCGTGGCCGGCCAGGCTGGCGAACGCGGTGGCGGCCGGGATCTTCAGTCCGTGCTCGTGTGCAGCGGCGACGATGGCCGCACCGATGGGGTGTTCGGAGCCCGACTCGACGGCGGCCGCGAGCCGCAGCACCAGATTAGGTTGGCGGCGCTTGCCGGCGATCACGTCGGTGAGCTGCATTTGGGCGCGGGTGAGGGTGCCGGTCTTGTCGAACACCACGGTGTCGATCTTTTTCGAGGCTTCCAGGACCTCGCCGCCCTTGACCAGGATCCCCATATCGGCACCCCGGCCGGTCCCGACCGTGATGGCCGTTGGGGTGGCCAGGCCCAGCGCGCAGGGGCAGGCGATGATCAGCACCGCGACCGCTGCGGTCATACCGGCGACTGGGTTGGCGGCCAGCAGTGTCCAGCCGGCAAACGTCGCGGCGGCAGCCGCGACGACGGCGGGCACGAAGACTGCGGAGACCCGGTCGGCCAACCGCTGCACCGGGGCCTTGCCGCCCTGGGCTTGCTCGACCAGGCGCACGATGTGGGCCAGTGCGGTGTCGGCGCCGACCGCGGTGGCGCGCACGGTCAGCACTCCGTCGGTGTTGACGGTGGCCCCGGCGACATGGTCCCCGACTGCTTTTTCGACCGGGACGGATTCGCCGGTCAGCATCGACTCATCGACGGCGGCGCGCCCCTCGGTGACCTGACCATCGACCGGGATCTTTTCGCCGGGCCGGACCCGCACCAGGTCTCCGACGTGCACCTGATCAACTGGCACGAGGAGTTCCTGGCCGTCGACGAGCAGGCAGGCTTCCTTGGCGCCCATCTCCAGCAGCTTGCTGATCGCCTCCGACGCCTTGCCCGTGGCCCTGGCCTCGAAATAGCGGCCCAGCACCACGAACGCGATGATCAGCGCTGCGGTGTCGAAAAACAGTGGCCCACCGGCGAATAACTCAAAGGTGGAATAGCCGAATGCGGTCAGCGTGCCCAGCGCGATCAACGTGTCCATATTCGCCGACCCTGCCCGCGCCTGCCGCACCGCCCCGGTGAGGAACGGCCACCCAGCCACGAACTGCACCGGGACCGTCGCCGCAAACGCCAACCACCCCGCCCACGGATAAGCACCGAACAACATGGGCGCAGCCATCGCCAGCAGCCCCAACGGCAGGGCCAGCCACAGCCGCCGCAACCACCTCCGGCGCTGACGCCGATTCATTTCGCGCGCCGAGGGCTGGCCGCAGGTGGCAGAACCCGACCCGCAGCCACCGCCACTGTCGACCTCCGGCGCGCGGGCTTGCACGTCACGGCGCAGGCCAAACAGCGCCAGCCCGATCCCGCTGGCAATTCTTCGCGCGACACCGATCCTGGGGATGTCAGCCGAGTGGGGGGCACGCGCGGGCACCAACTCCGCCGGGATGTGCTGGGCATCGGCGATCGCCGCGACAACGGCAGCGGTGTCGCAGCTTCCGGGTGAATACCAGATCACCACCGAAGCCGTACGCGGGTAGGCAGACACCGCGCGCACGCC
The DNA here is from genome assembly GCF_035616495.1 of Mycobacterium sp. 663a-19. Taxonomy (NCBI): domain Bacteria; kingdom Bacillati; phylum Actinomycetota; class Actinomycetes; order Mycobacteriales; family Mycobacteriaceae; genus Mycobacterium; species Mycobacterium sp. 663a-19. The sequence continues at coordinate 791,146 of NZ_JAPJAV010000001.1, read as the reverse complement.
GGTCACCGTGGCGACCGTGTCCTCGATCGCCACAGCCCGAACCGCATCGATACGAAACCCGGTGACGTGCACACGCATTCGCCCCGACGCGTCGGAGATGACGTTGACCCCGAGATCGCCGTCGGCGAGGGTGTTAGTGGTCATCGGCGTGGCCTGGGTCGGGAGCCGCTGCCAGTGTGACGTCGTCCCCGAGGCGTTCTTTGGCCTCGGCGATCACGTCGGCCGCGGTCAGGCGAGCCCGCTCAGCGCTCTCGCCGGCCTTGCGCTCGGCCTCACGGCCAACGCGGATGCCCCAGGCGGTCACGGTAACCGTCGCTGCGCGCAACGGTATCTTGGCCACCCCTTTGCGCAGGGCCTCATAGGCCGCCACCCCTACCGCGCCGGTGACCACGGTGGGCACCGCCTTGGCCATCAATCCATGCAACACCAACATTTTCCATGCTCCCTTGTCATCTTGTTCGCCCCGCTACGCGGTGGCGTCGTCAATAGCTACTGGCCGGCATCAAACATCGCGGGTTCGTTACTTGCGGCTGCCCGCAATGGCCGGTTTGTGCCCGTGAGGCTCACCGACCGCAGCACCGCCGATCTGAGCCTGCGGGCCGGTCAGCGCCGGGGTGAACTTGACAGCATCAACCAGCTCGTCGATGGCCGCTTGCCCACGGCCATCGAGCACCGCCGAGGAAAAACATGTCTCCAAGTGGTTGTGCAACATCACCCGGTTGGCCCGCTCCAGCGAGGACTGCACCGCGGAGATCTGCTTCATCACATCCACGCAATACGCGTCGGACTCCAGCATCCGGATGATGCCGTCGAGATGGCCCCGAGCCGTCTTGAGCCGATTCAGCGCCGCGTGCTTTTTCGCCGTCAATTCCTCACCCATAGCTGCCTCATCACTCCCGTCGACACCGGACTCGACCCTAGTCTAACCCACCCCACCCCGGGTGGGTAGTACTCAGGCGATGATCGTATTGTGGGCATCAAACGAAGGGAGACGCGTAAGTGGACGCCAGCCAAGGAAACGGGCGAGTGTGGGCCGATATTTGGTTGCCGGCAGTGCTGCTGGGTGTGGCAGGCCTGGGCTGGTGGTGGTCCGTGGTCAGTGCGGCGGGTATGCGCGGCGACGCGATGCCGATGGACACTTCGTCCACGATGTCGTTGGCCGCGTTCCTCTTGGCGTGGGTCGCCATGATGGCGGCGATGATGCTTCCCGCGGCCCTACCCATGGTGGGCCGGTACGCCCGCGCCGCGGCCGGCAACGCCGCTGCCGCGATCGTCTTCGTGACCGGATACCTGGCCGTGTGGACCGTGGTGGGCCTCCCGGCGTTTGTGGCATCGACTCACCTCAACCCGGTGCTCCACACCTGTCCGTGGGTCGGCCGGGTCGCCGGCGCAGTGGCAGTGGTTGCGGGGCTGCATCAGCTCACACCCCTCAAAGCGACGTGTCTGCGCCACTGCCGCCGGTCCACGTCGTTGTCCGGCGCGCCAGGCAACCACCCCCACAGTCCCGCCCGGGCGTTGCTTGCCGGAGGCCGCTACGGCATCTACTGTTTGGGTTCGTGTTGGATGCTGATGGTAGTCCTGATCGCTTTTGGCACAATGCAATTGGCGTGGATGCTGGCGCTCTCGGTTGTCATCTGGCTGGAAAAAGTCGCGCCGTTCGGCGATCAGCTCAGGCGCCTGACAGCGGCGGCACTCGCCGTCCTCGGCGTTGCGCTACTGGCGCACCCAACGTTTGTCACCCACCTCATCTCCTAAGGCGCCACGGCCCTCGTCAAGCCTGTTTGATTTCGGCTTTGAGCTCGATCCATCATGAAGGGGTGCATGCCCACGATCGGTCTGTCGCCACACCACCATGGGCCGATCCCGGTGGCGTCCAGCCCACTCACAGCCGAATAGCCGAGGAAATTAACGGCTTTCGCGGCCTCCTATGGGCCGCCGGTGCTTACTGCGCTTGGCGCGGGCATGGCTGAGTTCGACGGTGGGGTCGGTATTGAGGTCGCTTTCCAAAATCCAGCAGACCGTGGAATCGTCGTGTTCGGTAGGCGTGGCGTGCGACGCGTGATCTAAAAGGGTCTGCAAGTGGCCTTCGAGGGCGACGAGTTCGGCGATCTGCGCGCGGACTTGGTCCAGACGGGTGTTGAGGACCTGCCGGACGTGCCCGCACGGCGTTTCGCCGCGATCATGGATCGCCAGGATTTGGCGCACCTGGTGCAAGGTCAGCCCGGCCGCTTGGCCTCGATGGATGAACCGCAGCCGGTCAACGACCTCGGGCCCATAGTCGCGATACCCCGACGCGGTGCGTGCGGGTGGCCGTAGCAGCCCGGAGTCCTCGTAGAAGCGGATGGTTTTGGCGCTGGTGTTGGCGAGCTTCGCCAACACGCCGATCTGCATAACACCCTCCTTGACCTTCCAGAGTACTGGAAGGATAACACTGAGTGGGTGTCAGCTGCTGGCGCGGGGCGCGACCAAGATTGGCGGTGAGCGCGGTGAGCACAGCGGTCGCTTCGGTGACCGGGCTCTCCGGTGAGATCCCACGACCGCCATCGAAGGCGCGCTCGGCCCCCTCGACGGCGTCACTTGGATGCTTCAGTGCAAGCCGACTGCGATCGGTCATGTCGATCCTCCTCGCGGCGTGGGTGCTCCTTAGCGTCGCCGGTTGTTGGCTGGTGAGATCCCAGCCCTCTGAACCGACGCCAGCGCACGCCTCAGTTACCTCCCTGAGCCGTGAGTTCGCCATCAGCGCTGAACCTGCGGCCGGTGACTGCGCCATGTCACCGGCATGCCCCCAGTCGCTGGCGATGGCGGTGCTGCCCCCGTCGGCCACGGTTCTCGTTGCGCTCGAGGCGGCCGTGGTTGTGACCGCCATCGGCGGCTCAGTTGCCCACCGTGCCGCGCCGGCGACGCGAGGCCCCCTTTGTAGCGTTGTCGCCCTCACCGGTAAAGACATTTTGACCCGGTTCTGTCTCGCCCGTCGCTGATCGGTCAGCGCCAGGCCGTTGAGCCCTGCCCACCGCGGCCGGTGACCAATGGCCTTGTCAACGGCGCACTTTAACCCAAGAACCCGCTGTCGACGCGGCGATCAACCTGCGCTCGTGGCGGCATGTCTCGTCATCCGATGGGCTTTCGGTCAAGGACTCGAGCCAATCACCACAACGCGCGGTAGACCCCAAGTCGCCAGAGACGCTTTGCCCCCGGGCAGGGGGCCTTACGTCCCCTACCCGGTGTCGGTTTCGGCGTACGACGGCGGGAGCAATCGGACAACACAGTAGGGAAAGAGGCATCTGATGAAAACTAAAGCTAGGAAGGTGATCGCGCTGCTCGGGGGCGCGGCTGGGATTATTTTGGCGGTCGGGTTTGGCGGTAGCAGCGATCAGTTGCCAAGCAGCACAACGACAACGACTTCATTCGTCCTGCCGTCAGCGCCCACACCTGTGGTCCGTCTCGGCGGTGGCGGCCGGGCTAGTCTCCGCAGTTGCATTATCGGCCTCAACTGTGGCCCGATAACACCCAAGCATCCCAAAGGTCCAGGAGTGCCCATACCCCAACCACCCTCGCCCCCGCAGGCACCCGAACTTTGGGACAGTTCGGTAGGACCATCGAGATAATGCCGCGGGCAGAACGCAGCTGGGTGGGTCGCCGCTGTCGTGGTCAGGTGGTGTGGGAATCGAGTCGCCCGTAGAGCAACGCGATCGTCGCTTCCTGTTCGGCGAGCTTGGTTCTGAGCGTGCGGATGTCGGTGTCTTTGGCGTCCAGTTGGGCGCGCAGGGCCGTCACGATGCTGGTCTCACGGGTGGTGGCGACGTTGTCGGTGGCCGTGGGTTGGTGGCGGTAGGCGTCGATGACGGCGACGAGGTCATCGTGTTTGTAGACGGTCTTGCGTTGCACTCCGGCGCGGGCGGCGACGGTGGAGATGTGAACCGCCCTGGAAATCCTGGAGTCTCCGGACATCCCGGGGCGGTTCAGTCCACGGCTGCGAGGCCACCGCCGCCGCGTAGGCAGTGATCCCACCTTCGTTGCGGGGCACAGACTTTCGGACTAGAAGTCACCGACAAAATTGGCCCTCCTGTCCGTTCAGAGGGCTCGACTGGCAATCGCCCATTGGGGGTCTGTGCGTGGGGTTATCGCGCAGGAATTTTTCGATGCAGGCCTGATGGGCAGCGGGATCGATGATGCTCATGCAGGGATCGTCGGCGTGTGCCTGTGCTGGTGGAATGCTAAGGAGTGCCAGTGCTATGGCTGCTGCTGCTGACACGCCCATTATTGCCCGCTTCATCAGCTCTTCCTTTCCTGACCCCCCTAATGGCCGCGTTGCTGTCGCCACCAACGCGGCACCGCTTTTTGGCGCAAACATGCTGGTAGTGGCTGCACTTCTGCGACCACTCTGGCCATGTCCGCCAGCCGGGTATACGAGCCAGTCCGATTGGCGCGCACGACGATTCGCCCGTTCACGTTCAACATTGCGCCAACCACCTAGTCAGAAGGATCTGGCTCGGTTTGGTGCTGCGTTGACGCAGGCCGGACACGCCATCGGGGATCACCTGCAAAACGCTCACAAACTGCTTGTGAAAAGATTCGATGAGGACAATTAAGCGATCAGCGACCCAGGAGCGCCAATGGCGGTAGTGACCGAAGCTCGATCGATCTCGACCAAAGGTGCTGTGGCGCATCGCATCGCATCGTTGCCCTGAGTTGCCCTGCTTAGGGAGCCTGATCAAGCAGAGGGCGTCGACGGATAAGTCTTGATTCATGCGATCGTCGCTTCGATCGAGAGCGCAACAGTAAAGTGCGGCGGTTGACGTGGGCCAGCAGTCACCGACCGTCGTGGCATAGCACCACGGCCTGGCGCTAACGACTCAGCGACGAGCTAGACAGAAGCGCGTCAAAAGGTTTCGACCGGCGAGAGCCGCAGCAGACGGGCGCGGGGGACCCCTTCCGGCGGCCATTACGAGCAGAGCCAACCAATCCCTACCTGGAAGGCCCGCTAGAACAATGCCGAGCACCATTAACGCGGCGTCCGCCGGTTTGGGTGGCGCTGCGAGCGCAAACACTTTGGACGCCTTGCAGCATGGGAGCACTTGGGCAAGTTGTGGCTGGTCAGCTTTGGCGGCGACCACACCATGCAGAGAGATTGATGACGATATTTGTGATGGATGCGGCGGCGGAGAGGCAGTTCGCACCGAGCCGCAGCTGCCAAGAATCGCCATTGGCGCAACCACGGCCGCCACGACGATACTCAATCGTAACGGTGACGATACGGATGGTTCGCTACGTCGCCGACCCGACCCTAAGCGGATGGGCCTCATACCCACCCAGGGTACATCATGGTGGGCCGCCGCCCAACGAACATTCGCTTGGATAACGTGCCGAACATTCGACGACGCAACGCCCGCACTTGGGCATCAAAGCGGTTCTGCCCAAAGGGTCATTCGGTCCGTGCCGGTGCTAAGTGCGGGGCGTGACCGGTGCCGTCGTCGTGGACGGTTGCTGAGGACCCATCTGTCCGCCGGGTCCCATTATCCCGCCAGGTGCCATCATTCCGTCGGGTCCCATCATTGGGCAAGTGCCGTCACGGCCGCCCGAACCCAGGTGCCAGCCGACGTGGCCGTCCGAGGCCCAGCCCAAGACCAACCCCGAAAAGAAGATCACCGCCGCGACCAACACGACACCAGCAATAATGCCGGTCCACGCCAAGGTCTGAGTTAGCCGACTCGGGCGCCCAGACCGATCGTCGTACCGGGGCTGTCTGGTCCCGGTGCTCGGTTCGCCCGGAGATGCTGGTGTTTGCGTCATGTTAGGCATGATGCCATGTATATACCCAACCGGGGTAGGGATTATCGGCCCTAGGAAGTGCAGTGCTTGCGTGGTCAGCATGCTCGTGCCGGCTCGAGAACAACAAGCCCGTTGCAGAACTCTTGCCCAAGATATACCCTGTGGGGGTATCAAGCGAAGTTGACCGCGGGCGCTGGAGGCAACGCAATGACGCTGTGGTATGGCGAGAATGGCTGGGGCTGGTGCAGCACGATCGCCCACATTCCCTGGATGGTGATTTTGTGGGCCGTGGTCGTCACCGCCATGATCCTCGCGGTCGGCTTTGCCAACAGGCAGCGAAACGATCCGCTGGCCCCGACGGGCGCCGGCCCTGTCCGGCCGGAAGGCGAGGCGGTGGCCCGCATCTGTCGAAGCGAAACGGATGACGACGATTTTTACCGCCGACTAATGTAGCTGCGCGGGAAGTATTGAGCTCCAAGTCTATTCGCTGCATCGATATCGCTGAGGCGCTTGGGAGGTCACTAGATGGCTGGATCCACGCGGCGGGCAGCACTTGCTGCTCTTGGTGCTGGCACGGTGATGGCTATTGGGTATGCGCTTCGCGGGGTCCTTGATTCACCCGTCCTGCGCATCCGCCTGACCGACGGTGGCATGATGGGTGCGAGTCCGGCGGACATGAGCCTCTACATGGACATGTTCCACCGACACACCGAGATCACCCGCACCGTCGAGGAGATCCCCGGCGGGGTGCGCACCGCCACGCAATCAAATGCTCCCGATCTCGCCGCAAAACTGCGCGCACACGTGTCCAGCATGTACTCCCACGTCGGCCAGGGTTCCGAGGTCATGTGTATGAGTCAGAGCCTGCCGACGCTGTTCCGCAACGCCAGCGGCTACCGTCGCCAACTGACGCTCACTCCCACAGGCGTCATCGCCGAAGAAACCTCCGATGATCCCGCCCTCACCGACGCGATTCGCGCCCACGCCCGTGAAGTCACCGGGTTCGTACGCGACGGAATGCCCGCCATGATGCGAGGCATGATGGGCGGTCCCGGCGGAATGATGGGACCCGGCGGAATGATGGGCGGTCCCGGCGGAATGATGGGACCCGGCGGACCGCCATAGCCGCCGATGCCCCGGGAACTTGGCACTGTGCCGTACCGGACGCTGTCACCAATGCGCGTGCTCGCGCAGCACGGCCAGCCGGTCGCGATATTCGGTTTCGTTGATCTCGCCGCGCGCGAACCGTGCGGCGAGGATCTGTTCGGGCGAGGCTATCGGAGTTGGGTCCGGAGGGATTGGACGATCTTGGTGATCTCCACTGATGTAGGCGACGAGTGATGTAGGCGACGAGGGCAACGATGCCCGCGACAAGCAGTGCCCAGAACAACACCATGCCGATGTCCACTCCGGCTCATCCCCACCAGCCCATGTTGTGGTCGTACGAGAACATCATGTATTCCCCTCCAATCGGAAAGCCCGAAAGCTTTTCGCTCACCTCTAGTTTGGCTCGTTTCCGACGGGTGGTCAGGGTCCGGTCGGCGGCAGCGTCGGGGACCTTCGATCCTCGATCCTGCGATGGCGGTTGCCGCTGGGCTAGACACTTACTTCCCAGGGATAAGTGACGCAAGTCCCTACCCCTAGGGGGTATAGTGGGATGATGCTGGACCCGATGCGCAGCGGCCTGCGCTGCGGTAGCGGAAGAGGTACGCAGGGTCATGGCGGGGTCCAGGCAGGTTACGAGCGGTTATTGGGCTGCGGTGTTGGTGGGTGTGGTGCTGCTGGTTACCTTTGTAGCGACCACGACGACGGGGGTCGTGCGCGTTTACCGGGCACGCCACAACGAAACGGGGCTCCAGCCCACCGACGGGCTATCGGACCTATTGCCGTCGCGGATGGGTGCGAGCCTGTGGCGGTGCCAGGCACTCATCGCCGAGGCGGTGGTCGTGCGACAGCGACTGTCTGGGGAGATCGATGCCGAGACGTACCAGGTACGCATGAAGGAGCTGGCGCGGCAGGAATTCTCCGAGCGCCGTTCACAGCCCAACGCCTAATCCGTCCTTGTCGAGGAGTTCATGGTGTCCGGTGTTGACATCGCCATCCTGGTGGGCGCAGCCTTGGTGATCGCGGGGTTGGCGTGGTACTTCTTTTCGCCGCGACGCGCGCACGCCGCCACGATCGGCGCCGGGGTCCAGCAGATCGAGGTCACGGTCCGCGGCGGTTATAGCCCCAACATCATCCAAGTGCGTCAAGGTATTCCGGTCGAGATCGAATTTGACCGGCAGGAAAGTGGGGATTGCAGTTCGCGGGTGGTCTTTCCCGATCTCCATCTGACGGCTGCCCTGCCCGCGCACAAGCGCACCACCGTCAGATTCACTCCAGAACGGACAGGGTCGTTCGAATTCGCCTGCGGGATGAACATGATTCACGGCACACTGGTGGTCACCCCCAATGGCATGGCCGCTGAAGCCGAAAGGCCCGATGCCGCCTCCGGTTACACACCATCTGACGGCGCTCGCGAGCCCGCCGCCGCCGAAATTGAAGCCTCCCAGACAGAAGAACGACGCGCCGAGATCGCCGACCTGACTCGCCGGGTCGTGATCGGCGCCGTGCTCACCGGCCCAGTGCTGTATGCGGTGATGGCTCAACCGTTGGGTGCCCATTGGGTACCGGCGTTCTTGCTGAACCACTGGGTGCAGCTGACATTGAGCACCCCGGTGATGCTGTACGTGGGGTGGCCGATCCATCGCACCGGTTGGCTGGCGCTGGCGCACCGCAGCGCTGACATGAACAGCCTCATCACCTTGGGCACCCTGGCGGCCTACGGCTACAGCCTGCTCGTCACGGTCGCCGCCGCTCTCTTGCCGGCCGAAGTGCGCGACGTGTACTTCGAGGCCGTCGGAGTGATCCTGACCCTGATCATGCTGGGCCGGCTGCTGGAAGCCCGCGCCAAGGCCGGCACCGGCGAAGCCATCCGCGCCCTCCTGGGCCTACAAGCCCGCACCGCCCGTGTGCTGCGTGACGGCGCCGAGACCGAAATCTCCGTCGACGAGGTCATCGTCGGCGACGAGATCATCATCCGACCCGGCGAGAAAATTCCGGTCGATGCCACCGTGTTGTCCGGACAGTCCGCGGTCGGTGAATCGATGGTGACCGGCGAACCCATGCCGGCCACCAAACGCGCCGGCGACACCGTGATCGGCGCGACGGTCAACACCACCGGCTCGTTGCGGGTGCGCGCGACCAAAGTCGGCGCGGACACCATGCTGGCCCAAATCATCCGCATGGTGCAGCAGGCCCAGGCATCGCGAGCCCCGATTCAGCGGCTGGCCGACGCGATCTCGGCCTACTTCGTCCCGGTCGTAATCGCCACTGCCATCGCCACTTTCACGATCTGGTTCGTCGTGGGCCCGGCACCCAAGTTGACCCAGGCGTTGGTATCGGCGGTGGCGGTGCTGATCATCGCCTGCCCCTGCGCGCTGGGCCTGGCGACCCCGCTGTCGATCATGGTCGGCACCGGCAAAGGTGCCCGCGCGGGCATTCTGATCCGCTCGGCCGAAGCGCTAGAGACCGCGCACAAGCTCGACACCATTGTGCTGGACAAAACCGGCACCATCACCGCCGGCAAACCTGCCCTGACCGATGTGCGGGTAACCGGGACAGTCGCCGAAAACGAACTGCTTATGCTCGTTGCCGCCGCAGAATCCGACAGCGAACACCCCATCGCCAGCGCAGTGGTCGCCGGCGCCCGCGAACGCGGCATCGACATCCCCGCCCTGTCGGCCTTTGACTCAATTACCGGCAAGGGAGTCCGAGCCACCGTCGCGGGCCTCACCGTGCTCGTAGGAACCGCAACGTTGTTGACCGAAAACGGCATCGACACAGCCGAACTCGAGCACATCAGCGCAAAGCTGGCGGCCGAGGGAAAGACCCCAATTCTCGCTGCCGTCGACAGACACCCGGCCGGGGTAATCGCCGTCGCCGACACCGTCAAAGACGACTCGGTCGCGGCGATCGCCGCTCTACGCGAACTGCGCCTACAGGTCGTGATGATCACCGGGGACAACGCCCGCACGGCCGCCGCGATCGCCCGACAGGTCGGGGTCGAACGGGTGCTGGCCGAAGTCCTACCCGAACACAAAGCCGGCGAGATCCGCCGGCTACAAGCCGAAGGACGCCGGGTGGGCATGGTCGGTGACGGCATCAATGACGCCCCCGCCCTGGCCCAAGCCGACGTCGGCCTGGCGATCGGCACCGGTACCGACGTGGCCATCGAAGCCGCCGACATCACCCTGATTTCGGGGTCGCTGGCCGGGGTGGTTACCGCGATCCGGTTGTCCCGCGCCACCATGCGCAACATCCGGCAGAACCTCTTCTTTGCCCTGATCTACAACGCCATCGGGATCCCGCTGGCGGCCGGCGTCCTGTATCCGCTGCTGGGACTGAGGCTCTCGCCGATGATCGCCGCCGCCGCGATGGCCCTGTCCTCCCTATCAGTCGTCGGCAACGCGAACCGCCTGCGACGCCACCACGTCAAATCGCTGCTGCCCGCCGAGCCACCCACAACTGAACCCAAGGTCGAAATTTGTGCCAACCGGCACCACCCCGTTGCTGGCCAGGCCCGAGGATGACAGAAACGCTCGCCGGCTCCCGGCATCGTAAGGTGCAACCCGAGCAATCCCGCGTACGCGCGAACCGATATGTAGCGAGAATCGACTCCACTGTACCCCCGCAGGGTACAGTGACTATCGAAGATGTCATTGGCGGGTGACCACGTTCGTCGCCATACGGCAACGCCGAGAACGGCCCGATGACGAAACGCTGGGAGGCCAGGTGGAAACCACCTACGGATATGTAGCGAACAAGGACAGCTACGCAAAGCGACTGCGCCGAATCGAGGGCCAGATTCGAGGCATCGCAAAAATGATCGATGACGACAAGTACTGCATCGACATCCTTACCCAAATCAGCGCGGCCAGCAGTGCTTTGCGGTCCGTCGCGTTGAACCTGCTCGACGACCACCTTGACAACTGCGTAAGCCAAGCACTTACTCAGGGAGGAGACGAGGCAGACGTCAAGCTGGCCGAGGCATCCGCGGCCATCGCACGACTCGTTCGATCTTGATCAAGACGCTATAGCCAGGAAACCGCGGGCCGCAGGCACGTACCGACACGCGCACTCACGCGCTTGACATGGGTACCCTACGGGGGTACTGTCTCTCGCATGAACGATATTCACACCTGCCACTGCAAATCCACCGGCTGCGCATGCGGCGACTCGGCCTGCACCCAAGCAGCCGGCTGCACCTGCGGTCACCCCGATTGCACGTGCAACGATTGATCAGCTTCAGCCAAGGCCTCGACACAAGTGTCGAGGCCTTGGCTGATTTCATGGGGGGCTGGCGCCACTGAGTCACCATGTAGAGGAGACATGCCAGAGCATCACAGTTGGAGCGTCGGCAAAGCCGCCCCGCAGCCGAAAGTCGCTGCGGTGTCAGGCTCGCCGGGGAATCAGTCGACGAACCGAAAGGCAGCGTTGTGAAGAACTCACTGCGCCCAACCCGGTGCCGGCTCGTGGCACCCGTGTATGCCGAGCCGATACAAAGAGGCGATCTGCTGGGAGCCGGGCAGCGCGTGGCATCGTCGCAATGCCCTCGAGCCTGATGGGTGACGTCGCGCTGCGATGGACTGTCACCGCGCTATTCGGTGCCGGCGCCGCAACATACGTGTATATCCTTGTCTCCCAACGCGGCCACTGGGCAAGCACCGTCAACCATCTGTTGCACCTCGTGATGTCGGCGGCAATGATCTCGATGGCCTGGGGCATCGGTATGAGCCTGCCAACGCCCGGGCCGATGATCTTCTTCCTGCTGGCCGGCGTCTGGTTTGCAGGTGCGGCCGGCCGAATGTCAACTCCTACCGGTGATCGGCTAACCAACGGCTACTACGCCGTGATGATGGCAGCAATGGCGTGGATGTTCGCGACGATGCACGGTGGACTGCCAAGTCAGTTCGGTCACTCATCCGACCATGCACAGTCAGCCCCGCCTGCCATAGATATGTCCGGGATGGAGATGCCGGCACACGAGATGTCCCCAGCTGAACCTGCCGCCCACTGGATCGCCGCTGTGAACTGGAGCGCCGCCCTCGGTTTCGCGATCGTGACCCTGCTTTGGACGTGCCGTTACTTCGCTAAGCGCCGAACCATCGCGGGGCCGCAAGCCGCGCAGCTGGCGCACCTGGAACCGCTATATCAGGCGTGCACCGCGGCCGGCACAGCCCTGATGTTCGGTGCGCTGCTGTAGCGGCGAAGTCTGCCAGCGCCGTCCGCTTACGGAGTAAGTCTGCCGGCGTCGCTGAGTTGCCAATCCCCGTCCGCCCTTGCGTGTTTTTCGAGACCGGTTCAAGCTTTCGTATCGGTTTGTTTCGCCCGACCTTCAGCGATCAAGGAACCCATCCGCGACACGACTACGTACCGCGGCGGTTGGCCGCGGTACCGCGACGGGATCCGACCGTTGGCGGGCCCGGCGCTGATGCAGGCGGACCGGTGATCCGTTCAATCCGGAACTGCGGGCGCCTAGTCGGAATCACGGTCGCGCTGCTCACCGTCACACTAGTTTTCGCCGGATGTTCGACGGGCGCCGAGTCTCTGCCTTCGGCCGGCGGCAACTCTGAGGTCGGCAGCACCTGTGATATCAACCCTCAAGATCCCGCGACGCTGCAAAACGGCGGCGAATTGCGGCTACCGCTCGTCGAGTTTCCGTCCAACTTCAATACCTTGAATGTCGACGGCAGCGATCCCGAGGCCGCCGCGGTGATGAAACCAACCATGCCCCGAGCGTTCATCATCGGCCCGGACGGCTCGACAACGATCAACACTGATTACTTCAGTAGCATCGAACTCACAGGTACTGCGCCGCAAGTCGTCACCTATACCATCAACCCCAAAGCGGTGTGGTCCGACGACACTCCGATCACCTGGCGCGACATCGCCAGCCAAATCCACGCCCTCAGTGGCGTCGACAAGACCTACGCTATCGCCGGACCCAACGGCGCCGACCGCGTCGCGTCGGTGACTCGCGGTGTCGACGAGCGCCAGGCGATCGTGACGTTCGCCAAGCCGTACGCCGAGTGGCGGGGCATGTTCGCGGGCAACGCCATGCTGCTGCCCGCCAGCATGACCGCCACGCCCGAGGCATTCAACGCGGGCCAACTCGAGCGGCCCGGCCCGTCGGCCGGCCCGTTCATCGTCTCCGGACTCGACCGGGCCAAGCATCGGATTGTCTTGACCCGCAACCCAAAATGGTGGGGCAGGCCCCCGCTCCTCGACGGCATCACATATCTGGTGCTCGATCAGGCCGCACGGGTGCACGCGTTGCAAAACAACGCGATCGACGCGACCATCGTGGGCACTTTGGACGAATTGACTATCGCGCGGCGCGCCAAGGGGATCTCGATTCGGCGCGCCCCTGCGCCGAACTGGTATCACTTCACCTTCAACGGTGCTCCCGGGTCGATCCTGGCGGACCAGGCGCTGCGCTTGGCCGTCGCCAAGGGGATCGATCGACAGACCATCGCGATGGTGACCGAGCATGGCCTGACGAATCACCCGGTCCCGTTGAATAACCACATCTATGTCGCCGGGCAGGAGGGCTACCAGGACGACAGCTCCATCGTGCCCTACAATCCCGCCGAGGCGAGACGAGAGCTCGATGCGCTGGGGTGGAAACTTAACGGCCAGTTCCGGGAAAAGGACGGTCGCCGACTCGTCGTCAGCCATTTGTTCTACGACGAAGAGAGCAGCCGGCAAGCCGCTGTGATCACGCAACACAGCCTCGCCCAGATCGGCGTTAAACTCGAACTCCACATCAAAGCTGGTGCCGACTTCTTCACCAACTACGTCAACGTCGGGAGTTTCGACATAGCCGAATTCGGCTGGGTCGGCGACGCCTTCCCGCTGTCAACGCTCACAACGATTTACGCATCCGACGGGCAGAGCAACTTCGGCAGGATCGGCAGTCGCCAGCTCGACGCTGCGATCGAGCGAACGCTCGAAGAACTCGATCCCGGCAAGGCGCGCGCCTTGGCCAACGAGGTCGACAAGCTCATCTGGGCCGAAGGATTCAGCTTGCCGCTGTCCCAATCCGCCGGCCTTGTCGCGGTCCGCGACACCCTGGCCAACTTCGGCGCAACCGGTATAGCGGACCTGGACTACATCACGATCGGGTTCATGCGAACCTGACTTGCCAAGCGACGACTTCTTCCCTACCCCGCTTTTTGCCGGGGGGCGGGCAATTATCGCGGTCATCTCTTCGAGCGCCGGGGCGATTATGGGCCGGTTTACCCCTGCATAAGGGCCGAAGGTCCCTACCCCATGGGGGTATCTTCCAGCGACGATGTAGTCGCAACATTGCGCAATTAACGAATGGAGAGTTCGATGCCATCTCAAGCCAAGACCAAGGTCGCCCTGGTCGGTGGTGCAGTCATGGTTGCTTTAGCGGCCGGAGTCGACGGTGGCGTGTTGCTCAGCGACACGACTCCACCGAGAACTATTGCGACACCCACGTCCAGCGTGGCGCCAACACCCCCACCCCCAGCGGCTCCCGGAGCACCCGGACCTACTTCGACCACCAGGGACTTCAACGCCCCCGGCGGTGGTGACACCGGTTGCATTCCGCATGCGAACTGCTAGGCGCTAATCGCATACGGACGCGCCAGTGGCTTTCGTCGCCGGCCACAATTTTGTACAGTCTGCGCGGCTCAGCAGACGGGATGTTGACATCAATTACCTTGAATCATGGACTCTCTCTAATGAAACGTCAGCACATGATGTGGTACGCAGCGGCATTGATCGCTATTGCCGTCGCCGCGTTCGCTCTTGGCGCCCCCGCCTTGACAGTTCTTCTGGCCGTAGTCGTACTCGCCTGTCCGGTCATGATGATGTTCATGATGAGCGGAGGCCAGGGCCACAGCACTGGTCATCACGACGGTGACACCGACGAAACCCATAGCCCTTTGTGATGAAATGCCTGATGCTAGGCCGTATTTGGGAATCGTGGTAGGCGTTGACGGATCGCCATCGTCGACGGCTGCTGTCCGGTGGGCCGTCAGGGAGGCGACAATGCGCAACATCCCCCTTACCCTCGTCCATGTGCTTGCGCGGCCAGCAGTCGTCCCATCAATCCTGCAGACCAACCCGGCTCCGCTTTCTGCTGCCTCCTCCGAACAGCTCGAACAACACGCCCGGCACCTGCTTCGCCGCGCCACCAAAGCCGCACAGGACAACGCAACAGAAGGCCGCAGCCCCCAGATCAACACCGACGTGCTTGGCTCCACACCGTCGGCGGCACTTGTCGAGCGATCCAAATCCGCGACGATGGTCGTTGTGGGAAGCCGGGGCCAGAACGCTTGGCGCCGCACCTTGCTGGGATCGGTCAGCACCGCGTTGGTCCATCACGCGCACTGCCCTGTCGCGGTCATCCATGACAACCTCACATCCCGCCAACAACCCACACATACACCGGTCCTCGTCGGCGTTGACGGCTCGCCGGCCTCCGAGTCAGCCATAGCGATCGCATTCGACGAAGCCTCCTGGCGCGGCGGTGCATTACTGGCCCTACACGCCTTCAATGACGCTGACCTCTCGCACGTTCCGCGCATGGAACGATGGTCGGAACAGGCCGTGAAAGCCGCGGCGAACGAAGCACTCGCCGAGCGCCTAGCAGGCTGGCAGGAACGCTACCCCGACGTTACCGTTCATCGTCTGGTCGTTTGGGACCAGCCGGCCCGCCACCTTCTCGACAGCAGTCAATCCGCTCAGCTCGTCGTGGTCGGTAGCCGAGGCCGCGGAGGGTTCACCGGACTGCTGCTCGGATCGGTCAGTACTGCCGTGGTGCACGCAGCCCGCGTACCCGTGATCGTCGCCCGCCGGAGCTAGCCGGAGGCCTCCTGTGACCCCCCACAATTAGGGGCGGGTTCACCCATTGAATATGGGCCTAAAGGCCCTACCCCCCGGGGGTACCTCACGTCATAATGGAGATCTCAAGACAACCAACAACGAATCGAGAGTTTGATGCCATCTCAAGCCAAGACCAGGATCGCGCTGATCGGTGGCGCAGCCATGGTTGCGTTAGCGGCGGGAGTAGGTGGTGTATTGCTTAGCGACGCAACTACGCCCGCACCCGTTGCGACCCCCACGTCCAGCGTGGCGCCAGCGCCCGCACCTCCCACCACAGCCGGAGCTCCCGCACCCTCAACAGACGGTAATGCCCCCAGTGCTCCCGGCGGTTGCATCCCCCATATCAACTGCTAGGCCCGACGACGTCGATGTCTCGGCGGGTCCGGGTGCTTGTTCGAAACTCGTGCAGCCGTTGACCGGTTAGGTCTACTGGAATGTGAGCTCGGGCGGGATCTTGGCCAGCTCGGCGATCCCCGATAAGAATTCGGTGACGTCTTTCCGCTTGGTCGCTCCGCCGGAGGTTTCCACGGTAACTGGCACACGAATCTGGCCGGAGAACGTCTGCGTCATGCGGTACGAGTCAAATTTCTCGAGTTTGACCGCGCTTAGGTCGGCGGTCCCCCACCCGACCGTGCCCTCGACTAGGCCGTGGTGATCCAGACGCACCGGACAACCAGGAGGTGCGAGCAGATTGGACTGTTGGCACTTGAGCATCGCCCCGGCCAGCTCAGCCCTAACCGCGTCGCGTCCCCTTTCCGCAAGCGCGAAATTGGGATGTACCCAGAACGGAGCCGCCATCGTGAGTTGGTCGAGCACAAGCGGTTCGACCGTCACCGTCACGTAGGGGTTGGTGCTGCCGATGTCGACCCACCCCGGAAACACATAAACTGTGGAGTCGCCGATCGGCATGCCAAATAGCGTCACCGTTTTCGCGGCGGCATTGTCCATCGACGCACCCAGACCCGGTGTGAACTTGATCGCCGCCGAAGCTAGCTTCCAGCGGTTGTGGTCCATCCACAAATCCAAAATCGCATCCGAGGTTTGGTCACCAAAGGTGGCGACCACATGCACATGAGCCATGCTCTGCGCCGCGCCCGGTGCTGACGAATTGTCGTGCAGAATCCGGATATTGCGGATTGGCCATTGCGCGACTTGCCTTTTGAGGATCTCACCGGTCAGGAACTCATCGGTTGCCGGCTGATCGACGCCATAAGACAGAGCCGTCGTCGCGTCTCCGCGGGCGAGGGCTTCCAGGTAGCTTTTGACCGCGTCACCGGCCGACCCGCCAGCCTGCCCCCTGTCGCGCTCGGCCACGGTGGCAACCACAACGACCACCAGCGCCACCAGCAATGCGCCCGCAGCTACGAACGCGACAACCAATCGTTTTCGACTCTTGCGAGCCTTGGGCCCAGCCGGCACGCCCGGTGCCGCTTGTTGCGGGCTGCCCGACAGAGGCGGCAGGGAAAGCAACCCCCCAGAAAGCGGTGGCGCTTCCGGCGCCCACTGGCCGCCGATGCCGTCGATGCGATCAGTCGAGCCCGCCTGACACGGCCCCGCATCAGCGTGCCCGTCCGGATCGGACCTATCGCTTGGGTTAACGCCCTCGAAGCGCTCACCGGACCAATCGGTCACACCAACCTCCAATTGGCTTAGTAGAGCATCCTATCGGCGGCGTTCCCAACGTCTGATGCACGCCATCATGCGCGTCGGCGCCGTCACACCTGGTGTCATAAGGCCCTACCCCGTAGGGGTACCATAGTGTAATGATGACGCCCAGACCCTGGACAAAGGAGAGATCCATGAAATCTCGAGCGAGGACGGCCATCGCCATGTTCGGTGGCGCCGCCGTACTTTTCTCGGCGGTGGGGTGCGGCGTCGGCGCTAAGTCGACAGGCAGCACAACCACCACCACCACCACCACCACCACGCCGTCGTCTTCCAGCGTGCCAACAAACTCCCCACCTACGGACAGCCACGAAGGTCCCCCGGGGCCCCCGTCCGGTTGCGTGCCTCATCTCAACTGTTGAGCCGGGCCGCGCCGTTCGTTACGACGGCTGTGTCCCTCGACCTGCGTCACGTCAGAAGGTTGGCGCAAGCCGTAGCGCCATTCGCGGCACGTGCCGCGATGATCCGCAGACGCCCGCATATCGCTGGACGGCGTCGAAGAGGCCGAACGCACCGCTGGCCCAACACCGTTCGCGTACTCGATCGTGCGCTGTGGTGACGCTTTGGGCGAGGCCGCCCGCTTCATGTGCTTGGCGCTAGGGGTGTGGCGTGGCCGGTACCGACGTCGTAGGCGTCTGTTGGGGACCCATCATTCCGCCCGGACCCATCATGCCGCCGGGGCCCATCATTCCGCCGGATCCCATCATCGGGCACGTACCACCGCGGCCGCCGTCGTAACCCCTGTGCCAGCCATAGTGGTCGCCTGAAGACCAGCCCGATAACAACCCGGCGAGGAAGATCGCCCCGGCGACGAACACGATGCCGGCGATGATGACTACCCATGCCGCGACTTGACCCAGACGACTAGGCCCGGTCACGGTGGGTGCTTCAATCTTGGATTCAGGTGTTTCTGCCATGACCTGAAGGATGCCACGTTTATACCCCAGCGGGGTAGGGGCTAATGGCCCTATGAACCGCAATGCCCGCAGTGGCTGCCACGTCTTCGGGGTAGAGCAACGGCGGCGAAGGGGATCCGTGGGCTCACCGGAAACGGCGGCCAATATGTCCAGACTCCACGGCCCGGCCACCACGTCATGCTACGAGCGCAGCGGCGCCACACTCCGTAACACTTGGGCCAAACGGCTCTCACCGCTGCGGGCGGCATACCGCTACCGTGCTGGGCATCCCAGAAGGAAGGCCAGCGATGTGCACCGAACCTCACCACCACCATCCCGGCACCGCAGGCGCCCCGCGGATCCACCCCGAACCCGCCAGCGCACCGGCCGATCCGATCACGCTCACCCCGGTCGACGCCGTCGTGCTCACCACCTTGGTGGGCAACAGCACCGACCTGCTGCTAACCGATCAGGGCCCGGTCCATCGACAGGGCCTGCTGTCCGCCGCCACCGCACCGCGCCTGGCTGCGAGCGTGCTTGACACTGGCGAGGCCTACGACATTCCCTTGGCCGAGCATGGGTTCTCGATGCTGGTCACCGTCACCCGCAACGGCCGCGACCACCACCTGCTGTTCGACGCGGGCATGACCCCCGACGGGCTGTCCAAGAACATGCGCCGACTTGGGTTGTCACCGTTCGACGTTGAGCTGGTCGTGCTCAGCCATGGGCACTCCGACCACGTGACCGGCCTCGACGGATTCGTCCGCACGGTCGGCCCTTCCCACTTGCCGCTGGTGGTGCACCCGGGCGCGTTCACCAAGCGCCGCTTCGCCATACCGGGGCTGTTCGAACTCGAACTTCCCTCACCGTCCCGCACCGCGCTGCAGCAGGCCGGCCTGGACATCGTCGAACGCCGCCAGCCGTCGCTGCTGTTCGACGATTCGGTACTGATCACCGGCGAAGTGGACCGCACCAGCGAATTCGAACACGGCATGCCGTTCCACGAGGCACTCACCGACGGGACCTGGGCACCGGATCCGCTCATCCTCGACGACCAAGCGCTCATCGTCAACGTCGCCGACCACGGCTTGGTCGTGCTGACCGGCTGCGGGCACGCCGGCATCGTCAACATCGTCCGCTATGCGCGTCGGCTCACCGGCATCGACACTGTCGCCGCCGTCGTCGGGGGCTTTCACCTCAGCGGCCCGGCGTTCGAACCGATCATCAAACCCACCGTCGACGCGCTGGTCGGGATCGGGGCCGAGGTCGTCATCCCGGCCCACTGCACCGGATGGCGCGCTGCCCACGCGCTCGCCCAAGCGATGCCCGAGGCCTATATCCCCAACAGCGTGGGCTCGCGTCTGGAACTGCGCGGCGCGCTGTCCGCGTGAGCCGGCGGTTTGGCCTAAGCGACTTGGCCCTTGACCCGCCGCTGTGTCCCACTCGGCATAGATGACGTCGCCATGCAGACCCTTCCAAAAACCGGTTCCGCCTTCGGAACAGGCCGGCGCCTACCCAAGCTTCCTGGACCTGGCGGCAAAGCGAGCTACCTACACCGGGGTTTGACCAGTACTTTACCGGTGCCCCCAGTCGGACTCGAACCGACACTGGGCGGATTTTAAGTCCGCTGCCTCTGCCAATTGGGCTATGGGGGCCCGGCGGCGAATTTAGCGCGCGGGCGCCAGATCCGTGACACCGCGTCGCACTCGAATCTCTGCCGAATTCGCCAGATGCGCAACCAGGGGGCTTCGCGTACGATCCGCGCGCCCGCACGCGACCGCTGGTTTGCCGGCCCTAATCAGATGACGCCGCTATGTCATCCGGCAGGAGCTTGTTAAAACCGCCGACGTTCGCGTTAAGAAGCCGTAAACGGCTGTCACCTTAACCCTTTCGATCGGGAATGTGGAGATCGGGGTGTCTAGCCTTACGCGAATACACAGGGATCCATATGCCAACGGACAGGGTCGGCCCAGCGGACTGGGTCGGCGTGTTGCGAACACAGTAGGAGCAATAAATGCCATTGATCGTTCTCCCTGCAACATTGACCGCCGCAGCCCAGACGCTGGCAACGCTGGGCAGCAACCTGGCGACGGTGTCCGCGGGTGTTGCGGCACCGACCACCGTCATCGCTCCCGCGGGCGCCGACTCGGTATCGATACAGCAGGCGATGATCTTCTCGGCGTTCGGCACCCAACTCCAGGCGATCCTCGCCCAGGCTCAGGATTATCAAACCCAGTTCGAAACCAACCTCGCCGCGGCCAGCGACACGTATACGTTCACCGAGGCCGCCAACGCGAGCCAGGCCGCTTTGAGTTCCACTGGCTCTTCCACTGGCTCGGGCAGTTTCCTCGACTTCATAAGCTCGATTCTCGGTGGCCCCGTCCAAAGTAGTAATCCGGGTGGCCCGCTCAGCCTGTCAGGTAACGCGGCCAACCTCGTCAACATCGGTGGCGGTAACTGGGCCTCCGCCGGGTCCGACCTTCTCGGGCTAGCCGGTGGCGGTCTGCTGGATACGTCTGTGGGTGATGCCGCTGCCGGCGCGGACCTCGCCGGCACAACCGC
Organism: Mycobacterium sp. 663a-19; assembly: GCF_035616495.1. Taxonomy (NCBI): domain Bacteria; kingdom Bacillati; phylum Actinomycetota; class Actinomycetes; order Mycobacteriales; family Mycobacteriaceae; genus Mycobacterium; species Mycobacterium sp. 663a-19. The sequence continues at coordinate 770,297 of NZ_JAPJAV010000001.1, read as the reverse complement.
GCCGGCGGTGGCCCCGGCCGGTGGCATGGCCGGCATCGGGGCGATGCCGATGGTCGCGGGGGTAGGCCAGGCGAGCATGGTCGGCAAGTTGTCGGTGCCGCCCAGCTGGGCGGGCACGGTCACTTCGGGCACCGGCACGGCGCCACTTCAGACCGTTGGCTGGACCTCCACCGCGCCGCAGGGCGGGCCGGGGACGGTCATCCCAGGGATGCCGGGCGTGGGCGCGGCCGCGCGCAGCAGCGCCGGCTTCGGTGCGCCGCGCTACGGCGTCAAACCCATCGTCATGCCCAAACCAGCGGCCGTCTAGGGGATCCGGGAGCCGACGCGGTCACCCACTCAAAAAGCGAAATTCGACCAATCAAAAGAATGGGGTACAGATGAGCTTGCCAGGTATGCCTCCTGAAATCATCTCGGGCGAAATCTACACCGGCGCGGGCTCGGGACCGCTCCATGCCGCCGCGGCGGCATTGAACAGCCTGGCCGCCGAGCTGGGCATTACGGCGGCCGGGTGGGAATCGACGATGGCGACGCTGACCGCCGCCTCGGGCTGGCAGGGTACGGGGGCGGCAGCGGCGGCGGCCGCGGCCCAGACCTACATCTCCTGGCTGTTGACCACGCAGGCCGCGGTCGAGCAGGCGGCCGCGCAGGCCTCGGCGTCGGCGCTGGCTTTTGACGTGGTGCACATGGCGGTCGCGACCCCGGTGGCGATCGCGACCAATAGAGCTAACTATGCGGCAGCACTCGCGGGGCTCCCCGTGACGGCCCCGCTTGTCGCGACATTGGAGGCCGAGTACGAGGCGATGTGGGCCCAAGACGTCGCCGCCATGGGCGTCTACCAGGCCGCTTCGGCGGCCGCCGGGGTCCTTCCGCCGCTGGTGTCGGTGACCGGGACCGTCAACCCCGCCGCGGACGCCGCCGCGGTTGCGGCCGCGCCGGCAGCGCCGGCGGCGTCGGCCCTTACCAGCGGGCTTTCATCCCTGTCATCCAGCAACCTGGTCAGCTCGGTCGACGGCTTCCTCGGCACTCCGGCCGTCTTCAACGGCATCAACGGCGCGGTCAACACCGGGGCCTGGTTCACCATGAACGCGATCCCGACGACCGTATCACTGGGCCACACCCTTGGCACCGTGCAGTCGATCCCTTTCGCCCTCTCCGACGCTGTTGCACCAGCTCCCGGTGGGGGTGCCATAACACCGGGCACCATGGTCGGCTCGGTGACCGGTGCGTCGGCGTCCGCGAGCGTGGGCGAGGCGTCCGCGGTCGGCCGTCTATCCGTGCCGGCCAGCTGGTCGACGGTCGCCAAAGCGGGGACGTTGGCGTCGTCCGCCGCTCCGCTCGAGGGCTCCGGTTGGACCGTCCCCGGCGAAGAGCCCGTTGCAGCAATGCCCGGCATGCCGGGAATGGCCGCGGCCGCCAAGGGCGCAGGCGCCTACGGCGCCGGGCCGCGCTACGGGTTCAAACCGATCGTCATGCCCAAACAGGTCGTCGTCTGATGCGGGAAAAATCTGATGCGGGAAAAAAGGGGGTACATGTCACGCATTTGAGGCCAGCTGTCAACCGCCACGCCGTAATCTATCCGCGATACGGCCACCACCTACCGATACCAACCGCAGAAGCCTCGACAATGTGAAGGCTTGAAAGACAAGGAGATAGGCAAAATGCCAGCACGTTTTATGACCGACCCGCACGCGATGCGGGCCATGGCGGGCCGCTTTGAGATGCACGCTCAGACGGTGGCCGACGAGGCGCGCAAGATGTGGGCGTCCTCGCAGAACATCGCCGGCGCCGGCTGGAGTGGGCAGGCCCAGGCGACCTCCTACGACACCATGGGCCAGATGAATCAGGCGTTCAACAACATCGTGAACATGCTGCACGGGGTCCGCGACGGGCTGATCCGCGACGCCAACAACTACGAGACCCAAGAGCAGGCCTCGCAGCAGATCCTCAGCCACTAGCCGGGCGAAAACACCTGCCGCTTAACACTTTCCACCAGGAGGACATGAACAATGACGATCAATTACCAGTTCGGCGATGTCGACGCCCACGGGGCGCTGATTCGCGCGCAGGCCGCCTCGCTGGAGGCCGAGCACCAGGCCATCGTTCGCGATGTGATTGCTGCCGGTGACTTCTGGGGTGGCGCCGGTTCGGTGGCCTGCCAGGAGTTCATCACCCAGTTGGGCCGTAACTTCCAGGTGATCTACGAGCAGGCCAACACCCACGGGCAGAAGGTGCAGACCGCTGGCAGCAACATGGCCAGCACCGACAGCGCCGTCGGCTCCAGCTGGGCCTGACACCGCTTGGACACCGGGGCCGCACACCGAGTGGTGTGCGGCCCCGTCGTTTGGGGGTAGCGGCTGGGCCGCGGCATTGTCGAACTCGATGAAACCCGTTCGGGTGCTGCATATTTGAATAACCAAGCCGCTCGTCTCGAATTCCTGGCGGAAACCAGGCCCGCGCCAAGATTTGAGCTTTCTATGAACTCCGTGACAATTCGATATGTGTCTTGCCAGAATGTGGGGACATGACCGCAACGTCCGGATACGCAGGCAGCCAGCGGCCGCGCCAGGCCATCCTTGGACAGCTGCCCAGGATTTACCGCGCCGACGGGTCACCGATACGCGTTTTGCTGGTGGACGACGAGCCGGCGCTGACCAACCTGGTCAAGATGGCGCTGCATTACGAAGGCTGGGTCGTCGAAATCGCCCACAACGGGCGCGAAGCCATGGCGAAGTTCGACAGAGTCACCCCCGACGTGCTGGTCCTCGACATCATGCTGCCGGACGTGGACGGGCTGCGAATTCTGCAGCGGATCCGCGAATCCGATGCCTACACCCCCACGCTGTTTCTCACCGCGCGCGATTCCGTCATGGACCGGGTCACCGGGCTCACCGCGGGCGCAGACGATTACATGACCAAGCCGTTCAGCCTCGAGGAGCTGGTCGCCCGCCTCCGCGGGTTGTTGCGCCGCTCCGGCCAGCTGACCCCGCCCGCCCCCGAGGCCCTCAAGGTCGGCGATCTTCGGATCGACACCGCCAGCCGCGAAGTCAGTCGCGACGGGACGCCGATCTCGCTTTCGTCGACGGAGTTCGAATTGCTTCGCTTCCTCATGCGCAATCCGCGCCGCGCCCTGAGCCGCGCCGAGATCCTGGACCGGGTCTGGAACTACGACTTCGCGGGACGCACCAGCATCGTCGACCTGTACATCTCTTACCTGAGAAAGAAGATCGACTCCGGCAAGGAGCCGATGATCCACACCGTGCGCGGTGTCGGATACATGCTGCGGCCACCGGAATGACGCCGGAGCGCAATACGCCCCGGTGGTTCCCCCGGTCGTTACGGCGCCAATTGCTCGTCGGCGTATTAGCCGTTGTCACAGTGGTATTGGTGACGGTCGGCGTCGTCTCGGTGCTGAGCCTGCGCGGCTATGTCACCACGATGAACGACGCCGAGGTCGCCAAGTCCCTGCACGCGTTCGACAATTCCTACACCAGATACCGCAACGCCGACCACACTTGGGTGCACAGGGGCACTCCCCCGGTGTCGCAGGCGTTACTGGAGTTCACCGGGCAAACCCCGGGAAACCTCATCGCCGTGTTGCACGACGGCGTCGTGATCGGCTCGGCGGTCTTCTCCGAAGACGAACCGCGACCCGCGCCGGCCGACGTCGTCCGCGCCATCGAGGGGCAAAGGTGGTATGACGGTCCGCCACATAGCGAAACCCTCGGCAGCCTTGGCTCCTACCGGGTCGACTGCCTCATCGACGGACCCGACATCCTGGTCGTCGGGGTGCCACTGAACCTCGCCAACCGGATCATCGCGCGCAAGAACATCACCACCACAGCGCTTATCACCGCCGCCCTGATCGTCACCGCGGGGCTCACCATGTGGGTGGTCGGCTACACCCTGCGCCCGCTGCGCCGGGTCGCGGCGACCGCCGCCGAAGTCGCCGCGATGCCGCTCACCGACGACGACCACCGGATCAGCGTCCGGGTTCGGCCGGAGGACACCGACCCGGACAACGAGGTCGGCATCGTCGGGCACACGCTGAATCGGTTGCTGGACAACGTGGATAGTGCGCTGGCGCTTCGCGCCGAATCCGATTTGCGCATGCGGCAATTCATCACCGACGCCAGCCACGAGCTGCGAACCCCGCTGGCGGCGATTCAGGGCTACGCCGAGCTGACCCGCCAGGACAGCTCGGCGCTGCCACCGACCACCGAATACGCGCTGGCCCGCATCGAGTCGGAGGCGCGGCGCATGACGTTGCTCGTCGACGAGCTGCTGCTGCTCTCGCGCCTAGGCGAGGGCGAAGACCTGCAGAACGACGACGTCGACCTGGCCGACCTGGTCATCAACGCGGTGAACGACGCGGCGGTCGCGGCGCCGACACACCAGTGGGTCAAAGACCTGCCCGAGGAGCCGGTTTGGGTCCGCGGGGATCCTGACCGGCTGCACCAGCTGGTCAGCAATCTGCTCAGCAACGCGCGGTTGCACACTCCGCCGGGAGTCACGGTCACCACCGCGATCACCTGCCACCGCGCAGGCGCCGAAGGGGCCTATGCGGAACTGACCGTCGCCGACGACGGGCCCGGCATCGACGCGGACCTGCTGCCCCGGCTGTTCGAGCGCTTCGTCCGCGCGGACACGTCGCGGTCCGACGGCTCCGGCATCGGGCTCGGGCTGGCCATCGTGAGCTCGATCGTCAAGGCGCATCACGGCACGGTCACCGCCGAATCCGCCGATGGCCGAACGGTGTTTCGGGTGCGGCTGCCGCTGATCGACAGCCCGACCACGCACAGCGGCTGACCCGCGAGTGGGCGTAAAGAAACCGTAAAGGTGCACCGCGACGCCGTTAGGAAAGTATCAACCAAACGGCCCATCCGGCCGACCCCGCCTAATTTCAAGCTGACATTGCCTCCGGGGACCGCGCTGCAGCGGACTCGACGAGGTCCTTTCGTATGCACGCGATCGGCGCGGAACGGAGACAAGATGGGCGTGTTGGTATACATCGTCCTAACGGTGGCGATATTCGCCGCGCTCGGCCTGGCGCAGAAGCTGGTCGAGCGGCTGTGAACTACGAAAACATCGTCGGCTTGGCGCTTTCCATCCTGCTCGCGGTGTATCTCGCCGGCGCCCTGCTGTTCCCGGAGAGGTTCTAGTGAGTGCAACGGCTGCGGGAATCATCTTCCTCGTCGTTCTCGTCGCGGCACTTGTCGTGGTGCATGTTCCCTTGGGCGACTACATGTATCGCGTGTACACGTCGCAGAAGGACCTGAAGGTCGAGCGGGTGATCTACCGGCTGATCGGTGTCGATCGCCGCTCGGAGCAGACGTGGGGCGCATACGCGCGCAGCGTGTTGGCGTTCTCCTCGATCAGCATCCTCGTTCTGTTCGTGTTGCAGCTCGTGCAGGACAAGTTGCCGTTGCACCTGCACGATCCGGCCACCAAGATGACGCCGGGCCTGGCGTGGAACACCGCGGTCAGCTTCGCCACCAACACCAACTGGCAGGCGTACTCCGGCGAGTCGACGCAGGGCCACCTGGTGCAGATGGCCGGGCTGGCGGTGCAGAACTTCGTCTCGGCCGCCGTCGGCATAGCCGTGGCGATGGCGCTGGTGCGCGGGTTCGTCCGCCGGCGCACCGGAGATCTCGGGAACTTCTGGGTCGACCTGGTGCGCGGGACGCTGCGAATCCTGTTGCCCATGGCGATCATTGGCGCGATCGTGCTGGTTGCGGGTGGGGCGATCCAGAACTTCCATCTGAACGATCAGGCCGTCACCACGCTGGGCGGCGCCCAGCAGACGATCACCGGCGGCCCGGTGGCCAGCCAGGAGGTGATCAAGGAGCTCGGCACCAACGGCGGCGGGTTCTACAACGCGAACTCGGCGCACCCGTTCGAGAACCCGACGACGTGGACCAACTGGGTGGAGATCTTCCTGCTGCTGGTGATCAGCTTCTCGCTACCGCGCACGTTCGGGCGCATGGTGGGCAGCACCAAGCAGGGCTACGCCATCGCTTCGATCATGGCGACGCTGTACGCGATCAGCGTGTCGTTCATGCTGTGGTTCCAGCTGCAGCACCACGGCACGGTACCGACCTCCGTCGGCGCGGCCATGGAGGGAGTCGAACAGCGATTCGGCATCGCCGACTCCGCGGTGTTCGCCGACTCCACGACGCTCACCTCCACCGGGGCCGTCGACTCGTTCCACGACTCCTACACCAGCCTCGGCGGCATGATCACCATGTTCAACATGCAGCTCGGCGAGGTCGCCCCCGGCGGCACCGGCTCGGGCCTCTACGGCATGTTGATCCTGGCGGTGATCACCGTCTTCGTCGCCGGGCTGATGGTCGGGCGGACACCCGAATACCTCGGCAAGAAGATCAATCCCCGCGAAATCAAGCTTGCCACAAGCTATTTCCTGGTCACGCCGCTGATCGTGCTGACCGGCAGCGCGGTGGCGATGGCGCTCCCGGGCGAACGCGCCGGGATGCTGAACACCGGCCCGCACGGGCTGTCGGAGGTCCTGTACGCCTTCACCTCCGCGGCGAACAACAACGGTTCGGCGTTCGCCGGAATCAGCGTCAACACCAACTGGTGGAACACCGCCCTGGGGCTGGCCATGGTCTTCGGTAGGTTCCTGCCAATCGTGCTGGTGCTCGCGCTGGCGGGCTCGCTCGCCAGACAGGGCGTCACCCCGGAATCGGCCGGAACGCTGCCCACTCACCGGCCGCAGTTCGTCGGAATGGTCGCCGGCGTCACGGTGATCCTCGTTGCCCTCACGTTCCTGCCCATGCTCGCGCTTGGGCCTCTCGCCGAAGGAATTCACTGATGACCGCGACTGCCGTCGACTCGTCCGAGCAGACGCAGGCCCCGACAACCACTGGCACGAAACGGGTTCAGGGCGGCCTGCTCGATCCGAAGATGCTGTGGAGGTCGACGCCGGACGCGCTGCGCAAACTCAACCCCCGCACGCTGTGGCGCAACCCGGTGATGTTCATCGTCGAGATCGGCGCCGTGTGGAGCACCGTGTTGGCGATCATCGGCCCGACATGGTTCGCGTGGTTGACCGTGGCCTGGCTCTGGCTGACGGTACTGTTTGCGAACCTCGCCGAAGCGGTGGCCGAAGGGCGTGGCAAGGCCCAGGCCGAAACGCTGCGTCGGGCCAAGAGTCACACCGTGGCGCGACGACTCAAGAACTGGGAACCGGGCGCACCCGCCATCGAGGAGGAAGTCGCGGCGGCGCTGCTGCAGCAGGGCGACGTCGTCGTCGTCGAAGCAGGCCAGGTGATACCGGGCGACGGCGACGTGGTGGAAGGCATTGCTTCCGTTGATGAATCGGCGATCACCGGCGAGTCGGCGCCGGTGATCCGCGAGTCCGGCGGCGACCGCTCGGCGGTCACCGGCGGCACCACCGTGCTGAGCGACCGGATCGTCGTGCGGATCACCCAAAAGCCGGGAGAAAGCTTCATCGACCGGATGATCGCGCTCGTCGAGGGGGCCAACCGGCAGAAAACGCCCAACGAGATCGCGCTGAACATCCTGTTGGCCGCGCTGACGGTCATCTTCGTGTTCGCCGTCGCCACCCTGCAGCCGCTGGCGATCTACTCCAAGATGAACAACCCGGGCGTCGCGGATACCCAGGCGCTCAACGTGAATGGCGTCACCGGAATCGTGATGGTGTCGCTGCTGGTGTGCCTGATCCCGACGACGATCGGCGCGCTGCTGTCGGCAATCGGCATCGCCGGCATGGACCGGCTGGTGCAACGCAACGTGCTCGCCATGTCCGGACGCGCGGTCGAGGCCGCGGGTGACGTCAACACCCTGCTGCTCGACAAGACGGGCACCATCACGCTGGGCAACCGGCAGGCCGCGGCCTTCGTCCCCCTGGACGGAGTCGCCGACGAGCAACTCGCCGACGCCGCACAGTTGTCCAGCCTCGCCGACGAAACACCGGAGGGGCGTTCGGTTGTCGTGTTCGCCAAGCAGCACTTCGGGCTGCGCGCGCGCACCCCGGGCGAGCTCTCGCAAGCCCACTGGGTCGCCTTTTCCGCCGCCACCCGGATGTCGGGCGTCGACCTCGACGGGCACCAGCTGCGCAAGGGCGCGGCCAGCTCCGTCGCGGAATGGGTGCGCGCCCAGGGCGGCAAGGTTCCCCTGCAGCTCGGCGAGATCGTCGACGGCATCTCGGCCGGCGGCGGCACCCCCTTGGTCGTCGGCGAATCCCTCAATGGCGAGGCGGCCGTGCTCGGCGTCATCCACCTCAAGGACGTCGTCAAGCAGGGCATGCGCGACCGCTTCGACGAGATGCGGAAGATGGGCATCCGCACGGTGATGATCACCGGGGATAACCCCTTGACCGCCAAGGCGATTGCCGACGAGGCCGGTGTCGACGACTTCCTCGCGGAGGCCACGCCGGAGGACAAGCTCGCGCTGATCAAACGCGAGCAGGAAGGCGGCAAGCTGGTCGCGATGACCGGCGACGGCACCAACGACGCGCCGGCGCTCGCTCAGGCCGACGTGGGCGTGGCGATGAACACCGGCACCTCGGCGGCCAAAGAGGCCGGCAACATGGTCGACCTCGACTCCGACCCCACCAAGCTCATCGAGATCGTCGAGATCGGCAAGCAGCTGTTGATCACCCGGGGAGCGCTGACCACCTTCTCGATCGCCAACGACATCGCCAAGTACTTCGCGATCATCCCGGCGATGTTCGTCGCGCTGTTCCCCGGGCTGGACCTGCTCAACATCATGCGGTTGCACAGCCCTCAGTCGGCAATCCTGTCGGCGGTGATCTTCAACGCCGTCATCATCGTCGCGCTGATCCCGTTGTCGTTGCGCGGGGTGCGCTACACGCCGAGCAGCGCGTCAAAACTGTTGAGCCGCAACCTCTACATCTATGGTCTGGGCGGCATCGTCGCGCCGTTCATCGGTATCAAGCTGATCGACTTGGTCGTCCAATTCGTTCCGGGGATGTCCTGACATGAAGTTCTCGAATTTCGTCCGCATGCACTGGGCGGCGTTGCGCGCGCTGCTGGTGCTGACGGTGATCACCGGTATCGCCTATCCGCTGTTCGTCTGGCTCGTCGCGCAGCTGCCCGGACTGCACGACAAGGCCGAGGGGTCGATGCTGTCCGCCAACGGCAAGCCGGTCGGCAGCCGGCTGATCGGCCAGCTGTTCACCGACAAGGACGGCAATCCGCGGCCGCAGTACTTCCAGAGCCGCCCCTCGGCGGCCGGCAACGGCTACGACCCGACTTCGTCGGGCGCGAGCAACCTCGGACCGGAAAGCGTGGTCGACGTTCCCGGCGATCCGGCCAAGCCGAGCCTGCTGACGCAGGTGTGTTCGCGCAGCGCCTCGATCGGTCGGCTCGAAGGGGTCGACGGATCGCGCCCGTTCTGCACCGGCGGCGGCGTCGGCGCCGTTTTGTCGGTGATCGGGCCCCGCGACTCACGCGGCTACGTCACCCACCCGACCCGGGTCGTCAGCGTCAACGAGCCGTGCGGCACGACACACCAGCCCTTCCTGGACTTCTACGAGGGCGTCCGTGTCGAGTGCGCCAGGGACGGCGAGGACTACACGATCGGCCGGATCGTGCCCATCCGCGGGACCGCGCCCGCCGACCCGGCCGTGCCTGCCGACGCCGTCACCGCCAGCGGCAGCGGGCTCGACCCGGACATCTCCCCGGCGTACGCCGATATCCAGGTCGCCCGGGTGGCCAGGGCCCGGCACGTCGGTCCGGACCAGATACGTGCGGTGGTGGCGCACTACAGCCGCGGCCGCGACCTCGGGATTTTCGGCGAGCCGGCGGTGAACGTGCTGCAGCTCAACCTCCAACTGGATCAGCAGTATCCGGTCTCGGGCTAGCGCCCGCCCGGCGACGGCGAGCGCCGGAACGGGGCGAGCAAGGAGCCGGGCCATCGAGATTGGGGGATGATGGTTGACGTGAGCGAGACCGACCACCGTCCCAAACGCGGGGAGCTGCGCATCTATCTCGGTGCGGCGCCGGGTGTCGGCAAAACCTACGCGATGCTCGGCGAAGCCCATCGGCGGTTGGAACGCGGCACCGACGTGGTCGCGGCCGTCGTCGAGACCCACGGGCGAGCGAAAACCGCTGAGCTGATTGAAGGCATCGAGGTCGTCCCGCCACGCTACATCGAATATCGCGGTGGCCGCTTCCCGGAACTCTACGTGCCCGCCGTGCTGGCGCGGCATCCGCAGGTGGTGCTGGTCGACGAACTCGCCCACACCAACACGCCGGGCAGCAAGAACGAAAAACGGTGGCAGGATGTCGCGGAACTGCTCGACGCTGGCATCACGGTGATCTCCACGGTCAACATCCAGCACCTGGAAAGCCTCAACGACGTCGTCGCCCAGATCACCGGTATCGAACAGCAGGAAACGATTCCGGATTCGATCGTGCGCCAGGCCTCGCAGGTCGAACTCATCGATATCACCCCGGAGGCGTTGCGCCGCAGGCTATCCCACGGAAACGTCTATGCGCCGGAAAGGATCGACGCGGCGCTGTCGAACTACTTCCGCCGCGGAAACCTAACGGCATTAAGGGAATTGGCGCTGCTGTGGCTGGCCGACCAGGTGGACACCGCGCTGGCCAAGTACCGCGCGGAGAACAAAATCACCGACCTGTGGGAGGCGCGCGAGCGGGTGGTGGTGGCGGTCACCGGTGGCCCGGAGTCGGAGACGTTGGTGCGGCGCGCATCCCGGATCGCGTCCAAGTCCAGCGCCGAGCTGATGGTCGTGCATGTCATCCGCGGTGACGGGCTGGCCGGCGTGTCCGACCGCAAGATGACCAAGATTCGCGAGCTGGCAAGCAGCCTGGACGCCTCCCTGCACACCGTGGTCGGTGACGACGTGCCCACCGCCCTACTCGATTTCGCCCGCGAGAACAACGCCACCCAGCTGGTGATAGGAACGTCGCGCCGGCCCCGCTGGGCCCGCCTCTTCGAGGAGGGGATCGGCGCGACCATTGTGCAGCGGTCCGGCAAGATCGACGTGCACATCGTCACCCATGACGAATCCAACCGCGGCTTCCACATCGGGTCGCTCGCGCCCCACGAGCGACGCGTCGCGTCCTGGCTGGCGGCGTTCGTCATACCCTCGGCCATCTGCGCGGTGACGGTCACCACGCTGGACCGCTACCTGGACACCGGCGGCGAGAGCGCGTTGTTCTTCGTGGGCGTGCTGCTGGTCGGCCTGCTGGGAGGCGTTGCCCCGGCGGCACTTTCGGCGGTGCTGTCCGGGTTGCTGCTGAACTACTTTCTGATAGCCCCGCGGCACAGCTTCACAATCGCCGAACCCAACAGCGCCATCACCGAGTTGGTGCTGCTGCTGATCGCGGTCGCGGTCGCGGTCCTGGTGAACTTCGCCGCCAACCGCGCCCGGGAAGCGCGGCGCGCCTCCCAGGAGGCCGAGCTGCTGACGCTGTTCGCCGGATCGGTGCTGCGCGGCGCCGACCTCGAAACGCTGCTCGAACGCGTGCGGGAGACCTACTCGCAGCGCGCGGTCAGCATGCTGCGGGAGCCGGGCGAGGAAGACCGCGCCGCCGGGAAGAAGAGCTACGTCGTCGCCTGCGTGGGCAAAGATCCTTGTGTGAGCGTCGATTCCGCTGACACCGCGATCGAGGTCGGCGACGACGAGTTCTGGATGCTGATGGCCGGCCGGAAGCTCTCGGCCCGCGACCGCCGGGTGCTCACCGCGGTGGCCAAGCAAGCGGCGGGTCTTATCCGGCAGCGCGAACTGGCCGAGGAGGCCAGCCGGACCGAGGCGATCGTGCGGGCCGACGAGCTGCGCCGCTCGCTGCTCTCGGCGGTCAGCCACGATCTGCGCACGCCGCTGGCCGCGGCCAAGGTCGCGGTGTCCAGCCTGCGCGCCGAGGACGTCGCCTTCTCGGCCGAGGACACCGCCGAGTTGCTGGCCACCATCGAGGAGTCCATCGACCAGCTGACCGCGTTGGTCGGCAACCTGCTCGATTCCTCGCGCCTGGCCGCGGGTGCGGTTCGCCCGGATCTGCACCGGGTCTATCTCGAGGAGACGGTGCAACGCGCGCTGGTCAGCATTGGCAAGGGCGCCACCGGCTTTTACCAACCCGCGATCGACCGCGTCAAGGTCGACGTCGGTGACGCCGTCGTGATGGCCGACGCCGGGCTACTGGAACGGGTCCTTGCCAACCTGATCGACAACGCGCTGCGGTACGCGCCCAACAGCATCGTGCGGGTCAACGCGGGCCGGGTCGGCGATCGCGTCCTGATCAACGTCATCGACGAGGGCCCCGGGATCCCGCACGGGGTCGAGGATCAAGTCTTCGAGGCGTTTCAGCGGCTGGGCGATCACGACAACACCACCGGGGTGGGTCTGGGGATGTCGGTGGCGCGCGGCTTCGTCGAGGCCATGGGCGGCACCATCGCGGCCAGCGACACCCCGGGCGGCGGGCTCACCGTCGTGGTGGAACTGGCCGCCCCGCAACAGGTTGGCGCGCGATGACCCGGGTGCTGGTGATCGACGACGAGCCGCACATCCTGCGGGCGCTGCGAATCAACCTGTCCGTGCGCGGCTACGAGGTCATCACGGCCTCGACCGGCGCCGGTGCGCTGCGTGCCGCCGCCGAGCACAAGCCCGACGTGGTGATCCTCGACCTCGGCCTGCCCGACATCTCGGGCATCGAGGTGCTCGGGGGTCTGCGCGGCTGGCTTTCGGCGCCGGTGATCGTGTTGTCGGCCCGCACCGATTCGTCGGACAAGGTCGAGGCGCTGGACGCCGGCGCCGACGACTACGTCACGAAACCGTTTGGGATGGACGAGTTCCTGGCCCGGCTGCGCGCCGCGGTCCGCCGCAATGCGGCCGCGTCCGAAATGGACCAGCCGGTGATCGAGACCGACGCGTTCACCGTCGACCTGGCCGCCAAGAAGGTCACCAAGGACGGCGTCGAAGTGCACCTGACCCCGACCGAATGGGGCATGCTCGAGGTGCTGGTCCGCAATCGCGGCAAGTTGGTCGGCCGCGAGGAGCTGCTCAAGGAGGTGTGGGGTCCGGCGTACGCCACCGAAACCCATTATCTGCGAGTGTATTTGGCGCAGCTGCGGCGCAAGCTGGAGGACGATCCGTCTCATCCCAAACACTTGCTGACGGAATCGGGTATGGGCTACCGCTTCGAGGCGTGACTCAACCGGCGATCGACAGCACGATGCCGTCCAGGATGTCGTGTTCGCTGACGGTCAGCTCGTCGATGCCGGCCCTGGCGCGCAGCTCGCGCGCCATTTCCTCGACCACGATCGCCCCGCCCCCGATCACGTCGGCGCGGCCCTCGTGCATCGGCGGCAACGCCGCACGCTGGGATCGCGTCATGCCGATCAGCCGCTCGCAGACGGCCAGCAGGTCTTTGCCGTCGACGCGCGAAAGGTGAATCGCCGCAGCATCATACGTCGTCATACCGTGGGCCAGCGCGGACAGCGTCGTCATCGTCCCGGCCAGCCCGACCCAGGTCCGGGCCCCTTCGACGGGCACCGCCCGCAGCGCGACGTCGAGCCGCTCGCGCACCACCTCGCGGGCCGCCGCCACCTCCTCCGGTGTCGGCGGGTCCGAGTGCAGGCAGCGTTCGGTCAGCCGGACACAACCGATGTCGGCCGAGTGGCTTGCGGTCACCGCGTCGCCGCCAACGACGATCTCGGTCGAGCCACCACCCAGGTCTACAACCACGAAAGGCCCTCGCGCGCTGTCCAATTCGCCGACTGCACCGCGGAACGACAGCTCGGCCTCTTCGGCGCCGGTGATCACCTCGGCAACCGCGCCGGGCAGCACCGCGCCCAGCACGTCGGCCGTCATCGCGAAGAAGTCATCACGATTGGCGACGTCGCGGGCGGCCGACGTGGCCACCATCCGGACCCGCTCGACGCCGTGCGTCCTCAGCAGGGCGGTGTAGTCGGCCAGCGCGGCCGCGGTTCGGTCGAGCGCGTCCGGCGCGAACCGGCCGGTCGCGTCGACACCCTGCCCGAGCCGCACGATCCGCGTCTCGCGATGCACGTCGCGCAGCCGGCCCGCGTCGACGTCGGCGATCAGCAACCGAATCGAGTTGGTGCCGCAGTCGATTCCCGCGAGCCTGCTCACCACTGCCCCGCCACCAAGACCGGCGCCATCCCGGGCTCGCCGGCCAGGATCGCCAACGCCTCATCGCCGAGCGGGTTCACCCCCGGGCCCTTGGCCAGCGAATGCGCGATCAGCACGTGCAGGCACTTGACCCGGTCCGGCATGCCCCCGGCGGAAAACGTGGTGCCCAGCGGCTCGATCGCGTCACGCTCGGCCAGATACGACTCGTGCGCCCGCCGATACGCCGCCGCCAGCTCCGGGTCGCGGCGCAACCTCTCGGTCATCTCGCGCATCAGCCCCGTGGTCTCCAGCCTGCTCGCGGCCGCGGTGAGCACCGGGTGGGTTAGGTAGTACAACGTCGGAAACGGGGTGCCGTCAGGCAGTTTCGGCGCCGTCTTCACCACGCCGGGTTCGCCGTTGGGGCAGCGGTAGGCGATCTCCAGCACCCCGCGCGGCTCGCGACCGAGCTGGCGCGCCACCGCTTCCAGGTCCGCACGATCAACCACCGGGAGCCGTGGGGGTGGGCGACGGGGCGTTCGACGGCGGCAGGTGCGGGGCGTCGGCGATCGTATGCCACAGCGCGGTGTACCACGGGTCGCTGCTGGCGGGTTTGGCCGTATCAGACCCGGGCTGCGGGGTCGCAGCCGACGGCGGCAGCTGAACCTGGAACGGGATGTCCCCCGGCTTCACGAAGCCGAGGCGCTCGCGGGCCTGCGCCGCGATGTAGGCCGGGTCACCGAGCTTGACCTTCTTCTGCTCGAGCTCGGCGATCTGGCGCCGCAACGCGGCCTCGCTGGCGGCCAGCTGACTCATCTCGGTGCGCTGCGCGAAGTAGGTGCGCACCGGGCCCGCGATCGTCAGCGTCAGCACGCAGATGACTGCGGCGAGCACCGCCGCCCGCCGTGCGGTGAACCCCAGGCGCTGGTCCGACCGTTGCTCGACGGATTCGGCGAGCTGCCGCTTGATGGGTTCGACGACGTGCTCACGCAGCGTGGCCCTGGAGGTCCCGGTGGAGCGGCGGCGCCGACCCGAATCGCCGGCCTTCCCCGGGCGCGATGCTGGGGAACGCCGCTTCGGATCGGGCTTGGCGGCCAAGCTATTTGGCCTCCAGCGCGAACCGCGGGAAGGCCAGGTCGCCAGCGTAGCGGGCGGCGTCGCCGAGCGCCTCCTCGATGCGCAGCAGCTGATTGTATTTGGCGACGCGCTCGCTTCGGGCCGGCGCGCCCGTCTTGATCTGACCGCTGCCGACCGCCACCGCCAGGTCGGCGATCGAGGTGTCCTCGGTCTCGCCGCTGCGGTGGCTCATCATGGTGCGGTATCCGCTGTGGTGCGCCAGCACGACGGCGTCCAGCGTCTCGGTCAGCGTACCGATTTGGTTCACCTTGACCAGCAACGCGTTTGCCACGCCCTTTTCGATGCCCTCCTCGAGGCGCTCGGGGTTGGTGACGAAGATGTCGTCGCCGACGATCTGCACCCGCTCGCCGATCGACGCCGTTAGGGCCGCCCAGCCGTCCCAATCATCCTCGGAGAGCGGGTCTTCGATGGACACCAGCGGGTAGGAGCCGAGCAGGCCGGCATAGAACTCGGTCATCTGCTCGGCGCTGCGGGTGCTGCCCTCGAAGGCGTAGCCGGTGCCGTCGGTGTAGAACTCGGTGGCCGCAGCGTCGAGGGCCAGGGCCACGTCGACGCCGGGTTTCAGGCCCGCCGAGTCGATGGCCGTGCTGATCAGGTCCAGCGCCGCGGTGGTGCCGGCCACGTCGGGGGCGAAGCCGCCCTCGTCGCCCAGGCCGGTGCTCAGTCCCTGCTTCTTCAGCACCGACTTGAGCGCGTGGTACACCTCCGCACCCCAGCGCAGCGCCTCGCCGAAGCTGGGCGCGCCGATGGGCGCCACCATGAATTCCTGGATGTCGACGGCGGTGTCGGCGTGCGCGCCGCCGTTGAGGATGTTCATCATCGGCACCGGCAAGATGTGCGCATTCGGCCCGCCGAGATAGCGAAAAAGCGGCAGCTCGGCGGAATCGGCGGCCGCCTTGGCGACGGCGAGCGAGACGCCCAGGATCGCGTTGCCGCCGAGCCGGGACTTGTCCGGGGTGCCGTCGAGGTCCACCAGCGCCTGGTCGACCAACCGCTGATCGTCGGCGTTGAGGCCGATCACGGCCGGGCCGATCTCGTCCAGCACGGCCTGCACCGCCTTCTGCACGCCCTTGCCGCCGTAACGCTCGCCGCCGTCGCGCAGCTCGACCGCCTCGTGCTCCCCGGTCGACGCGCCGGACGGCACTGCCGCGCGGGCAAACGTCCCGTCGATCAGAGCTATCTCGACCTCGACCGTCGGGTTACCGCGAGAATCGAGGATCTCGCGGGCCCCGACCTGCTCGATAATCGGCACTGGGTTCTCCTTGTCGTAACTGGCGCCGTCAGCGATACATCCTGCTACAGCGGGTGGCCCGCGGCGTAGGCGGTCGCCCAGTCCCGGACGGCCCGCGCGTAGATGCCGGAGTTGTTGTAGGCGCGCAGCGCGGTGATCCAGCCCCGGGGGGTAGCGAGATCCTTTCCGCGCCAACACAAATAGCCCGCCGCCGAGAGCGCCGCGTCGTCGATGTTGTCGGGACTGAGACGGCCGTCGTTGTGGGCGTCGACCCCGTACAACCGCCACGTCTCCGGGATGAACTGCATCGGCCCCATCGCGCGCACCACCCCGACACCGCGATCCGAACCGTCGGCGACGTCTTCCTCGCTGTCGACGATCCGCAGCGTGCCGCCGCTGCCGTCCAGCCGAACACCCCGAATCGGGGGACTCACATCGCCGTTGGGCGCCAGAGTCGCGCCCCGGTACGTGCCGTGATGGCTCTCGACCTGCCCGATGCCCGCCAGCGTGGTCCACGCGATGTGGCACTTCGGGTTCTCCACCTCGGCGACCCGGGCGGCATACGCATAGGCCTCCAGCGCGATGACCGGAATCTCGAGCCCCGCCGACCGTTGCTGCGCCCACTCCCGCAACTGGTCCGCGGGCCGGCCGCTGGCGTGGGTGTCCACCGGCGGCACCGCATCCCCGGCCGGGGGCGGCACGCCGTCGGGGATGAAAAGGCTGAGCTGCCAGGTACAGCTGGACGCCATGAGCATCGCGGTCGCGCCGATCACAGCGGCCGCGCGCAACCAACGCCTCGGCGACACCACGCTCCCCTTAAGTTCCCTACGTCAACTTCGCCACCACCATCGTCCCATGAGTTTCGGGACTGCCCGGTCGGTTGGGGGCCCCACCGCAGCGACACGCCGCAATACCAGCTGATTGCCGGGCTCAGCGGCGGCCGCGCCGCTTCTTCGAGCCTTTGGGCGCGACGGCGGGCTCGACCGGCTCCGCGTCGACGGCCGAGCCGGCGGCCGGGCCGGCGGAGGGCCAATGCTCGTGCCACTCCTCGTCGGTGATCTCGCCCAGCGGGGCCACGTCGAACTCCTCGGGCACGCCGTCCCCGCGCCGGGTGGCGGCGATCGCCTTCTCCACACCGCGAACGGTGTCCACGAACTCCAAGACCGCCGTCCGCAGCGCGCTTTCCGCGTCGACGTCGGCCGACACGGAGATCGTGGTGATCTCGTCGGGGATCAGGTCGGCCGGCAGCCCGGCCTTCTCGGCGCGTTGAATGACCTTCTGCGCCAGCGCCAATGACGGCTGCCCGGTGTGCACCTCATCCATGACCGAGCGCCGCGGCTTCTCGGCTGCCTTGCGCTCTTCCCACTGAGCCAGCTGGTCCTCAAGCGAAATGGATTGGCCCGCAAGCACTCCCGGAACCCGGTTGCCCAGCTTGCGCATCAGCGCGGCGGCGACGTCGTCGATGGTGAACGGGTGCTGCGGCGCATCCTCGGCGATGCGGGCGTGGAAGAGAACCTGCAGCAACACGTCGCCGAGCTCCTCGCGCAGCTGGTCGGCGTTGCCGCTGCGGACCGCGTCCAGCAGCTCGTAGGTCTCCTCGAGCAGGAACCTGCGCAGCGAGTCGTGCGTTTGCTCGCTTTCCCACGGCCCCGCGGTGCGCAGCTTGTCCATCATCGCGACGGCGTCGACCAGTCGTTCGCCGCGCGGGCTGTCCGGCGCCGAGATCAGCCGGGCCCCGGCGGCCAATCGGGCGACGACGGCGGGGTGGTCGGGGTCGGACGACAGCAACACCGGCGCGTCGTCTCCGGTGTGCACGGGGCGCGCCGCCGGCAGTGACCAGGGCACCGCGACGGGCATCTCCTCGGTGTACTGCACCTCCCCGGTGAGGTGCTCGACGGCTTCGACGGGCACCAGCGACGGGCGGCGGGGGTCGAACAAGACGACGATCGTCATCGCGCTTGCCGCTCCTCACCGGACATCGCCGCAGGTGAACTCGCTGTACCGATATCCTGTTGTGGCTTGCCCTGCAGTGCCGTCACCACGTTGGCCACCATCTGGACCAACTCGACGTCGCGGATGCGTGGCGCGCCGACACCCCCGGCTCGCGGAATCGGAACCTGGACCGTGGCGGTGGTGGCCCGGTAGCGCGCGCCCGGATACATCCTCGCCAGGCGCACCTGAGCCGAATCTAGCAGCGTTATCGGCGACAGCCGCACGGTCGCCGCGGAGGCGGCCGACACCTCGGTGACGCCGGCGGCGCGACACAGCAGCCGCAGCCGCGCCACGGCCACCAACCGGCGGGCGGGTTCGGGCAGCGGCCCGTAGCGGTCGGTGAGCTCCTCGACGACGCCACCGATCGCCGCGTCGTCGGCCGCGGCGGCCAGCCTTCGATAGGCCTCCAGCCGCAGCCGGTCGCTGGCGATGTAATCCGGCGGCAGGTGCGCGTCGACCGGCAGGTCGATCCGCACGTCCTTGGGCTCCTCCCGGGCTGTGACGGTCTCCCCGTCGGCGGCCGCCCGGTAGGCCTCGACGGCCTCGCCCACCAGCCGCACGTACAGGTCGAACCCGACGCCGGCGACGTGGCCGGACTGCTCGACACCCAGCACGTTGCCGGCGCCGCGGATCTCGAGG
Organism: Mycobacterium sp. 663a-19; assembly: GCF_035616495.1. NCBI lineage: Bacteria > Bacillati > Actinomycetota > Actinomycetes > Mycobacteriales > Mycobacteriaceae > Mycobacterium > Mycobacterium sp. 663a-19. The sequence continues at coordinate 751,203 of NZ_JAPJAV010000001.1, read as the reverse complement.
TCCTTCAGCGCGACCGCCATGCCCGCGCCCAGCTCGTTGTTCTGCGCGATGGTCGCCAGCCGGTCGTAGGCCGTCTCGGTCAGCGGCACGTGCGGCGGATAGAGGAAGTAGGCGTAGCCGCGTTCCCGGCTGCGGCCGACCCGGCCGCGCAGCTGGTGCAGCTGGGCCAGCCCGAAGGTGTCGGCGCGCTCGACGATGAGCGTGTTGGCATTCGAGATGTCCAGCCCGGTCTCGACGATCGTGGTGCAGACAAGGATGTCGTATTCGCGGTTCCAGAATCCCTCGACGGTCCGCTCCAGCAGGTCCTCGGGCATCTGCCCGTGCGCGACGGCGACCCGCGCCTCGGGCACCAGCTCGCGCACCCGGGCGGCGGCCCGGTCGATGGAGCTGACCCGGTTGTGCACATAGAAGGCCTGCCCGTCGCGCAGCAACTCCCGGCGCAGCGCGGCCGCGATCTGCTTATCGTCTTGCGGCCCAACGTAAGTCAGCACCGGGTAGCGCTCTTCGGGCGGCGTCAGGATCGTCGACATCTCGCGAATGCCGGCCAGGCTCATCTCCAGGGTGCGCGGGATCGGGGTCGCGCTCATGGTCAGCACGTCGACGTGGGTGCGCAGCGACTTGATGTGCTCCTTGTGCTCGACGCCGAACCGCTGCTCCTCGTCGACGACGACGAGGCCCAGGTCCTTCCAGCGCACCCCGGTCTGCAGCAGCCGGTGCGTGCCGATCACGATGTCCACCGACCCGTCGGCCAGGCCGTCGATCACGGCGCGGGACTCGGTGGCGTCGGTGAACCGGGACAGCCCCTTGACCACCACCGGGAAGCCGGCCATCCGCTCGCGGAAGGTTTGCAGATGCTGGTCGGCCAGCAGCGTGGTGGGGACCAGCACGGCGACCTGCTTGCCGTCCTGCACCGCCTTGAACGCCGCGCGCACCGCGATCTCGGTCTTGCCGTAGCCGACGTCGCCGCAGATCACCCGGTCCATCGGGATCGGTTTTTCCATGTCGGCCTTGACCTCGGTGATCGCGGTGAGCTGGTCGACGGTCTCGGTGAAACCGAAAGCGTCCTCCATCTCGGCCTGCCACGGGGTGTCCGGCCCGAACGCGTGCCCGGCACTGGCCTGCCGTTTGGCGTACAGCGACACCAGTTCGCCGGCGATCTCCCGGACCGCGCGGCGGGCCTTGGTCTTGGTGTTGGCCCAGTCGCTGCCGCCCAGCCGGCTCAGGGCCGGGGCCTGCCCGCCGACGTAGCGCGACAGCTGGTCCAGCGAGTCCATCGGGACATACAGCCTGTCGGCCTGCTGGCCGCGCTTGCTGGAGGCGTATTCCAGCACCAGGTACTCGCGCCGGGCGCCGCCGACCGTGCGCTCGACCATCTCGACGAACCGCCCGATGCCGTGCTGGTCGTGCACCACCAGGTCGCCCGCCGTCAGCGCCAGCGGGTCGACGGTGTTGCGCCGCTTGGCCGCCAGCCGCTTGCCCTCGACGGCGGTGGCCCGGTTGCCGGTCAGGTCGGTCTCGGTGATCACGACCAGGCTGGCGCCGGGCACCACGACGCCGTCGTGCAGCGGTCCCTTGAGCACCCCGACGATGCCGGGCTTGGGTGCCGCGCCCGATTCCAGCATGGCCGCCGGCGCGTCGGATTCGGCCAGCCGCTCCGCCACCCGGTGGGCCGTTCCGGCGCCGGGCGCGACGACGGCGGCGTACCCGCCCGTCGTCACGTGCGCGCGCAGCATCGCGAAGATGCCGTCGATGTCATGCTGATGCCCGCGGGCCGACGGCGCCGCCCGGATGTCCAGCTCCACGGCCGACTCGTCGGACAGCTGGCTCAAGGTCCACCATGGGTGACCGGACCGGGCCGCCGCGGCCCGCACGTCGTCGAGTTCGGCGAAGCCCGACCCGCCCAGCTGCGCGACGTCGACGGGCGCTTGGCCTTCCGAGCCGCCCAGGGCGGCGACCGACCACGACGCCTCGAGGAATTCGCGGCCGGTCTTGATGAGGTCGGCCGCCCGGCTGCGCACCTTCTCCGGGTCGCACAGCAACACCGGGGTGCCCTCGGCCAGCTGATCGGTCAGCAGGACGTGGGCCCCGTTTTCGGCGGGCCGGAGCACCGGCAGCAGCGCCTCCATGCCGTCGACCGGGATGCCCTCGGCAAGCTTGGCAAGCATGTCGGTGAGGCTGCCGGTGATCGCCCCGTCGCCCGGGGGATGCTGCGCGGCCAGTTCCGCCGCCCGCGCCCGCACGTCGTCGGTGAGCAGCAGCTCGCGGCAGGCGACGGCGACCAGCGTGTCGACGTCGAGCTCGGGAATGGAACGCTGGTCGGCGACCGAGAACATCCGCATCTCGGTGATCTCGTCGCCCCAGAACTCCACGCGCACCGGGTGTTCGGCGGTCGGCGGAAAGAGGTCGAGAATCCCTCCGCGGACGGCGAATTCGCCGCGCCGGCCGACCATGTCGACCCTGGCGTAGGCCAGCTCGACCAGCCGGGCCACCACGCCCTCGAAGTCGACCTCCTCACCGGCCCGCAAGGTCAGCGGTTCCACCAGGCCCAGCCGCGGCGTCATCGGCTGCAGCAGCGACCGAACCGTCGTGACCACGACCCGCAGGGGCGTGCCCAGACTTGTGTCGTCGGGATGGGCCAGCCGGCGCAGCACCATCAATCGGGTGCCGACGGTGTCGACGCCGGGCGAAAGCCGTTCGTGCGGCAGCGTTTCCCAGGACGGGAAGAGCGCCACCGCGTCGCCGAACACGCCTCGCAGCTCGGCGGTCAGGTCGTCGGCTTCGCGACCGGTGGCGGTGACCACCAGCAGCGGGCCGAGCCGCGCCAGCGCGCCGGTGACGAACACCCGGGCGGCGGCCGGGCCGACCAGGCTCAGTTCCGCGGGCCGGGCGGTGGCGCGCTCGATGAGCTGCTGGAAAGTCGGCGCGGTCAGCGCCAATTCGATGAGCCCCGCGATCGGGGTTTCTGGGCGAGCAGGCCCCGGTGCGGTCATGATGACGCCTATTCTAGGGACGCCAAACGCGGTCGACCGGGCGCGGTTAGCGGCTACTCGTCCTGCAGCTTGGGGTCGGCCTCCAGGTGTGTGAGGCCGTTCCACATCAGGTTGACCAGGTGCGCGGCGACCACTTCCTTCTTGGGCTCGCGGGTGTCGAGCCACCACTGGGCCGTCATCGACACCGAGCCCACCAACGCCTGCGCGTAGAGCGGTGCCAAATCCGGGTCCAGGCCGCGGCGGGCGAAGTCGCCGGCCAGGATGGAACTGACCTGGCTGACCGCGTCGTTGAGCAGGCTGGAGTAGGTGCCCGAGCTGATCGCTGCCGGCGAGTCGCGGATCATGATCCGGAAGCCGTCGGTGCGCTCCTCGACGTAGGTGAGCAGCGCCAGCGCGACGCGTTCGACCCGCACCCGGGAACGGTTGTTGGTCAGCGACGAGGTGATGCCGTCCAGCAGCGCCGACATCTCGCGGTCGACGACGACGGCGTACAGGCCCTCCTTGCCGCCGAAATGCTCGTAGACGACCGGCTTGGACACGTTGGCACGCTGCGCGATCTCCTCGATCGAGGCCCCCTCGTAGCCGCGCTCGGCGAACAGCGAGCGCGCGATGCCGATGAGCTGGTGCCGTCGCTCGCTGCCGGTCATCCGGGCGCGCGGCGCCCGCACTTCTTTATCCGGGGCTGCCACGTATCTCAGGGTATCGGTTTGCGCAGGTGAAGATAGTGTCTAGAGTCTTGTTGGCGCGGTCGGCGAACGGGCGCCACCCCGCCGTGGCAGGCCAATCCGTCGTGGTGTAATCGGCAGCACCTCTGATTTTGGTTCAGAAAGTTCAGGTTCGAGTCCTGGCGACGGAGCACAGCTCTTTGCCGCGAGCGTGCATGAAATGACACGATTGACGGCGTGTCGACGTACAGACACACACGCTCGCGCGGAAGGGAGAAGCGTGGCGTTTCGTGGTGACACCGCGGTCCTGGTCTTGGCGGCCGGGCCCGGCACCAGGATGCGATCCGACACCCCCAAGGTGCTGCACGCCATCGCCGGCCGCAGCATGCTGTCCCACACGCTGCATGCGGTCGCCAAGGTGGCGCCCCAGCGGCTGGTCGTGGTCCTCGGCCACGACCACCAGCGCATCGCGCCACTCGTCGCCGAGCTGGCCGAGCGCCTCGGACGCCCGATCGACGTGGCGCTGCAGGAGCGGCCGCTGGGGACCGGCCACGCGGTGCTGTGCGGGCTGTCGGCGCTGCCCGACGACTACGCCGGCATCGTCGTCGTCACCTCGGGGGACACGCCGCTGCTGGACTCCGACACCCTGGCCGACCTGATCGCGACGCACAACGCGGCCTCGGCCGCGGTGACCGTGCTGACCACCACGCTGAGCGAACCCTTCGGCTACGGCCGCATCCTGCGCACCCAGCACGACGAGGTGATGGCGATCGTCGAAGAGGCCGACGCGACGCCCTCGCAGCGGGAGATCCGCGAGGTCAACGCCGGTGTCTACGCGTTCGACGTCGCCGCGTTGCGCTCCGCCCTGGGCCGCCTGCGCTCCGACAACGCCCAACGGGAGCTCTACCTCACCGACGTCGTCGCGATCCTGCGCGGCGACGGCCGGTCGATCCTCGCCCAGCACGTCGACGACAGCGCGCTGGTCGCCGGCGTCAACAACCGCGTGCAGCTCGCCGAGCTCGGCGCCGAGCTGAACCGCCGGATCGTCGCCGCCCACCAGATGGCGGGCGTGACCGTCGTCGACCCGGCGACCACCTGGATCGACGTCGACGTCACGATCGGCCGCGACACCGTCGTCCATCCCGGGACGCAGCTGCTCGGGCGCACCCGGATCGGCGGTCACTGCATCGTCGGCCCGGACACCACGCTGACCGACGTCACCGTGGGCGACGGCGCGTCGGTGGTTCGCACCCACGGCTCCTCGTCGTCGATCGGCGACGGCGCGACGGTCGGCCCGTACACCTACCTGCGGCCGGGCACCGTGCTGGGGGCCGACGGCAAGCTCGGCGCGTTCGTCGAGGCCAAGAACTCCACCATCGGCGCCGGCACCAAGGTTCCGCACCTGACCTACGTCGGCGACGCCGACATCGGCGAACACAGCAACATCGGCGCGTCCAGCGTGTTCGTCAACTACGACGGCACCACCAAGCGGCGCACCACCATTGGCTCGCACGTGCGCACCGGGTCGGACACCATGTTCGTGGCGCCGGTGACCGTCGGCGACGGGGCGTACACCGGCGCCGGCACCGTGGTGCGCGACGACGTCCCGCCGGGTGCGCTTGCGGTTTCGGCGGGCCCGCAACGCAACATCGAGAACTGGGTGCAGCGCAAGCGGCCGGGCAGCGCGGCCGCGCAGGCCGCCGAAAAAGCCGCCGAAAAGGCCGCCCAGCAGCCCCAACCCCCACCCGACCCCGATCCGTCGCCGTGAACCCACGACGTGGCAATCCGGCATCCCATCGAAGCCCTTCGCTTACGATGAGGCGTTCCGTTTCCGATCTCGACCCCGATACGGCGAGGGCAGCACCGTGAGCCACGACTGGACCGACAACCGCAAGAACCTGATGCTCTTCTCCGGCCGCGCCCACCCCGAGCTGGCCGAGCAGGTGGCCAAGGAGCTCGACGTCCACGTCACGGCGCAGACCGCGCGCGAGTTCGCCAACGGGGAGATCTTCGTGCGGTTCCACGAATCGGTGCGCGGCTGCGACGCGTTCGTCCTGCAGTCGCATCCGGCGCCGGTGAACGACTGGCTGATGGAACAGCTGATCATGATCGACGCGCTCAAGCGCGGCAGCGCCAAGCGGATCACCGCCGTCATGCCGTTCTACCCGTACGCCCGCCAGGACAAGAAGCACCGCGGTCGCGAACCGATTTCGGCGCGGCTGGTCGCCGACCTGCTCAAGACGGCGGGAGCCGACCGGATCGTGACCGTCGACCTGCACACCGATCAGATCCAGGGCTTCTTCGACGGGCCCGTCGACCACATGCGCGGCCAGAACCTGCTGACCGGCTACATCCGGGACAACTACCCCGACGGCAACATGGTCGTGGTCTCCCCCGACTCCGGCCGGGTGCGCATCGCGGAGAAATGGGCCGACGCGCTGGGCGGCGTGCCGCTGGCCTTCATTCACAAGACCCGCGACCCTCGGGTGCCCAACCAGGTGGTGTCCAACCGCGTCGTCGGCGAGGTCGAGGACCGCACCTGCGTGCTGATCGACGACATGATCGACACCGGTGGCACCATCGCCGGCGCCGTGCAGCTGTTGCGCGACGACGGTGCCCGCGACGTGATCATCGCCGCGACCCACGGCGTGCTGTCGGACCCGGCCGCCGAGCGGCTCGCCGCCTGCGGCGCCCGCGAGGTGATCGTCACAAACACGCTCCCAATTGGCGAGGAGAAGCGTTTCCCTCAGCTGACGGTTCTGTCCATCGCGCCGCTGCTGGCCAGCACCATTCGCGCGGTCTTCGAAAACGGCTCGGTCACAGGGCTATTCGACGGGGACGCGTAGATGGCCTCCGGTTCACGCGATACCGTCATCTATCACAATCCCAAGTGCAGCACCTCGCGCAAGACGCTGGACCTGTTGCGGGACAATGGTTTTGAGCCCACCATCGTCGAATACCTGAAGACGCCGCCGTCACGCGACGAGCTGGTCAAGATGATCCGCGACGCCGGCATCGATGTGCGCACCGCGGTGCGCAAGCGGGAACCGCTGTACACCGAACTCAACCTCGCCGAGGCGAGCGACGACGAGCTGCTCGACGCCATGGCCGAGCATCCCATCCTGATCGAACGCCCGTTTGTCGTCACACCGAAGGGGACCCGGCTGGCCCGGCCGATCGACGCGGTCCACGAGATTCTGTGACCGCTCGCCGCACGGTCGCGACCGCTTTGGCCGCCTTGGTCGCTTTCGTCGCTCCGATGTCGGTGGCCGGCTGCGCCCCGAAGGCCCCCGACTACTCGTCGGTCTTGGGGACGACTTCGGCTACCACTACCACCACGACGACTCCCAAACCCGTTCCCCTGTCGCAGTATCTGGAGAGCATCGGGGTCACCGGGGAGCCGGTGGCGCCGAGCGGCCTCACGGATTTGACCGTGTCGATACCGACGCCGCCGGGCTGGTCGCCGTACACGGACCAGAAGATGCCGCCGACCACGGTGATGATCTCCAAGCCCAGCAAGGTTCCGAACGCCATGTTGGTGGTGTTCAGGCTGCACGGGGACTTCGACCCGGCGCAGGTCATCAAGCACGGTAACGACGATGCCCAGCTGTTGCCGGGTTTCACTCAACTGGATGCGTCGACGGCCCCCTTCAACGGGTTTCCCTCGTCGATGATCCAGGGCAGCTACGGCGCCAACGAGATCCGGCTGCACAGCTGGAACCGGATCGTCATCGCCACCGGATCGCCGCCCGCGAAGCAGCGGTACCTGGTTCAGCTGACCATCACGAGCCTGGCCGCCCAGGCGGCCGCGCAGTCGGCCGACATCGAGGCGATCATTCGCGGATTCGTCGTCGCCGCAAAGTAGCTTCACCGCGAAACTGCAACTGGCTACGCATTCGTCGAGTAGGGCCGTCGGTAGTTGCACTCTCGCGGCAGTGCTTGGATGGTGACGATGTGAAGCCCCAAGATTCCGATGTCGTCAGACTGCGACGCCCGCTACCCGAGCACAACCTTCCGGCCGGGGCGCAAGGCGCCGTTGTCAACGACATCCAGACCGAGGGCCTACCGCCCGCATACCTCGTGGAGTTCGCGGACGCCGACGGTGTGACTTACGCATTGGTTCATGTGCCGGAAGACAACCTCGAGGTCGTGTGGCGACCGAAGTGATTTAGCGGTCAGCCCTGGCGGCTCGCCTCTTGGACCAGCTGGACGCGGGAGGCCAGGCCGAGCTTGGCGTAGACGTGGGTGAGGTGGGTCTGCACGGTGCGCGGCGAGATGAAAAGCCGCGCGCCGATATCCCTGTTGCCCAGCCCCTCGCGGACCAGGCGCACCACGTCGTTCTCCATCGGCGTCAGCGATGCCCAACCATTTGTCGGGCGCTTACGCTCGCCGCGCCCGCGCTGTGTGAAGGCGATGGCCTCCTCGGTGGACAGAGCCGCACCCTCAGCCCACATGAGGTCAAAATCCCTCTCGCCCAACACTTCCCGGGCTGCCGCGACCGTAATGTCGTAGCCGGGTTGGTACATCGGGTACCGCGCCTGCCCCATGCGTTCCCGCACGCCGTCGGCTGCGCCCAACAGGCGCGCCGCATAGGAGTGATTGCCGCCGTCGCCCGCCAGCCGGGCCAGGCATTCCAGCGTGTCGGCCACTCGCAGATATCCCTGCGAGCGAGCGGCGGCCCCAAGAGCCTCGTGGGCATCGCGCTCGGCCTGGTCCGGCTCACCCTGGGCGATCGCGACAAAGGCGCGAACCGTGCGCGCGACCACTTGGTGCCAACCCGGTACCACAGCGACGCAATCGTCGGCCCAGTTGCGCGCGGAGACCAGATCACCGCAGGCCAATGCGGCCTCGCCCAACGGATTGACGCTTCTGGTGAACAGTTCGCGCACCGGCACGGTGAGGCGCCAGGCCACCTCCGCGGCGTCCCTCGCCCGGGCGGGGTCACCGTCCGCCAGCGCGGCTTGCGCAGTGACCGCGGCCACCGCGTCCGCCCACTGACCGCCCACCTCCTCGGCAATCACTCGTGCGGATTCGGCCGCCGCTTGAGCGGCATCCGCCCGTCCCTGATATGCGAGCACCACGGTGCGACCCACGTCGCCGAAGACTTTCATCGGCTTGTCCCCGGCCGCTTCGGCCTCCTCGACCAGATCATCTTCGACCAGAGCGGCGTGGGCCAGATTTCCCTGCATCATCAGCGCGATGGCCAGCCACGCACGGGAGTGACGCGAGAAGAACCCGAAGCCCAACGCGTCGGCGAGGTCACGTCCCTCCTCGGCCGCGGCGCGCGCGCCCGTCGGTTGACCCGCCATGCAGCCGATGGTCGCTCGATAGCTGAGAATTTGGCACAGGCTCCAGCGATCGCCGGTCGCGCGGGCCAGTTCCATGGCCTCGGCGAGGTGGAGCTCGGCCAGCTCGGGGTTGTAGAAGGCGAGGGCCCCGCACCCCATCAGGACTCGAGCCAGCAGTACCGGATCCCCGAGTTCGCGCGCGGCAGCCACCGCGTCCCGTGCCCGATCCTCGTTCGCGGGTACGACCGCCCACCCCGTGAGCGTGCTCTGGTCGGCGACCGCGCGAATCCACACCGCCCGTTCGACTTCCGAGCAGCGGGCATCGCTCAGCACCATTTCAAATCCGGATATTCCTTCGCGGAACCGGCCGGCAGCTATCCAGACCAACTGCAACGTGGATAGCAGCCGCAGCGCCGTGTCGAGGTCGCCGTTCTCGCGACTCCACGTGAAGGCCGCCCGCAGGTTCTCGACCTCGGCTTGTGCCCAACTCAGCAGCAACTCGTCGTCGCTGTCGTGGCGTGATTCCAGCTCGGTCGCGGTGGAGGTGTAGTAGTCGCGATGCCGAGTGCGTACCTCGTCGGCCTCACCGGACTCGCCGAGCTTTTCCTGCGCGTATTGGCGCACCGTCTCCAGCAGCCGATACCGCATCGCGTCGCCGGTGTCGTCGGCGACCACCAGGGATTTGTCGACCAGCAGGCTGAGCTGATCGACCAGTTGGTAGCGCTCCATTTCGCTGTCGGCGCCGACCGCCAGGGCGGCGTCCAGGTCGAACCCTCCGGCGAACGCCGCCAGCCGGCGAAACAACACCCGCTCCGGTTCGGTGAGCAGCGCGTGCGACCAGTCCACCGAGGCCCACAGCGTCTGCTGGCGCCGCACCGCGGTACGCGCACCCCCGGTCAGCAGCCGGAACCGGTCGTGCAGACTGTCCGCGATCTGGGCCAGCGACAGCGCCCGGACCCGTGCGGCGGCAAGCTCGATCGCCAATGGCATACCATCCAGCCGCCGGCAGATCTCTTCGACCACCGCGGTGTTGTCTACGGTGATGGTGAATTCGGGGCGGGCCCGCCGGGCGCGGTCGGCGAACAGCTCGACGGCCTCGTCGGCAAAATTCAGCGACGGGACCCGCCAGCTCAGTTCGCCGGGCACGCCGAGCGGCTCACGGCTCGTCGCCATGACCGTCAGCCGCGGGCAGGTCGCGAGCAATTCGACGACCAGCGTCACGCACGCGTCCAGCAGATGCTCACAGTTGTCGAGCAGCAGCAGCATCTTCTTTTCGTCGAAGAACCGCTGCAACAACTCCATCGTGGAGCAACCCGGTTGATCGGGCAGGCCAAGTGTGCGCGCCACGGTCACCGGCGCTATAGCGGAATTGGTGATCGGTGCCAGGTCGATGTACCAGACTCCGTCAGAAAACTCGTCCGTCAGCAGCGAGGTGAGTTCCATGCCAAGGCGGGTCTTGCCCGCACCCCCGGCGCCCGTGAGGGTCACCAGCCGGTTGTCGATCACCAACCGACGCAACTCCGCCATTTGTGCTTGGCGCCCAACGAAACTCGTCAACTGGGCCGGCAGGTTGTGCGACACCGCGACCTGGCGGACACGCAGCGGCGGAAAGTCGTTGCGCAAATCGGGATGACACAACTGCAGCACCCGTTCGGGCCGCGGCAGATCACGCAGCGGATAGTGGCCCAGATCGGCCAGCCACACCCCGTCCGGCAGCCGATCGGCCACCAGCGGTTCCGTCGCGCCGGACAACACGGTCTGCCCGCCATGGGCCAGATCACGCAGCCGCGCGGTCCGATTGATCGTCGGACCGGCGTAGTTGGCGTCGTCGCGCAGCTGCACTTCACCGGTGTGCACGCCGATGCGCAGCCGGATCGGCCCGAGCGGGGCCCGCTGCAGCGCCAGTGCGCACGCCACCGCGTCGGACGCGCGCGCAAAACCGGTCACAAAGCTGTCGCCCTCACCCTGCTCCAGCGGGCGCACCCCACCATGGGCGGCGACGGCCTCATCCACCGCGCGGTTCAGCACCGCCAGGGCGGCGCTCATCTGTTCGGGCTTGGTCTCCCACAGCCGCGTAGAGCCCTCAACGTCGGCAAGCAGCAACGTCACCGTACCGGTCGGCAGCAACTCGGTCACGCTCAAACGCTCCAGGTCAGCAGCGGCATCTCCGCGTGTTGGCTCATAGTAGCCAGCGACGCGGTCGCAAACCAGGCAAAAACATCGGCAATCGGGCACGGATCCAACAAACGCGCCCGGCGAAGTTACGACCCGCGCCGCCCGGATCTACGCGCCAAGGCGGATGGTCTTCGTCGCGCGACACCGGATAGTCGAGTTCCATGACGACCCTGCTCGGCAATTGCCCCAGCGTTTACGACGCCGGGCTGCCCACCTTCGCCTACGACCACCTCACCGATCCCGACGAGGCGCACGCGATCATCGACGACGCGCGCACGCGGGCCCCGATCGCGATCGGCCCGCACGGCCCCGAGATGTTGAGCTACGAGCTGGTCCGAACGGCGCTTCGCGACGGCCGATTCGTCACGGCACGCGGCCTGGGGCTCGACCTGCAGGGCGTGACGTCGGGTCCGCTGTGGGATCGGGCGATCAGCAACATCCTGGGCCTCGACGGCGCCCGCCATCACCGGCTCCGCCGGCTGGTGTCCAAGGCGTTCGCGCCGCGCGGCGCCGAGCGGCTGCACACGTTGGTCGTCGAGATCATCACCGGCCTGGTCGATCCGCTGACCGCCGTGGGGCACTGCGACGTCGTCGCTGATATCGCCCGCCGCTACCCCACGCCGGTCATCTGCGCGCTGTTGGGCGCGCCGCCCGAGGACTGGCAATTGTTCAGCGACTGGACCGACGACATCAAGAAGATCTTCGACTGGAACGTGGCCGAAGACGGCCCGGCGATCCTCGCGGCGTGGGATCAACTGGACGCCTACCTCGAGGACCTGATCGCGCGCCGGCGCGCGTCGCTGGGCGATGACCTGATCTCCGAGCTCATCCGCACCGAAGACGACGGCGACCGCCTCACCCACGACGAGTTGCTGATGCTGTGCGCCACCCTGCTCGGCGCGGGCACCGACACCACCCGCAACCAGCTCGCCGCGGCGGTGCAGGTGCTGTCCGCCCACCCCGACCAATGGGCGCTGCTGGGCCGGCATCCCGAGGTGGCGGCCGACGCCGTGCACGAGCTGATGCGTTACTACCCAATAGTTTTCGGCGCCGCACGCAAGGCCGCCGAGGACGTCGAGCTGGGCGCGGTCTGCATCCCCGCTGGCACCCTGGTGCTGGCCAACACCGCCGCGGCCAATCGCGACCCCGATGTCTACACCGACCCGGATCGCCTCGACATCACCCGCCGAGACCCACCGGCGATGCTCACCTTCGGCGGCGGCGTGCACTACTGCCTCGGCGCGCACCTCGCGCGCCTCGAGCTCACCGAAGCGCTTCGGGTCATCACGCGGCGCATGCCCAACCCCCGTCGGATCGGCCCCGCCCCGTGGAAGGCCATCAGCGGCATCACGGGCCCGACCACCCTGCCCCTGGCGTTCGACGCCGGGCACTGAGCGGGCGCCATTAGGCTCGGCGCATGACCGACTGGACCGCCGCAGACCTCCCCTCGTTCACCGGGCGCACCGTCATCGTCACCGGAGCCAACAGTGGGCTGGGCGCGGTGACCGCCCGGGAGCTGGCGGCGAAGGGCGCCGGGATCGTGATGGCCGTCCGCAACACCGAGAAGGGTGAGGCCGCCGCGCGGCAGATGCCCGGCCAGGTCGAGGTGCGCCGGCTCGACCTGCAGGACCTGTCGTCGGTGCGGCAGTTCGCCGAGGGGGTGGACAAGGCCGACGTGCTGATCAACAACGCCGGCATCATGGCCGCGCCGTACGCGTTGACCAAGGACGGCTTCGAGAGCCAGATCGGCACCAACCACCTCGGCCACTTCGCGCTGACGAACCTGTTGCTGCCCAAGCTCACCGACCGCGTCGTCACGGTGTCCTCGATGGCGCACTGGCCGGGCTGGATCGACCTCGACGACCTCAACTGGGAGAACCGGCGCTACTCGCCCTGGCTGGCCTACAGCCAGTCGAAGCTCGCCAACCTCCTGTTCACCAGCGAACTGCAGCGACGCCTGGACGCGGTCGGGTCGCCGCTGCGCGCGCTGGCGGCCCACCCCGGCTATTCGCACACCAACCTGCAGGGCGCCTCGGGCCGGAAGCTGGGTGATGCGCTGATGTCGGCCGCCACCCGGGTGGTCGCCACCGACGCCGATTTCGGCGCCCGGCAGACGCTGTACGCGGCGTCGCAGGACTTGCCCGGCGACACGTTCGTCGGGCCCCGGTTCGGCTACATCGGCCGGACGCAGCCCGTGGGCCGCAGCCGGCGGGCGCGGGACGCGGCCACCGCCGCCAGGCTCTGGGAGCTGTCCGAGCAGCTCACGGGCACCAAATTTCCGCTCTGAGGGGCTGGGTGGAAATTGACTCTGCGCTGGTGGTGACGGCTACTCGACAAACTGCACCATGACCGCAGAGTCAACGCGGACCTGAGCCCGAAATTTCCGCTCTGAGGCGCCCATGCGATAACCTGACCGGGCGTCACGGCGAGGGTGGCCGGCCGTCTGGCCGGCACCGTTATCGACGGAGACCGACGGATTAATCGTCGATCCTGGCCGTGCCCCGGAACCGAGCACACAGGAGCGACACGATGGCCAAGTCGGCAGTCAACCAACTCACCGCCACGGTGCGAACCGAGACCGGCAAGGGCGCGTCGCGGCGCGCCCGGCGCGACGGCAAGATTCCCGCCGTCCTCTACGGTCACGGCGAGGCCCCGCAGCACCTCGAACTGCCCGGGCACGACTTTGCGGCCGTGCTGCGGCACTCCGGCACCAACGCGGTGCTGACCCTCGACATCGCCGGCAAGGAACACCTGGCGCTGACCAAGGCGCTCGACATCCACCCGATCCGGCGCACCATCCAGCACGCCGACCTGCTGGTCGTGCGCCGCGGTGAGAAGGTGGTCGTCGAGGTCAGGGTCGTCATCGAGGGCGACGCCGTCCCCGGCACCCTGGTCACCCAGGACGCCAGCACCATCGAGATCGAAGCCGACGCCATGTCGATCCCCGAGCAGTTGACCGTGTCCGTCGAGGACGCCGAGCCGGGCACCCAGTTCACCGCCGGACAGATCACGCTGCCCCGCGGCGTCAACCTGATTTCGGACCCGGAGATGCTGGTGGTCAACGTGGTGAACGCGCCGACCGCCGAGGACCTCGAGGAAGAGGGCGCGGGCGAGGCCCCCGAGGGCGAGGAAGCCGCGGAAGCCCCGGCCGAGGAAGAGGGCGGCGAAGCCGAGGCCCCCGCCGCCGAGTCCGAGTAGGCGGCTCACGACGTGGCCGAGCCGCTATTGGTGGTCGGCCTGGGCAACCCCGGGGACAACTACGCCCGGACCCGGCACAACCTGGGATTCATGGTCGCCGACCTGCTCGCCGCGCGGCTGGGCGCAAAGTTCAAGGCGCACAAGCGTTCCGGGGCGGAGGTCGTCAGCGGCCGGTTGGCCGGGCACTCGATCCTGTTGGCCAAGCCGCGCTGTTACATGAACGAGTCCGGCCGCCAGATCGGGCCGCTGGCGAAGTTCTACTCGGTGGCGCCGGCGGACATCGTCGTCATCCACGACGACCTCGACCTGGACTTCGGCCGCATCCGGCTCAAGATCGGCGGCGGCGAGGGCGGTCACAACGGCCTGCGGTCGCTGGCAGCTTCCTTGGGCACCAAGGACTTTCAGCGGGTGCGCATCGGGATCGGTCGTCCACCCGGACGCAAGGACCCGGCGGCTTTCGTGCTGGAAAACTTCACCGCCGCCGAGCGCCCGGAGGTCCCCGCGATCTGCGAGCAGGCGGCCGACGCCACCGAGTTGCTCATCGAAATAGGCCTGGAGGCCGCGCAAAACCGCGTCCACGCCTGGTAACCCCCCGGCGAGCAGACGCAAAAGCCCCCATTTCGCGCCGAAATTGGGGGCTTTTGCGTCTGCTCGCCGGGCTTAGCTGACCAGGGTCACCGAATTGGACCGGCGCAGCTTGCCCGACGGCGTCTTCGGAATGGTGCCCGGGCCCAGCACCACCACATTGCGGGGGCGCACGTCGACCTCGCTGACGACCTCGTGCGCGACCTGATGCTCGATGCGGCGCACCTCGGCCGGGTCCTGCCAGGCGTTGGACTCGACGGCGACGGCGAACGTCTCGCGCGAGTGGCCGGCGTCGAGCCGCACCGCGACGGCGCAGCCGGGCCGCACCCCGTCCACGCGGCAGGCCGCCCGCTCGATGTCGGTCGGATAGATGTTGCGCCCGGCCATGATGATCACGTCCTTGACCCGGCCGCACACCACGATGTGGCCCTCCTCGGTGATGTAGCCGAGGTCACCGGTGTCGTACCAACCATGCTCGTCCTGGGCCGGGATGAAGCCGCCCATAGTGAGGTAGCCGGGCGTCAGCGACTCACCGCGCAGCTCGATGACGCCCACGCCCCGCGGGGGCATCACGTCGCCGTGCTCGTCGATGATCCGGGCCTCGAGGTCCTGCAGCAGCGGCCCCAGCGTCGCCAGCCGGCGGACGTTGCCCTTGCTGGCGGGCACCGCCCGGCGCAGCGCGGCCAGCAGGTCGGCGTCGACCTCGTCGACGACGAGGCCGGCGTTGCACTCCGAGAACGACACGGCCAGCGTCGTCTCGGCCATGCCGTAGGCCGGCAGGATCGCGGAGGGCTTGAGCCCGAACGGCTTTCCCGCGTCGAGCAGGTCCTCGACGTCGGCGGGCTCGACGGGCTCGGCGCCGGACAGCGCGAAGCGCAGGGTCGACAGGTCGAAGTCGCCGGGCTTGGCGTTGCGGCGCAACCGCTTGGCCAGCAGCGCGTAGGCGAAGTTGGGCGCCGCGGTCATGGTGCCCTTGTACTTGTCGATGAGCTTGGCCCACAGCAGCGTGTCGCGCAGGAAGTCCATCGGCGTGACCTTGACCAGCTCGGCGCCGAAGTACATCGGGATGGTGAGGAAGCCGACCATGCCCATGTCGTGGAAGCAGGGCAGCCAGCTGACCATGACGTCCTTGTCGACGTCGTACTGGGCGCCGATGAACATCGCCTCGGCGTTGGAGTAGATGTTGCGATGGGTGATCTGGACCGCTTTGGGTGAACCCGTGGAGCCCGACGTCAATTGCATCAGCGCCAGGTCGTCCTCGCCGACCTCGACGGGGTCGACCGGGTCCGCCGCCAGCAGGTCGGCGACGGTGAGGACCTTGATCCCCTTCTTCTCGAGGACGGGGACGGCCACCAGGAAGGGCTCGGAGACGATGACGGCCTTGGCCTCGATCATGCCGATGACGGTCATGGTGTCCTCGGCCCAGATCGCCAGGTCGGTGCGCGGCGTGGGCTGGTGCAGCATGGTCAGGCTGGCCCCGCGCATCCACAGGCCCTGCGCCGTCGGGGCGATCTCCACCGGCAGGCCGGCCAGCACGCCGAGCGCGTCGCCCAGGCCGATGCCCGCGGCGGCCAGCCCGCCCGCGATGCGCCGGGCGCGCTCGTGGACCTCGCCCCAGGTGTGGCGGACGGGTTCGTGGGGTTCACCGGTGACCATGCCCGTCGTGGCGGTGCGGGCATTGCGGTACATCTTCTCGGTAAACCTGCTCACAAGGGCCTCCTCGGTCCCGGCACATTCTCTACCGCCAGGAATCTCATGTTCCGCCTGCTGGGGGCTACTTTGAAGCAGGCGCGCGAGCACAGTTGGGCAGCGGTTGGGTCTCGAAACAGTGATGAGCCGGCAACACCGCGCTCGGCTACCCGATCGGCAGGAGCGTGACCCGTCGAACCCGGCCGGTGTGGATGCGTTGGCCGTCCACCGCAGCTCCCGGTGGACGGCGAAATCGAGTGGTCCTGCTTACCGCTACTCGTCACCGCGAGTATCTTAAACTCCTCTTAAGTAACCGCCAAACTGTGGCGGCGTGTGAGTCGGATCTCACATTTTCGGTTCGGATTCGGTTCGGATCCCTCGGTTCGGATCAGACTTCGGTCATCGGTGCGGGCACCACGCGGGCACCGGGTACCGGCCCGCTGGCGACCCGGACCGTGCGGCAGACGCCCGCTCCCGACAGCTGGGTGCCGATGTCGACCGCCTCGGACGCCGAGGTGCACAGGAAGGCACACGTCGGACCCGAGCCGGACACGATGCCGGCCAGGGCGCCGGCCTCCACGCCGGCGCGCAGCGTGCGCCGCAGCGACGGGTCCAGGCTCACCGCGGCGGCCTGCATCTCGTTGCCCAGCAGCGGCGCCAGCTGCTCCGGGTCGCCCGCGGCCAGGGCCGCCAGCACCGGGCCGGGCTCGGCCAGCCGCGACGACTCTCCGCCATCCCGGAGCCGGTCGAGCTCGCGGAACACATCGGGGGTGAGCAGCCCGCTGTCCGCGAACGTCAGCACCCAGTGGAACGTGTTGCGGGACAACACGGTGGCCAGCTCCTCGCCGCGTCCGGTTCCGAGCGCGGTGCCGCCGTGCAGCGCGAAGGGCACGTCGCTGCCCAGTTGCGTGGCGAGCATGCGCAGGTCGCGGCGGGGCACGTTGAGCTCCCACAGCGAGTTCATGGCGACCAGCACCGCCGCCGCGTCCGCGCTGCCGCCGGCCATGCCGCCGGCCACCGGGATGGACTTGTCGATCATGATCGAGACGTCGGGGGCCCGGCCCACGTGGTCGGCCATCAGCTCGGCGGCCTGCCAGGCGAGGTTGCGTTCGTCGGTGGGCAGCGTGTCGGCGCCCTCGCCGACGAGCTCGAGCGACAACACGTCGGCGTTGCGCACGGTCACCTCGTCGAGCAACGAGACGGCCTGAAACACCGTCGTCAGCTCGTGGTAGCCGTCCTCGCGGCGATCGCCGACCGCCAGGTACAGGTTCACCTTCCCGGGCACCCGAACGGTGACCGACCCGGTGGGCACCCACTGCGTGGCGGTGTTGCCGTCAGACGCGGACACCGCAGCAGACTATCGCGAAGCCCGCCCCGAAGCGTGCCGCAGCGCGGTGTCGGGGCGCGCCGGGCCGCTGCCGTCGTCCGGATCGCCGGAGCGCCGCAGCAGCCGCACGAAGTCGTCGATGGACAGCGTCTCGCCGCGGCGGGCGGGGTCGATGCTGGCGGCCAGCAAGCGGTTCGCCGACTCGTTGCCCGAGCCGGCCCACTCGGCGAACGCGTTGCGAGACGTCTTGCGGCGCTGCGCAAACGCGATGTCGATCAGTTCGAACACCCGCCGCCGGAACACCGCGTCGGACGGCCACAGCGGTTTCGCGTACCGGTCGATGCGGACCAGCCCGGAATACACGCGGGGGATGGGCCAGAACACCGTCGGTGAAACCATTCCGCAGCGGGTGACGCGACCGAAGAATCGGACCTTGACGCTGGGCACGCCGTAGTCTTTGCCACCCGGCTCGGCGGCCAGCCGCTCGGCGACCTCGGCCTGCACCATCACCGTCACGGCGTTGATCGACGGGAACTCGGCGAGCAGGTGCAGCAGCGCCGGGACAGCGACGTTGTAGGGCAGGTTGGCCACCACCGCCGTGGGCTCGGGCGCGCCCGCGAGGTCGTCGGGGCGAAGGGTCAGGACGTCGCGGTTGAGGACCGTCAGCCGCTGGATTTCACTGTGCGAGTGCTCCGCGACCGTCTGCGGCAGCCGGGCGGCCAGGACGGGATCGATCTCGACGGCGGTGACGGTGGCACCGCGGTCGAGCAGCGCCAGCGTCAGCGAACCCAGGCCGGGACCGACCTCCAGGACGTGGTCGGAGCGGCCGACCCCCGCGACGGAAACCACTCGCCGCACCGTGTTGGCGTCGTGGACGAAATTCTGGCCGAGTGCCTTCCGTGGCCGAAATTCAAGTTCCTTGGCCAGCCGCCTGATCTCGGTGCGCCCGAGCAGCCGGATGGTCAGCGTGCACCAGCTCTTCCGCTGCACACCGGCCACGCGCCCCAACCCTGACGCTCCCGCGTCACCTCGGCGACGGCGATCTGCTCTTCGCGCGTCGCGAGGTCGGCGCGCGGAGCGAACCGCGTCCCGCCGTTGCGCTCCCAGGTGCCCTGGTCGAATTGCACACCACCGTAATACCCGTTGCCGGTGTTGATCGCCCAGTTTCCGCCGGCCTCGCAGCCCGCGATGGCGTCCCAGATGGATCCGTTGGTTACCGCGGGCACATCGGTGCCGGGCTTGGTGCCGATGCGCACCACGGATTCGCGGGACGGCGTGATCACGACGTTGGCGACGGGGATGCGGCCGGTCTCCACGCCGTTGACGGTGGCCACCGCGTACGTCACGTCCTGCGTGCCGGGGCTACCCGGGTCCTCGACGACCTGGCGGCTCATGTTCATGTCCGGGTCCTCGACCCGACGGGCGTTCGGCTGCAGTGGAACCCGCTCGGTGACCCGTTGGATCCGGTTGCGCGTCACCTGGATTTCCATGCCGTCGACGATCGGCGACGACGCGGCCGGGGTCACCTGGTCGCTGTCGAGCAGCGGTGCGCCGGCGGCGCTCAGCAGCCCCGCCACGTTCGGCGCCGGCAGGTGCACCGTGCGGACCGCGCCGCCGTCGTTGATCCTGACGGTCTTGGCGCTGACGACGGGGAGGGACATCCCCGCCAGCGGAACGCGGCTGCCGCGCGAGGCCGCCGCGGGGGCGGTGTCGGTCATCGCCAGTTGGGCCAGCGCCTCGTCCACGGTGGACGCCGTCGTCCACACCTGCTTGGGGTCGCGGCCGTCCAGTGAGATCTGCAACGGCCGGCTGCGCCGCAGCACGATGTTCGCGGCGTCGCGCACCTGCACATCACCGGCGGGATAAAGGTCGTCGCGCTCGTCGACCGTGTAGCCGTTCTCCTCGACGATGTCGATCACCCGCGACTTCATGGTTGTCACGCGCATCGCGATGCCGTCGACGGTCAGTGTCACGGTCTTGCTCGCGGAGACGGCGAAGCCGCCGGCCAACGCCAGTACTAATAGGAATCCTGCGACGACGAGCCGCAACATCGGTGATGGGGACTGATGAAGTTTCGCTACTACACTCAACGCGGTTTTACCCCGACCTCAGCAACCAGTTAACGACCTAGACAGCACGAATGGGCCCGCCGGCCCACCTTTCGATCACAAGACGGTAACGAACCAGCCAAGTTTCGGCAACTCCTGGCCAAACGTGGCTCGCGCGTTAGACAATCGCGACGTCCGATCTTGTTGTGCATGCGTTCAACAAGAGGAGGCCGCGACGAAACACGCGGTGGCACCAACACGAACGCTCGTCCGAGCACTCCCGTGGACGGTGGCTGGCGTATCGGCCGGCGGTTCGGCCCGCCACAGGATAATCGATCACCCAGGCTTTTCTGCATGCGCAGCCGCTGGCGTGTCGTCGGCCACGCCGGCGGCGTTCTCTGTCCCGCGCAACCCGCAACGCGACGAACCGTTTTGAGGACGTGTTATGGGCGCGTTGCTTTTCGTGCTGGGGTCCGCGGCGGGGGCAGTTCTCGCCTGGTTGGCCAGCCGCGGTCGACTGAGCCGGTCAGCCGGTTTCGCGCTCAGTGGCGTCGTCAGCGCCGCCGCATGTGGGTTGCTCAGCGGTTTGGCCTCGGCAAGCGACGACGCGAACGGTGCCGCGATCGGGACCTATGTCGGGTTCCTCGGCACCGCGGCGCCCCTGGCGTTTTGCATCACACAACTATGTGTGGCGGCCAGCCCCACGGGATTCTCGTCGGTGCTGGGCCACGGCGCCGCACTCGGACTGGCTTTGGCGCTCGGAACAACCTACGCGACCGCGGGCGTCGTCTCGTGGCACGGCGTACACACGGTCCACGCTTTGCCGTCGCAGCCGATGGCCGTCGCGCCGTATTCACCCGCCGGCCTCAAGCTCCCTGGTGTGCCCGCGCAGTCGACGGCGGTGACGCCGTTTCTTCCCTTCGACCTGGCCCGAGCAAATGGCGGCCGAAAGGTCTTCGCCGACTACATGCCGAACTTTCCGATTTCGATCGACAACAAGGACGGGGACAAGGACTACTACGCAACCCAATACCTCACTGTGCAGGGCGAAAAGGGTGTGCACGCCCCATACGGGGGATATCTGCGGGACAGGCCGCTGCCCCGGGCCCACAGCACCAGGCCCGATTGGCGACAGGCGGACCTGGAAACCGAGATCCAACAAGCCAAAAGCGTGGGCATTGACGGATTCGCCGTCGATGTTCTGCAAGCCGGCCGCGCCGCCTCCGATGTCATCGATCGGATATTGCAGGCCGCGGCCGCGGTGGGCGACTTCTCGATTCTGACCTCCGCCGACATAGACGGCGGCGAGTTGGAGCCCATGAGCCCCAACGACTTTGCCGCCGCTGTCGCACCGTATCTAAGAGCACCGGCGGCGTTTCGCCTGCCCGACGGCCGATCCGTGCTGGGCGCATTCGCCGCCGAAAACCGACCGCCGACGTGGTGGGTCAGCGTTTTGAGCATCCTGCGCGACAAATTCCAACTCGCAGTCGCGTTCGTGCCGACCTTTGTTCACGTGGCCGACAACTTGGAGGCGTTCGCTTCCTTCAGCTACGGATTCAGCGCGTGGGGCGGCCGCGACCCCCGCGCGATGGCCCTCGCCGACACCGGCCGCGGTTCCCCGGTGGATGTCATCCAACGCACGCGTCGACTGGGCAAACTGTGGATGCAACCGGTTGCCTTCCAAGACAATCGGCCGCGCAGCGGAACCTTTTGGGAATCCGACAACGGTGTGACCAACAGGCTGGCCTGGCAGCTCGCCGAGCAACACGACGCCCAGTGGGTGCAGTTGATCACCTGGAACGACTACTCGGAATCCACCGCCATGGCCCCGTCGGTGGTTCACGGCTGGCGCCTGCTGGACATGAACGCCTACGACATCGCCACGTTCAAGTCGGGCCGACCGCCTGGCATCGTCCGCGACGCGCTCTACGTGTCGTATCGCAACCAACCGGTCAGCGCCCGCCCGTTGGACCCGCAAACCTTGCTCATGCGCGTCGTGCCGACCAGCGCGCCCCCGCGCGACGTGATCGAGGTGGTGGCCTTTGCCAGTGCGCCTGCGCAGGTCTTCGTCAGGACCGGAACCCAGGACTATTCCTGCGACGTCCCGGCCGGCCGAACGGTTTGCACCTTCCCGTTGAGCCTCGGGCCGATCAGCGCCGTCATGTCGCGCGACGCCGTCGTGGTCACCACAGCACAGTCCAACACCGACGTCACCGACACCCCCCGAATACAAGACCTGCAATACCGCGTCGTCGGAGGCCTGCGATAACGACGCAAACGTTGCCGCGCCATTCGAGCCGCTTCGTTTACTGTCGATCGCGTGGTGGCATCGCGAGCAACGCTCGTGCGTGAGTTCGCATGGGCGGCGGCGGGGGCGGCGGCCGGGAGCTTCGTATGCTTCTGGGTCGACCAGCTGTGGCCCCGACGCGGGTTCGCGTCCGTGCTCGTGGTCGCCGCCGTCACGGCACTATTGGTCGGCCTCGCGCTTGTCGCGTTGATCCGGGCGCCGCTGAAGACGGTGCTGATCGCCGCGGTCCTGAGCCTGCCGTGGGCACTCCCCCCGCAGTGGGCCGAGCCATTGCGTGCCCGACCGACGGCCGTGACGCCGTACCTTCCCTTCGACTTGGTCAAGGCGAAGGGCGGCCGGAAGGTTTTCGCCGACTACATGCCGAACTTCCCGATTTCGATCGACAATAAGGACGGGGACAAGGACTACTACGCAACCCAATACCTCACCGTGCAGGGCGAAAACGGTGTGCACGCCCCATACGGGGGATACCTGCGGGACAGGCCGCTACCCCGGGCCCACAGCACTCGGCCCGATTGGCGCCAGGCGGACCTGGAAACCGAGATCAAACAAGCCAAGAGCGTGGGCATCGACGGATTCGCCGTTGATGTTCTGCAGGCCCGCGCCGCCTCCGATGTCGTCGATCGGATGTTGCAGGCCGCCGCGTCGGTGGGCGACTTCTCGATTCTGACCTCCGCCGACATCACCGGGGGCGAGCTGGGGGCGATGAGCCCCAACGACTTTGCCGCCGATGTCGCACCGTATCTACAAGCACCGGCGGCCTTTCGCCTGCCCGACGGCCGATCCGTCCTGGGTGCCTTCGCCGCCGAACAGCGACCGCCGAGTTGGTGGGTCAGCGTTTTGGGCATCCTGCGCGACAAGTTCAAACTCGCTGTCGCGTTCGTCCCGACCTTTGGCGACGTCGCCGACAACTTGGAGGCGTTCGCTTCCTTCAGCTACGGGTTCAGCGCGTGGGGCGGCCGCGACCCGCGCGCGACGACCCTCGCCGACACCCGTCGCGGGTCCCCGGTGGATGTCATCCAACGCACGCATCGACTGGGCAAGCTATGGATGCAACCGGTCGCCTTCCAAGACGTCCGGCCGCGCAGCGCGACCTTTTGGGAATCCGACAACGGTGTGACCAACCGACTGGCCTGGAGACTCGCTGAGCAACACGA
This sequence comes from Mycobacterium sp. 663a-19, assembly GCF_035616495.1. Classification (NCBI taxonomy): domain Bacteria; kingdom Bacillati; phylum Actinomycetota; class Actinomycetes; order Mycobacteriales; family Mycobacteriaceae; genus Mycobacterium; species Mycobacterium sp. 663a-19. The sequence goes on along the minus strand of NZ_JAPJAV010000001.1, from coordinate 727,773 downwards.
CGCCGAATGGGTGCAGTTGATCACCTGGAACGACTACTCCGAATCCACCGCCATGGCGCCGTCGGTGGTTCACGGCTGGCGCCTGCTGGACATGAACGCCTACGACATCGCCACGTTCAAGTCGGGCCGCCCGCCTGGCATCGTCCGCGACGCGCTCTACGTGTCGTATCGCAATCAACCGGTCAGCGCCCGCCCGGTGTATCCACAAAGCTCGCTCATGCGCGTCGTGCCGACCAGTGCTCCCCCCCGCGACACGATCGAGGTGGTGGCCTTCGCGCGAGCGCCCGCGCAGGTCTTCATCAGAGCTGGAACACAAGACCATTCCTGCGACGTCCCGGCCGGCCGAAGGATTTGCACCTTCCCGTTGAGCCTCGGACCGATCACCACCATCATGTTGCGCGACGGCGTCGTCGTCGCCACCGCACACTCCAACGCCGACGTCACCGACACCCCCTACACCCAAGACCTCCAATACCGCGTCGTGGGAGGCCTGCGATAACGACCAGACCGCGAGCGCGCTGATTCGTAGGCCGAAACGCCGTCCAGGCCGGCATTTTGAGGACGCTCGGCGAGTGGATTGATGCTTCGAGTCAAGGCGTGACCGGGGATTCGGGAGTTCCGGGCTTCGGGGCCGCACGCACCTCCCACGGCGCGTAATAGGCCAGGCCGAGCGAGGTCACCAGAATCGTTCCCACGGCCAGCCCCACAGCGACGCCGCGCACGTTGTGGAACAGCAGCGCGGCGCAGGCGGAGGCCACCAGCAGCGCCAACCCCGCCGCGAGTTTGAACCGCATCGCATCCGAGCTCCGATTGAACGTCCTCAAGAAAATGCCCAGCCCGAACGCCACCAGGGTCGCGCAATACTCCACGACCACAACCGGAAGCACATACTGGGCCAGTTCGAACGACTGCCCCAAAAAGTAAGCCCCCACGCTGCCGGGCAACCGACACAGCACCACCCCGGCCAGCACGGCAAGGCCCGCGAGTCCGACAGTCAATCGCAACGCGGCGCGCCACACGGCCCGGGGTGGTGCGGAATTGCGGGTGCTCTCGGAGATGACGACGAGCTGAACGGCCGCAGCCAATATCGTGATGGGCGCCAACAAGAGCGTCGCGCCGCGAAGCGCCGCCGCGGCGGTGGGGCTCAGCACAACCGTCGCCATTGCGAGAACAAGGAAGCTGGTGGTCTGGTCGACCCCGGCGTCGACGCCATACCTGATGCGGTGTTGCCAGCCGGCCCTGGCCCATCGCGTGAAGCCGTGCAGCCGGGGCAGAGTCCGAAGATCCGCCGCCATACCGGCAAAGGCGATCAGGCCGAGGCCCGCCCATCCCCCGATCAACCAGGACGCGGTCGAAAGCTTGAGCCAGGCCGAAACGAGGAGCAGAACGGTTCCCACGAACCAGACGCCATCCCACGTCGCCGCCACGTGCGGTCTGCCCTCGGCGATGGCGACATGCCTCAGAATGTCTTGGCACGACACGATCGGCGCGGAGACGGCGAGGAAAACCGCGGGCAGGCCGACCTGGTATCCGATGGTGACCAGCACGGCGAGGGCGGCCGAACCGATCACCAGGCCGGCGAGCAACGCAAAGGAACCCTCGCGGCGTATTCGCTCGGCCGTTTGACCGGACTTCAACATCAGGGGAATTCCGACGGCGCCTCGTTGAGCCGCGAGTATCGCGACGAGGGCCGTGATCATCAGCGCGATCTCGCCGAACGATTGTTTGGTGGACACAACTGCGACAGCGAATGTGAAGATCCCATTGCTGGCGCTGGAGAAGACTTGGTCGAGCATTGCAGACCAAACACGTGTCCTGCGGTTCGACATCGAGGGCGCCACTCATCCTCGCAACACGTCATCGGGCCCGATCATCCGCGCCACGTGCCAAGTTTTACCAGCGCACAAGCTTCTCATGAAGAAGCGCGTCGCGTTGCGCCAATTGTCGCGCCTTACACTCGTGCCGTGGCAACCACCGAAGAATTGGTGCACCGTTTCTACCCCGAGTCCAATGTCGGCGGGTTCAGCCATGTCGATGGCACGGTCGTATTTTTCAATCAGGTTGCCGCGTTGCTTCGTCCGACCGATCGCGTACTTGATTTCGGCGCCGGGCGCGGCGAGCCGATCGCGGACGACCCGGTGCCCTATCGCCGCCAGTTGAGCGACATCAGGGGACGATGTGCGCGCCTGGAGGGTTGCGACGTCGACGAAGTCGTCCTTGACAATCCGTACCTGGACCACGCCGAGGTGATAAGTCCGGACTCATCGCTGCCATATCCCAACAATCATTTCGATCTCGTCGTCGCCCGATCGGTTTTCGAGCACATCGACGACCCGACTCACGTGGCAGCTGAGCTGTTGCGGATTGTCAAGCCGCGCGGGTGGATAGCGGCTCACACGCCCAACAAGTTCGGCTACATTGCGGTGGGCGCACGGCTGATACCCAACCGACTGCACGTGCGTTCGCTGAGAGTGGTTCAGCCAGAGCGCAAGTCGCAGGATGTCTTCCCCACCCGCTACCGCATGAACTCGCGCTCGGCTCTTCGGAAGGCTTTCGGTGGCGGTGCGGACATGTTCATCACCGGGTGGGCGTCGGAGCCCTGCTACCACTTCGGTAGCCCCTTCATCTACCGGGTGGTGAAATGGACACACAGGCATCTGCCCGCGGGCCTGCAGCCGATACTTTTCGTCTACATTCAAAAGCGTTAGGCCCCAGCGGTCAGTGGGCCAGCTCGGCCCACGACTTCAGGCCCGAGAACTTTCGGAACTCCTGGTCGTCGATTTCGGTCTTGGTCGTCCAGCCGACCGGCTTGCGGGCCACCATCAACCACGTGTCGCGCGTGGATGGAGCGAGCCGGCTTGCCGCAAGGTAGACGCGCAACAGCCGGCGAGGAACCTTTTGCAGCATCTGATGCATTCCTCGTAGCTCCACCACCTCGAGCCCAAGGGCCCGTGCCAGGGCGACGCAGTCCCCGCGCGTGTATTCACGCACATGTCCGCGAAACTTGCCGGGGTACCAGTAATAGATCTCGTATTTCTGATGGCTGGTTTTGCCCAGCAACACCGCGATCCGCTTCCGCAGGTTCACATGGTTGGGAACGGTGATGAAGAGGTACCCGCGCTCACGCACGCGCGAGAGAAGGTCGTTCAGCAGATCTCGTGGTGAGTCATGCAGGTGCTCGAGAACATCGTGCAGCATCACCATGTCGAATTCACGGTCGGAGGGCAATTCATGGTTGTCCAACGTGATGTACTCGACGCCCATGTCCTTGGCGAACTCGAGAATCTTCTGTTTGGCGTCGCCGCGTTGGTGCCACTCGTCGCCGAGGTCGTCGACGGCTGTGCACTTGTAGCCCAGCATCGCCAGGATGGCTGTCTTGTCGGCCGGCCCCGCACCGAAATCCAGCACGCGGGATCCCGCCTCCAGGTGGCGCATCACGGTCTGGGCCATGTCCAGATGCCCCGAGAGAAACGGGTCGAAGTAGTCGGGAAACGGAAACCTCTCCAGGACCTTATCCACGGCGCCTTTCAATGCCATCTGATCCACCTGACTGGGCTCCATCGCAAGTGCCTCCTAGGATTTCAAAACCGCGGCCTGGCGTGCGATGCGAGCGCGCCGGCAATGTCACTCAACAACGATTCAAACCGTTCGCCCACGCGCTTCACCTCGAATGTGCGTTCCGCATAGCAGCGAGCCGCGGTCCCCATCCGATCTCGCGCATCGGCATCCGCCAGCAGGTTCCTGAGCGCTGCGGCCGCGGAATCAGCGTTCTCCGGAGCCACCACGAGCCCCGCCCCCGCCGTTTCGATCATCTGGGCGACCGCGTTGTCCCCCGGCAGCAGCCCCAGCACGGGGCGGCCCGCACAGAAGTAGTTCAGAACCTTGGACGGCACCGAGTAGCGGCTGGCGTCACTTTCCAGCACGACGAGCAGCACATCGGCGCTCGCGAGCATGTCCGGCAGCTGCTCGTACGGCTGGTAGTCGAGCAGCATCAGGCCCGGTACCTCACCCGCCTCCGATTCCAGCCAGTCGCGGCCACTTCCCTCGGACACCACGACCATCCGGGTGCCCGCCGGCGCCGACCGTGCGAGCGCGGATATGACGGACGGGTCGTGCTTCAGGCCGAGAGTTCCCGCGTACATCACGACGGGCATGCCCACCAGGCCGTGAGCCTTCGCCCAGGCATTGTCGCGCGGCCGCATGGGCATCTCGTCGATCGCGCCCCAGTTGGGCACGACGTGCACTTTGCTCGGCCGAACTCCCCAGGCGGCGAGTTGCTCGATGAATGTGTCGCTGATGGCGACGACGGCCGCGGCACCGCGCGCGACCTGACGCTCGGCACGGTCCGCGGCGTAGCCGATCGGGTATCCCAACCGGCCGTACCGATCGCGGGCGATGACCCTGATCGCTTCGCTGTAGACGTCCTGCTGCCAGAAGACGTATGGGATCCGGCGCACGCGGAGAGAGAAAGTCAGGATGAAGAGAGACAGCAACGGGATAGTGGACAGCACCGCGACATCGGGTCGCGCCGCCAGGACGGCACGGGTCGCCATGCGGGCATACCGCAGCTCCTGCCAGAGCCGAACGAACGGCATGTAGCGGGCGAATTCGCTGCTCAGCTCGATGGGCCGCACGGTGAAGGACTCGGGATCGCCGCAACGCCGCTCGGTCGCGCCCCGGCCGCTCGGGAACGACGCGCAGTATTGGTGCTCGACACGATGCCCTCGGCGGGCCAGCTCCCGACTCAGGTGGACCGGGCCGGGGTGGCCGGAAAAATCGTGGATGACCAGCCTCAAGTCAACCTCTCGACACTATCGGCCGACCGTGCACGTCGCCCGCGTGAGGCATGGCTCCGCGGCGTCGAGGCGCCAAGGGCGGCCTGCGGTCTGGTTTCCACCTGATATCCCTGATATTGGAATGTTTTAATAGGCGTCAGGATACTATCAGTCTGTTACGGTGCGTGGGTTTCCATATAGTTATGTGACCTGCTGGGCTCAAAAGGATCATCGGTGTAGATGGAATCGATCCTCTGGCGCCGCGGTGGCCGCGGCCCGTACTCGGGACATGCACTCCGCCGGGCGCCGTCGCGCACCGTGTCGGAATTCAATCCCGGACGGTTTCGCTCGTATCGTGCTGCCGTGGAATCGGTGACGCAACCCTGCGACGGCCGGAGCGGATCTGCGGCCGGACCCTCGAGCAGGGATCGCGGTGGCAACCCTTAAACCGGGCCGCTCGTATCACACCTTGGCCCAGGTGGTCTTCGCGTTGGCGCTGGCGGTCGTGGTGGCGGTGGCTCTCTGGTGGGGGTTCCTGCGAGAGCACGCGCCGATGGCCGCGCGCGGCATCCGCGTTCAGGCGGATTTCACCGCTCTGCCCAACGGGCCCGTGCCGAACCATTTCGACGGCGGCCAGCCCGCGATGGTCATGGCCGCCTCCGATGACCCCGGTGATCAATTCAGAATCCAAGACGGCCGATTGACGTATCAGCCCACGAGCCAGGGAAGCGCGGCCGCGTTCTTCAGTTCCCCCGACCTCGGTTCGTCGGTGAAGGGTATGGGCGCGCGGTTCGTCTTCAGGCCCGGATCGGGCACCCCGGGTGCGATCACACTTGTGGTGTCGCGGGGCGTCGAGAAACGCGTTCCACCGATGGTCCGGCCCCTGGCGATGCAGTTCGTCGTGACGCCGATCAACTGGAATATCAGCGTCGCGCGCAACGACGTCGCGCCGCTGGACGTCGTCGCGGCCGAGTTCTTTCCGCAACCGCTGCATGAAGATGGGCGAACTCCGTACGACGTACGTCTGACCATCGACGGTGCCCAAGTGACAGTGGATTTGCCCGGGACACACAGAATTGTGTCGGATCCGCGCTTTTCCGAGTGGCAGGGAAGTTTCGCGACATTCGAGCTCTACTCGAACCACGGAGCCACTGACTCCATCGGAGCCTTCGAGAAAATCTGGGCGACGGGCAACAGGGACTGAGTCATGACCGAGGGTTTGTCGATCAGAGAAGTCCGCGCCGTTTCGAGTCCCGCCGACCGGATCTTCTTCGCTCTTAGCAACCTCTTGATCATTTTTGCGATCGCGGTGGTGTCCAACCCGCGGCACTTCGGCCAGATTGCGGTTCTCTTGACGCTGCTCGCCGCAGCGGTCGGCGTCTTGCACGGTGCGCTGGGCACGCCGCTGCTGCTGACCGCGGGACGCAGCCCGGCCGAGATCCGGCGGGAAGGCTCGTTCGCCGTGACCACCGCCCTGCTGGTCAGCCCCGTCATCGGCGGCGTCATGTGGGCGGTCAAGGGGCAGGCGCCTCAGTTGCCGGCAACCTTGATCATCATCGCGACACCGATCGTGCTCGTCTTGGATGTCCTGCGTTACGTCGCCGTCGCCCAGGGCCGCCCACACGTTGCGACCCGCTGGAGCGGGATGTGGTTGGCGGGTTCGGCCGCGCTGCCGGTGGCGACGTGGCTGCGCCTGCCGGTGGCCACGACCAGTCACCTCATCGGCGCGTGGACGGCTCTCGCATTAGTTGCGCTGACCGGAATGCTGGCCGCCGTTCGCACCGGCCCGCGGCTCCACGGCTACCCGGCTTGGATCTCCGACGGCTGGCAACGTCGAGCGCGGTACGGAATGGACTCCGGCGTCGGGCAATTGGGACTGTTCGCGGTGCTGTTGTTCGCGACCGTTGTCTTGAATCCGGACGTGACCGCCGCGCTGCGTGGTGCCACGGCATTGCTGGCGCCCGTCGCCGTCGCGGCGTGCGCGGTTTCGTCGTCGGCGATCCCACGCACGCCGCCGCGGCGAGCGTGGAGCTCATCGGCCCGAACCGCTTCGATCGCCACGTCCGCGACGATCCTCGTCGGCGCGACGTTGTTTTTATTGCCCGGCAAGGTCGGTGAACTCGTCCTCGGCCCCACATTCAAAGAGGCACAGGCGATTATCCCGATCGTCGCACTGGACAACGCGATGGCGGCGTGGGTCATCGCCGTCACGATGCAGCTGCGCGCCGTGCATCGAAGCGCCGATGCGCTGAGGCTGCGGCTCGGCTACGCGGTCGTCGCGCTCGCGGCGGCGCTCGGCGGCGGGCTGCAGTTCCGCACCGCGGCGGGGATCGCGGTTGGTATCGCGACAGCGACGACATTCATCACGGCGCTCGCGCTGGTTCGGTACAGGCCGTGGGCCGAGCCGGCGGCCGGACGTCGCGGCGCGGCCGTCGAGTTTGTGACCGGCCAGGACTTTCTGAAGGTCGGCGCGCCGAGGCCCATGCCACTCGCGACGGGGCTGCGGCTGCGCGAATCGACACCGGTGGACGGGGCGCTCATCACCCTGTGGTCGTTTGCGGCATTGGCGGTGTTCATCCCCGCGGCGATCATCCGCTTCAGTGGGATTCCCACCGACAGGACCTGGCTGTGGTTGATCCCGACCATCACGATCTCCGCCGCGCGGCTCGCCTGGCTGATCGGGAATGGCGAACGGCGGCTGTTCGAAACCACGTTCTGGCTTTTCAGCTGCATCTTCATGGGCTTGACGCCGTTGGCTCAGGTTCGCGAGAACGAATGGCCCTACACCGACCCGCACATCGATTCGACCCTCGTCGTCCCGGCCGTGATGATCGTCCTTGTCGGATTCGGCGCATTTCTGGCCGGCGCCGGTTTGGACAACGTGAGGTGGCCGCAACGGCGCTGGCATGCGGCGCGACGCACCCGGCCTAACCAGGACTTCACGATCAACTATCCACGCACCGTACTGCTTGTCGTGTTCGCCGTTCTCGTCGACATGTACTACCTCTCCCGCGTCGGCTGGTTGCAATTTCTGATGAGCCGCGCCGACCTGCTTGCGGCCTACGATGCCGCTTGGCCGCGACTGAGCCCGGGCGTCGTGATGATGCCGCTCACCCACATGGCGTTGCTGGTCGCCTTCATCGCGCTGATGCGCTTCCGCAGAGAGGCGAACAAGGCACGTGCGCGGGGAGAGGACATCTCCTCGACGGTCATGCGCAGCAACATGGCGCTGATCGTCTTGATCGGAATCCTGTTGGCGGACACCATGAATCCGATATCGAACGCGCGTTACCTTTCCGGCACCGCGATATTGGCTGCCGCCACGGCATTCGGGCTGTTTGCCACCAGGCGGCGTTTCCGTGTTGCCGTGTGCGGGCTCCTGTTCGGAATGCTCATCGTCTTCCCGGTGTACTCCAATGCATTTCGCTACACCACGCACGCGGAGATCGAACTGGAGAACCCCGTCAAGGCGCTGCTGTCACCCGACTACGATTCCTTCGACCAGCTGATGAACGGCTATCTGGTCACGGCGCGCGAAGGGAACGTGCCCGGCAAGCAATTCATGGGTGTGCTGCTCTTCTGGGTGCCAAGGGCGGTATGGGGTGACAAGCCCGTCGACACCGGTGTGTACATCGCGAACGAGCGCGGCTACTCCTTCACCAATCTGTCCGCACCCTTGTGGATCGAGTTCTACATGAACGGCGGTTGGGTGCCGCTTGCCATTGGAATGTTCGCTCTGGGATTCGGCCTGCATCGCTGGGACACGCGACTGAACGCTTCATTCGACGTCGACCGGATGCCCAGCCTGATCGGCTGCATCCTGCCGTTCTATCTGTTGATCCTGCTGCGCGGTTCGCTCCTGCAGGCCACGTCCTTCGTATTTTTCATCCTGGTGTTCTCATTCTTTGTCCGACAACGAAAGAACGTAAAGATCCGGCCCCGCGCACCCGCAGCGCGTCCGGAACCGCCACCCGCGTCACGCGTGCTGCAGCCAGGGGCGAGTTATGTCCCCGCCTAAGGCGCCGACGAGCGCGCGGCGCGCGATCCTGCTGGCCGTCGCCGCGACGTTGGCGTTGAGTCTCGGCGTCCTGACCTACCGCGAATTGCACGCCGCCGGCCGCTCGGAAAGCCGAGGCAGGTCGTCCGACATCGGCGCCTGGGTATCGCCGCCGTCCCCCTCGACGATGTTCGACTACAAGCCCACGTTGCTCGCCGTCGGTGACTGGTCCACCCCGTTCATCCCCTATCTGGTCACCGAAACCTTGGGCTGGAAGCTGGTTCTCGCCGCCCAAGGCGGCACCGGCTTCATTCGTGGCACCGACAACCCGTCACCTCTGCGAGTGCCATTCATCGACGGCCTGGACCAGGATGCGGCGACCTATTACGTCGATCATGTTCTGATCGACGGCGGCCGCAACGACATTGGCGAACCGCCGGAACGGGTGACGGCCGCAGCCGACGAGTACCTCAAGAAGGTTCACTCGGTCTGGCCGTACGCCAAGCTCATCGTCGTGCTCCCCGCCCCCGTCGCACCGGAGGTGGCTCCGAACTACCCCGCCGTGGCGGACGGACTTCGCCAGGCCGCGGGAAGCCTCGGGGCCTACGTGATCGATCCGGTGGCGCAGCAGTGGTATCTCGGCGTCGACATGAAGCCGCTGCTCTCGCCCGACGGCCTGCACCTCAACGACAACGGCGAGGTCTACTACGCGAGCAAGATCGTCGCGAGCCTGAGACAACTGGGGTTGACGCCGTGACGGGAATGCTGGCGTTGCTCGCGGCCGTGCGCGGCAAATTGTTGCTCCTTCTCATATGGACGTTGGCGGGCGCCGCCGCCGCGGGCGGAATCAACCTGCTGCTGCCCGTGGTCTACGAGGCAACCGCGAAGGTCGTCGTTGCGACGCCGTACTGGAACGACTCCACCGCGCTCGACGACCCGAACTTCGGTGGAGCCACGAACCTCGCGTTCGGTGACGAGTTCACCCAGCAACGCATGACGAGCTACTCGCGGCTGGTCACGACGCCGATGGTCACCGGCCGCGTTGCCGACCGCCTGCGGCTGAGCGAGTCCGCCGACGAGCTGGCCAAGAAGCTGACCGGCCACGTCGTTCCCGAGAGCGTGATCCTCGACGTCAAGGCCGAGGACGCCTCCCCGGCTCGGGCCGCGATGATCGCCGATGCGGCCGCGCAGCAGACCATCTACATCATCAAGGACGTCGAACGCCCGCCCTATACCCTGGTGTCTCCGGTGCAGCCGCTGCTCTTCCAGCCCGCGCCCGTTCCATCACACCCCATCTCACCGCGAACGTTGCTGAACGTCTTCTCGGGAGCAATCTTGGGTCTGCTGCTCGGGCTGACCTATATCGCCGCCTATGCCGCCGCGAAAGAACGGCGCCGGCTCGCGCGAATCCGGGGCGGCGACGGCACCCTCGCCGACGAACTCACCGGCGCGCTCGGTGTGGTCACCGCCGACGAGCAACCGCCGGCCGGCGGCAGCAACACCGACATGAAGCTGCTACGCATCGAAGTCGCGCACCTCCTGAATCAGGCCGGCGCCCAATCGGTTCTGACGACGGCGCCCCGTGCCACCGCGGCCACCGGCAGGATCGCCACGCTGCTCGCGACCGCTCTGATCGAAGCCGGCTCACCCACCATCGTGGTAAGCGCCGACTTCACCGCCGAGCACGACGACCCCCGGGTCGGGTTGGGTGACCTGCTGCGCACGGCCTCGACTCTCGACTCGGCCATCGAAACGGACGACCGCACGGGCCTGAGCTGGATTCCGGCCGGAACCCCGCCCGAAGACCCGACACGGGAACTCACGGGCACGAAGATGCGCGATCTACTCGGTGACCTGGCCGCTCGCTACCGCTACGTCATCGTCGTGGGGCCGGCGACGCTGGAGCTGGCCGATGCGGTGGACATGGCGAGTGTGACGGGTGCGTCGATTCTGGTCGACCCCGTCTCGCAAACCACCGCGGGGGAGGTTCGCGAGAGCGAACGGCTGCTGCGGCTGGCCCGCGGCACATACCTGGGGCGGGTCGCCGTGATCGATCAGTCTTTCTCGGAGGAGCTCGAGACGCCGCGGTCCGATCCGCGACGTCCGGCTACGAGTGGTCAGCAAGCACCGTGAACGGAGAACGATGGAGTTAGTGACGCGAGGCTGGGTGATCTTCAGGCGGCGTTGGCCAATCCTGCTTGCGTGCCTGGCGATTGCGACGGTCGGTGTGGCGGTTTACAACGTCAGCGCCGGCAAGAACTACGTCGCGTCCACCGAGGTGTTTCTCCGGGCCCCCGACGTGAAGACCTCCGTCACCGCATACCAGGGCGACCTGTTCTCCCGGCAACGCGCGCAAACATACGTCAAGACGTTCCAAAGCGACGAGCTGGCGCAGATGGTGATCGACAAGCTCGGCCTGAAAATGACGCCCCGACAGCTGTCGTCCCGGGTCTCGGCGAGCTACGTGAAAAACACTGTGCTGATGGTCGTTTCGGTCACCGACCCCGACCCGCAGCGCGCGGCGAACATCGCCAACGAATACGGCAATCTGCTGGGCGCCTACATCGCCAAGCTGGAGAACGTCAGCAACGACCCGAATTATCCGCCCCTGATTCAGGTCGTGGCAAAGGCGAACCCCGCCAGCGTCAAGCATTCCGGGTTTCCAACGTGGATGGTCGCGTTCGCGGCGGGCGCCATGGCCCTTTTCGTTGCGGCCGCTTTGATCTGGTTCCTGGAGCATTTCGATACCAAAGTGATCTCCCGACGGCAGGTGGAGGAGATCACCGGAAGCGAGATCATCGGCAAGCTGCCCAAAATCTCGGACGTCAAGGCTCTGCGCAAGTCCGAGAAACTCCGCCAGGCGGCATTGCGGCTCAGCCTGAACGTCGACTCCGTGCTGCAACGACTACCCAAAGCCGGATCGCCGCCCAAGGTCGCCGTCGTGGCCGGCAACCTCGATGATCGGGGCACCATCGCGACGTCGGCGCTCGCGCAGGCGTTCGCCGACCGTCGACGAATGGTAGGCGTCGTCCGTTTCGCCAAACGCAGGCAGCAGCCGGACGCGACCGATCCCGGGACCGTACGCTCCGCGCCCAAGCACGACCAAACCAATCCGGTGACAACCGTGATCAACGTGACGGCAGGGCTGACGCCGGAGAGCGTCGGCCGCGAACTGGAGCAGTTGCGCCCGAGCAACAACGTCGTGTTGATCGACACCCCGCCGTTTCACGAGTCGACCGATGCGCAACTGGCTCTCGGCGCGGCGGACGCCGCGATACTCGTCGTGCGGCCGGTCGCCACCACGACGGCTTCGCTGTCCGAACTGGTCGCCGGGGTCAAGGTGCTCGGCAAGCCCATCCTTGGTGTCGTCGTCAACATGGCGAAGGAGACGGCGACCGTCGACGGGCTCTACCTCTGACGGGTTCGCGACTCAAACAACATGTCCGCCTGGATCTTTCGCCCCCGCTCATCGCTGACGGTGCCGTAGCTGCGGACAAGCTCATAGCCGTGGTCACGGAGCCAGCCGACCAACTCATCGGCCAGCACCTGCCCTTCGTACAGCTCGATGAACGAGGCCTCCGCGCAGACGTAGGCGAACCTGTCGAGCAGCTCCCCGCACGCGCGCAACGCCTCCAGCTCGTAACCCTGGACGTCGAGCTTCAGCAACGCCGGCTCCTCGATGGAGCCGGCGTCGAGAAACTCCGACAGCGGGCCGGTCCGCACCGCCTCGGTGCGGACCTCGCCGGTGCCCCGGAAGACGCTTTCCTGTGTGGCGGTGATGGGCAGCAGGGACGACGAGTCATCGTGACGCGACACGTGCATGGTGGATTGCCCGCTCTCGGGCCCGAGCGCGGCATGGTGCAGCGTGACCCGCGGCTCGTTGGCAAAGACGCGGCGGAACGTTGCGGCGGGCAGCGCCAGCGGCTCGAGCGCGACGATCTTCGCGTCGGGAAATGCGCGCAGGGCGAAAAGCGTGAACTGACCGCGGTTGGCGCCGACATCGACGACGGTACGCAGCTGCAGCCCGCCGAGCGCCTCCTCATGCTCGACGGCCGCCGCCACCCGGTGCCGCAACAGCGCGGCTCGATAGCTCCCCACCCTCAGGATGGCGATGAGTTTCGCCGAGCGCCTCATGCCGCGCCGGCCTTCCCGATCGCCCCGGCTATCGACGTTACGAAACCGAGTGCGGCGCCCCGCGCTTCGAAGTTTTCGAGGAAGCAGGCCCGGGCGCGCCGCCGCATTTCTGCGCGGCCGGCGTCCGACAGGTCCATCCAGCGGTTCAGCAGCGAGGCGGCGCCGGCGACGGTATCGCCGTCGACAAGACCCGCCCCGCAGCGTTCGATCTCGCGCCAGATGTTGACCTTGTCGCTGATGAGGACGGGCAGCCCGCACGCGAGCGCCTCGGCGACGACGACGCCGAAGTTCTCCGAGTGCGACGGCAACACGAACGCGTCGGCAGCCCGGTATGCGCCCCACTTGGCATCGCCGTTCAGCATCCCGGTCCAGGTGATGCGGCCCGTCACTCCACGCGACTCGGCCAGCGCCCGCAGCCCGGCCTCCGATCCCGATTCGTCGGGTCCCGCCACGACCAGGTGCAGGCTCTCGTCGCGATCGCACACCCGCGAGAACGCCTCGATCAGCAGGTCGCACCCCTTCTTCGGATGCAGCCTGCCGAGGAAGAGCAGCAGGCGCTTGTCTCGCAGGTGCGGGTTCGCCGACAGGAAGGCCTCCCGCTGCAGCGCCGGGTTGCCGTGCGGCTCTTCGATTCCCAGGCCGACGATGGCCTCCCGCGCGTGGTACGGCGTGAACGCGGTCCGGGCCAGGCGTCGCTCCTCCTCGCAGGTGTATAGGACGGCCCGGGCGTCGCGAAGCGTACGGTGCTCGAAAAGTCGCCAGTAGAGCGCCTTCTTGGCGTGCTTGCCGGGATAGCGCTCCCTGAACCACGGGTCCAGCGCGCCGTGCACGAAAAGAAAATATGGCACCCCGGCTTTGCGGCACGCCGCGCGCACCGCCTGGCTTTGGTACTGCCAGATACCGTGGACGGTCACGGCGTCGTAGCCGGGCGCATGCCGCTGTAGCCAGGGCCTCAAATGCCTTGTGTACCCGTACTTTCCGAGTCCAGGGCCGAAGGCGCGGGGTGAGCCGGGCAGATCGGTGAGCCACGGCGCGGACGGGGGGTCCAACGTGATCACGTCGACCGAGTGGCCCAGGTCGATGAGGCTGCGGGTGAGTTGATTCACGACGACGCACGGCCCTCCGTAAGCGGGGTCGAGTGTGCCCGCAACCTGGAGCAGGCGCACCGGCGGGATCCTCACCGGCTCCCGTACCGTCGCGACGTGTCGATGACGCCGACGCGGGGTACTGCGATCACATCACTCACAGCGGTGAGGCTATACACCTCAGACCCGCTCTTTGTGTCCCGACGCCACGATGCCGAAAGTGTTGTCCGGAAAGAACTTGGCGCCGATCGCCTGAAGCAACGCCGACTGGGTCGAAAAGTAGCGGTCTATTTCCACGTTGTCGAACCGCTCCCGCAGCAAATCGACGAGCGCCAGCTCATCCACACCCTGCCTGACCACGTGGTATTCGACGACGTCCGACGGTTCGGATTCGTCATATACCCCCCTGAGGCGCCGCCAACGCGTCTTGAGCCCGCGCTTGATCTCCCCTTGTGTCGCGCGCCAGGCGAAATACGACCCCCACGACAAAACTCGCGCCGTCCGGGTCTGGCGCGGATACCACAGCGGGTCCTGGAATGTCACCATGGCACCGCCCGGACGCAGCACCCGGTCGCAAAGGCTGGTGACCGCCTCGATGTAGTCGGGGATGTGGTGAATCACCGAAATCAGCAAGATGACGTCGAATTGCGACCCCACCCGCAGCGGTGCACTGCCGTTGGCGTCATAGATCACCGTCACGTTATGTTGACCCGCGAACTTGTGCTCCAGAAATTCGAAGCTCGCCTTCGACATCTCGGTAACGGTCGGGGTCCCGCCGGCCCCGAGAACGACTTCGGTCACGGAGCCGTGCCCGGCGCCGATCTCCAGCACGGCGCAGGTTCCCCGTCGGCTGACCACCTCGGCGACAACCGACGCGATCTTGGCGTTCAGGCGCTCATGCAGGGCGTCGTGTCGCAGGTGGGGGTTGCTGGCGTAGTCATGACCCTCGCCGTGCGAAATATCCTGAAAACGAAAAACAGCGGCGCGTTGTTTATCGCTCAAGCCCACTTTTCACCTGCTCGCTTTGGTGTAGACGCCAAAACCGCTCCAACTCCTTGTCGCCAGTCGGGTTTCGGCCCCTCATCAAAGGTAGTGTGGCCGCGACCGGAATGATATCCCAGAAGTACGGCGCATCAACCGATTTCGATGCCGAGAGCATGCGGCGGCGATTTCGCGGCGCATTCGGGTTCCCGGGAAGGCGGTGGGCAACCCGCGCCGTTGTGCGGGACGGCTTGGGATTTTGCTGGTCAATCAGATCTTCGCGCCGTTCGTGTGGGAGAAGCCATCAAACCTTCCGTGTTTTCACAAGTCGAATCATGTATTCCCGTGCCTCGGCCGATTTCAGACTCCCCGGGAGTCAGTGCCAGCATCCGTAAGCCACCCAAAAGCGCGGCATGCTTTCTCACATGTATTTCAAAGTTCCCATGCCAAAATAAATCTATAAATGGATGGACCGCGAACTAAAGCATCGCCGGCATCTTCCAATTGCGCTCGGCGATGCGCGGTTATTCTCCACCACCGCGGCCTTCCTGCTCGAACGATCACCGACACGCTTCGCCCGGGTCGGCGCCGGCTTCCTCGAGTCCCCCGGCTGGCCCGCAGTCTGTTCTATGCGGTGTATCCCGTGTGTGAGCATGCGCTCAGCATCAAGTTATACCATATGTCCCTAGTTAGCTTCCAAAACGGTCTAAAAGTATGTATCCTACCCCATAGGGACATGAACGGTATATGAGTCCCGTACACCCAGGTGCCGCACTAACCCCAGCCAGCCTCCGGGTCGGCTTGCTTCCGTAGGAGGAAGGACATGTCGTTCGTGGCCGCGCGGCCAGAGCTGATTGCGTCCGAGGCCTACACCGCTACCGAGGCCGCCGACGCGGTGGCAGCCGGCTGAGGGACGGGTGTCTGTGGCGATCGACTTTGGAGCATTTCCCCCCGAGTTCAACTCCGCGCGGATGTATGCGGGTCCCGGCCCGGGATCGATGGCCGTGGCCGCGGCGCTCTGGGACGAGTTGGCCGCCGACTTGTATTCCGCCGCGAGTGCCTACCGATCGGTGATCACGGGCTTGACCACCCAAGGGTGGATGGGTCCCTCGTCACTCGCCATGGCATCCGCGTTCGGTCCCTATGCGGCCTGGATGGCCGGGGCTGCCGCGCGCGCAGCCGAGACGGCCAGCCAGGCCCGGCTTGCCGTGGAGGTTTGGGAAGCCGCCTTCGCGATGACCGTGCCACCAGTGGAGGTCGCCGCCAACCGGGCTCGACTCGCGGCGCTGGTCGCCACCAACATCTTGGGTCAGAACACCGCGGCGATCGCGGCCACCGAGGCCGAATACGCCGAGATGTGGGCCCTGGACGCCGCGGCGATGTACGGCTATGCCGCGGGGTCGGCAGAGGCCGCGATGCTGACAGGGTTCACCCCAGTGCCCGACGTCGTGAACCCGGCCGGGGTGGAATTGCAGGAGTCCGTGCAGGGAGCCCAGGCCGGCACGTCGACCAGCGCCGGAGCGCAGTCAGCGATCTCACAACTGATGTCCGCGCTGCCCACAACGCTCAACAGCCTCGCGTCACCCCTTGCGGCGCCCCTTACGGACGCGGGCGCCGGTGGGTCGTCCGCGGCCGCCGCGACCGGACTTTTCGGAGGAACGACCGGTTTGAGCAGCATTGCCCAAAGCGTGATCGCCTCGTACGCCGTGCTCCCGGGGTGGGCTGCGATGTTCTTCGGGGGCGACGCGCTGGGGCCCCTGATGAACCCCGATGTCTTCCTGCCCTTCGCGGCTTCCGCGGCGGCCGCCGCACCCGCGGCCGCGGCTTCGACCACCGCCCCGGCCGCGTTGGTGTCGACGTTGGCCGGGACCACGGGCGGTTTGGGTGGTGGTATGGCCGGCCTGGGCCAAGCGGCTGCGGTCGGCGGGCTGTCGGTACCGGCGAACTGGGGCTGGGCCGCGGGAGGTCCGGCGATGCTGGGCGGCATGCCGTTGGCGTCGCCGGTGCTGCCGTTGCCGGGCACCGGTCTTGGCACCGGGCTTGGTGCGCCACTGATGTTCGGTGCGCTGCCGCGGGCCGCGGCGGCGGGCTCAGGCGGTACGGCCGCCGCCAAGTACGGGCCACGCATGAGCGTCGTGGCGCGCCCGCCGGCCGCCGGATACCCGGCGTCCGCGACACCCCTGCCCGCCGCGGGTTATTCGATGCCCGCCGGACTCCCGCCGCCGGCACCCGGATACACGCCCGCAATCGTGTACCTCCCCACCAACGGACATGCGACGGTCCCAGAGTGATGCGAAGGAGGGCGCCCCACAGCACTGCGCCGTCACTGGTTCTCAGCCAAATCGACGAGCGACTGCCTCGGAAGGAGATGCAGTGAAGTACATGCCCACGACCGTCGCCGGGGTAACGGTCATCGACGTCGAACCCGACCGAGACCACCGCGGCTTCGTCTACCAGTCGTTCTGCGCGGCCGAATTCGTCTCCCGCGGCCTGATTCCCGACGTCTCGCAGACGCATGTCTGCTTCAACCACACCCGGGGCACCCTGCGCGGTCTGCGTCGCCAGGCACCGCCACACGCCGTGGCCACACTGGTTCGGTGCACCCGCGGCGCGGTTGCGAGCGTCGCGGTGGACGTCCGCCCCGAGTCGCACACCTATGGCGGCCACGTGATGGTGGAGTTGAGTGCGGACAACCGCCGGGCGCTGTTCCTGCCGCCGGCCGTCGCACACGGCTTCCAGGCGTTGACCGACGACACCGAACTCATCTACCAGGCCAGCGGTCCGTACGAGCCGGCGAGTGAGCAGGGATTCCGCTGGGACGAACCGGAATTCGGCATCGCGTGGCCGTTGCCGGTCACCGTGATCTCCGAACAGGACGCCAGCTGGCCCTACCTGCAACGGCGCCGGCTTGCCCCGACTCGCGCCGAGGATGAGGTCGCCAGGAGCGAGGCATCATGACGCCGCTCGCGGCCGCGTGCCGGCACCGCGGAGAGCAATCGGGATAGGTCGGCCATGGCCCGCGAAGTGCTCTCCCCGGTCGCGCCGAAATACTCTGCGCCTCAGCGCAATCGGCGATCGCACATTCACCGCCGAAACGGCCAGCCGCCCGTCACCGCGCAGTCGGCGCCGGCAGTCCACGCCGGCCCCGCGCGCCGCTGGCAGCACCATTATTCGAGGCTGTTGTTCATCACCGATTCGCTGATCGTATGCGCGTCGGTGATGCTTGCGCAGTACGCCCGGTTCGGTGATTCACCGGGTAGCCCCGATCATCCGCGCCAGTGGATCACATTGTTTTCGGTTGTGTTCATCGCACTGTGGCTGTTGTGCCTGACCGTGTTTCGCACGAGATCGATCCGTGTCATCGGTGACGGTATCGAGGAATATCGGCGCATCGCCAGCGCATCGTTCTGGACTTTCGGCATCATCGCGATGACAACTCTGCTCGCGAAGATCTTCCTGGCCAGAGGCTACTTGGCGGTCGCGCTTCCGGTGGGCACCCTGGGATTGCTGGTGAGCCGCCGCTTGTGGCGCTACTACGTTGCCAACCAACGGGCGCACGGCAGATATCAGACGCGGGTATTGGCGATCGGGGACCTCGCCGCCGTTTCCCAGCTGGCAGAGGAACTGACTCGCAATTCCCGGGGTGGCTACGTCGTCGTCGGGGTCGGAATTCCGGGATACGGGCCACCCCGCGGCCAGAAACTCCTCGTCCACGACAGGGAAATTCCCGTGCTCGGTGACGAGGCGCACGCGCTGGCTGCGATCGATAGTTGTGGGGCGGACACCGTGGCCTTGACCGGAACCGACTGTTTCGGCGTGCGTGGAATCAGACAGCTGATGTGGCAATTGGAAACCCTGGACATCGACCTTGTGGTGGCCCACGGGGTGATGGACGTCGCCGAAGCCCGGCTGGCCTTGCGACCGGTCGCCGGGTTCCCGATGCTTCACGTCGAAAAGCCGCAATACCGAGAGGCTCAATCCTTCCAGAAGCGTGCCCTCGACATCTGTTTCGCGCTGACCGCACTTATCGTTGCCTCGCCCTTCCTCTTTGCCGCGGCGATCGCGATCAAGCTGACGAGTAAAGGGCCTGTCTTCTACCGAGCCGAACGCATCGGAATCGATGGCAAGCCGTTCATGATGCTCAAATTGCGGACGATGGTCGACGGCGCCGACGAACAGGTCGAGCACCTGCTACCCCTGAACGGGAGCGCTGGTGGTGTGCTCTTCAAAATTCGGCAGGACCCCCGGGTCACACGCGTGGGCCGGATACTCCGGAGATTCAGCATCGATGAGTTCCCCCAATTCATCAACGTGCTCAAGCAGGACATGAGCGTCGTCGGACCGCGGCCCCCGCTGAGGCGAGAAGTGGACAAGTACGACGGCGATGTGAGGCGACGGCTGCTCGTCAAGCCGGGCGTCACCGGGCTGTGGCAGGTGAGCGGTCGTTCGGATCTGTCGTGGGAGGAATCGGTACGGCTGGACTTGTCGTACGTGGAGAACTGGTCGATGGCCGGTGACCTCATCATCATCGCCAAGACCGTCAAGGCGGTCCTGACCAGGCGAGGAGCGTACTGAGTGGGCGTCGACAGCGGCGTGGCCAGTGCGCGCTCGGTGACCGAGACGCGTTCCGGCAGTTCAGGATCCGCGTCGGAGCTGTTGCCGCTGTCGGTATCGCAGACCGGGCTGTGGTATGTGAGCCAACTCGCGCCGGACTCACCGGCGTACAACGAGTTGATCGTGATCCGCAAAACCGGTCCGCTGGCGGTGGAAGCACTGCGCCGGGCGCTTACCGAGGTTGTGGCGAGACATGCGGCGTTGCGCACCTCCTTTAGGACCGTCGACGGCATGCCCTATCAATTCGTCCGGGAGCCCGCCGATGTCGATCTGCCCCTCACAGATCTGTCAGACCTGGGTCCCGACCGCGCCGTTGCTCGTGCAACCGAGATCGCCGCCGCCGACACGATGCGTCGTTACGACCTTGCCGACGTAGCGTTGATACGTGCGCGGCTGATTCGCATCACCGATCAGGACCATCGCCTCTACCTGGGCCTGCACCATCTGGTGTGCGACGGTACAACGCTGAACCGCGTCGTATTCCCCGAGCTGATAGCGCTATACCGCAACTACGCCACAGGCGCGTCCTCGTCGCTGCCCGACCCGGAGGCGCAGTACGCCGACTACACGATGTGGGAACTCGATTGGGTTCGCGGACCCGAGGTGGCCAACCGAATTGCTCACTGGCGCGAGCGTCTTGACGGCAGCGCGGCCACCCAGCTGCCGCTGGACCACCCGCGACCGCTGCGTCAGAGTCTTTCCGGCGGGACGATCCCGCTCACGATTGACAGCAGCACCGTTTCCGGGCTACGCCGGGTGGCTGAACCCGCGGGAGGCACCCTTTTCCACGCACTGGCCGCCGCGTACGCGTGGTGGCTTCATCTTTACGGCGAGTCCGCCGACGTCGTCTTCGGCACCACGGACGACCTGCGCCGCTGCGACGGCCTGCCGGGGGTGGCCGGATACTGCGTCACGCCGGTGGTCCTGCGATGTGGCGTGTCGGGCGACGAGTCCTTCACCACATTGGTAGGCCGAATGCGTGGCGTGGTCTCCGAGGCGCTCGGCGAGCTGGTGCCGTTCGACACCCTGGTGGCCGACCTGGGTCTGCCCCGAGATCCGCGCAGCAATCCCCTGTTTCAAGCAACGTTGGAACTTCAGTCGTCGCTGACGCCGGCAGCCGAGGATTGGTCACTGCACGTGATGGCACCCGACGTGGGCGACGCGGTGGCATCGGCGAAGTTCGACATCAGCATCCAGCTCGACGAGCGGCCGGAGGGGCACGTCGAGGGAGGGTTCGTCTTCAGCACGGATTTGTTCCACCGTGCGACAGCAGAGGAGATGGCCATCCACTGGTGCCGGTTGCTCGACGTTGTCGCGGCGGCACCCGGCATACCGATGGCCGAACATGACTTGGTAACCCCGGATGAGCGGCAGCGACAGCTCGGCTGGAATCGGACTACCCCGCAAGGCAATCCACCGCAATCCATACACGACGTCATCAGCGTGCAGGTCGAACGCGCACCCGACGCGCCGGCCGTGCGGGTCGGCCAAACGACCCTCACCTACCGCCAACTGGACGACCGCGCGACGGTCATCGCATCGGAATTGATTCGGGCGGGTGCCGCGCCCGGCACGGTGGTGGCCTTACTGCTGGACCGCACACCCGACCTGGTGGCGGCCATCTTGGGAGTTCTCAAATCCGGTGCGGCGTTTCTGCCGCTGGATCCCCGTCAGCCGACCTCCCGGAACAGGTTCTGTATCAACGACACTGGCGCCAGCATCGTGCTTACCGACCGCGAGCTGCCGACCGGCGGAGAGACCGTCGTGGCCACCGTTATCGACCTCCGCGATGTGGGGCCGGGCGAACCCCGCGGTGATGCGCTGTCACGCACCGTGTCTCCGGTGGACCTGGCCTACGTGATCTATACGTCCGGCTCCACCGGTCGCCCGAAGCCGGCGCTCATCGAGCATCGCGGCGTCACGAACCTCATGTGCACCATGTTTCGTCAGTTCGGTGTCACCTCCTCCGATACCGTGCTGTCGGTTGCCTCCATCGCCTTCGACATGGCGCTCGGCGACATCTTCTGCGCGTTGGCGTGTGGAGCACGCGTGGTGCTTGCCACGGCCATGGAGGCGATGGACCCGGCCGCGCTGATCCGGCTGATGGCGGATGCCCGCGCGACCTACATGATGGCCACGCCGGCCACCTGGACGGCGCTCATCGCCGCCGGGTGGAGCGGAGATCGGAACCTCACCGCAGTGCCCGCCGGCGAAGCGCTGACGGATACGCTTGCCGCCGCACTACTGCAGCGGTGCCGGGCGGTCTGGAACGCCTACGGCCCCAGCGAAACCACGGTCGTCACCAACGTCGTGCGTCTGGCCCCGGGGGACACCGTCACGGTGGGCAGGGCCTTGCCGAACGTCCGGGTGTACATCACCGATCCCCGCGGGCGACTCCAACCGATCGGCGTTCCCGGGGAAATCGTCATAGGTGGCGTCTCGGTGGGTCGCGGCTACCTCGATCGCCCCGAGTATGCGCATCGGTTCGCAGACGATCCGTTCCATGCCGGTGGACGTATATACCGGACCGGCGACCGGGGCAGGTTCTTGCCCGACGGCCGCATACAACACCTGGGGCGCTACGACGAACAGCTCAAGATACGCGGCTTCCGCATCGAGCCGGGCGAGATCGAGTCCGCCCTGTGCGAGCACCCAGAGGTGAGCGGCTGCGCGGTGGTCGCTCGCGAGACACCCAGCGGCGAACAGCAGTTGGTCGCGTATGTCATCGACAGTTCCGGATGCCCGGGTGACGCACAAGCACGCGATTGGCTGCGCCGCCGCCTGCCCGAGTACATGGTTCCCAACGCATTCGTACGTCTGAGCGCACTGCCCACGAACGCCAGTGGAAAGCTCGACAGGGCCGCCTTGCCGGCGCCCTCGGCGCCGGGAACCCACCTCGTCGGCGCTCGGCCTCCGCGCACCGACACGGAAAGGCGCGTCGCCGGGTTGTGGGCTGAGCTGCTGGTCATGCCGGTGACCGACGTCGAGGCCGACTTCTTCGACATGGGCGGTCATTCGCTGTTGGCGGCGCGACTGATCTCCGAAGTCGAGCGGGCATTTGGTGTCGAGCTGTCGCTTGCCGCGTTCCTCGACTATGGCAGGACCGTTGCGCAACTTGCGGAACTACTCGACGCGGACGGCCGGGTCGGGAGCGACGAAGCCGCCACCCGCGCACCGCTGCATTTCATCTTCTCCGGTCTTTCGTCGGCGATGAGCCTGCGACACTTCACGGCTCAGTGGGGCGCCGCGCAGCCGGTACACGCGTTGGTCCCCGAACAGCCGGGTGGCCTATTCGACCGATCCATGACCATCGAGCAGCATGCCACCCAGGCCCTTTCGGCGATCCGCAGCCGGCAGCCGGACGGTCCGCTCGCGCTCGTCGGCTACTCGTTCGGCGGGCTCGTGGCCTACGAGATCGCCCGGCAGGCCGTCGACGCCGGCCAGCAAGTCGAGTGGCTGGGCGTTCTCGATATGCCGGCACCATCGATGGAGAAGCACCTGCGGGCGGAGATGACGCTGCGATGGCGGCTTCGCCGGTTGCGCCGACGTCCGGCACGAGAGCGGTGGGCCAAGTACCGCGAGGTCGCGCTCCGGGTGCTTCGCGGCGGCCCGCTGTGGCCGGAGAACGACTTCGATTATCGCGGCGCCGCGGAGATCATATTCCGCTATCAGCAAGCCGGGCACGAGGTGCCGATGCACCTGTTCGTGAGCGAGGTAACGGCGGAGGCTGCGGAAGCAGATCTGTTGGGCTGGGACGAATTTCACAAGGGGCCGCTGACCGCCCATCGTATTGCCGGTGACCACACGGCGGCGCTCGATCCGCCGGAGGTCCAGCGGGTTGCAAGGATGATGCTCGACTCGCTTCGCGCAGCGAGGGCATCGAGACATTCAGATCCGTTGTAGTCCAGCGGAATTCACCAGCCGGTGGCCAACTAGTCCACGAGCTCAGCGCGCATGCCGAAGGTTGTCACCACAATCCGCCGGTCTACCCCTTCGCGAGCACTCACGCGGGGATTTTTTCTATCCTGCCAGATGATCACGGTATCGGAAGAGTCTGGGCCGGTTCCTATTTCCGCCGGGTCGTATGGAAGTGATTCGGCGTAGATCCGGCTCAGCATCGAGGAGCCGTCGAAAATGTGGCCGCACACCGGGTTGATGTAGACAACGTAAATGCTGCTGTCTCGCTCCTGCAGCGCGGCCTCGATCTTGTTCAGAAGCTGTGTGATCAGAACCTTTTCGAAGGGATTGAACAAGAATATGACGAGATTGCCCGGTGGAAGCGCATAGTCCAGAACGTCCCCTTCGACAACGGATATCGGCGTTCGCTGCGGGTGGTTCCGGCGCACCACCAGAGCATTCTCACTGGCAACCTCGGCGAGCTCGGGCGATATTTCCACGCCGACGATCGACCCGAACGGAAACTCGGACGCCACCACCAAAGCACGCCCTTTTCCGCAACCCAGGTCGACGAAAGTTGTTCCACTATCAACGGGGAGAATGTTCAAGGCCCGGCGAAGGATGCTTGGCTGCACACCGAGATAGCCGACGCGACCGGTGGTCGCTTTCAGGGGATAGCCCAGCCGGAGAACGGATCCGGGCAGCACGCCGCTGGTTTTTATTGCGTACTCGTTGTCAAATGGGTGGGCGGGAGCCAGACGCATGAATCTTTTCGATCTTTGATCGTAGTACTCGAAAAGTGCCCGGCGGATCGGCTCGAACCGGGAGGCGATTTCGAGACTACGGCCAACCAATCTGGTGCCACGACGAACCCAGGTGGGCCTCACATTCGCCCCGCCGACGGAACGATTCTTCTGCATACAACGCCCTCACATCGCGGCGATTCGGTCGCGTTGGAAGAACCCTAGCAAGAAGGCGGCAGGGGCGAGATTTTTGCGTACCGACCGCGTCACCGTGATGGAGCGCAATAAGGCGGGACGGCGGTCCCGGGTGACGCTACGATGAGGCGGTGCTGAAAGTACCGCCTCGGCACCGGGGCCGATGAACCGATGAATATGCGGCTCGCGGCGCGGATTGTCATCGCGCTCGTGGTAACGATGTTAGCCGCACTGGCACTGTATTTCGTTTTCCTCCGGGGTGAGCGCCCGGCTCAAGGTGACGTGAATGATCCCATCGGATCTTCCTCGGTTTCGGCGGTTGAAGGTTCCCAGTGAATGAGACGCCGTGAACGGCAGGACACGCGTCTGGTCTGCGGTGGTCGACCAAGTCTTCTCCAGCGCCAGCAACGGAATCTTCACATTCGCCGTCGCGGTGGCGTCCAGCACGCGATCGTTCGGCGAAATCGTTCTGATGATCACGGCACTCACCGCCCTTTTGGGAGCTCAGCGCGGCGCCGTCGGAACCCCACTGCTGCTCAAATCCGATCAAACGACCGTGCAAATACGCCGCGAGGGTTCCCACGCGCTGCTCGCCGGCCTGGTGGTCGGCTGCGTCGTCCTGGGCGTGATGGTGGTCTTCGGATACGCACTCGGCTTGCCGGCGGTGTTGCTGGCCGTCGCCGCGCCGATTGTGTTGTGCCAAGACATCTTGCGGTATGTCGCGATCTCCGATGGCAGGCCGCAAGTCGCGGCCACGTGGGACGGCGTCTGGTTCCTCGGAACGGTTCTGTTGCTCGTTTCGGCGTGGCTGAGGCTTTCGACCGTGCCGTGGCTGATCGGGGGGTGGGCGGGCCTCGGCCTGATCGCCCTCATCGGGATGGCGGCGGATCTTCGGATGCTGCCCCGACTCGACGGCTTCGGGCGGTGGCTACGGGCCGGCTGGCAGCACCGCGTCAGATACGGCATCGACGCGGGCCTCGAGCAAACCAACCTGTTCCTGGTCCTCGGAATGGTGACGGCGGTACTGAGTCCGGCGGCCACGGCGGCGCTTCGCGGCGCGACGCTGCTCTTGGCGCCCATCGGGATTCTGGTCGGCGCCCTGCAGCTGGTCGTCATTTCCGAAGCCACCCGCAACACCGCACAGCCCCGGACGGTCTGGTACGCCTCACTGCGATGGTTCGCCGGCGTCGCAGCATTGGCCGTGGCCGGCGGTGTGGTGCTGTATTCATTGCCCGGCCGCGTGGGGGGCTACGTCTTGGGCCAGTCATTCGGACCGGCCCAGCATGTCCTTCCCATCATCGTGATCGAGTACTGCGCAAGCGTGGTCGCGTTCGCGTTGTGCATCTTCCTCAAGACGTTCAATCGGAGTCTGGACGTGTTGCGGTTCAAAATCGCGTGGATGACGGTGACGCTCGTGACGTGCACCGGCGCCGCCTTGCTGTTCCGCAGCGCAAGCGGCGTGGCCGTCGGCCTGGCGGTGGGATCGATACTGGTGACCTCCCTGGGGCTGGCCTACTACGCACCGTGGGAGGCGCGCACCCGCGCGTCGTCCGTGGACATCACGGCGGGCGCCAAAGACCTTGGCGCTCAAGGTGATTGCGAATCCACCGACTCCAGCTTGTAGACGCGCCGAGCGTTGCTCGTGGTGATGTGCGCGACGTCCTCCGGCTGACGATCCAGAAGTTCGGCCACCGCGCGCACGGTGTACGGAAGGCAGTACGGCTCGTTGGCCATGCCCCGATACGGGTGCGGCGTCAGAAACGGCGCGTCGGTTTCCACCAGCAGCTGCTCCGGCGGTATCAATGGCACGGCCTCGCGCAGGGCGTGTGCGTTGCGAAAGCTCACCGTCCCGGACAGGCTGAGCAACCACCCGGCGTCCACGCACCGGCGAGCCATCGCGCTGTCCGACGAAAAGCAGTGGAAGATCACGGCGTCGGGCGCCCCCTCGGCGGCCAGCACGTCGAGCACCTCGGCGTCGGCATCGCGGTTGTGGATCATGAGCGGTTTCCCGCAGCGCTTGGCCAGGTCGATGTGCCAGGCGAATGCCTCGCGCTGGACCTCGGGTCGGGCGCACCCGTCCAGGCGCCCGGGCCAGTACAGGTCCATGCCCGTCTCGCCGACGGCCACCACCCTGGGGCGGACTGCCAGTCGCTCGATTTCGGCTCGCGCGGAGTCGTCCAGCGCGTCGGCGCGGGTGGGGTGCAGCGCCACCGCCGCGTACACCCGCCGATCCCACTCGACGGCCCGCGTCACCCAGCGCGCCGAGTCCAGATCGTCGGCGATGGTGACCATCGCGACCACCCCGACCGCCGCGGCGCGTTCCGCGATGGCGCGCACGCCGTCGGCGTCATCGGCGCCGCACGCGTCGAGGTGGGTATGGGCATCGACCAGGGGCGCCAACGGCTCCGGGGCGGGCGGCGCTTCTCGTTCACCAGATCGGTAGGAGCTCACGCGGACACAATAGGGTGGTTCTCGATGAGGCCCTACTACGTCACCACCGCGATCACGTACCCCAATGCCGCACCGCACCTGGGGCACGCCTACGAGTACATCGCCACCGACGCGATTGCCCGGTTCAAGCGGCTGGACGGCTTCGATGTGCGCTTCCTGACCGGCACCGACGAGCACGGCCTCAAGGTCGCCCAGGCCGCGGCGGCCGAGGGGCTGCCCACCGCCGAACTGGCCCGGCGCAACTCCGACGTGTTCCAGCGGTTGCAGGAGAGGTTGAACATCTCCTTCGACAGGTTCATCCGCACCACCGACGCCGACCACCACGAGGCCTCCAAGGAAATCTGGCGGCGGATGTCGGCGGCCGGCGACATCTACCTCGACGCCTACTCCGGCTGGTACTCGGTGCGCGACGAGCGGTTCTTCGTCGAATCGGAAACCAGGCTCCTCGACGACGGGACCCGCGTCGCCGTCGAGACCGGCGCCCCGGTGACGTGGACCGAGGAGCAGACGTACTTCTTCCGGCTCTCCGCGTATGCCGACAAGCTGCTGGCCCACTACGAGGCCAACCCGGACTTCATCGCGCCCGAGGTGCGGCGCAACGAGGTCGTCAGCTTCGTGTCGGGGGGCCTGCGCGACCTGTCCATCTCGCGCACCTCGTTCGACTGGGGGGTGCAGGTGCCCGGGCACCCCGATCACGTGATGTACGTCTGGGTCGACGCGCTGACCAACTACCTGACCGGGGCCGGCTACCCCGACACCGACTCCGAGTTGTTCCGGCGCTACTGGCCGGCCGACCTGCACATGATCGGCAAGGACATCATCCGGTTCCACACCGTGTACTGGCCCGCGTTTTTGATGTCGGCCGGAATCGAGCTGCCCCGAAGGGTTTTCGCGCACGGGTTCCTGCTCAACCGCGGCGAGAAGATGAGCAAGTCGGTGGGCAACATCGTCGACCCGGTGGCCCTGGTCGACACGTTCGGCGTGGATCAGGTGCGCTATTTCCTGCTGCGGGAGGTTCCCTTCGGCCAGGACGGCAGCTACAGCGAGGAAGCCATCGTCACCCGGATCAACGCCGATCTGGCCAACGAGCTCGGCAACCTGGCCCAGCGGTCGCTGTCGATGGTGGCCAAGAACCTGGGCGGTGTGGTGCCGGAACCCGGCGAGTTCACCGCCGCCGACACCGAACTGCTGAAGACGGCCGCGGGTCTGCTGGATCGGGTGCGCGCGAGCTTCGACGCCCAGGCGATGCACCTGGCCCTCGAGGCGATTTGGCTGATGCTCGGCGAGGCGAACAAGTACTTTTCGGCCCAGCAGCCGTGGGTGCTGCGCAAGAGCGAGTCCGACGCCGATCAGGTGCGGTTCCGGACCGTCCTCTACACCACCTGCGAGGCGGTCCGCGTCGCGGCGCTGCTCGTGCAAGCCGTCATGCCCGAATCGGCCAACAAGCTGCTGGACTTGCTGGGCCAGGGCGAAGACCGGCGGGCATTCGCCGCCGTCGACGCGCGGCTGGTCCCCGGCACGGTGCTGCCGGCGCCGACGGGTGTGTTCCCCCGTTACCAGCCTTCCGAAGTCGAGTGAGCGGAACGCAGTGCCGGGAACGAGACGAGCATCCAGCACCGACGTCGAGTGATCATGCGAATGAATTGCGAATGCATTGGGAGAAAGCTCCCCACACAGCCACTGCTACGGCCATAATCTGCGCGTGGACCGACGACGTAATCGGCAACAGGACCAATCACCGATGGCCACGTTGCAGGAACTGCCGGCGTCGCTCGTGCTGGAGCGGATCCCGGTTCCCGTGCTGGCCGTCGCGCACGACGGCAGCATCATCTTCACCAACACCGCATTTGCGGAGATGGTGGGCTACGAGCCGGACGAGGTCTTGTCGCTGGGCTTCCACCAAATCTTCAGCCAGGCCCAGACCGCGGAGTCCCCACTGTCGCTCGTCCACGCCCTGGCGAACGAGGTCGTCGAACTGGTGCACAAGGACGGCTCCGTCGTGCGCGCTCTGATGAGCAAGTCCGCGATGAAGCGGGCGGACGATCAATTTGCCCTCGCCACGTTCCAGGACCTGACCGAGCAGTTGTGGCAGGACGAGCGCTAAAAGCGCGGGCACCTAGCGGGTCGCCGGCTCGACCGTGGCGTCGTCGCGAGCAACCGCGACCTTCGCATGGCGCAGCGCTTCGCGGTGCAGGAATTGCTGGAAATATGACAACGACGCTTCCACCGCGATGCCGGGCAGCAGCAGTTCCCAGATCTGTGTCAACCGGCCGGTGAGCCCGCCGCCCGCAGCCACGTCATTGCCGGACTTCGCGTTGAACACCAACCGCGTTCCGAACATGGCGCCGATTATCGACTCACTGACCATTTCCGGATCGACGTGCTCCCGCAGATCTCCTTCGGTGATTGCCCGCCGGGCCTCGGCCGCCACCTGGTTCACCAAGTTTGCGTAGAAGCCGGAAGCCGTTTCATTGAACCCGCTCAGGGCGGCGGCCAGTTGCTCGGCCGCGGCGGCCGTCTTGTCCGAGCCGAGCACGTTCGCCACCGCCAGCGTTCCATGGATCATGTTCTCGAGCGCCGGCGAACCCGGTCTGCACACATTGCGAAAGGCCCCGAGGAGCGTGCCGGAGCCTTCTTCGATGATCGCGGACGCCAGCGGTTCCTTCGCATCGAAGTGGTGGTACAGGGCGCCCTTCGTCATGCCCGTGCGCTCGACGATCGTGCCCCACCCGGCGGCGGTGTACCCGACCTCCATGAACACGTCGATCGCGGCGTCGAGAATCTTTCGCCGGGTCAGCTCGGATCGAACCTGGCGCGCCACCGCTGTACCTCCGGAATTTGGACCGGCCTACACGCCGAACCTCGGTGCCCTACATCCTCCCCCGGTCAGCGGGTCAAGCGTAAGCGAACCGCCCTAACGGGGTTAGTCGTGAGTTGCGCCGGCGGTCGTGGCGCTGTTCGCAAGTGCTGCGCGCCGGCCGATGAATTGCCGGAAGTAATCGATTCGGTCCGGTCGCAGGATCCCGGGCAGCAGCAGGGCCCAACTCTTCTCCAGATCGTGGAGAAACCGCTCCGGTTCGTCCAGGTTGCTGGTATGCCGCAACCCCAGGTAGAGCGACACGATGAGGCGCCCGACATCCTCCGGATCGCACCCTTCGTCGACATCACCGTCGGCAATCGCGTCCTGCACCACGCGGGCGAAGGTTTGGATCCACCCGCCCAACAGCGTCGCGTGCAGGTCTTCCACCCGCCCGATCGCCTCCACCAGGTGCAGCGATGCCCTGGTCACGTCCTGCGTGATGTCCTCAACGGCCAGCCAGAAGACGAGGTCCACGAGGGTTTCCAGGCCCGAAAGCTCGCGGGCGAACAGGTCTGCGAACGCGGCGGTACCGGTGGCGATCTGTTCTTCGATGACCGCGATCGCCAGGGCGTGCTTCGACCGGAAGTGGAAATACATGGCGCCCTTGGTCAATTCGGCCTCGGCGAGGATGTCGTCGAGGCCGACCTCGTGGTAGGCGCGGCGCGCAAACTGGTGCGCGGCGGCGCGCAGAATCTGTCTCCGAGTGGTGTCCGCTCGGCTGCCGGTCGGACGTTCGGTCATCGCACCCGCAAGGCTGGTTTGTGTAGCGCCGGAACGGGGACGGCTGCGCCGACGTGCGCATGGTGTTTCACGTTCGCGATGCCTTCCTCGGAAAACGCCCCCATCTGCAGGCCGCCGGTCCCAGTAGCCACCGGTTGGCATTCATCGGACGGCATGGGAGCGGCGCTTCGAATGTAGTTTAGGTGCCTTCGTTCGGCGGGCGGAGTTTCAAGGCCTTACCGGGCCGATTGTCCCAACATACTTAGATACCTTATATCGGCGGTAACCGCTCTCATCATACAAAAAGTATGTATGATCCCTCCATGCTAGCGGTGGAACATCGCCCTGCGATGGCCGGGACCCTCTCGGCCGTTGGCGCCTCGAGCCCGGTGGCGGCCAGCTGAAGTTGTTCCGGTGATGCATGGGAGATGTGTGCGCGGCATCGTTGCGCTGATCGGTGTGTTCGCAATCTTGACCGCGAGCGCCCCGCCGTCGTGGGGTACGCCCGACGAGCCGGGCACCCCGACTGACTCGATGACCCTGCCGTTAACCGACCTGGGGTCCGGTTCGATCCTGACCTTCTGGGGCCAAGAAGGCTGGGTGCCGCTGACGCTGCCGGTTCCGCGCGGGCTGGCACCGGCCGCTCTGAACGCGACCGTCCAACCGCCCTTCAATCTGCGGTCGGGAGTGATGGTCGTCACACAGGGCGACCGCACGATCGCGAAGGTGGACCTGCCCACCACCGACGGAGCGCCAATCGTCCTCCCGCTGGGCGCGGCGGAAGTGACCAACGGCTACCTGGCCTTGACATTGCGTTCCTATCTGCAGCAGGCAGAGGGCAACAACTGGTGCGACCACGGGAGCCCGCTGCGCTTGTTCGACGCGGCGGTCAGGTTCACCGGGGTCGAACAGCCGCCCGACACGGTGGCCCACTTCCTGCCGCCAATGCTGCGGAAGCTGACCATATTTCTGCCGCAATCGCCGTCGACGGTGGAGTCCGACACGGCGGTTCAACTGGCGGCCTCCGCGGCCACGCACTACAGCTCACAGTTGCCCGAGATTGCCGTGGTCCCGCTGACCGAAGGGCAGGTGGCGCCGCCGTCGCCGCCGGGACCGCTGGAACGCCAGATCCTCGTCAAAGAGGGACCGAGCAACGGGCTTTCCATCCAAGGCACGACGCACCCCTGGCTGCTGATCTCGGGACCGCTGCGGCGAACCGACGAATCGGACGCGGCCGTGCTGTTCAACAACGACCTGTCCCAGCTGGCGCTCGCCCCCAAGGCTGTCGTGGGATCGCTGCAGCCCAGCGTCCGACTGCCCGGCGACACCACCACGCTGCGCGAACTGGGGCAGCCCGACTTGACGTCCGCCACGCTGCAGCCCCGGGTATCGATCACGTTGAACCAGACCGGGTTTGGCAGATCCATCCACGCTGTGCGGGTGCATCTGCAGGGGTCCTACACCCCCACGCCGGCCAATATGGGCGGCCAGATCACGGCAGCGATCGGATCGGAGACCATCGACCAGTGGCCCACCGA
Organism: Mycobacterium sp. 663a-19; assembly: GCF_035616495.1. Classification (NCBI taxonomy): domain Bacteria; kingdom Bacillati; phylum Actinomycetota; class Actinomycetes; order Mycobacteriales; family Mycobacteriaceae; genus Mycobacterium; species Mycobacterium sp. 663a-19. The sequence goes on along the minus strand of NZ_JAPJAV010000001.1, from coordinate 695,783 downwards.
CGGCCGCGGCCTCATCGACCGCTGGATCGACGTCCCGGATCGGCTGCTGGGGCGATACACCCGTCTCGATGTGACGCTCACCGTTTCGGGGAACTATGGGCCGTGCGGGGACTACACCGCCCTCGGGCCCGGGGACCGGCTCCTCACGTTGACCATCAACGGCGACAGCGCGGTGCAGAGCAGCCCCGCCAAACCGCCGGTGCCCGCGGGCCTGCTGTCGGTGCCCCAAACACTGCTGCCCCGGGTCCTGGTGGGCATCGAGCCCCGCTCGTTCAGTGACACCGCGCGCGCCGTCGCGATCATGGTGGGCCTGCAGCGAATGAGCGCGATACCGATCGAGACCGCCGTGACGAGCGTGCAACAAGCGATCGATTCGCCAAGCCCCGCGATACTGATCGCCGCCAATGGGTGGAATCACCCCGACATCGTGCTTCCGGTGTCCGCGGGATCCACCGGGCCCATCACCGTCAACGCCCTTGGGCCGGAGGGCAAACCCACCACTCTCGCATTGGACCCGCCGGTGCCGTTCGCTTCCCTTCAAACGGTGTTGAACCGCGGCCGAACGCTGTTGATCGCGACGTCCACCGGGGCACCCGGGCAGCTCGACGAGCTTCTCCGACGGCTCAACCACGATGCCGCGGGCTGGCAAAGCCTCAAAGGCGCGGCGATCATATCCATGCCCGGACAGGATCCGGTGACCGTAGACAACCCGGCCAATCCGGCCCCACCGACCGAGCGTTCGGCGAGCTGGGGATGGCTGTGGTGGCTGGGCGCGGGGTGGCTTGCCGTGGCCGTCGTCGGCGCAGCGGTCATCCTAGTGCGCAGCCGGCGCGGATCGCACCGCGGCTGACGCGCGCGGTCATCGACCGTTCGCCGTCGTGGACTCGCGCGGAATATCCAGCGTCGCAACCGGATACAGACCCGAGCCGTCGCGACCGTCCCGGGCCAACGCCATCGGGGCGTAGTTCACCACGTGTGACGCGCCCGGCTTGTGCTGTTGCCAGTCGACGGATGCGCGCAGCGTGTAGTGCCCCGGCGCCAGGCCCGTCAGGTCGACGCGCACCGACTCGGTCGACGGCGCCGGGACCGCCTCCTCGCGCGATTGGCTGGAATCGTCGTGAACAAGCGTCTTGAGGTTCACCGTCGCCGGCAGGGTCCGGACCACGGCTCCCGAGAAATCGATCAGCTTGTAGCCGGGCGACCACTGCTCCGTTGCGGCCGCGGAGCCGTAGTTGGTCCAGACGACCGAAATGCTCGCCACCCTGCCCTGGATCGATTGCGACCCCGGCCGCGCCTCCACCGAGTACTGATAGCCCGCGGAGGCGTTGGCCTGGGCCCACAGCGCATACAGGTTGGGGTCCATCGCCGAAGTCGCGTCCCGGTCCGGGAATTTGGTGCTCGACGTCATCGACACGTGGTACCTGATGACATCGTGCAGGCCCTTCTCGTAGTAGGCGCGCGGGTCGGTTCCGTTCGGCATCCGGCACCATTCGCTGATCACCGGCGCCGAGGTCAGCCGCTGCTTGATCGCGTTGACGACGGCATCGTTGGACCGCACATAGTGTGAGTCGCCGGCCTCGGCCCAGGCCGGCAACGGCGCCTGCACGCCCAGGCAATCCGCGCGGATGCCCACCGGCGCGGACAGTTTCTTGGTGACGTCGTCGCCGAGCAACTCGCGCACGATCTCCGGGTTCTGCGGCGTGACCACCAATTGCGTGTGGGGGAACGCGTTTGCGTTGGCCGCGACCAGCCGCCGGATGGACGCGGCGGTGATGCTCTGATCGCGAAACTGGCTGTAATACCCCAACATCGACACGCTGTCGTCCGGCGACGGGCCCGGCGCCCCCAGCGAATCACGCAGATAGGCGATGTCGTTGCCGCTGGCGTCCCCGTAGCCGGAGAACTCGAAAACACTGAGCCGCTCGTCGCCGTCGTAGCGGCGGCCCAGCGCGGCCAGCAGCTGTCCGAAGGCGTCCAGGTAGCCGGGGTTGTTCCAGTCGGGCACCACCTGCGTCACCCCCGCCGTGTTCGGCGGCCCCGGGTAGCTGGTGGCCACCGAGCGCATCCAGTCGGGGATCGCGATGTTCGCGTTGTCCGAATAGGAGTCGTTGCAACACGAGTCGTAGGCGTACACGCGAAGGATCAGCCGCATGTTGCGGCTGGACAGCTTCGCCAGCGCGTCGTCGATGACGCTGAAGTCGAACTTGCTGTCGTCCGGCGCGTCGGGCGGCAGCGTGCGCGGATCGGTAGGCTGCAACCGCCGCCACGACACGCGCAGGCTCGCGTCATACGACGCCGGCCAAGCCGGGTACCGCTGCTGGGCCGGATTGCCCTGCGGGAAAAGGGGATTCAAAAGACCTTCGTACTGTCCGCGCAGCGGGTTGGCGATCGCTTGAACGCTCGGCGGGATGGCCGGACTGATCATCGCGGAAAACGGCCCCGGGTTGGGATGCCCGCCGCACGCGTCCAGCATCAGCGTCACCGCGCACAGGGCAACGGCCAGCACACGTTTCATCGATGGAGCGAACATCGGTGCGTCAGATCACGCCCAACGACAACGCCTCGCGGTCGGCGAGGAACGGCATCGGCATCCAGCGCGCGGCGAGCAACGCCTCCATCGCATCGCCCGGAACGGGACGCGACAACAGGAATCCCTGCGCGCGGTGGCACCCGTGTTGCATCAATGTCAGTGCGGCAGCGGGTGTCTCGACGCCCTCGGCGACCACCTGCAGGCCGAAGGCCTCGGCGAGCCCGATGATCGCCCGCACTATGGCGAGGTCGCCGGCGTTGTTGCCCAGGTCGCGAACGAACCCGGTATCGATCTTGAGCATGTCGACCGGCAGCGACTTCAGGTGCGACAGAACGGCGTAACCGGTGCCGAAGTCGTCGATGGCGATCTGGACCCCGACCTCTTTGAGCTCGGTCAGGGTCTTGCGAGTGGTCTCGATGTCGTGCACCACGGCCCGCTCGGTGATCTCCAGGCAGATCGATCCGCCGTCGATGCCGAATTCGTCGATGGTGTCGGCGACACTGCGAACGAATCCCCGAGTGATCAATTGCACGGGCGACACGTTGATGCGCAACACGGCGCTCTGCCCGACACCGTTGGCCCGCCACCGGCTGAATTCCGCACAGGCGCTTCGCATCACCCACTGGCCCAGGTCGGCCGCAAGATTCGTCGTCTCGGCCACCCCGATGAACGAATCCGGCAGCAGCAACCCCCAGATCGGATGCCGCCAGCGGACCAATGCCTCCGCGGCCACGATGGCACCCGTCCACAGGTCGACCTCGGGCAGGTAATGCAACAGCAGCGCTTCGCTCTCGATATCGCCTCGCAAATGCAGCTCGATGTCGTTGCGGAAGGCGCTTTTCAGCGACATGTCATCGTTGAACATCGCAACCTGGTTGCCGCCCCCGCGCTTGGCGGTCAGCACGGCCTCGTCGGCACGGCGCAGCAGTTCGGCGACGTTGTCACGCCCCGGTATGCCCATCGCCAGCCCGATGCTGGCGGTGCGGGTGATCATGTAGCCCCCGACGGCCAGGCGTTCGTGCAGCATCGCCCCCATCCGACGGGCCAACGACTCCGCGGTGCCGGTCGACATCGGCTGGTCGGGGATGACGACGAACTCGTCCCCACCCAACCGCGCGATAAAGCTCTGAGGGCCCGCGCAAACCCGAATGCGTTGCGCGAAGACCTTGAGGAACCAGTCACCGGCGGCGTGGCCGAGGTAGTCGTTGATCGGCTTCAGCCGATCGAGGTCGAGATACAAGACCGCGACCGGCCCCGTCCTTCCCTCCGCAAGCCTTTCCGAGAGATGCGCCACGAGCGCCCGACGGTTGTACAGGCCGGTCAGATCGTCGTGGTCGGCCAGGTGGCGCAGCTTTTCTTCGGCCGCGAGACGGGCTTGAAGCTGCGCAAACAGCGCGGCGACGGCTTCGAGGGTGTTGATCTCCGTTTGGTTCCACTTCCGTGCGCCGAGCTTGACGAAGCCGAGTATGCCGGTGACCGTGTCGCCCGAGACCAGGGGCGCGGCCGCCACCGAGGGCGAGGGGTGCCCGTTGGCCCGGTGCAGCCAGCGCTGCAGGAAACCGCCATCCTGCTCGCCGCGCATCACTACCGGTTTCCTGCTGCGCTCGCATTGGGCGAGCACCGGGTCGGTGCTGGTGAAGTGGATGACGGCGATGGGATCCGGGTCCGGAACGTCAGTTCGCGGCGGCCATTCCGCAACCAACACCGAGGCCCGGATCTCCTGGTCGTTGTGGCGCAGGAAGCTGCTGTCCATGTCGAATTGCTCGACAAGCTGCTCGAGGATCTTTTCGCTGACCTGGGTCGCGGTGGATCTCGTGGCCTGCATCAGCTGGGTGGCTACGGAGGTGACGACGAGATCCAGACTGCGCGGCACGGGCTCCTCCGACGTCGGGCAAATATCCCGTCTGGGCGGCTGGCCCAATCAGTATGGCGAAGCGTATCATGCGCGACCCGGCCCACCCGACGTTCCGATCGGCCTGAAAACGAACGGTTTCGAGCGCGACCTGGCAGTGAGACAGCTCACAATCCGGCCCCGGCCTGTCACACCCGCCCGGTCCGCGGTGTCTCAAGGGCACTAGGCCCGCGAGAATAGGAGACACAAATGAGCGAGGTCGCCCGCAAGAGAACCCATGTCGTCGTTGTCGGCGGCGGATACGCCGGAACCCTGGCCGCGAATCACTTGCGGCAGCGTCCGGACATCGATATCACCCTGATCAATTCCCGTCCGGTCTTCGTCGAACGGATTCGGTTGCACCAGTTGGTCGCCGGCACCGGCGTCGCGACCGCCGACTACGGCACACTGCTCGGTGACGGGATCCGGCTGATCGTCGACACCGTGGACCGCATCGAGGTCGGCGCCCGGCGGGTCCTGCTCGACTCGGGCGCCGAGCTGGCCTACGACTATCTGATCTACGCCGTCGGGAGCACCGGCGCGACGGCGCCCGAGTTCGCCTACTCGATAACCGATTTCGAGAGCGCGCAGCGGCTGCGGCACGCGCTCGCCGACCTGCCCACCAACGGCCCCATCACCGTGGTCGGTGGCGGGCTGACGGGCATCGAGACGGCCGCCGAGCTGGCCGAACGGGGACGCCCGGTGACGCTGGTCTGCGGGGCCATCCTCGGGCCGTCGCTGAGCAACCGGGGCCGGCGTTCGGTGGCCAAGCGCCTGCGCAAGCTCGGCGTGAACGTGCTGGAATCCGTTGCGGTGAGCCAGGTCCGCTGGGACGCGGTGGTGCTCACCGACGGCGTCGTGCTGCCCAGCGCCGTGACGGTGTGGACGGCCGGTTTCGCCGTGCCGGACCTGGCCGCGCGCAGCGGGTTGCGCACCGACGCCGAGGGCCGGCTGCTCACCGATGAGACGCTGACCAGCGTCGACGACGAGCGCATCGTCGCCGCGGGGGACGCGGCCGCGCCGTCGGGCCGGCCGCTGCGGATGAGCTGCCAGGCCGCCGGGCCGTTGGGCGCCCAGGCCGCCAACACCGTGCTCAGCCGCATCGCCGGGGAGGAGCCAGCGCCGCTCAACCAGGCGTTCGTCGGGCAGTGCATCAGCCTGGGCCGCGCCCACGGCGCCTTCCAGCTCGCGCGCACCGACGACACCCCGGTGAACGTGGTCGTCGGCGGCCGCAGCGCGGCGTCGATCAAGGAGGCGATCTGCAAGGGCACGCTGTGGGGCATCCGCCGCGAGGCCGCCAAGCCCGGCTCGTACTTCTGGCTCAAGGGCGGCAATCGGCCCGCCCAACTGGCGGCCGGCGAGCAGGTCGCACTGCGATGACCGCCACCGGTGAGCACGCCGAACGGTTCACCCTGCTGCGGCCGTTGCTGTTCACCATCGCCTACGAAATCCTGGGCTCGGCAACCGAAGCCGACGACGTGCTGCAGGACAGCTACCTGCGGTGGGCCGGGGTGGACCTGGCGACGGTGCGCGACACCAAGTCCTACCTGGCCCAGCTGGTCACCCGCCAGGCGCTCAACGCGCTGCGGGCCGACGCTCGTCGTCGCGAGGAGTACGTGGGGCCGTGGCTGCCCGAGCCGCTGTTGACCGACGATCGGGACCCGTCGACGGATGTCGTTCTGGCCGAATCGGTTTCGATCGCGATGCTGGTGCTGCTGGAGACGCTGAGCCCGGACGAACGAGCCGTGTTCGTGCTGCGGGAGGTGTTCGGTTTCGACTACGGCGAGATCGCTGCGGCGGTCGGGAAACCGGCCGCGACGGTGCGGCAGGTTGCGCACCGGGCCCGCGAGCACGTGCGGGCGCGGCGCAAGCGATTCGACGGGATAGACCCGCAACGCAACGCGGAGATCACCGCCCAGTTCCTGGCCACCGCGGCCAGCGGCGACGTGCAGGCGCTGATGACGATGCTCGCCCCGGACGCCACCTGGATGGCCGACAGTGGCGGCAAGGTTTCCGCCGCCCGCAGGCCGGTGGTCGGCGCCGAGCGGGTGGCCAGGGCGATCACCGGGCTGATGCGCCGGGGCGCGGCGGCGCTGCGCGTGGAGATGGTGACCTGCAACAGCGCCCCCGCGGCGTTGTTCTACCTCGGCGAGCGGCTCGAAGGCCTGATCACGCTGGAGATCGCCGATGACAAGATCACCAACTTCTACGTGATGCGCAACCCGGACAAGCTGGTGGCGCTGGCGACCGCTCGCGACATCAGCCGCGGCTGACGACCCGGGCCCGGCGCGCGCAAGTCGCGCGTTCTGTCAAGCTGGGTCGGTGCGAATCGACCGGCTCGGCGACCTCGGCGACGCGCCCTCGGTGCTGCGCGCCGTGGCTGCCGCTGCGTGCCGGTTGGGCCTGCCGCCGCCGGCCGCGCTGACCGGCGACTGGTTCGGCGCGCTGGCCGTCATCGCGCCGAGCCTGTCGGCCCGACCGGTCGGCGTCGACGACGCGTTCGCCGTCCCGTCGGTCGCGCAGCCGCCCGACTCCGGGGCCGTGGGCGGTGGCTGGGTCGGTTACCTGTCCTATCCCGACGGGGCCGCCGACGGCCTGCCGAACCGGATCCCCGAGGCCGCGGGCGGCTGGACGGACTGCCTGCTGCGCCGTGCCCGGGACGGACATTGGTGGTACGAAAGCCTGTCCGGGGCGCCGATACCGGATTGGCTGACCGCGGCGCTGGCCGCGCCGCCGGCGCCCGCGCGCGATTGCCGGATCGACTGGGCCGCGCCCGATCGGGGGGCCCACCGCGACGGGGTTCTCGCCTGCCTGGAGGCGATCCGCGCCGGCGAGGTCTACCAGGCGTGCGTGTGCACGCAATTCACCGGAACCGCCGCCGGGGAGCCGCTGGATTTCTTCGCCGACGGCGTCGCGCGCACCTCCCCCGCCCGGGCCGCCTACGTGGCCGGACCGTGGGGCGCGGTGGCGTCGCTGTCCCCGGAGCTGTTCCTGCGGCGCCGGGGTGGCGTCGTGACGTCCAGCCCGATCAAGGGCACCCTGCCGCTGGACGCCTGGCCGTCCGCGTTGCGGGCCTCGGCGAAAGAGGTGGCCGAGAACATCATGATCGTGGACCTGGTCCGCAATGACCTTGGCCGGGTGGCGATCACCGGCACGGTCACCGTGCCCGAGCTGCTGGTGGTGCGGCGCGCGCCGGGTGTCTGGCACCTGGTGTCGACGGTGGCGGCGCGTGTTCGGGCCGACCTGCCGACGTCGGCGCTGCTGGACGCCGCCTTCCCGCCCGCCTCGGTGACCGGCACACCCAAACACCGTGCTCGCCAACTGCTTTCGAGTTGGGAGCAGCGTCGCCGCGGGATATATTGCGGCACAATCGGTTTGGCGTCGCCGATCGCCGGGTGCGAACTCAACGTCGCGATCCGCACCGTCGAGTTCGACGCGGCGAGAGGCGCCGTGCTGGGGGTCGGCGGCGGGATCACCGCCGACTCGGATCCCGACGCCGAATGGGAGGAATGCCTGCACAAGGCGGCCCCGGTCATCGGCCTGCTGCCCCGCGCGGTGCCGGTCGGTTAGCCCGGCTCGCGGCGTGACCGCAGGACCGCGTCGTAGAGCTGGCGCGAGCGCACTCCCGGATGCGCGGCGGCCACCTCGCCGCAGGCGTCCTTGACGCGGGCGCCCGCCGCGACGAGCTCCTCCACGTCGGCCACCAACGACGGCAGGTCGGCGCGCGGGGTCGCGCCGGCCAACACGACGGTGATCTCGCCGAGCACGCCGCCGGCCGCCCAGCCGGCCAGCTCGTCGAGCGACCCGCGCACCACCTCCTCGTGCACCTTGGTCAGCTCGCGGCAGACGGCCGCCGCGCGCGCCCCGCCGAGCTCCTCGACGGCGTCGCGCAGGCAGGCGGCCAGCCGGCGCGGCGACTCGAAGAACACGACGGTGCGCCGCTCGTCGGCCAGCGTGCCCAGCCAGGTCCGGCGCGCCGAGCCCTTGCGCGGGGCGAAGCCCTCGAAGCAGAACTTCTCCGACGGCAGGCCGGACACGGCCAGCGCGGTCGTCACCGCGGAGGGCCCGGGCAGGCACGTCACCGGCAGCCCCGCGTCGACGCACGCCACCACCAGGCGGTAACCCGGGTCGCTGATCACCGGCATCCCGGCGTCGCTGACCACCAGCACCGTCGCGCCGGCCTTGACCGCGTCGAGCAGGGCGGGCACCCGCGCCGCCTCGACCTGGTCGAACAGGCTGACCACCCGGCCGCTGATCCCGACGCCGAGGCTTTTCGCCAGGGTCCGCACCCGCCGGGTGTCCTCGGCCGCCACCACGTCGGCACCGGCGAGCGCGTCGATCAGCCGCGGCGAGGCGTCCGACGGCCGGCCCAGCGGGGTCGCACCGAGCAACAGGCGACCGTAGGACATGACGGACAGCCTACGATCGACACCGATGTCCGCCCCGCCCCGCGAAACCTCCCTGAACGTGGAGGGCGCCCTCCAGGAGCGCGTCGTCCCCGTCGTCAGCCCGGGCCCGCTGGTCCCGGTCGCCGATTTCGGGCTCACCGACCACATCCGCGGCTGGGTCGTCACCGGCGTGATCGCGGTGCTGGCGGCGGTGACCCGGTTCATCAACCTAGGCTCACCGACCGATGCCGGCACACCGGTTTTCGACGAGAAGCACTACGCCCCCCAGGCGTGGCAGGTGCTGCACAACCACGGGGTGGAAGACAATCCCGGGTTCGGCCTGGTGGTGCACCCGCCTGTCGGCAAGCAGCTGATCGCGTTCGGCGAGGCGATCTTCGGCTACAACGGGGTGGGCTGGCGGTTCACCGGGGCGCTGCTCGGCGTGCTGATGGTCGCGCTGGTGCTGCGGATCGTGCGGCGGATCAGCCGATCGACGTTGGTGGGCGCCATCGCCGGGGTGCTGCTCATCTGCGACGGCGTCAGCTTCGTCACCTCGCGGACCGCGCTGCTCGACGGCTTGCTCAGCTTCTTCGTGGTCGCCGCGTTCGGCGCGCTCATCGTCGACCGGGACCAGGTGCGCCAGCGAATGCACGTCGCCCTCGTGGAGGGCCGCACCGGCGAAACCGTGTGGGGCCCGCGGCTGGGTGTGCGCTGGTGGCGCTTCCTCGCGGGAATCCTGCTCGGATTGGCTTGCGGGACAAAGTGGTCCGGCCTCTACTTCGTGCTGTTCTTCGCCGCGATGTCGTTGGCTTTCGACGTGGCGGCTCGGCGCCAGTACCAGGTGACCAGCCCGTGGCGCGGGGTGGTCCGGCGTGACCTGATCCCCACCGGGTACGCGCTGGCGTTGATCCCGTTCGCGGTCTACCTGGCCAGCTACGCGCCGTGGTTCGCCTCGGAGACCGCGATCGACCGGCACGAGGTGGGCCAGTCGATCGGCCCCCACTCCGTCGTTCCCCTTCCCGACGCCATTCGCTCGCTGTGGCACTACACGGCCAAGGCCTTCCAATTTCATGCGGGCCTGACGAATTCGGCCGGGAACTACCACCCGTGGGAGTCCAAGCCGTGGAGCTGGCCGATGTCGTTGCGACCGGTGCTGTACGCCATCGACCAGCAGAACGTGGCCGGCTGCGGGGCGCAGTCGTGCGTGAAGGCCGAGATGCTGGTGGGCACCCCCGCGATGTGGTGGCTGGCGGTGCCGGTGTTGCTGTACGCCCTGTGGCGATCGGTCGTGCGGCGGGACTGGCGCTATGCGGTGGTGCTGGTCGGCTACTGCGCGGGATGGCTGCCCTGGTTCGCCGACATCGACCGGCAGATGTACTTCTTCTACGCGGCGACGATGGCGCCGTTCCTGGTCATGGGGATCGCGCTGATCTGCGGCGACATCCTCTACTCCCCTCTTGCGGCTCGAGGCCCGGGTCAGAGCCCGGAGCGCCGGACGCTGGGCCTGATGGCCGTGAGTTTTTATGTCGCTTTGGTGGTGACCAACTTCGCCTGGCTGTTCCCGGTGCTCACCGGTCTGCCCATCTCGCAACAGACCTGGGACATGGAGATCTGGCTGCCCAGCTGGCGCTGACTTCACAGCCGCCACAGTCGCCGCGAAACTGCAACTAACGACGGCGCTACTCGAGAAATGCGTCGGCAGTTACAGTTTCGCGGCGGTGTCAAAGCGGTGCTGTCAAAGCGGGTCGCGGGCGACGGGGCAGGACATGCAGCGCGGGCCGCCGCGGCCGGTGCCCAATTCGGAGCCCGCGATGGTCAGCACCTCGATGCCGGCCTCCTGCAGGCGGGCGTTGGTCTGCATGTTGCGTTCGTAGGCGACGACGACCCCGGGGCGCAGGGCCAGCGTGTTGTTGCCGTCGTCCCACTGCTCGCGTTCGGCGACGACGGGATCCAGGCCGGTGTCGATGACGCGCAGCTTGTCGATCTCCATGGCCTTGGCCGCCGCCTCCAAGAAGGGGGTCTCATCGCTGATGCTGACGCCGTCGGGCGTGCGCTGAATGGTGAATGCCGAGAGCGTGTCGACGACGTTGGCGTACATCACCACGGTGTCGGTGTCGACCATGGTGCACACCGTGTCCAGGTGCATCTGCGCGCGCTTCTGGGCGATCGGCACGGCGAGCACCGTGTTGGCGAGGTCGTCGTCAAACAGGCTGCGCGCCAACGCCTCCGCGCCGGCCGGGGTGGTCCGCTCGCCCACCCCGACCGCGAGCACGCCGGGCGCGAGCAGCAGCACGTCACCGCCCTCGACCGGAGCGGTGCGCGACTCGTAGGCGCGCCGCACACCGGTGAAGCGCGGATGGTGCGCATAGATGAGGTCGGTCAGCGACGCCTCGCGAACCCGGGCCCGCAGCGCCAGCGTCGGGATCACGACCCGCGGCCCGATCCATATCGACGAGTCGCGGGTGAACACCAGGTTGGGCAGCGGCTCGATGACGAAGTCCCCGCCATGGTGCATGCGCAGCACCAGCGACACGTCGGTGCGGGTGTCGGGCGGGAGTTCGTTGAACGTCATCCCGGCCATCAGGACGTTGGCCAGCAGCACCGGGTCGAGGCCCCGCAGGTAGGCCGAAAGCTCTTGCGCCAGAGGCGTTCCGAGCCGGCGGGCATCGACCGCGGCGGCAACGCCCTGCATCCGGGCGGCCCCGCTGTGGCTCAGCGCCTCGGTCAGCAGGTCGGACAGCAGCAGCACCTCCACGCCGGCCGAACGCAGCAGCTCGGCGAACCGGTCGTGCTCCTCCTGCGCGCGGGCGACCCACGGCAGCCCGTCGAACAGCAGCTGGTCGTTGTTGCGCGGGTTGAGCCGCCGCACCTCGGCCCCGGGGCGGTGCAGGATGGCGACGCGCAGCGTGCCGACCTCGGAATCGGTGCTCAGCTCAACACCCACAGTTCAAACCGTAGCCGGTCACCTTCTGATCGAACGGGTGTGCGATAGACTGGCCGGCGTGAGCATCGCGGTCCAGGGCTCGCTGTTCCAACACACCGAGCGCAGACAACTCGGTGACGGCGCCTTCATCGAGGTCCGGGCCGGCTGGTTGAAGGATGCCGACGACCTGCTGCAAGCCCTGCTGTCGACGGTGCCGTGGCGGGCCGAGCGCCGCCACATGTACGACCGGGTGGTCGACGTCCCGCGGCTGGTGAGCTTTCACGACCTCACGGTCGAGGACCCGCCGCACCCGCTGCTGGCGCGGCTGCGCGTGCGGCTCAACGACATCTACGCCGGCGAGCTCGGCGAGCCGTTCACCACGGTGGGGTTGTGTTGTTATCGCGACGGCTCGGACAGCGTCGCCTGGCACGGCGACACCATCGGCCGCAGCAGCTCCGAGGACACCATGGTGGCCATCGTGAGCCTGGGCGCCACGCGCACGTTCGCGATGCGCCGGCGCGGCGGCGGCCCGTCGCTGCGGCTGCCGCAGGCACACGGCGACCTGCTGGTGATGGGCGGGTCGTGCCAACGCACCTGGGAGCACTCGGTGCCCAAGACGTCGTCGCCCACCGGTCCGCGGGTCAGCATCCAGTTCCGGCCCCGCGACGTCCGCTGAGCACGGTCAGCTCCGAACCGCGGTCACCGCCTTGACGAGCAGGTCCCGGGCGCGCTGCGTGTCGACCTTGGCGACCGGCTGGTCGGGCACCACGAGCGGATTGGCGATGACGATCACCTGGTAGTCGCCGAACTGGGCGGAGTAGTCGTAGAGCTCGCCGGTGCGGGCCGTGCTGCCGACGAGCGCCTGCAGGACGCGGTGCACCCCGAACGTGTGCGTCCCGTCGATGTGGGGCGCGTCGATCACCTCGAGGCCGCCGCGCACCTGCCCCCCGGAGAACGCCACCTTGGCGCAGTCCTTTCCCGGGTCCTCGACGGGCACCGGCTTGGACGTTTCCACCGCGATGACGACGTATCGGTTGCCGTTGCCCTCGGCCGACACCGCGGCCATATTGCCCTGCAGGTCCGGCGGCATCGTCGGCCCGAGCGCCGTTTTCGCGCAGTTGGGGGGATCGAAGTTGAGCCCCTCGGGCAGCTTGCGGGCGGACAAGAACTTGGGATCGATTGCCCGTTCGCTGATGTCGGTGACCTTGAACTCGGGACCGAAGCTCGACTTCACCCCGGAGACCTTGGCGATATCGGCCCTCGTCGAGGCGGTATCGGTACCCGATGAGCAGCCGGCGAGCACACCCACCGATGCGATCGCCAACACCACCTTCAACATCGTGGCCAATCTACCCTTGCTCAGCTGCGTAACGTGGACACCGTTTTGACGAGCAGATCCGCGGCGAATTGCGGTGGCAGCGCCGGCACCGTCGAGCCCGGGTCGGTGGTCAACGTGGTGAACGCGTAATAGTTTCCCAGGTACGCGGTGAATGTGTATGTCCGCGAATCGATTTCGGCGCCCGACTCGACGGCGGACTTGATATCGGCCACCATGCCGACCGTTTCGGCGCCGTCGACCCGCGGAGGGTCGGTGAGGTGAACGCCGACCGTGGTGTGCCCGGCGGTCATGGTCCACTGCCCGCAGGCCGCGAGCAGATTGTGGTCGAGGCCAACGGGGCCCGGCAGGGCGACGACGATCGCGTCGACGATGCCGCCCGCGCCCGAGGCGGACAGGCCCTGCGCGGACTGGTCGCGCCCGTCGCCCGGGTCGGCGAGGGCGGCGCACTGCGCCGGCTTGGCCCTCATGTCCGCCGCGTCGGCCCCGAGGCTCCAGATCACCCGGGGCGACGCCGCGCCGGGAATGCCGGTGCTGACCTCGTAGTTGGGCGGCAGGTCGCGCACCACCCGCTTGATGTTGGCCGGGTTGACGGGCGCGGCGTGCGCCGACGACGAGGGTGGGCCCGGCGGTTTCGGCGCGCGCGAATGAGCGCACGCGGTGACCAGCAGGGCGAGCACCACGCCAATCCAGAACGGCCGCATGCCCGTTCCTATCAGCCGACCGCTTCGATCACCTGGCGGGCGACGCGCTCGATCCGCTCGGCCATGTCCCGCTTGAGGTGCAGGTCGCGCCGGCGCGGCACGTCGATGACGGTGGTGATGACGCCGACGTCCTCGCGCTGCCACACCGCGCCGTAGTGGTCCATGATGATGCGCATCGGCAGATTGTCGGAAAGCATTCGCGCGGAGAACTTTTCGATCCCGTCGACGCGTGCGGCGATGGACAGCGCGCCGATCAGAAAGCTACCGATCCCCCGGCCCTGGTAGGCGTCGGCAACCGTGAACGCGATCTCGGCGCTCGCCGGATCGGCCTCGTCGCGCACGAAGCGCGCGTCGGCCACCGGGTCGCTGCCGTCGGTCACCACCCAGACGAAGTGGTCGACGTAGTCGACCTCGGACAGGTAATGCATCAGCGCCGGGCTGGGCAGGCGGGCCGTCATGAACCGGCGATACAGCGTCTCGCTGGAGAATTGGATGTGGCCGTGCACCGTGCGTTCGTCGTCGCCGGGCAGGACCGGGCGCAGCAGCAACTCGGTTCCGTCGCGGACGCGCACCGGGATCGGGGTGATGAACGCGGCGAGGCGCTGGCGGACGGTGCGCAGCAGCCGCGGCAGCACCTCGGGGATGTGCACCATCCTGGTGAACGCGTCGTTGTCGCCGATCCAGCCGGTCAGCGGTTCGGCCGTGGTGACCGTCGCGATCCGGGGACGCTTGCGCAGCAGGGCGATCTCGCCGACGATCGTGCCGGCGGACGCCTCTCCGACCGACACCGCGCCGTCGGAACCGACGTGCTTGATCTCGGCGGTGCCCGACGAGATCAGCAGGAACGAAACCGCCTGCTCCCCTTGCTGCATCAGCACCTGGCCGGCCGCGGCGCGCAGCGGCTGGACGGACGCCGCCAGCGGGGCCAGCTCCTCGGTGGGACATCCCTCGAAGATGTCCATCGCCGCCAGCTCTTCCACCCGCGCACCGGTCAATCCGGCCACTGGACCTCGAGTCCCGATGACCGTTTTGCCATGACCAGCCCTTTGTCGCCGTCGTCTACCGCGCCAGCTCAGGTTATGAGGTGGCTCGGGCCCCGGCAAGGATCGCTGCGGGCGGAGCCCGGCCGCACCCGGGCCAACGGCCCGGTGACACCGCCCACTAGCCTGACGGCGTCCTCCCGCGCCGCCCAACGAAAGCCAGCAAGATGAGTCAGGATCCGGTCGAGTTGACCCGTGGTCTCCTCGACGAGCCCGCCGTCCTGCGGCACGGTTTCCTCGACGTGTTGGGCGAATCGACGAGCGCCCCGGTTCCCACCATCGCCCAGCGCGCCATGAACAGCCCGTTCGTTGCCACCGTGTACGAGCGGCTGTGGCGCCCGACCGCTTTCTACCTTGCCAGCGGCGTCACCCACCGCGCCGAGCAGCATCGCGCCGCGTCGGCCCTGCGCCTGTCCACCGCGCGGCGATTGCTCGACGTCGCCTGCGGCCCAGGCAATTTCACCGGGCCGCTGGCCGAGGAGCTGCCCGATGGCGGCCTGGCCGTCGGATTCGACATCTCCGCGCCGATGCTGACCCGGGCCGTGCTGGACAACAGCGGGCCGCAGACATGTTATGTGCGCGGCGATGCCCGCAAGTTGCCGTTCGGCGACGAAACGTTCGACGCCGTCTGCTGTTTCGGTGCGCTGTACCTGATGCCCGAACCGTTCCGGGTGGCGCGCGAGATGATCCGGGTGCTGAAGCCGGGGGGCCGCATCGCGATCCTCACCAGTTACGCGCGCGAGGTCGCCCCGATCAGGCAGGTCCTGACCGTCGGTGCGCGCGCGATCGGGCTCACGATGTTCGACCGGACGGCCTTTGTCGACCTGTTCTCGTCGGCCGGCCTAATCGACGTCGAACAGCACACGCAGCGCGCGTTGCAGTTCGTCGCCGCCAGCAAGCCCGGCTGATGAGTGTTTGTGATCAGGAGGCGGCTTTACAGACGCCGACGATCCGGACGACGGGGGTGCCCTCTTCGCACTCCACCACCCATGGATCGCCGCCGTTGACGGGCTCCGAGGTGAGCGTGAACATCACCGGCCGGCCGGCCCGCCGGGACATCTGCGTGCATTCCACCTGGAACAGGCGGTAGTCGCCGTCACGGTGAACGGCCAGCGAAAAGCCCGGCTGGACGGACTCGACCGGTACCTTCTGCAGGTAGTACTTGGTGCTCATCGGGTCGACATTAGAGCCGGCACCGTGGCTAATCCCGCCCCGCCACGCGGTCTTACCGAATGTTCAGCAAATTTTTGGCAGCGCATCAGTTTTGGGCTCGCCCTACGCCAGGCAGCGTTGGCGATCAGCAAAGCGCTAAAGCGTTGCGCCGCAATCCAATTGCCAAACGGAGTCCCTTGCGCAGCAAGGCATCTCACCGCGCGGGCGCCTCGATTTTCCTTTGCCTCCGGCATGCTCGGCGATACTATCGAAGCATGCGTTCCACCTATGTCGCCGCGGCGGCCGGCATGCCCACCGCCGTCCTGTTATTCGCCCCGGTTGTGCTCATGGGGGCGTCGCCCGCTCACGCTGACCTCAGCGGTTACCGCCGCTGCGTGGGCAACATCAAGGAAGTCCCGCTGGCCCAACCAGACCCGCAAAATTTGCAGCTCGTCGGACTCATCGAGATGGATCTCAAATCCGGTGTCTCCCCCGCCGCGGAAGCACAGAAAATAGCCCGGACGGGCTTTGACACGCGCGTGGCCAACGGGGTTGTGCAATGCGTCGTGCAGGAGAACCCGTAAGAAAGCCGAGGCGAAACGGCCTAACCGGGTGCTGGTGTCGCTTGAGTGGCCTTGCTACCAAAGTGATCGGGCCCCTGCCCATCCAGATCGACATAGGGCCTCGGGCCTCATTACCGCGTCGGTCGACCCGCTTCACCTGGGTTGCCAATCACCGCGGGGTCGGTGGTCCCGATGTCGGTGCTGTCGACGTTAGTGCTGTCGACGTTAGTGTTGTCGACGGCAGGGACGAGGATGTTGATGCGGTCCCCCTTGGCGAGCCGGACTGTTGGGTCGGCCTCGACGAGCTGGCGGTCGTGGAGGATCGACACAGGGAGGTGACCGGCTGGCCAGTCGAGTTCACCGAGGGTACGGCCGACGGCAGACGAGTCGGGTCCGAGCGTGCGTTCGACGATGTGGTACCCAGCGAGCTGGCTGCGCGGATCATGTTCGGCCCCTCCGGCTTTCGGGTTGGCCCACTCGGCGACCTGGTGACTGGCGGCTATGTGGGGTTGGACATCGGCGAGGTGGGTGCCAACCGCGCGCAGCACATTCTGGTTGGTCAACCAGCCCTGGACGTGCCGGGCGTCGGTGTCGATGACCGGTAGGCCGTCACGGCCGTAAAGGACGAGCTGTCGCAGGGCTTGAGCGAGGCTGTCGTTGGCGAATAGCGCCTGTGGTTCGCGAATGCGGGTAACGGGGCCGAACAAGGTTGTCCAGTCCCGGCGCGGGTTCACGTCGCAGGTGAGATCCACCGGAACGGTGAACCGGTGCATGGCGTCAGCGGCGGTGAGATCGGCGAACGCATGGGTGGAAGTCGGCCGGTCGATGTCGATACCGCGACGCAGCAGTTTCGTGGTGTAGATGGTGCCATAGGACAGTGCGCGGGACACCGTCGTTCCGACGGCGACGGCCAGCATGACCGGCAGGGTGAGTGTGAAGTCGCCGGTCATTTCGACGGTGCTGGCCAGCGCGGTGAGCGGGGCGCGTGCCGCGGAAGCGAAGACAGCGCCCATTCCGACAATCGCGTAGAGGGCGGGTTCCCCGACCCCCGGCCCGATCAACTGGTGGACGGTTAGCCCGAAGGCCATGCCGGAAGTAGCACCGACGAACAGCGACGGCGCGAACACACCGCCTGAGCCGCCGATGCCGATGGTCAGGCTGCAGGCCAACATCTTGCCCGCGGCGAGGATCACCAAAAACCAGAGTGCATAGTGGCCGGCGAAGGCGGCGTACATCACCGGGTAGCCGACCCCGTACAGTTGCGGCACCGCCAGGAGCAGAACCCCGAGCGCGATCCCGCCAACTGCCGGCCTTGCCCAATCCGAACGGTGACGCCACGCCCGGTCGCACAAATCCTCGGTCTTGTATAAGACGTTTTTGAAGACAACCCCGATCAGTCCGGCGACCGCTGCGAGAAGGGCCACCAAAAGATAGTTGGCGATATGGTCCAGCTCGATGCCGGCGGGGAGCTGAGTGAGGAAGGGGGCGGAGCCGAAGAAGACCCGAGCGATCACGTCCGCAACCATCGCCGAGAGCATGATGGTGAAGATCGCCTCGACGGAGAGCTCCCGCAGGATCAGCTCGATGGCGAAAAATACCCCGGTGATTGGGGCATTGAACGTGGCCGAGATACCGCCGGCGGCGCCGCAAGCTACCAGCACCCGCAGCCGGTTCTCCGGCATCCTGACCCACTGGCCCAGACTGGACGCCAGCGCCGCGCCGATCTGCACGATCGGACCTTCTCGGCCAACCGACCCGCCCGTGCCGATGCACAGAGCCGAGGCGAGTGCTTTCACCACCGTCACCTGCGGACGGATACGGCCACCGTTCTCAGCCACTGCGATCATGACTTCGGGCACGCCGTGGCCGCGGGCCTCGCGGGCGAACCGGGAAATCAACGGCCCGTACAGCAATCCACCGACGACCGGGATGACCACAAAGAACCCAACCCCGAGCCAGGGCAGGTGGTCGCCGGCGACCCAGCCCTGTCGGCCGAACGAGTTGTGCCCTGTCGCCAGCCAGGTGAACCCATAGATCAGGTACCGAAACGCCACCGCACCCAGCCCTGAACCGATCCCTACCACGATCGCCACACAGAACATCCCGAGTCGGTTTGCGCGCAGCCAGCCGGCCGCCCGCCCCGCCGCACGGGATACCGATCGCGGTAGCCGCACCGGATCAGCTGCCGTCTTTTTCCGTTCAGTTCGCCGTCTGCACATGAGCTGACCTATAAGTCCGTGTCGACGCGAGCGGTGAGCTCACCCCCGGCGGCGGTAAACGCGGTCAGCGCACGCACGAGTCCGAGCCGTTCCTGCGACGGCATCTTTTCCACGATCTGGGCGATCTGACTGCGCCGATGCGTAGTGACCTGCCGCATGACCTGACGTCCGCCCGGGGACAGGGTGGCCAGCAGTTCACGGCGAGAGGTCGGGTGCGGTAGGCGATCGATCAGGCCAGCGCCGACGAGTCGGTCGACCATCCGGCCGGCGGCCGGCGGTTGCACGCCAAGCGCGCCAGCCAGCGTGGCGAGATTGACGGGACCTCGATTGGACAAGATCACCAGGGTCCGGAACTGCGGAATCGTGATGGTCTCGTCGACCTGAGCGATCGAATGAGCAGAGATCGCCACTAGCAGCCGTGATGCGGTCAGCAACGCGCCGGTTATGGCATCGAGTGACTCATCGGTTGCCGTCGTGTTTTCGATGGGTGCTTCCCTTGTCCGAGCCGGTCGACGTTCTCCGTAGATCACAGACGCTGCGATCAGAATAGTGTAGCAAGTGCATACAATAATAGACAGCAATTATTTCCTAGTGATACTATCGGCCCCACGGCATTCTTCCGTAAGGGTTTCGCCACGCGCTGTCGCGCCGACAACGACGTCGCGGTAGACGATCCCTCTCACTTTTCTTTGGAGGCCAGGATGGATATCGAAACCGCCACAGGCGAAGACCACACATTGGCGAGCGACCATCGTGCGGTGTGGGCGCTGGGCGACTACGCGCTGATGGCTGAGCAGGTGATGGCCCCACTAGGCCAGGTTCTGGTGGGCGCCACTGGCATTGGCCCCGGCGATCGGGTGCTTGACGTCGCCGCGGGATCAGGCAACATCTCGATCCCGGCCGCCAAAACGGGCGCTGCCGTCGTTTCCACCGACCTCACACCGGAGCTGCTGGAGCGCTCCCGGAAAAGAGCTGCCCAACAGGGCGTCACGCTCGAGTGGCGGGAAGCCAACGCCGAAGCCTTACCGTTCGCTGACGGCGAGTTCGACACGGTGATCTCCGCGATCGGCGTCATGTTTGCACCGCATCATCAGCTCGCGGCCAACGAACTGGTCCGGGTCTGTCGGCCCGGTGGCACTATCGGTCTGATCAGCTGGACACATGAAGGATTTTTCGGCCAGATGCTGACCACTATCAGGCCGTACAGGCCGATCATGTTGCCAGGCGTGCCACCGGCGGCGCTGTGGGGACGTGAGAACTATGTGGTTGGGCTGCTCGGGAATCGAGTCAGCGATATCAGCACCCAGCGGGATACGTTACGGGTGGACCGGTTCGGCAGCGCCCAGGCAGTCCACGAGTACTTCAAAACCCATTACGGCCCAACGATCAACGCCTACCGCAACATCAGCGGCAATTCCGTGCTTACCGCCACCCTCGACGCCCAACTCGTCGAACTCGCCCAGCACCACCTCCGTGACGGTGTCATGCAGTGGGAGTACCTGCTCGTCACCGCAGAAAAACGATGAGCCGCAGGTAGCCAATCGTGAAGATTGTCAAGAACGTTCAGCCACCGGCCGGACTAACGCGGTTCCTGTTTCGGATTCCTATCCACCTGTATCGGCTCAGGCTCGGGTGGGTGTTCGGGAGCCGCCTTCTACTGCTCAACCACATCGGCCGTGTCTCCGGCAAGCCCCGACGGACCGTCCTCGAGGTCGTCGAGCACGACGGCGACAGCTATGTCGTCGCCTCGGGGTGGGGACCTACCGCCGCGTGGTACCGCAACATTCTGCACACCCCCGACGTCACCATCCAGGTGGGGGGTCGAACGATACCCGTGACCGCCATGCCGCTCACGGGGGAGGAGGGAGCACAGGTCTTCCTACGGTATGCGTCACGGCATCGCCGTGCGGCCAAGTACATGCTTCCCCGCGCACTCGGATTCTCGGTCGACGGATCAGACGCAGACTTTCGCGCTGTCGGACACCACTTGCCCTTCATCCGGTTCATCCCCCGGGCAGAAGTTTGAGGTCAGACCGCTATGCCGCCAGGACCGTCGCTACGAACCGGCCATCAGGTGGCGGAAATAAGCTTGGCCTCGAACCGCTTTCCCGCATCGGGAGACGATCGGTGCCGACACCGCGCGCAGAGTGCAATGTTGGGTGTGTCAGCGGCAGCAGCCGTAGCACTGGCGCTCCTCTGCGTTTCCACCAGCACCCGGTTATGAATAACGCCACTGCGTTGAGTAGAACTGACATGTTGGCTCACTGCCCAAAAACCCGGCATGGCAATCTCGTTCGTTCAAAGTCGCTTCGGCCAATACGTTTTGCTAGCCGGTCGCGATCGCATTGGCGGTCTCGGTGGCCGCATACGAACCAGCGCTGGTCGCCAGCGTGTTCACGAACATTTCGTGAATCGCGGCGGCTTGGGTGCTGATCGCCTGGTAAATCTGGGCGTGCGCGACAAACTGTGTCGCTGTTAGCGCTGATACCTCATCGGCCGCAGCAGGAACCACGCCTGTGGTCGGGGCTGCTGCGATCATGTTCTCGGCCCACATCGCCGAGCCGATACCCTGCAAATCTCCGGCCGCGGCGGCCAGCAGCTCCGGTTGTGTGGTCACGAAAGACATTGGCTCTCCGTTTCTAGCTATCCCCATTTGGCCTGGGGTGGCGTGGGTTTGGACCTGTTGGCGGAGGACAAGTGCACCGCGTGCACGCCCGGTTTCTTCGACAGCTGGTCCAAGAGGCTCTCCAGGTGCTCCTTGTCGGTGTGCCAGTGCTGCACCGACTCGGGCTTCTGCGACAGTTCTGCGAGGACACGCCTGAGTTTGTCCGGCGTCTTGTTGTCCTTGTCGGGGCGGCCTACTCCTCGGGCGGCGTTTCCGGCTGTCGCACGGGGAACGGTGCCGCCCAGCGCGTTTCCGGCCAAGCCTGCCAGGGCCATTTCGCCGTATAGGGTTCCCGCGCTGTCCGCGACCGCTGGGGCGGCGGCCGCGCTGGTGCCCTGCAACACGGTGGCGGCCAACCTTATCGTCGGAGTGGCCTCGGCCCAGCTCGGCGGCACCGACAACGCCCCCACCAGGCCCGCGCCACCGGTGCCCGCCGACACCGTCGACCCGCCCGCCGCCAGGCCCGCTGCCCCCAACACGCGCGTGCCCGCACCAAGCTGCGCGAACAGCGGACCCTCTAGTTCGACCGCCCTGTCATTGATGGTCCGCGCCGCTGCCACCAAGGCCACGCTGTTGCTGACCATCGCGTCGCTAGCCGGGGTGGCTCCTTTGGCGATGAACTCAATGTTCCCGGCGGCGAGCGCCAACGGGGATGAATTCAGGCCGGTCAGCAGACTCGTCAATGATGGCGGCGACGGCGGATCAGCGGCCGCGGGCGCTGCGAGGCTTTGCAGCGCTTGCGGCGTCGCCGACATCAGCTGCGGCAACATCGATTGTGCGTTCGTGCCGGCGGAAGTCCCGGTGGCTTGGGCGACCGCAGCGGCCTGGCCGGCAGGGCCGTCCGCGTTGGTGGTCTGCGGCGGTGGGCTGAACGGTGTCAGCCGGGCGATGGTCGCCGAGGAACCGGCATAGCCGTACATCGCGGCGGCGTCTTGGGCCCACATATCCTCGTACTGCGCCTCGGTGGCCGCAATCGCCGGCGTGTTCTGCCCCCAAACATTCGTCGCCACCAGTGACGCCAGCTGACTGCGGTTGACCGCGATCACCGGCGGAGGCACCGTCGCCGCAAACGCAGTCTGGTAGGCGGCCGCTGCCGCCCTGGCCTGAGTGGCGGCCTGCTCGGCCTGCGCGGCGGTGGCGCTCATCCACGCCGCGTACGGTTCGACCGCGGCCGCCATCGTCGCCGACGACGGACCCTGCCACCGAGCAATCAGTCCGGAGATCACCGACCGGTAGGACGCCGCCGCCGAGTGCAGCTCGGCGGCCAGCCCGTCCCACGCCGTCGCGGCAGCCAGCATCGACCCTGACCCGGGACCGGCATACATGTGAGCGGAGTTGATCTCAGGCGGCAACATTCCGAAATCCATCACTGCCCCTTAGCCGTTCGCAACCGTGTCAGCGGCCTCGGTGTACGCATGGTCGCCGCCGCCAACATTTCCGGCTGTTTAGTTCCCACCAACAGGTGTCCTTCCTATGTCGTGGTTTGAGACCGGGCTCGAGCCGAGCACATTGTCGGAGTCGGCCCATGGTGTTGCCCACAGCGGACCGAAAGGTGCGCTGCGGTATAAACGCATCGCTGTTGTTGATCCGGCACTGTCTGCAAACGCCCGAGCGACAATCAGTTTGCGAACGATCGTCACCCTGCGTTCGGCCTGCAACGCCGTGGCCGCCGAGCCTCTGCTGGCGGGGCCGAAGTCGATCTGGCGGTCGAAGGTCATCTAACGTCTCCAAAATTTCAGGTCAGGGCCGGCAGTCCGCGGCAAGTGCAGCTATTCCTCCGCGTCGTCGGCGGGTATCACGATGATGGTGGCCGTCGTGGCCGGCCCCCCGCAGCCAGCGCCGCCGAATACGCTGAGGGGCCGGGCAGCGGTAGCACCGTTACCGGCCATGGCGCGTCCGGCCAAACTCGACAAAGCCATATTGCTGAACAGGCTTCCCTGACCGTTTGCTGCGAGCGCCGCTGGCGCGGTAAACAGAGTCGTTTGCGGCAACGCTACGGCGACCGGCCGCACCGCCGGGGCGGCCGCGGCCCAACCTTGCGGCACCGAGAGACCCCCGACCAAGCCGGCACGGCCCATTCCCGCCGAGACTCCGGGTCCACCTGCTTCGCCCACCACACGCGCCCCCAAACCAAGGCCGGGGCCCAGCCCCGACTTCAACCGGTCCCTTTCGAGCCTTTCGGCCGCGCTGGTCAGGTTCGCCCCGTTTTGGGGCAGCAGATAACCTGCCAGACCTAACAGATACGGGCCGCCGCCAATGCCGTACAGCGAGGTGGGCCCTAACGGACCAATGAGCAACTGGTCGAGTGAGAGCAGCGACGACAGCGGAGCCGCCGCGGCGGGCGGATCAGCCGCAGCAGGCGCCGCGAGGCTTTGCAGTGACTGCGGAACCGCAGACATCAATTGTGGCAGCGCGTGAGCATGCGTCCCGGTGGCTTGGGCGACCGCAGCAGCCTGGCCGGCAACCCCGACCGGATTGGTGGCCTGCGGTGGCGGGCTGAACGGGGTCACCGAGGAGGCGGTCGCAGAAGAGCCGGCGTAGCCGAACATCGCGGCGGCGTCCTGGGCCCACATCTCGGCGTATTGGGCCTCGGTGGCCATGATCGCCGGGGTGTTCTGCCCCAGAAAATTGGTCGCGATCAGTGCCATCAACTGCGCACGGTTGGCCGCAATCACCGGTGGTGGCACCGTTGCTGCGAACGCGGTCAGATAGGCGGCTGCCGCGGCCCTGGCCTGGGTAGCGGTCTGCTCAGACTGGGCAGCGGTGGCGCTCATCCACGCCGTATACGGCGCGGCCGCGGCTGCCATCGCGGCCGACGATGGACCCCGCCACCCAGCGGTCAGGGTGGAGATCACCGACCCGTAGGAACCCGCCATGGAGTGCAGCTGGGCTGCCAACCCATCCCACGCCGCTGCGGCCGCGAGCATCGGTCCCGCCCCGGGACCGGCATACATACGACCGGAATTGATCTCTGGCGGCAATAAACCGAAATCCATCACCACCACCCCCCCTTGCCGGGACAGCATGCGAGTTGTTCTCTTTGGCCCACACGACTTACCCATCCCAGATGACGACGAAACGTGGCTCGCTCCATATTGATTGACTGAGTCACGTGCCCGCCTGTCGTGACAATGCTTGGCCGCCAACCGGATACAGCGCACATATCAACGCCACAGGGCGAGTATATCGTGAATATCCTTTGTTCTCAACAACTTTGCGGCTGACCTTAAATTGTAGCAACCGCAGGGCGTCTTAAACCTCCGTCGTCACCAATGTGCGACGGATCTCAAACCGGTTTGGTGGCAAGCGGTGTCGTCATCGAGGCTTGCTATTAACGGCTTTGCAATTCAGCTGGGGATGGTCGCGGCCCGCTCGACCGAATGCACATGCAGCAACTGCTTGCACTGCCGCTGTAAACCATTTGGGTAAGCTTGTCGGTGTTACCTCCGGTGTTTAGACAGCATTGGGTCAAGACCCTCCATGACGTTTCGTTGCCTCGATTGACCACCAGCGGCTTCCGCGAAATGGTGTGCAGCACTGCCGCCGGGTGGAGATGCGGCATCATCACAAGGTCTGACGCATGTGGCCAATGCCGACTGCTGGTGTCGGTTCCGTGCGGGTCGCGCGGAGATTGCGCACGACATCGGCCACAGTTCGGCGAAGCCACGTTAGCGTCCACGTCGATAGGCCAGCGCATGACGCATCCAGCGGCGTGCGAACGATATCGAACCCTTTACCCGATTCGCGCATAGCATCATCGGGCGATTGACTGCGTTCGCCTAGTCGCTGACGCCACCGAGCGCTAGGAACCGCGACTGCGCCACTGCCGATGTCGTCGGCGCTGCAGATACGCCTCAATGCCACTGTGACGGTGCGCCGATCGGCGCCAGTCGTGCCCACTGCGGCAGCAATATTCGGGCGCTCTTGCGCCCCGTACTTCGGCTCCGAACACTGCTCGGCTCCTTGGTCACCCCGTACTCCTGCAGAGCGTCGGGGCCAATGACATACCCCACTGACCGGCCGGGTAAACCAATCCAATCGGAACCTACTCCGACCGACGCACAAATCGACAGGGCAGCGCTTATTGGTCGTCAATCTGGTCACTGAACGCCGCAGGCGCCAGCTGGTGGCCGCGCGGCGAATGCAGCCGCGGCGTGGTTCGTGTTGCGGGTGTCCGACTTCGAAATGCTGCGCCGCCGGATGAACGTATCGCTGTCGGTTACTGAACGCGGCGCTCCGGTCAAGGGCATGTCAAAGACGTGAGACACGACCTGCACCGCACGGCGGCGGCGCCGATTGAATTTGCTCCATACCGCCGGCGTACCGGGCAACCAACGGCCGGATCCAGCTGACCGTGAATGCCCAGCTGGTGTTTATCGGTGGAGCTAAGGGGATTCGAACCCCTGACCTACTCGATGCGAACGAGTCGCGCTACCAACTGCGCCATAGCCCCTGAGTGCTAGCAGGCTACCAGTTCCGCCGCGGCCGGCGCCCCGCCAGGGGCTACTGACCGACGGCTCGCGGCAGGTCCCTGGGCCACCCGTAGTTGCGCATCGGCATCGCGTAGTCCAGGTGCTCGAAGATCGGGTCCTCGTCGTCGATCTCGAGAACCACCGCGCCCGGGCGCCGCAACCGCGAGGGGACCACGTCGTACTCGCGGTCGTGGGCGTTCTCCACGCCGAACCGCGCCCGCGCCATCCGTTGCATCCGGCGGCGGCGCACCTTCTCCTCGATGCGGGTCTGCCGGCGCAGGTAGCCGAGGTAGAGCACGGTCACCGCGGTGGCGCCGCCGCATACCCACCAGGCGGTCGGCGTCACTTTGAATGCGGCCGTGGCCGAACCGATCAGGACGAGCGCCATCACCATCAGCACGCGCTTGCGGAAGGCGTATTTGCGGGCGCTGACCGCGGCGGCGGTCTTGGTGTCGAATCGACGCCGCCGCCGCGCGTCCGCCGATGGGACACGCGCCCGCAAGTCCTCTTCCTCTTCGGAGTCCTCCTCCGGCTCCAAGCCGGACGAATCCTCCATGTATTCGTAGCGGTCGCTCAGCTCTTCGTCGACCTCCGCCTCGGCGAACGCGTCGGTCTCGTCGGCCACCCCTTCCGCATCGGCCTCGTCGGCCTCGTCGGCCTCGTCCACGGGCACCGCGGCGCCGGCGCCCGCCGGAAGGGCGCCCGAATCCTCGACGACGTCGACGTCGAGGTAGTCGGGTTCGGCATCCTCGGCCGGGGCGACCTTCATGACGACCGGACGCGCGCTCTGCAGATCGTCGGTATCGGCTTCCTCGTCCGGGCTCTCGTCGGCGTCGTCGGCGAAGTCCTCGTCCGCCGTGTCTTTCTCCGGCTTCCAATCGGGGTCACTGCGATGACCCGCGGCCGGACCGCCGCGCCTGAGCAGACGGGAAGCGCCGCCGTTGAGCACCCGGGTCGCCAGGGCGACATCACTGGTTCGGCGCACCGCGTCGCGTTTGCTGATGAGCATCGGAACCAACACGAACAGCCAGAGCACCACGAGCGAGATCCACAACAACGATTGCGGGATGCTTGGCATGATGACCTGCTCCTTCTGGTCTGTATCCCCGCGAGGCTCATCGGCGGCCAGCGCGGCCGGGTCACAGCGACCAGGACAATTACACACCTGTAATTTGCCCCCTACAAGCACCAAACGTCACTCGTGTCGCGCTAGTCACAGCCAATGGTGGCCGCGGGCGCCGTCAGCGGCTACCGGTCACGCCCAACTCGCGTGGCCCGCGCGGACCAGTGTCGATGCCACCGAGCCGTACACCTCTTCGATGGTGATGGCCATCAACAGGTGGTCCCGCCATGCCCGGTCCACCTCGAGGTAGCGGCGCAGCAAACCCTCCTCGCGGAAGCCGACCTTCGCCAGCACGGCCCGGCTCGCGGCGTTCTCCGGACGCACGGTGGCCTCCACCCGGTGCAACATGACGGGGCCGAAGCAGTGGTCGAGACCCAGCGCCAACGCTCCGGTGGCCACCCCGCCGCCGGTCGCCGACCGGGACACCCAGTAGCCGATCCACGCCGACCGCAACGCGCCGTGGGTGACGTTGCCGATGGTCAGCTGACCGCAGAACCGCCCATCGAGCTCGATCACGTACGGCAGCATGCGCCCCTTGCGCGCCTCCGCCCGCAGCCCCGAACACAACGCCGGCCACGCCGAAACCGCATGCCGGCTGGTCCAATCCCCCTCCGCGCTGGGCTCCCACGGCTCGAGGTGCGCGCGGTCGGCCAACCGGATCCGGCTCCACTGCGCGCCATCGCGCATCCGCACCGCCCGCAACCGGACCACGCCGGCCGGGACGCGCAGCGGCCCGACGTCCAAGGGCCAACCGGGATGGCGGGAATTGGTGCGCAACAGGTTCACGGGCGTGTGCAGTCGTTGCGCTCAGCCGCGCTGGGCCAGGAAGGCGACGTCGACGATCTCACCGGTACGAATCTGCTCGGCCCCGCTGGGAACCACAACCAGACAGTTCGCCTCGGCCAGCGTCGCCAACAAGTGCGACGCCCCGGGCGCCCCGCCCAGCGCCTGCACCAGGTACTCACCGGTGTCCTGGTCGCGCATCAGCTGGCCGCGCAGGTAGCCCTTGCGCCCGGCCACCGAGGTGATCGGCGACAGCGTGCGCGCCTGCACGATCCGGCGCATCGGCTGCCGCTTACCCAGCGACAGCCGGATCAGCGGCCGGACCATCACCTCGAAGACCACCAGCGCGCTGACCGGATTGGCCGGCAACAGAAACGTCGGGACGCCCTCGCGGCCCAGCTGCCCGAAGCCCTGCACGGAGCCGGGATGCATGGCGACGCGGACCACCTCCATGTCGCCGAGCTCGGCGAGCACCGACCGCACCGCCTCGGCCGCCGCGCCACCGACCGCGCCGGCGATCACCACGATCTCGGCGCGATTGATCTGGCCCTCGACGACCTCCCCGAGTTCCTTGGGGTTGTTGCTGACGATGCCGATGCGGTTGACCTCCGCGCCGGCATCGCGACCGGCGGCCGCCAACGCGTAGGAGTTGACGTCGTAGACCTGCCCGTTGCCGGGGGTGCGCGAGATGTCGACCAGCTCGCCGCCCACGGCCATCACCGACAACCGCGGGCGCGGGTGCACCAGCACCCGTTCGCGGCCGACCGCCGCCAGCAACCCCACCTGGGCCGCGCCGATGATCGTCCCCGCTCGCACGGCCACGTCGCCGGGCTGCACGTCGTCCCCGGCGCGGCGTACATAGGCGCCCGACGGCGCCCCGCGCAGCACCCGCACCCGCGACGTTCCGCCGTCGGTCCATTTCAACGGCAGGACCGCGTCGGCCAGCGTGGGCAGCGGGGCGCCGGTCTGCACCCGGACGGCCTGGCGGGGCTGCAGCCGGCTGGGTGTGCGGGCGCCGGCCTCGATGGTTCCCATCACCGGCAGGACCAGCCCGTCGCGCGCTTCCTCGTCGGCGAGCGCCTCGCCGGTGTCGTCGTCGTGCGCCTCGACGCCCAGCTCGCCGACGCCCAGCACGTCGACGCTGCGCACCGCGTAGCCGTCGATGGCGGCCTGATCGAAACCGGGCAGGGGCCGTTCGGTGATCACTTCCTCGGCGCACATCAACCCCTGCGCCTCGGCGATGGCGACACGGATCGGCCGCGGGGCCACCGCGGCGGCCGTTATCCGGGCCAGCTGCTCCTCCACAGAACGCACAAGCGCGCCTCTCTGCCCTCAAGCCCTGACGGCGCCGGGCCCGCTACTGCTCGGTCAGGCCCAGTCGCGCCACCAACCACCGCCGCAATTCCGGGCCGTAGTCGTCACGATCCAATGCAAAGTCAACCGCAGCCTTGAGGTAGCCGCCGGGATTTCCCAAGTCGTGTCGAGATCCCCGATGCACGACGACGTGGACGGGGTGGCCCTCCTTGATCAGCAGCGCGATCGCGTCGGTCAGTTGCATCTCACCGCCGGCCCCGCGGTCGATGCGGTGCAGCGCGTCGAAGACGGCACGGTCGAGCACGTAGCGGCCCGCCGCGGCATACATCGACGGCGCGTCCTCGGGCTTGGGCTTCTCGACCATGCCCTTGACCTTCAGCACGTCCGGGTTGCCACCGGGAACGGACTCGACGTCGAAAACGCCGTAGGCACTGATCTCTTCGGGCGTCACCTCGATTGCGCACAACACGGTGCCGCCGTATTCGGCGCGCACCTTCGACATCGTCTCCAGCACACCCGTCGGCAGCACCAGGTCGTCGGGCAGCAGCACCATGACGGCGTCCTCGTCGGCCGCCAGCGTGGGCTCGACACAGCTGATGGCGTGTCCCAGCCCGAGCGGTTCGGCCTGCACGACGGACTCGACCTTGATCAGCTGCGGCGCGCGCCGCACCTTGTCGAGCATCGCCTTCTTGCCGCGGGCCTCGAGCGTGCCCTCCAGCACCAGATCCTCGACGAAGTGCGCGACGACGCCGTCCTTGCCCTCGGAGGTGACGATCACCAGACGCTCGGCGCCGGCCGCGGCCGCCTCGGCCGCGACCAGCTCGATACCCGGGGTGTCGACGACGGGCAGCAGCTCCTTCGGCACCGTCTTGGTCGCCGGCAGGAAGCGCGTGCCCAGGCCGGCCGCGGGAACGATCGCCGTGAACGGGACCGGGACTTCTGGGCGTGACATCGTTCACACCATAGCGCTCATAACGTTTGCCGCCTCTGCATGGCAGGCCGAGTACCCGTGCTGTCATGGTTGACGCATGGCAACGGTGACCAAGGCCGCGTTGCGGGAACAACTGCTGGCGGCCCGCGACGACGTTGCCGACGACGTTCGGGCCGCCGAGGCCCGCCGGCTCACCGAGCTGTTGGAGCCGGTGGTGAGCGGGGGCAGCACGGTCTGCGCGTACGTGCCGGTGGGCACCGAGCCCGGGTCGATCGAGATGCTGGACATGCTGCTGCGCCGCTCGGCACGGGTGCTGCTGCCCGTCGCGCGCACCGCCGCCGACGGCATCCCCATGCGGCTGCGGTGGGGCGAATACCGGCCGGGCACACTGGTTTCCGGCCCCTGGGGGCTGCTCGAGCCGCCCGCGCCCTGGCTGCCGGAGTCGGCGCTGGCCGAGGCCGCGCTGGTGATCGTGCCGGCGCTGGCGGTCGACCGCCGGGGCGTGCGGCTGGGCCGCGGCCGCGGCTTCTACGACCGGTCCTTGGACGGCCGGAACGCGCGGGCGCGCCTGGTCGCGATGGTGCGCGACGCGGAGCTGGTCGACGAGTTGCCCGCCGAGCCGCACGACGTGCCGATGACCCATGCGCTCACCCCGCGCCGCGGGCTGGTCGCACTCGGCGGGGAATGAGACCGATCATGCGGCGGTTCTAGCACTTGAGCATGTAGAGTGCTAACCAGGCTTACATTCACGGAGGTTATCCAGTGCCGACCTACAGCTACGAATGCACCGAGTGCGGCAACCGCTTCGACATTGTGCAGGCCTTCACCGACGACGCGTTGACGACGTGCGAGCAGTGCTCCGGACGGCTGCGCAAGCTGTTCAACTCGGTCGGCATCGTGTTCAAGGGCAGCGGCTTCTATCGCACCGACAGCCGGGAGTCCGGCAAGAAGGTGAAGAGCTCCACCAACGGGTCGTCGACCGACTCCGGGTCGGCGTCGACGGATTCGGGGTCCGCGTCCACCGACTCGGGGGCGAGCGAGAAGTCTGCCAAGAGCTCCACGCCATCCACCGCGGGCGCCTCGGCCTAACGCGTTATCCACAGCGGGGTTTCACCGGCGCCACCGCGCCGGCGGGACCCCGCTTACTGTTGCGGCGTGGGTCAATCCTCGCTGAATCCAACGCTATTGCGCCGGCTGTCGGCGGCGCTGCGGCCGGACTGGACCCGGACGGTGTTGGCCCGCCGGGTCGCCGCCGGCGCACTCGTGGTGTTGGCCGGCGTCGCCACGTTGCGTTCGAACCCCGACGGTGACCGCGTCGACGTTGTGGTGGCCGCGCGTGACCTCACCCCCGGCATCGCGTTGACCGCCGACGACGTTCGGATCGAAAAGCGTTCGGCCGCAACGGTTCCCGACGGGGCGCGGAGCGACCTGAGTGCGGCGGTGGGTGCGACCCTGGCCAGCCCGACGCGGCGCGGCGAGGTGCTCACCGACGTGCGGCTGCTGGGCAGCCGGCTCGCCGAGGCCGCGCTCGGGCCGAAGGCCGGGCCCGGCGCCCGCATCGTGCCGCTGCACCTGGTGGACAGCGCCCTGATCGACCTCGTGCGCGTCGGCGACGTCGTCGACGTGCTGGCCGCCCCCGACACCGACGCGTCGGCGGGCGCCCCGGCCGCGACCAAAGTGGTGGCGACCGACGCGGTCGTCGTACTCGTTTCGGCCAGGCAGAAGGCCCAGGCCGCCGACGGCGACCGCGTGGTGTTGGTTGCGCTGCCGGCTCGCGTGGCGAACACTGTGGCAGGCTCGGCGCTGGGCCAAGCGGTGACCCTCACCCTGCACTGATCCTCTGGCCGCTGCCCGCCACACCCCGTATGGATCAGGAGGACGTCTGGGGACTGGCGCAGTATTTGCACTTGTGCGCGGCCTCCGGGATGTCGGACATGCACTCCTGACATGCCTTGGTCGCCGGTTCGTCCCCGAACACGGTGACCCCGCGGCGGGCCTGGATGTGCTTGTAGGGCACCACGATCATGAAGTAGACGGCCGTCATGAAGACGATGAAGTAGATGATCGCCGAGATGAACGATCCGATGTCGAGGAAGGTCGCCTTGTTGCCCGCGTCGCCGAGCTGCCAACCCAATCCGAACTGGGTACCGGGCTGCACGGCCGCGACCAGCGGATTGATCACGCTGTCGGTGAAGGCCTTGACGAGGTTCGAGAAGGCCAGGGCGACGACCAGACCGATGGCCACGGTGATCACGTCACCACGCATCACAAAACTCTTGAATCCCTTGAACATGCGCACACCTCCCGTAGCGCCAATTAGGGCGACGCGCCGCCACCCGAGAAAACGGTATGCCACGTTGTGGGCTATCACACATTTCCCGGACAATAAGTCACCAAAGGTTGACCGCGTGGTGACGTCGGCCAACGGAACCCCTTAGCCGACTCCCCTACTCAACTGTGGTGTGGGGGCACGTTCTCCCGCAACCACTGCTCGTGCTCGTAGGCGTCCGAGTCGAACCCGTCCGTCGACTCCTGAACTCCTGAACCCAATTCGGTTCCGAAAACCGTGTTGGCCCCGTGCGGGTCGTGACCGGAATGTGTGATCACAGCAGATCCTCGGGAAAGAAAGTCAGATCTCCAGGCTCGACAGCTGGCCGATGATCTGCGCCGCGAGCGGATTCAGCGTCGCCATCCCGTCGCGCACGGCGTAGCGGGAACCCGCGAGGTTGACCACCAGCGTGCTGCCGGACACGCCGGCCAGCCCTCGTGACAATCCGGCGTCGATGATTCCCGCGGAGAGCCCCGAGGCGCGGATGGCCTCGGCGATGCCCAGGATTTCGCGATCCAGGATGTCGCGGGTGGCCTCCGGCGTGACGTCGCGCGGCGTGACGCCGGTCCCGCCGACCGAGACCACCAGATCCACCCCGCCGATCACCGCCGTGTTCAGCGCGTTGCGGATCTCGACCTCGTCGGCCGCGACCGCGACCACACCGTCGACGACGAATCCCGCCTCGGTCAGCAGCTCGGTGACCAACGGCCCGCTGTGGTCCTCGTCCCCGTGGGCGGTGCGGTCGTCGACCACCACGACCAGAGCCCGGCCGACTACCAACTCCGCACCAGTTTCCATGGGTGCCACCGTATATCCGAGCTCCGACAGCGGCTCGTTCAAGGGCTCCTCGACTCTCATCACTGATCCGCCTTGCCCAGCGTCACCTGCACGGTGCGGCTGGCGCCGCCGGGATCCTGGAAGGTCAGCGTCACCTTGTCGCCCGGCGCCTTGGACCGCACGGCGGCAACCAGCGCGTCGGCGTTGTTGATCGGGCGGTCGTCGACCTTGGTGACGACGACACCCTTGGGCAATCCGGCGGTCGCGGCGGCACCGCCCTGAACGACGTCGACGACCTTGGCGCCCGGGGTGGCCTTGTCACTGGTCACTTGCACGCCGAGCGAGGCGTGGGTGGCCTTGCCGGTGCTGATCAACTCGTCGGCGATGCGCTTTGCCTGATCGACCGGAATCGCGAAGCCCAGGCCGATCGATCCGCTCTGGGCGTCGGGCGAATCGGCGCCCAGGGTGGCGATCGCCGAGTTGACGCCCACCAGCTGGCCGCTCATGTTGACCAGCGCGCCGCCGGAGTTACCGGGGTTGATCGCGGCATCGGTCTGGATCGCGTCCAGCACCGTGTTCTGGTTGCCCGACTCGCCGGTGGTCGACACCGGCCGGTTCATCGCGCTGATGATTCCGGTGGTCACCGTGCCCGACAGGCCCAGCGGCGACCCGATGGCCACCACGGGCTGGCCGACGCGCAGGTCCGACGAGGAGCCCATGGATATCGGTGTGAGGTTGGGGACTCCCTGCACCCGGATCACCGCGATGTCACTGGTGGGGTCGGCGCCGAGCACCGTGAACGGCGCGGTGCGGCCGTCGGAGAACGTCACCGTCGTCTTCGGCGGCGGACCACCGGGTGCGCCCGGCACGCCGGGGGAGTTGGGCGGCTTGGCCGCGGCCGCGACGACGTGGTTGTTCGTCAGGATCAGCCCGTCGGCCGACAGGACGATGCCGGAGCCCTCCTCGGAGGCCCGGCCCATATCGGTCTCGAGCATCACGACGCTGGGCACCACCTTGGCGGCGACCTGTTCGACGCTGCCGGGCGGCATGTTGGCGGCCGGCACGCTGGGGGCCGCCCCCGGGATCAGCCCGGTCCCGCCGCTGGCGGTGGAGTGCGTACCCAGCTCGACGACCGTGGCCGCGGCCCCGCCGATGCCGGCCGACACCACCGCGATCGAGACCGCACCGACCGCCAATATGCCCGCGCGGGAACGCCTTTGGGGCTGAGGGGGAGGCATCGGCGGCAGCATCCCGGGTATCGGGCCGGTGCCGGTGCCCCCCGGGATCGGACCCGTACCGGTCCCGCCGGGTATCCGGCCCGGCCCGGTGCCGTTGAACGGCTCGTAGGGCTGACGGAACTGCGTGGTCTGCGAGGGTTGCGACTGCTGCGGCGTCCGATAACGCCAGTCGTACTGCTGGTTGTACGGCGGCTGGGGCCCCTGGGCATAAGCGGGGGGCGCCGGCTGATTAGGCGCGGTACGGTATCCCGGCTGCTGCGGCGGTGGCGAATACCTCGGGTCATTCGTCATGTCGCTAAGTCGCTCTTCCTCTATATCGGCTATATCGGCTCATGTCGGCTCTCATCGGCGCGTGCCGGCTCGACTTGGCTCGATTTCCAACACTAACTGCAATTACCTTGCCTGCGCCGACTGAGAGTCCACTGAGATAACGTTCGCCGAATCCCGAGAGTTCGCCCCATTGCCGGCCGCCGGTGCCGCGGGGTCGGTCCTTTGGTCCTTGGCGTCGGAAGTGGGCGTCGGGCCCGTCGAAACCGGCATCGGCCGGCCAGGCAGCAGCACGTAGATCGATGTTCCCGGCGGCTGCCCTCCCGAAACCGTGTCTTCGACACGAAGTAACCCGCCGTGATTGAGGACCACCTTCTTGACGATGGCCAGGCCCAGTCCCGAGCCGGGCATCGCCCGCGCCGTCGTCGACCGGTAGAACCGCTCGAAAACCAGCCGGCGTTCGTGCGGCGGAATTCCCGGCCCATGGTCGGAGACCACCACCTCGGCGTGCGACGCGTCGAGTTGCCTCATCCTGACCCCGACGTGGCCGCCCGGCGGGCTCCACTTGGCCGCGTTGTCCATGAGGTTCAGCGCCGCTCGCGACAACCCGGCGGCGTCGCCGTAGACCTGCCACCCGATCACATCGACATCGAAGTGAATATCGTTGCGCCGCCGCCGGACTCGCTCGAGGCTGCGATCGATGACCTCGGACATGTCAACGGGCTCGTACACCACCTGACCGGCGTCGTCCCGGGTCAGATCCACCAAATCGCCTACCAGCGTGGACAATTCCTCGATCTGCGCCAGCACATCGGCTCGCAGGTCGACCATCTCCTGTTCCGGCAGCCGCGGCGCTCCCGGTTCCATCGAGGCCATCAGCAGCTCCACGTTGGTGCGCAGCGATGTCAACGGGGTGCGCAATTCGTGGCCGGCGTCGGTGACCAGCCGCGCCTGCCGTTCCCGCGACTCGGCCAACGCCCGCAGCATCAGGTTGAAGGCCTCAGTGAGCCTTGCCAATTCGTCACTGCCGAACACCGGGATCGGACGCAGGTCGTCGGTCCGTGCCACCCGCTCGGTCGCCTCGGTCAGGCGAGCCACCGGGCGCAGCCCGGCGCGGGTCACCATTCCCCCGGCGACGGCGGCGACCGCGACGCCGATCCCGCCGACGAGCAGCAGCACCCAGCGCAGCTTGGTCATGACCGCTTCGGTCGGCTTGAGGCTCTTGGAGATCAGCAGCGAGCTGCCGTTGGGCAGGTGGATGGCCAGTATCCGTTGGTCGGAGGCGGTGCGCCGCGACATGAACAGGTCGCCGCGGATGACGGCCTTCTCGGCCGGTCCGACCGGCAGCGTCTGGCCGGGCTGGTTGGCGGTGTAGATCGAGTGGCCCGGGTTCACCAGCATCGCGTTGACATCGGAATAGGCGGTCCCCTCGATGGCCTTCCCGGGATCGGCCGCCAGCGAGCCGCTGGTGATCAGCAGCTGCGCCCGGCTCTCGAGTTGGTTGTCGATGTCGCTGTACAGCGCCCTGGAGATCACCGCGTAGACGGCGCATGCCATCAGGACGACGACCATCGCCACCATCGCCATGGCCAGCAGCATCACCCGCCACCGCAAGGACAACGAGCTGGTCGCTCGCAGCGGCGCCCCCCGGCGGTGGTGTTGGCGGACCATCAGGGCGGCGTCTCCCGCAGGACATAACCCACCCCGCGCACGGTGTGGATCAGCCGCGGCTCACCGTCGGCCTCGGTCTTGCGGCGCAGGTACCCCACATAGACCTCGAGCGCGTTGCCCGAGGTGGGAAAGTCGAATCCCCACACTTCCTCGAGGATGCGGCTGCGGGTGAGCACCCGGCGCGGATTGGCGATCAGCATCTCCAGCAGGGCGAACTCGGTGCGGGTCAGGCTGATCCGGCGTTGCCCGCGGGTGACCTCGCGGGTCACCGGGTCCAGGGCCAGGTCCGAGAACGTCATGGCGACCGAATCGGTGGCATCGTCGGGCTTGGTGCGGCGCAGCAGCGCGCGCATGCGGGCCAGCAGTTCTTCGAGCGCGAACGGCTTGGGCAGGTAATCGTCGGCGCCGGCGTCCAGCCCCGCGACCCGCTCGGAGATCGAGTCGCGGGCGGTGAGCACCAGGATCGGCAGGTCGTCGCCGGTGCTGCGGAGTTGACGACAGACCTCGAGGCCGTCCAGCCGCGGCATCATCACGTCCAGGACCAGCGCGTCGGGCCGGTCGCTGGCGATCTTGTCGAGGGCCTCGACGCCGTCGTGGGCCAACTCGACCGAGTAGCCGTTGAACGAAAGCGACCTGCGCAGCGACTCGCGCACCGCGCGATCGTCGTCGACGACAAGAATCCGCACGGCCACTAGTTTCGTCCCAGCGTCTGAGAGCGGCCTGAGAGGCGCGCCGTTCTACAGCGATGCACTTTCACACCGGCCACACCGGCGACGTGTCTGCCCGTCGGGGCCCCTAGCGCCGGTCGAGGTCGATCAGACCGAGGCGGGCCGCCTTGAGCAGCCGGCGGGGCAGTTTGTGCTGCTGACCAGCAACCGTGACACTGACGAGCTCGGGCTTGGCGGCCTTCCACTGCGCGCGGCGGCTCCGGGTGTTCGCGCGGGACATCCTGCGCTTGGGTGTGGCCATGGTCGGGCCTTACTCCTCGATCGGGGCTTCGGTTCGCCGAACGGCGATTTCCTACCAGAATTGCCTCTCAGGATAGTCGGTGGCCCGGCGGGCGCCAAAACGCCGACGGCCGCGCGCCACCGGCCGCGCGCCAGCCGCGCGCCGAAACTTAAACCGCTGCGGTCCACATCGGGGTGTCTTGTGCGTGGTTTAAGTGTCGCGGTGGGTTTCAGCAGCCCAGGGGGACGGCGCATGCTGGTATTCACGCCGCCGTCGGCGTCCGGCTATGCTGACCTACCGGTTGGTTGGTTCGGCTCACGGTAATCCCAGCGAGGGGAGGATGCGCATGGCTTCTGGCGCCGCCGCTGCCCGGATCGCGAACTGCTCGGGGTTCTACGGCGACCGGCTTTCGGCGATGCGCGAGATGCTGACCGGCGGCGATGTGGACTATCTGACCGGCGACTACCTGGCCGAGCTCACCATGCTCATCCTCGGCCGGGACCGGATGAAAAATCCCGACCGCGGCTACGCCAAGACGTTCCTGACCCAGCTCGAGGACTGCCTTGGCGAGGCCTGCGACCGCGGGGTGCGCATCGTCGCCAACGCCGGCGGCCTCAATCCAGCCGGCCTGGCCGACGCGGTCCGGGCGCTGGCCGAGCGCCTGGGCATTGCGGCGCGGGTCGCCCACGTCGAGGGCGACGACCTGGCGCCCCGCGCGGCCGACCTGGGGCTGGGAACGCCGCTGACCGCGAATGCCTACCTGGGTGCGTGGGGCATCGTCGACTGCCTCAACGAGGGCGCCGACGTCGTGGTCACCGGGCGGGTCACCGATGCCTCGGTGATCGTCGGGGCCGCCGCCGCGCATTTCGGCTGGGGCCGCACCGACTACGACGAACTCGCCGGGGCCGTGGTCGCGGGCCACGTCATCGAGTGCGGAGTCCAGGCCAGCGGCGGCAACTACTCGTTCTTCACCGAAATCCCCGACCTGACCTACGCCGGCTTCCCACTGGCCGAGGTCAACGCCGACGGCTCGTCGGTGATCACCAAGCACCCCGGCACCGGCGGACTGGTCAGCGTCGACACCGTCACCGCGCAGCTGCTCTACGAGATCACCGGCGCGCGCTACGCCAACCCCGACGTCACGGCCCGGATGGACAGCGTCGAGCTTTCCGCCGACGGGCCCGACCGGGTGCGCATCGGCGGCGTGCGCGGCGAACCGCCGCCGCCCACGCTGAAGGTGTCGCTGAACAGCATCGGCGGGTTCCGCAATGCCATGACGTTCGTGCTGACCGGCCTCGACATCGAGGCCAAAGCCGAATTGCTGCGCCGGCAGCTCGAGGCCGCTTTGACGGTGAAGCCCGCCGAGCTGGAATGGACGCTGGCCCGCACCGATCACGCCGACGCCGACACCGAGGAAGCCGCCAGCGCGTTGCTGCACTGCGTGGTCCGCGACCCCGATGCCGCCAACGTCGGTCGCCAGTTCTCTTCGGCCGCAGTGGAATTGGCGCTCGCTAGTTATCCGGGCTTCCACGTCACCGCCCCGCCGGGCGACGGCCAGGTCTACGGCGTCTTCACGCCAGGTTACGTCGACGCCACCCAGGTGCCGCACGTCGCGGTGCACGCCGACGGCAGCCGCACCGACATCCCCTGCGCCACCGAGACTTTGGAGTTGAAGCCCGCCGGTCCCCCGCCGTTGCCCGACCCGCTGCCGGCCGGCCCGACGCGCCGGGTGCCGCTGGGCCGGATCGCCGGGGCCCGCAGCGGCGACAAGGGCGGGTCCGCGAACGTCGGCGTGTGGGTGCGCACCGACGAACAGTGGCGCTGGCTGGCCAACACGCTGACCGTCGAACTGTTCAAGGAGCTACTGCCCGAGGCGGCCGGTTTCGGCGTCACCCGCCATGTGCTGCCCAACCTGCGGGCGGTGAACTTCGTCGTCGACGGCATTCTGGGCCAGGGCGTCGCCTACCAGGCACGATTCGATCCGCAGGCCAAGGGGCTGGGCGAATGGCTGCGCAGCCGCCACGTCGACATCCCGGAAAGGCTGCTGTGAACATCTGGACCACGCCGGAGCGCGAACAGTTGCGAAAGACGGTGCGCTCCTTCGCAGAACGCGAGATCCTGCCCCACGTCGACGAGTGGGAGCGCAGCGGCGACCTGCCGCGCGACCTGCATCGGCGCGCCGGGGCCGCCGGGCTGCTGGGCGCCGGCTTTCCCGAGGCGGTCGGGGGCGGCGGCGGGGACGGCGCCGACTCGGTGATCATCTGCGAGGAGATGCACCAGGCCGGCGCGCCGGGCGGCGTGTTCGCGTCGCTGTTCACCTGTGGCATCGCGGTGCCGCACATGATCGCGTCGGGCGACCAACGGCTGATCGACACGTTTGTAAGGCCGACGCTGGCCGGCGAGAAGATCGGATCGCTGGCCATCACCGAGCCTGGCGGCGGTTCGGACGTGGGACACCTGCGGACCAGCGCGGTGCCCGACGGCGACCACTACGTGGTCAACGGCGCCAAGACCTACATCACCTCCGGGGTGCGCGCCGACTACGTGGTCACCGCGGTGCGCACCGGCGGCCCTGGCGCGGCGGGGGTTTCGCTGCTGGTCGTCGAGAAGGGCACGCCCGGATTCGAGGTGACCCGCAAGCTGGACAAGATGGGCTGGCGATCCTCCGACACCGCCGAGCTGTCCTACACCGACGTGCGAGTGCCGAGGGCCAACCTCGTCGGCGCCGAGAACAGCGGATTCGCCCAGATCGCCCAGGCGTTCGTCGCCGAACGGATCGGCCTTGCCGCGCAGGCGTATTCGAGCGCCCAGCGCTGCCTGGACCTGACCGTGCAGTGGTGCCGCGACCGGGGGACCTTCGGCCGGCCGCTGATATCGCGCCAGTCGGTGCAGAACACGCTGGCCGAGATGGCCCGGCGCATCGACGTGGCGCGGGTCTACTCGCGCAATGTGGTCGAACGGCAACTGGCCGGCGAGACCAACCTGATCGCCGCGGTGTGTTTCGCCAAGAACACCGCCGTCGAGGCCGGGGAATGGGTTGCCAACCAAGCCGTTCAGCTGTTCGGCGGCATGGGTTACATGGCCGAGTCCGAAGTCGAACGCCAATACCGGGACATGAGGATCCTCGGCATCGGCGGCGGGACCACCGAAATCCTCACCGCACTGGCCGCGAAAACCCTGGGATATCAATCGTGACGGTATTGCAGTCCACCCTGGATCCCAAGGCCGACACCTACGCCGAGGCGGCGTGGGCCGCGAACACCAGGCTGGCCGAAATCGAGGCCGAGCTCGCCAAAGCGCTTGCGGGCGGCGGACCCAAGTATGTCGAGCGCCATCACGGCCGCGGCAAGCTCACCGCCCGAGAACGCATCGAGCTGCTCGTCGACCCGGACTCCCCGTTCCTGGAACTCAGCCCGCTGGCCGCCTACGGCAGCGCCTTTCAGATCGGCGCCAGCACGGTCACCGGCATCGGCGCGGTGTCCGGTGTGGAGTGCATGATCGTCGCCAACGACCCGACGGTCAAGGGCGGCACCAGCAACCCGTGGACGCTGAAGAAGATACTGCGGGCCAACCAAATCGCGTTCGAAAACCGGCTTCCCGTCATCTCGCTGGTCGAATCCGGCGGTGCCGACCTACCGACGCAGAAGGAGATCTTCATCCCCGGCGGGCGGATGTTCCGCGACCTGACCAGGCTGTCGGCGGCCGGGATCCCCACCATCGCGCTGGTGTTCGGCAACTCCACCGCGGGCGGCGCCTACGTTCCCGGCATGTCCGACCACGTGGTGATGATCAGGGAACGCTCGAAGGTGTTCCTGGCCGGCCCGCCGCTGGTGAAGATGGCCACCGGCGAGGAATCCGACGACGAGTCGCTGGGCGGCGCCGAAATGCACGCACGCACATCGGGTTTGGCCGACTACTTCGCCGTCGACGAGCTCGACGCGCTGCGGATCGGGTGCCGCATCGTCGCCCGGCTGAACTGGGTCAAGCACGGCCCCGCCCCCGGGCCCGTGACCGAGCCGCTGTTCGATGCCGAGGAGCTGATCGGCATCGTGCCACCGGACCTGCGCATCCCGTTCGACCCGCGCGAGGTGATCGCCCGCATCGTCGACGGCTCGGATTTCGACGAGTTCAAGCCGCTCTATGGGCCGTCGCTGGTCACCGGGTGGGCGCGGTTGCACGGCTATCCGCTGGGCATCCTGGCCAACGCGCGCGGCATTCTCTTCAGCGAGGAGTCGCAGAAGGCCACCCAGTTCATCCAGCTGGCCAACCGCTCCGACACGCCACTGTTGTTCTTGCACAACACCACCGGCTACATGGTGGGCAAGGACTACGAAGAGGGCGGCATGATCAAGCACGGCTCGATGATGATCAACGCCGTGTCCAATTCGACCGTCCCGCACATCTCGCTGCTGATCGGCGCGTCCTACGGCGCCGGCCACTACGGCATGTGCGGGCGCGCCTACGACCCCCGGTTCCTGTTCGCCTGGCCCAGCGCGAAGGCCGCGGTGATGGGCGGCGCCCAGCTGTCCGGGGTGCTGTCGATCGTGAGCCGGGCCGCCGCCCAGGCTCGGGGGCAGCAGGTCGACGAGGAAGCCGACGCCGCGATGCGCGCCGCCGTCGAGGGACAGATCGAGGCCGAGTCGCTGCCGCTGGTGCTGTCCGGGATGCTCTACGACGACGGCGTCATCGACCCGCGCGACACCCGCACAGTACTGGGAATGTGTTTGTCCGCCATCGCCAATGGCCCGATCAAGGGGACGTCGAACTTCGGCGTCTTCCGGATGTGAGCCCCATGGTTACTCGAGTGCTGGTCGCCAACCGCGGTGAGATCGCGCGGCGGGTCTTCGCCACCTGCCGGCGGCTGGGCCTGGGCACCGTCGCCGTCTACACCGACCCGGACGCCGCCGCCCCGCACGTCGCCGAGGCCGACGCGCGGGTGCGGCTGCCCAACACCAACGACTACCTGAACGCCGGGGCCATCATCGCCGCCGCCCGCGCCGCGGGCGCCGACGCGGTGCACCCCGGCTACGGATTCCTCTCGGAGAACGCCGAATTCGCCGCCGCGGTGCAGGAGGCCGGCCTGACCTGGGTCGGCCCGCCGGTAGCTGCGGTGCGCGCGATGGGCTCCAAGATCGAGGCCAAGAAGATGATGGCCGCCGCGGGCGTCCCGGTGCTCGACGAACTCGACCCTGACACCGTCACCGAAGCCCAGCTGCCGGTGTTGGTCAAGGCATCGGCGGGCGGCGGCGGGCGCGGCATGCGGGTCGTTCATGAATTGTCTTCTCTCCCTGGCGAAGTCGCCGCGGCACAGCGGGAGGCGCAATCCGCGTTCGGCGACCCGACCGTGTTCTGCGAGCGCTACCTGCCCACCGGGCACCACGTGGAGGTTCAGGTCCTCGCCGATACTCACGGCACCGTGTGGGCCGTCGGGGAACGCGAGTGCTCGATCCAGCGCCGCCACCAGAAGATCATCGAGGAGGCGCCGTCACCGTTGGTCGAGCGCACCCCGGGCATGCGCGCCAAGCTGTTCGACGCGGCCCGGCTGGCGGCCGGCGCCATCGGCTACGCGGGTGCCGGGACGGTGGAGTTCCTCGCCGACGATGACGGCGAGTTCTACTTCCTGGAGATGAACACCCGGCTGCAGGTCGAGCACCCGGTCACCGAGGAGACCACCGGGCTCGACCTCGTCGAGCTGCAACTCGCCGTCGCCGCCGGGGAGCGGCTCGACGCCGACCCGCCTGCGGGCGAGGGATATTCGATCGAGGCCCGGCTCTACGCCGAGGATCCGGCGCACGGCTGGCAGCCCCAGGCCGGTCTGGTGCACACGGTCGACGTGCCCTCGGTTGCCGCCGAGTTCGGCTCGCTGGGGCGGCGCACCGGGATCCGGTTGGACTCGGGCATCGTCGCCGGCTCGGCGGTGTCGATCCACTACGATCCGATGCTCGCCAAGGTCATCTCCTACGCGCCGACGCGCCGGCAGGCCGCGCTGGTGCTCGCCGATGCGCTGGCCCGTGCCCGCCTGCACGGTGTGCGCACCAACCGCGAGCTGCTGGTGAACGTGCTTCGCCATCCGGCGTTTCTCGACGGCGCCACCGACACCGCGTTTTTCGACACGCACGGCCTGGCCGAACTGTCGGCCCCGCTGGCCGACGACGCGACGGTCCGGTTGTCGGCGATCGCGGCCGCGCTCGCCGACGCCGCGCACAACCGCGCGACGGCGCAGGTGTTCGCCTCGATCCCGAGCGGCTGGCGCAACCTGGCGTCCGGCTTCCAGGTGAAGAGCTACCGCGACGACGCGGACAACGAGCACGGGGTCGAATACCGTTTCACCCGAACCGGATTGGTGCTTGCCGGGGACGAGCCGGTGCGGCTGGTCTCGGCGGCGCACGACGAGGTCGTGCTGGCCGACGGCGCCGGTGTGGCTTGCGGCTTCGCCGTCGCGCGCTACGGCCAGGACGTCTACGTCGACTGCCCGCGCGGGCCCGTCCACCTGGCCGCGTTGCCACGGTTCCCCGAGCCGGGTTCGGCCGTCGAGCAGGGATCCCTGGTCGCACCGATGCCCGGCAACGTCATCCGGCTGGGCGCCGCCGTCGGCGATGCCGTCACCGCCGGTCAGCCGCTGATCTGGCTGGAGGCGATGAAGATGGAGCACACCATCACCGCGCCGACCGACGGTGTGCTCGCGCAGCTCGACGTCACGACCGGTCAGCAAGTCGAAGTAGGCGCCGTCCTCGCACGAGTGGAGGCGCCGTCCCAAGAAGGAGATCCGAAATGACCGATACCAGCTTCATCGAGAGCGAGGAGCGCCAGGCGCTGCGCAAATCCGTGGCCGCATGGGCGTCCAACTACGGCGCC
Source organism: Mycobacterium sp. 663a-19 (assembly GCF_035616495.1). Classification (NCBI taxonomy): domain Bacteria; kingdom Bacillati; phylum Actinomycetota; class Actinomycetes; order Mycobacteriales; family Mycobacteriaceae; genus Mycobacterium; species Mycobacterium sp. 663a-19. Next base: position 651,664 of record NZ_JAPJAV010000001.1, on the reverse strand, counting down.
GAGTACTACCTGAAGAAGGCGCGCGCGCACGAGCACACCGACGAGTTATGGGCCGAGGCGGGCAAACTCGGCTTTCTCGGGGTGAACCTGCCCGAGGAGTACGGCGGCGGCGGCGCCGGAATGTACGAGCTGTCACTGGTGATGGAGGAGATGGCCGCCGCGGGCAGCGCGCTGCTGCTGATGGTGGTGTCGCCCGCGATCAACGGCACGATCATCAGCAAGTTCGGCACCGAGGAACAGAAGAAGCGCTGGATTCCCGCCATCGCCGACGGCTCGCTGACGATGGCGTTCGCCATCACCGAGCCGGACGCCGGATCCAACTCGCACAAGATCACCACCACCGCCCGCCGCGACGGCAGCGACTGGGTTCTCAAGGGCCAGAAGGTGTTCATCTCCGGCATCGACCAGGCCCAGGCGGTGCTGGTGGTGGCCCGCACCGAGGAGGCGAAGACCGGCAAGCTGCGCCCCGCGCTGTTCGTGGTGCCCACCGATGCGCCCGGCTTCACCTACACCCCGATCGACATGGAGCTGATCAGCCCCGAACGGCAGTTCCAGGTCTTCCTCGACGACGTCCGGCTGCCGTCGGACGCGCTCGTCGGCGCCGAGGACGCCGCCATCGCACAGCTTTTCGCCGGCCTGAACCCCGAACGCATCATGGGTGCGGCCAGCTCGGTGGGCATGGGACGGTTCGCGCTGGAGAAGGCCGTCGACTACGTCAAGACCCGTCAGGTCTGGTCCACCCCCATCGGCGCGCACCAGGGCCTGTCACATCCGTTGGCGCAGTGCCACATTGAGGTCCAGCTGGCCAAGCTGATGATGCAGAAGGCGGCGACGCTCTACGACAGCGGCGACGACATGGGCGCGGCCGAGGCCGCCAACATGGCCAAATACGCTGCGGCCGAGGCGGCTACCCGCTCGGTCGACCAGGCCGTGCAGTCGATGGGCGGCAACGGGCTGACGCAGGAGTACGGCGTCGCCGCCATGCTGACGTCGGCGCGGCTGGGAAGGATCGCCCCGATCAGCCGCGAGATGGTGCTGAACTTCGTCGCCCAGACGTCGCTGGGCCTGCCCCGCTCGTACTGATGGACACGCTCGTCGACTACACCGGCCCGGCCGATGCCGGCGGCCCGTTCGCCCGGCTGACGCTGAACTCACCGGCCAACCGCAACGCGCTCTCGACCGCGCTGGTCGGCCAGCTGCATCAGCGGCTGCGGGACGCCGCCGCGGATCCGGCGGTGCGGGCGGTGGTGCTCGGGCACACCGGCGGCACGTTCTGCGCCGGTGCCGACCTGAGCGAGGCCGGCGGCGGCGACCCGTTCGACATGGCGGCGGCCCGGGCCCGGGAGTTGACCGCGTTGCTGCGCGCCATCGTCGAGTCCCCGCTGCCGGTGATCGCCGCGATCGACGGGCACGTGCGGGCCGGCGGGTTCGGACTCGTCGGCGCGTGCGACATCGCCGTCGCCGGTCCGCGCAGCACCTTCGCGCTGACCGAGGCCCGCATCGGCGTGGCCCCGGCGATCATCTCGCTGACGCTGCTGCCGAAGATGTCGGCGCGCGCCGCCGCCCGCTACTACCTGACCGGCGAAACGTTCGACGCCGCCGAGGCCGCCGCGATCGGGTTGATCACCATGGCGGCCGACGACGTCGACGCCGCGGTAGCGAAGCTGGTGGCCGACGTGAGCCGGGGGTCTCCGCAGGGGCTTGCGGCGTCCAAAGCGTTGACCACGGCGGGTGTGCTGCAGGGGTTCGATCGCGACGCTGAGCGGCTCAGCGAGGAGTCGGCGCGGCTGTTCGTCTCCGACGAGGCCCGCGAAGGCATGCTCGCATTCCTGCAGAAACGCCCGCCTAGTTGGGCAAACGTCTAACGGCCCGCCGGGGCGCCGCAAAAGGCCCGTCGATCAGGAGCGGCCCGGGAAGAAGGTTGCAGTTTAGCCAACCCGCTTGCAGCAAAACTTCTACGTCGTACGCTCGTGGATGATGAGCAACCCAACGCAACGTGACGAAAACGACACACGCGACGAATCGTCACGTGCGGGCGACACCGATCGGATCCAGATCGCGCAGTTGCTGGCCTACGCCGCCGAACAGGGCCGGCTGCAGCTCAAGGACTACGAAGACCGATTGACCAAGGCGTACGCGGCGACCACGTACGCGGAGCTCGACGAGCTGCGGGCCGACCTGCCGGGCGCGCCGATCGTCCCGCGCCGGGGCGGCAAGCTCAATCCCGCGCCGTCCACCCTGCTGCTGGCGCTGCTGAGCGGATTCGAGCGCCGGGGCCGATGGAACGTCCCGAAGAAGCTGACCACGTTTACCCTGTGGGGCAGCGGGGTGGTGGACTTGCGCTACGCCGACTTCACCTCGACCGAGGTTGACATTCATGCGATCTCGATCATGGGCGTCCAGAACATCCTGCTGCCGCCGGAAGTGAACGTCGAGATCCACGGGCGCGGTGTGATGGGCGGCTTCGACCGCGACGTCGTCGGCCAGGGCACACCGGGCGCGCCGAAGGTCAACATTCGCGGCTTCTCGCTGTGGGGTGGCGTGGGCATCAAGCGCAAGGCCCGCAGGCCCCGCTAGCAGCGGGCAAACCGGCTGGTCAGCCGCGGAGGGTAACTGGCTCGAGCCCCCGGCTCGTGCAATACTCCGCAGGAGCGAAGCCACAGGATCTCATTCAGGGCGGGGGCGAGTCATGGCCGAGGAATTGCGCGCGCAGCCGGACGTACTGAGCCACGTGGGAACCCAACTCGCCAACCACGGTGAGACATTGCTGGCCGTTCAGCAGGCCTGCCTCGGCGCGGCCGCGGACGCGCAGTCGGGTTGGGTCGGCTCGTCGGCGGGCGCACTATCGGGATTGCTCGACGGTTGGGAGACCGCCGGCACGACCCACATCGGCCGCTTCGGCGAGCATTCGTGTGGCATGCATTTCGCCGCCGTGGAGCTCACCGAGATGGAGCAGCGCACCGCAGCGGCACTGGCCGAGGTCGGCACCACCGCCGATGGGGACGCTGCGCGCGGCGTATGACGCTCAGCCTGGCCGACATCGAGCGCTGGGATCCCGCGGCGATCAGGGCGGTCTTCGATGCCGCGATCAAGCGCTCGCACGGCACCCGCACTGCGTCGGCGGCGCTGACCGATACCATGCGGCTCCTGGATTTCGGCGGTGACGCCGCCGAAGCGGCGCACGCGGCGACGCATCGCACCTCGGAAATCCTGGACACGCACGCCGACGCCTGCGAGGCCGTCGCTCGCGCCGCCGAGAAATCGGCCGATCAGGTTGCGGCAATCAAGGTGCGGCTCAACGCGATTCGCGACGATGCGCGCGCTCATCACCTGACGATCGACGACACGACCGGCCTCGCGTTGCCGCCCCCGGACTTGTCGTCGTACTCCGCCGCCGATCAAAAGGACATCCTCGACGCCGCGCTGCGGGTGAACGCGAACATCAAACGGCTTTTGGCCGACGCCGAGACCGCCGACGAGGATCTGGCGGCGGCGATTCGCGGCGCCGACGGCGACCTGTCCTCCCAGCAGGTAGATACTCAGATCAGCCACGAGCCACCCAAGATGCCGCACGTGCCACCGCCGAACAGCGATCCCGACGCGGTCAAGCAGTGGTGGCATTCGTTGACCCCGGGGCAGCAGGACCGGGTCAAGGAATGGTTCCCGAACTCGATCCGCAGCCTCGACGGGATTCCCACCGACGTTCGCAGCGAACTCAACATGCCAGTCCTGCAACGCGAGCTGCGGCGGCTACAGCAGGGCTGGCTGGACGGAAATGGCGTGTGGCACACCGACGCCGCCAAGCTGGCGGACTTGCAGGCGTTACAGGACACACTCAGTAAGCACCCTGGAACCAGCCTGATCCTGCTCGACACCACCAGCAACCCCAACAAGGTGCTGGCCGCGGTGGGGATCGGGGACGTCGACAACGCCGAGCGGGTCGGGGTGACGGTGGGCGGCCTGAACACCCGGGTCAGCTCCAGCGTGGACGCGATGGTGCGCGAAGCCGAAACCCAGCGCGCCAAGGCGAGCGACCTGCGCAGGTTCGCGGGCACACCGAACTACGACTCGGTGGCGTCGGTCGCGTGGCTGGGCTACGACGCTCCCGACAACCCGATAGACGTCGCCATGGACCGGCTCGCCCACCAGGGCGCGGGACCGCTCAACCATTTCTACAAGGGCCTGGCCGCGGCAAGCAATGTCTCGGACCAGCACATCACCGCGTTCGGGCATTCCTACGGCTCCCTGGTGACCAGCCTGGCGTTGCAGCAGGGTGCGCCCGTGAGCGATGTCGTGCTGTACGGGTCGCCCGGCACCGAGCTGAGCAATGTCTCGCAGCTGGGTGTTGCGCCGGGGCACGCCTACTACGAGATCGGCGTCAATGACGGTGTGTCCGACGTGATCCCGCAGTTCGGCGCCTTCGGGCCCGCCCCCCAGGATGTTCCCGGCATGACCCCGTTGTCCGTCGACACGGGAACGGCGCCGGGCGGCAGCCTGGGCGACGGTATGCTGCACGAGCGTGCCTATGGACACTCCGAATACGCCCGCGACGGCAGCAACGGCCAGCTCCGAATGAGCGGCTACAACCTGGCCGCGGTCCTGGCCGGGCTGCCCGACGACCTTGTCGAGGCGCAGCCGCCCCCGCTCCTGATCCCGCCGGGTCAGGAGCCGATCATCGTCGCGGGGCCGTAGAAATGCGGTGCGGCACTTCCTCGTTGGCGCGGGGGGCGCTCACCGTCGCCGTGGTGACGGCGACGCTGTCCGCGGCATGCGCCAAGCCGACGACGTTCAACCCGTACGCCAATCCGGGGCGCAGCGAGCTGGATCGGCTGCAGAAGATCGTCAACGACCGGCCCGACCTGGAGACCGTCGAGGGGCAGTTGGCCGACCTCGACGCCAAGATTCGGGCGACCGTCGCCAAATACTCGCCACAGACCAGGTTTTCGAGCACCGCGATCGCTCATCCGACGAACGGCTGCAAAGACCCGTTCGTCCGCACCATCGGTCGCCAGGAGCAGAGCGACCACTTCTTCGGCGAGCCGGGCCCCTCCCCCGCGCAGTGGCCGCAGATCACCACCGACCTGGCGCCGCTGTTCTCCGCGGCCGGGTTTCACCAGAGCGATTCGACGCCCGGCCAGCCGCCGCGGCCGCCGGGCGCGGACAACGACTCACAAACCCGCGACGACGGCGCCTCGATCGAGTTGGTGAACCACGGCACCCTGATCGCCTACTCCTACGACACCGGCTGTCGCCTTCCCGCCGCCTGGCGCAGCGCGCCGCCTCCGCCGGACATGCGGCCGCCGAACGACCCGAACGTGCACTACCCCTACCTGTACGGGCCCCCGGGCGGCCGAACCGTCGACGCCCCCTGAGCAGCGGGTTAGTGCAAAACCGCGTCCGCGATCACATAGACATTCCACGCGGCGACCGGCCCCGACGCACTGGTCATTCCGGGAGGCATGCCGTCAGCGTCGCACCAACGGGATTCGACGCGTCGCCGTAGCCGTACCGGTCAATGACCTCTCCCCAACGCTCGGCGACGGCGGCACGCTGGTCGGCCGTCAGCTCGTAGCTGTTCGTCTCATAGTCCGCGTGGTCGGCGAGATACCGGCGCAGGCGCGGTAGGTATTGCTCGAAGCCGCCCAGCCCCAGGTGCTCGTAGAGTCGGCGCAACTGTCCCTCGGGATCGGCGATCAGATCTTCGTAGCGCAATTCGTAGAAGCGTGCGGGATCGACGAGTTCTCGCCCTTCGTCCAACTTTCGATGCAGATGGAGATAGGTCGACAGAACCTTCTCGTTCAATCCGTCGAACGTCGGCCGCTGCAGGCTGTGTACGCGGGACAACGACTTGAGAAGGTGGAGGCTGGAGGGATAGACGACATAGGGATCTCGGACGATGTGGATGAACCTCGCCCGCGGAAAGACGTCCAGCAGCACCCTTATTCGGAAACTGTGATTCGGGTTTTTCAGGATCACCACCTTGCGACGGCGAAGGTGCACCTGCTGAACGAACCGGTAGAGGATGCGTTTCCACGCCTCCAGTTCTCGCGGGGTCAACTGGTCCAAATCCAGATAACGCTCGTGCTGCGTCGGCCGGTTCGGGAACGCCAGCGTCAGGTACGGGGACGGCTGCCCCTGCATGCACCAGATGAACTCGTCTTCTTGCGGATGGCGCAGGCTCAGGTCCATGTTGTCCATCGCGCGATGCTTCGACACCAGGAATCCCAGCAGTGGCGCTATCCGCTCGGTCAACAGAAAATGTTGCGGTGCAACGCATTCGAAACCCGTGGGACCGGTGTGGCGCTCATCGAGGACCAGCATTTCGTGCAGCAGCGTGGTGCCGGTGCGCCAGTGGCCGACGATGAAGATCGGTGCGTCGGCGACCACCGTTTGGGCCGTCCGCCCGCCGAACAGGATCTTCTGGCACCACCCCAGGAAGGAGTTGACGACGCTGGCGAGCGTGACGAGAACGGCGAAGTGCCAGCGGCTGGGGTGCACGGCAAAACGGTTCCGGATCAGCAGCCGCGCCCATGCCGAGAAGCTGCACCCGATCCACACCGGCGCCGCCCACTCGTGCCACCGGGAACATCGAGACGCAGAAGCGTTCATGGTGCCTGCGGCGCCCTATGCGGTCGCGCGGGGGTGACGGCGACCCGCAGCCGGGTCAGGCCGCGCAGGTTCGCGTTCGTCGTCCACACCGGTGGCTCAACCACATCGATCCGGTCGACGTTGGCGACGATCTCGCGCAGGACGGCCTGGCCCTCCATCCGCGCCAGCTGCGTCCCGGGACAGGAGTGGATGCCGGAGCCGAACGCCAGATGCCCGGCCGGATTGCGGTCGGCGCGAAAGACATCCGGATCGTCGAATTGGCGCGGGTCGCGGTTGGCCGCCCCCCACGCCAGCAGCACCAGCGAGTCCCTCGGGATGACGGCATCACCGACGCGATAGTCGACACGCGCTGTGCGACAGATGCTTTGAACCGGTGAGGAGAAGCGAAGCTGCTCCTCGATCGCCGACGGGATCAGATCTGCGCGTTGCGCGAGGAGCCTGAGCTGATCCGGATGGTCGGCCAGCGTCAGAAACAGGGTGCTGATCAGGTTCGCAGTGGTCTCGTGCCCCGCAACCAGCAACAGCACCGCAGACAAGAACAATTCTGTATCGCTGATCCGGCTGTGCGCGGCATCCGCGGCGAGCTTCCCGAGAATGGTGGAATCCCCCAGCAGCCCGTTGTCGCACCGGTGAGCCAGCAGCTTGCGCAATCGCCGAAATCCGGTGAAGCCGTGCGCAAGCGAAACCAGCCCCGACGCCGACAGATTGGCGTCGGTGATGCGAACCGCTTGGTTGGACAGGCGGCAGAACGCGGTCTCGTCGGGTCCGGTTATGCCGAGAACATGGGTGATGGTGCGCATCGGCATCGGTGCGGCCACGGTGGAAACGACGTCCGCGGGTGTCCGCGCCAGCAGCCCGGAAACCAGTTCCAGGGCAAGTTGGTCGATCATCGGGCGCCAGGATTCCAACGCGCCGCGCGCCATACCCGGCGCCAACTGCTTGCGCATCCCGGTGTGTCTGGGCGGATCGGAGGTGGGGAGGAAGGGCGCCGATCCGCGTGAAAAGGTGACTCCGCGGGCGCTGGACAACGCCTCGTGGTTGCGCGCGGCCTCACGGACGTCTGAGTATCTGCTCAAGATGTAGACGTCGCGCTTGGGGTTGTACCGCACCCGCCCGCCCGCCAGCAGCTCCCGGTAATGCGGATACGGGTCGCGGGCCATCGCGGGGTCCAGCGGGTCGAAGTCCGTGATCTCAACGTGCTTTGGGGCACGGCCGCCGGCCAATCTCGACTGGGCCTTCCTGGCGGCGGTGAGCGCCAGTACCTTTGCCGCCATCGGCGCGCACGCCCGGGCGAGCTGCGCGTCGCGCCGCAGCGTTGCGGTCACGGGTGCGAACCCACCAATGAAACCGGTCGCGTCTTGCGTCGCCGTCATCGGCCCTCGATCCAAGGCAGGATTTGGACAGTGCAACGATACCGGCGCTCATCGCGATAAGTGCGTCGTTAGCCTGTTGTTTACGAATCCTCGTGTCGTCGTTAACAGGGGTCGCCACCGACTCGACGCCTGGCCTGGCGGGGGACCGCTACGATGCTTCAACCACTGCGGAAGGCGACGCGTGTGAATCCGGTCCGAGTCGGGCTGAGCGTTCAGCTCCTCAATTCTCGATACTCCGCGACCGCGCTCGCCCGCGCCAACATGCTGATGGCCACGGCCGGCGGCGTCGACTCCTACTGGGTGGCCGACCACCTGAATTCGCTGTTTCCGCGCTCGATCGCCACGCCGGGCCACCTCGGTGTCGCCACACTCGTCCCGAAGGTCGACGCGCAATTCGAACCGTGGACCATGCTCGGATATCTCGCCTCCCACAACCGCTTTGCGCGTCTGCGCCTTGGCGTCGGCGTTACCGATGCCAATCGCCGTCACCCGGCGGTCACCGCGCAGGCCGCGGCCACGTTGCAGTTGATCACCCGCGGCCGCGCCATCCTGGGCCTCGGCGTGGGAGAACGGGAGGGCAATGAGCCCTACGGAGTGGACTGGACCAAACCCGTTGCGCGCTTTGAAGAGGCGATCGCCACGATCCGTGCGCTGTGGGAATCCGGTGGCGCGCCCGTCTCGCGTGACTCGCCGTATTTCCCGTTGCGTGACGCGGTGTTCGAGCTGCCGCCCTACCGTGGCAACTGGCCCGAGATATGGATCGCCGCCAAGGGACCGCGGATGCTGCGGGCCACCGGGCGCTACGCCGACGCGTGGTTCCCCGGGTTGTTGTCGGGACCCAAGGCCTACGCGTCCGGTCTCGAAGCAGTGCGCACGGCGGCCTCCGACGCCGGGCGCGATCCCGCGTCGATCACGCCGGCAATCTCGGCCTTTGTCATCACCGGACGCAGTCGCGACGACGTCGAGCAGGCCCTGAATTGTGCTGCGGCAAAAGCCTTCGCGCTCATCGCTCCCGGGGAGATGTGGGCCGAGCACGGCGTGCAACATCCACTCGGACATGAGTTCGCCGGCGCCCAGGACCTGATCCCGCAAACGTTAGACCTTCGGACCGTGTTGTCCTACACCAAGGACGTCCCGGTATCGCTGCTCAAAGCCGCCGTTCTGGCCGGGACGCCCGACGAGGTCGTCGACCGGGCCGCGCAATGGCGCGGCCACGGAGTGCGCTACTTCGTCGTCAACAACCTCAGCTACCTGCAGCCGAGCCTGCGGAAGGGCCTCGCTTCCAGCGCACCATTCGTCAGGATTCTGCGCGGCCTCAAGAGGCTGTGAGGTCGAGTTAGTGCGCGCGAGCAGACGCAAAATCGCCCAAATCTTGCGAAATTTGGGTGATTTTGCGTCTGCTCGCGCAACTTACCGGCGGCGCCGCCGGGAGCGCAGGTAGTCGCCCACCACGGCGGCGCCCAGGCCGTCGAGATCGGGCACCACGACGCGTCCCTCGACGCGGCGCGCGACCTGGTCGATGAACCGGGCCAGCCCGGGGTCGCTGCCCAACCGGAAGATGGTGACCTGCGCGCCCAGCCGGGCCATCTCGTCGAACCCGCGCACGGTGTGGGCGATGGTCCGCGGATGCGGCGGATAGTCGAAGAACACGGCGGAAGACCCCTGACCGTCGACGTCCTCCAGGTGGGCGGTCGGCTCGCCGTCGGTCACCACCAGCACGACGGGCTGCGCGTTGGGGTGCCGGCGCAAGTGACGGCCCGCCAGCGCCAGCGCGTGATGCAGGTTGGTGCCCTGCTCGTAGACACCCTCCAGACCTGTCAGCTCGGCCGCGGTCACCGTCCGCGCGTACCGCCCAAACGCGATGATCTGCAACGCATCCGACCGAAACCGGGTGCACACCAGGTGGTTGAGCGCCAGCGCGGTCTGCTTCATCGGCAGCCAGCGATTCTCCATCACCATCGAAAACGAGGTGTCCACCAGCAGCGCCACCGCGGCCTGGGTGCGGGTCTCGGTCTCGGAGACCTCCACGTCGTCGACGCTTATCCGGATCGGGCCGGCCCCGCCCTCCAGGGTCGCGGTCCCCGCCTCGCGCAGCACCGCATTGGTCAGCGTGCGCGAGATGTTCCACGGCTCGGTGTCACCGAATTGCCAGGGCCGGGTCGCGCCGGTCAGCTCGCCGGCCGCGCCGGCACGCCGATGGTCGCGCTCGCCGTGGCGGCCGGAAAGCTGTTGCGCCACATCGCGTAACGCCGTCTCGCCGAGCCTGCGCATGGCCTTGGGCGACAGTCGCCACTGGCCGTCGGAGCCACGATCCAGGAACCCCTGGTTCACCAGCGCGCGTTCCAGTTCGGCCAGCGTCCGGGCGTCGATGGCGGCCTGGTCGCCGAGCTGGCGTGCCAGCGCGTCGAGGTCGACGTCGTCCATGGTGGCGCCCGGGTAACTCTGCGACAACTGCTCGGCCAGCTGCTCGAGCTCGCCGATGTCGGCCAGCGCCTGGGTGCCCTCACCCATGCCCAACGGGTTGTCACCGGAGAACTGCTCGGAGCCGGTCCAGTCCTCCCCCGGCCGGGCGGCCTGCAGATGCGCGTCGAGCCGGTTCAACGCCTGCATCAACGACGGTGAGCCAAAAGCCTGCTGCGCCAAGGCATCCAGCTCGGCGCGCTGCTCGGGGCTGAGGCTGTTGCGGAAGCGCTGCGCGGCGGCGGCGCGCTTGGCCAGCGAGTCCAGCAGCTCCTCGACGTTGCGCGGGTTCTCCGGGAAGAACTCGCCGTGCTTGTCCATGAAGTCCTGGAAGTCCTGTGGCGTGTCCTGACCTCTTGCGTGCTTGTCCAGCAGCTCGTTGAGGTCGTCCAGCATCTCGGTGACGCGCTGGCGATCCTCGTCGGTGGCGCCCTCCAGCGCTTGCTTCATCCCCGCGAAGCGCTGGTCCAGCATCTCGCGGCCCAGCAAATCCTTGATCCGCTCGTACTTTTCGCGCGCCTCGGCGCTGCGCCAGTTGTAGTCGGAGAGCTCCTGCACGGCCTTGGCCGGCGAGGCGGGCAGCGAGTCCAGCTGCAGTTCGCCGAAGCGGGCGTCGTCGTCCAGCGCGCGGGCCAGTTCCTTGCGTTCGGCCAGCACGGCCTCGTCGAGCAGCTTCTTGATCTCCTGCAGCGTGCCGTCCAAGTTGTTGCGGCGCAACAGGTCCCGCCGCCTGCGGTTGGCGTCGGCCGCGAGCCGGTCGGCGCCGGGCATGTTGTTGGTGCCGCGGCGCAGCAGCTCGGACAGCGCCCGGCGCGGCGAGGTGCCTCCCATAACGTCCTGCCCGATCTGTTCGAGCGCCTCGCGCAGGTCCACCGGCGGGGCCAGCGGGTCGGGTCCGCCGGTGTACGCCGAGTAGCGCGACGAATGGCCCCTAGCCATAGACGGTTTGGCCCTCCCCGGACACCTTGTCGATCCGCTTGGCCAGGTACAGGGCTTCCAGCGCGAGCTCCAGCGCCGCTGCGCGCTCGCCCTCGGATTCGGCGCCCAGCTTTTTGGCGATCTTGTCGACGACGGGCAGCCCCGGCACCGCGGCCAGCACGTCCTTGGCCGACACCCGCTCGCCCGTCGTCACCGCCGAACCGGCCTCGACGGCGGCCACCAGGGAGCCGACGTCGACGCCGCCGAGCACCCGCGACGCGGTGTCGGCGGTCGCCCGGCGCAGCAGGTGTTCGAGCACCGCCTGCTCGCGGCCCTCCTCGCCGGACTCGAATTCCAGCTTGCCGCGCAGCACGTCGATCACCGTGCCCAGGTCGACCACGCGGGCCACCGGGTCGGTCTCGCCCAGCACCGCGCCGCGATGCCGGGCCGCGGCCGCGACGGTCTCGGCCGCCGCGATGGCAAACCGCGCCGACACCCCCGAGCGCTGGTCGACCGAACTGGACTCGCGCAGGTACCGGGCGAACCGGGCCAGCACCTGGATCAGGTACTCGGGGACCTGGGCGCTCAGGTGCGCCTCCTGGGCTATCACGCCCATCTCGGCCTCGAGCTCCAGCGGGTAGTGGGTCCGGATCTCGGCGCCGAAGCGGTCCTTGAGCGGGGTGATGATGCGGCCGCGGTTGGTGTAGTCCTCGGGGTTCGCGCTGGCCACCACCAACACGTCCAGCGGCAGGCGCAGCGTGTAGCCGCGGACCTGAATGTCGCGCTCCTCCATCACGTTGAGCATCGACACCTGGATGCGCTCGGCGAGGTCGGGCAGTTCGTTGACCGCCACGATGCCGCGGTGCGCCCGCGGGATCAGCCCGTAGGCGATGGTCTCCGGGTCACCGAGGCTGCGGCCCTCGGCGACCTTGATCGGGTCGATGTCGCCGACCAGGTCCGCGACGCTGGTGTCCGGAGTGGCCAGCTTCTCCGTATAGCGTTCGCTGCGGTGCTTCCACTCCACCGGCAGATCGTCACCGAGCGTGGCGGCCCGCCGGATGGACTCGGGCGTGATCGGCGTGTAGGGGTGCTCGCCGAGTTCGGCCCCGCCGATCACCGGCGTCCACTCGTCGAGCAGCCCGACCAGCGCGCGCAGCAGCCGGGTCTTGCCCTGGCCGCGCTCGCCGAGCAGCACGACGTCATGACCGGCGATCAGCGCCCGTTCCAGCTGCGGGATGACGGTCTCGTCGAAGCCCAGGATGCCGGGCCAGACCTCGTCCCCGTCGGCCAGCGCGGTCAGCAGATTCTCGCGGATTTCCTGCTTCACTCCCCGCTCACGATGGCCTGCGGCACGCAGCTCGCCGACCGTGCGGGGCAGGTTGCTCGGTGATGGCACCACTCCACGCTACGCGTTGCTGGTCCGCGCGCGATGCCTGGTGTTCAGTGAGCGAAGTGGCGCGCGCCGGTGAGGTACACGGTGACACCCGCCTTGGCCGCGGCCTCGGTCACCTCGTCGTCGCGCACCGATCCTCCCGGGTGCACGATCGCCCTCACCCCGGCGGCGGCCAGCGTCTCGAGGCCGTCGGGGAACGGGAAGAACGCATCGGAGGCCGCGACGGCGCCCCGGACCCGATCGCCGCCGCGCGCGACGGCCAGCCGGGCCGCGTCGACACGGTTGACCTGGCCCATCCCGACGCCGATGGTGGCGCCGTCCGCGGCGATCACGATCGCGTTCGACTTGACCGCGCGGCACGCGCGCCACGCAAAGACCAAGTCGGTCAACGTCGCCGGATCGGCCGGTGACCCGGTCGCCAGCGTCCAGTTCGCGGGATTGTCGCCGTGCGCGTCGAGCTCGTCGCGCTGCTGCATCAGCAGCCCGCCGCTGACCGCTCGCAGCTCGGCACCGCCGGTCAGCGGCTCGGAGGCCACCAGCACCCGGACGTTCTTCTTGCGCGTCAGCGCATCGACGGCTCCCGGCGCGTACGCGGGTGCGACGATCACCTCTGTGAAGATGGTGCTGACATATTCCGCCATCTCGACGCTGACTTCGGTGTTCGACGCGATGACTCCCCCGAAGGCGCTCAGCGGATCGCACTCGTGCGCCTTGCGATGCGCGTCCGCGACCGAAATCGACGAGATGGCGATCCCACATGGGTTGGCGTGCTTGATGATTGCCACACACGTCTGCTCGTGGTCGAAGGCCGCCCGCCAGGCCGCGTCGGCGTCGGTGAAGTTGTTGTAGGACATCTCCTTTCCGTGCAGCTGCTCCGCCTGCGCCAGGCCGGGCCAGGCGCCAGGGTCCACGTACAGCGCCGCCTGCTGGTGCGGGTTCTCGCCGTAGCGCAGCATCGCCGAGCGGCGCCAGCCGCGGCCGAACCACTGCGGGAACGCCGTCGGTGGATGCTCGGGCGCCAGCGTCGACTCCATCCAGCTCGCGACGGCGATGTCGTACTCCGCGGTGTGCTGAAAGGCCAGCGACGCCAGCCTTTTGCGCTCGGCGAGCGTGAATCCGCCGTTGCGCACCGCGGCGAGCACCCCGTCGTAGCCCAGCGGGTCGGTGACCACCGCGACGCTGGGATGGTTCTTCGCGGCCGCCCGTACCATCGACGGCCCGCCGATGTCGATCTGCTCGACGCAGTCGTCGATGCCGGCGCCGGAGTCGACGGTCTCGCTGAACGGATACAGGTTGACGACGACCAGTTCGAACGCCGCGATCCCGAGCCGCTCGAGCGCCGCGGCGTGCTCCGGCTTGCGCAGGTCGGCCAGCAGGCCGGCGTGCACCCGCGGATGCAGTGTCTTGACCCGGCCGTCGAGCACTTCGGGAAAGCCGGTCAGTTCCTCGACCGGTGTCACCGGGATGCCCTTGCCGGCAATGGTTTTGGCGGTCGATCCGGTCGAGACGATCTCGACGCCGGCCGCACTGAGACCCTGGGCGAGTTCGATCAGCCCGGTCTTGTCGTAGACGCTGATCAACGCGCGGCGAATCGCCCTTCTTGACTCGTCGTTGCTCACGGGAGTGCTCATCCCAGGGTCGCCTTTCGTCCGGTCCAGGTCACGCCGCGGGTTGCGATCGCGGCCACGACGTCCACCAACAGCTTCCGTTCGGTGACCTTGATGCGTTCGTGCAGTGTCTCCTCGGTGTCGCCGTCGAGCACCGCGACGGATTGCTGCGCCAATATCGGTCCCGTGTCGGTGCCGGCATCCACCAAATGCACCGTACAGCCGGTGACCTTCACGCCATAGGCCAACGCCTCGGCCACCGCGTGCGCACCGGGAAACGCCGGCAGCAGCGCCGGGTGCGTGTTGAGGATGCGGCCGCAGTATCGTGAAAGATACTGTGGCCCAAGTAGTTTCATGAATCCCGCGGATACGACCAGATCCGGCGAGTGCGCGGCGGTGGCTTCGGTGATGGCAGCGTCCCAGGCCTCGCGGCTGGCGTGGTCGCCGAGCCTGACGGTGAAGGTCGGCACCGATGCGGCCTCGGCGATCTCGAGGGCCAGGCAGTCGCGGTCGGCGCCGACGGCGACCACGCGGGCCGGGTAGCCGCCGACGGCGGCGGCGAGCAGCGAGCTCAGCAGCGACCCGGTGCCCGACGCGAGCACCACCAGCCGCGCCGGTGCGCTCGGGGGCACGTGGAGCGGTTGCTGCACATCGGCGAGCCTACTGGGAGTGATGGGCGCCATACGGTTTGCGTCTATTCCTCCGCGTCGCGCTCGGTCGCGTCCTCCTCGGCCGGGGCTGCGGCCGGCTCGTCGCCGCCGACCGACACTTCGGGTTCGGCCGTTGGCTCGTCGGGTTCGGGTTCGGGTTCGGCCGGGGGCTCAGCGGGTTCGGGTTCGGCCGCGACCGCGGGTTCGGGTCGCTTCGGTCGCCGCGGCCGGCGCCGGATCCCGCCGCTCATCACCACCGTGACCCAGCCGACGACCGCGAACCAGAAGAACACGCCGACGACCAGCGCACCCTGGTCCACGCCGACATCGCCGAAGTTGCCCAGCCGGCCGCTGCCGGCGTATGCGACCAGCGACATGACCAGCGCCCCGGCGACGGACGCGACCAGCAGCTTGGCCAGCGCCGGAAGCAGCGGGAGCGGACGCCGCGCGCATTGCTGCCCGACCGCCACACCGGACGCCGCGCCGACGATGAGCAGCGCCACCCACACCGGGCCGAGCGGCGGCCGTGGCACCGCGGCCAGCACCGGCAGCGCGGGGATGTCGCCGCCGAACACGGTGAACGAACTGAACGTCGCGAAGCCGAGGTGGGCGCTGGACCCGACCGCGACCGCCGCGGTGCCGACGATGACGTTGGGCGCATACAACACCGACAGCACCGTGAGGTTGAACTGACCCCAGATCGAATCGGTGATCCCGTAGAGCTCCTGCATCGTCGCCCAGTGCACGACCAGAGACCCGGCAGTCACCATGCCGGACAGGCCGACCAGCGCCAGCACGCCGGCGGCCGCGGCACGCGCGGAATCGCCGAGCCAATCGGGCAGCGGCGACGCCGTCAGCGCCCGTCGGCCCACCCGGGAGAACACGCCGATCGCGGCGCCGATGGCGTGCACCACCAGCACATTGACGAAAGCCCGCAGGGCGCTTGGTGTTTGCAGCTCGGTGATCACCGACGACGCGTCGTGGATCACCGCCAGCGCGATCGCCGCCATCAGCAACGGCCCGCCCAGCGCCGAGGCGAAGACCCAGCGGGCCACGAGCCACGACGAGTGCGGGGAGGTGGCCCGCGCGGTGCTGCGCGCGGTGGCCCAGATCATCAACATGACCGGCAGCAGCGGCAGCACGCCGAGTTCGCGGCCGCCGATCGAGATCGGCACCTGGTGCACGCCGAGCCACATGCTGGCGATGGCGCCCAGCGCGCCGGTCATGTCGCTGTTGGCGATCAGCAACTGCAGCAGCGTGACCGCGGCGATGATGCCCAACGCCACCACGGCCGGGCCGAACGCGACCCTGACGAGGTCACGCGCCTGTCGAGCGCCCGCCGCCCGGTCGTCCGAGCTTTCCGACACCCTTTTCACTCTTGGCGAACGTGCCCGACTAGGCGCGAAGGCGCGCGGTTAGGCCGGCGCCGGCCCAGCCGGTGACGACGGCGACTGCTCCTGGCCCTGGCCGGAGGACTGCTGCTCGCCGGCCGGGTTCGCCCCGCCGCCCTGCGGGGGCGGGCTGAAGCTCGGGAAGCCGGTGGGCGGTGTGGACGACCCCTGCTGCGCCGCGGGCTGGGCGCCCGACGACGCGTTGAATCCGCCGGTCGACGGGTTCGGGATCGCGGCGTTCTGGGTCGGCGCCTGGCTCGACTGATAACCGCCGTACTGCGATCCGTATGGAGCGTGCTGCTGGGCACCGGGCTGGCCGTAATACCCGCCGGGCGGCTGCGCGCCGTACCCGTACTGCCCGTATTGGCCATACTGCGCGTAGGGGTCGTACTTGGGCCGGGGCGTCGGCGCGGTGATGACGCCCGCATCCAACAGGATCACGACGACGGCGGCGATCGCCTGGAAAATGCTGCAGGCCACCAGAGGCCACATCGCCCAGCCGATCGCAAAACCCGACGGCGTGTTGATCGTCTCCGAGATCGCCAGCAAGGCACCCAATGTGGCGATCACACCGACAATGCCCGCATAGCTCTTCGCCTTGGGCAGCAGGCCCAGCCCGGCGAGCAACGCGGCCAGCAACGCGACGAGGACCGCGGTGCCGGCATCACCGGCACGCCCGCCGGCGCCCGGCCCGAGGTCGGCCCCGATGGTGAACGTCGGCCCGAAATTCAGCAGGTACACCGCCAGGCCCAGCACCACCACCGCGATGTTCAGGTACAGCGGAAGGCTGCTCTCCACGTTCTCGTCCTTGGCGAACGACGGTGTGGCGGCTGGGTAGGAGCCGCCGGGTTGCGCTGGTGGATATCCGGGACTACCGGGCGAGTAGGTCATGACTCCTCCTGTTGCTTCCGTGCCTTGAAGGCCTCCGCGGCGCCAGCCTTGCAGTGCGACGCTGTGCTCCCGGCGCGCCGTTCCATAGCCACCGGCCTTGCTGCGCTTTCGGTGCGACGCGATCGATGAACCACGCTAGCGCACGTTCGGGTGCCTTCGCCGGGGCCACCGGAGTGTCGGGGGCGCCCGTCCGCGCGAGGCCCGCTTGCCCCCGCTAGGTAGAACACGTTCTAATCCTGTGCATGGATTACGGCCTTGTGCTTTTCACCAGCGACCGTGGCATCTCCCCGGCGGCGGCCGCCAAGCTCGCCGACGACCACGGCTTCAAGACGTTCTACGTGCCAGAACACACCCACATCCCGATCAAGCGCGAGGCGGCCCACCCGACGACGGGTGACGCGTCGCTGCCCGACGATCGGTACATGCGCACGCTGGACCCGTGGGTGAGTCTGGGCGCGGCGTGCGCGGTCACCTCGCGGGTGCGGCTGTCCACCGCGGTGGCGCTGCCCGTCGAGCATGACCCGATCACGCTGGCGAAAAGCATCGCCACCCTCGACCATCTGTCCGGCGGCCGGGTCAGCCTCGGCGTCGGCTTCGGGTGGAATACCGACGAACTCGCCGACCACAACGTGCCGCCGGGCCGGCGCCGCACCATGTTGCGCGAGTACATCGAGGCGATGCGGGCGCTGTGGACCGAGGAGGAAGCCGCCTACGACGGCGAATTCGTCAAGTTCGGCCCCAGCTGGGCCTGGCCCAAGCCGGTGCAGTCGCACATTCCGGTGCTGGTCGGCGCCGCCGGCAACGAGAAGAACTTCAAGTGGATCGCCCGCAGCGCCGACGGGTGGATCACCACCCCGCGCGACTTCGACATCGACGAGCCGGTGAAGCTGCTACAGGACACCTGGGCGGCCGCCGGCCGCGAGGGCGCGCCGCAGATCGTGGCCCTGGACTTCAAGCCGGTGCCCGACAAGCTGGCGCGTTGGGCCGAGCTCGGGGTCACCGAGGTGCTGTTCGGCATGCCGGACCGCCCCGAAGACGAGATCGCCGCCTACGTCGAGCGGCTGGCCGGCAAGCTGGCCGCCCTGGTGTGACGAGCAGACGCGAAAGCACCCGCACGCCCGGCGTGTCGGGTGCTTTCGCGTCTGCTCAGCGTGGAAAGCAGCGGTTGCCGTAGTCGAAGGAGCGCACCCGGACCTCGCGACCCAACGGGTCGCCGTCGGTCAGCAGCGCGATCAATTCTTCGTCCTCGGTGGTCGACAGGAATCGGGCGCCGTCTTCGGCCAGCCGGCCGACGATGATCCCGGTCAGCCGCCCCGAATCGCGCCGCACGGTGTAGGTCTCGACAGTGGCGGCGCCCTCGGCCTTCTCGGTCACCGCCTGCGTGGGCGATCCGCCGATCTGCGCCTGCAGCGCGGCGCTGCGGTCCGGCTTCCATTCGGTCGGGGTGGTCGAGTAAATGCCGACCGAGTACTTGCTCAGGATGCCGCCGTTGGCACCGACTAGGCCGAATTCTCCTGGCGCGCTTCGCATTCGGGACACAGTCTCGGCGACGCCGTGCATCGAGTAGTTGTTGCCGGCGCCGCCGAAGAAGGGCAGCCCGCCGGTCAGGGTCAGGCCGCGCGGATCGTCGGGCGCGATGCCCATGCCGTCGCAGATGTTGAACACCGGCACCGGGAAGCAGCTGTAGAGGTCGAAGGTGGCGACGTCGTCGACGCCGATGCCGGCCACCCGCAGCGCCTCACGAACCGCCATCACGGCCGACGGCGCGTGCCCCAGGTCCGGGCGTTCCAGCAGCGGCTGCTCCTCGAGGTCGGCGTGGCCGTGCAGGTACACCCAGTTCTCCTCGGGCACGCCCAGCCGCCGCGCGGCCTCGACCGACGTCAGCAACGCGGCCGCGCCCTGGTTGACCTGATCGCGGGCGACCAGCAGCCGCGGGTAGGGCTCCGCGATCATCCGGTTGCTCTCGGTCACGGTGATCAGCTCGTCGACGCTGCGCTCCACCGGCGCGGCGGCGAACGGATTACCGGCGGCCACCTTGGTGAACGGCGCGAACAGCTCGCCCATCCGCCGCAGGTATTCCGTTGGGCCCAGCCCGGTTCCGGCGCGGCGGGCGTTTTCCAGCAGCGCGTACTGCGTCGGCGCGTCGACCAGCCCGTGGACGACCGTGTAGCGCGTGACGAGCCGGTCCAGCCCGTAGCCGCGGTCCTCGAGCGAGCCGTCGACGGTCTCGGAGAAGTCCGGGCGATTCTCGGTCCCGGCGAAGTACCGGGTGGTCGACGTCGCGTCGGAGCCGAAGATCAGCGCGGCTTCCGAACGGCCGGCGGCGATCTCGCCGGCCAGCTCGGTGATCAGATGCTGCGGGCCTTGGCCGCCGACGACCTCGAGGATGGCGCGGGCGGGGTCCGCACCGATCCGGTTGGCCACCGAGCGCGGGTAGTTGTTCGACTTGCCCAGCACCGGCTGGGCCGGCCCGGAGATCTCGAATTGCCTTACGCCCGCGACGGTGTCGATCGTCGCCGCGACCTTGGCGACGTCGGCGCCGCAGTCGTCCAGCGCGGCACGCACTGCGGCCGTGGCCAATTCGACGCCCGACATCGCGCGGTAGTAGGCGTCGTCGATGCGCTCGGCCGCCTGCCCAACACCGACGACGACGGGCGTGCGCGGGTCCAGTGTCACTGTGCGAAACCGTCGTTACAGGCTGGTCAGGATCTCCCGGGCCAGCGCCGCCGTCGCCGACGGGGTCTTGCCGACCTTGACCCCGGCCGCCTCCAGGGCCTCCTTCTTCGCGGCGGCGGTGCCCGAGGAGCCGGACACGATCGCGCCCGCGTGGCCCATCGTCTTGCCTTCTGGCGCAGTGAATCCCGCGACATAGCCGACGACCGGTTTGGACACGTGCGCCTTGATGTAGTCGGCCGCGCGCTCCTCGGCGTCACCGCCGATCTCGCCGATCATCACGATGACCTTGGTGTCGGGATCCTTCTCGAAGGCCTCGATGGCGTCGATGTGGGTGGTGCCGATGATCGGGTCGCCGCCGATGCCGATGGAGGTGGAGAAGCCGAGATCGCGCAGCTCGTACATCATTTGGTAGGTCAGCGTGCCGGACTTGGACACCAGCCCCACCGGTCCCGGGCCGGTGATGTTCGCCGGCGTGATGCCCACCAGCGCCTGGCCCGGGGTGATGATGCCGGGGCAGTTCGGGCCGATGATGCGGGTCTTGGCGCCCTTGTGCAGGTTGTAGGCCCAGGCATATGCGCTGTCCTGCACGGGGATTCCCTCCGTGATGACCACCAGCAGGGGGATCTCGGCGTCGATGGCCTCGATGATGGCGTCCTTGGCGAACTTCGGCGGCACGAAGATGATCGACACGTCGGCGCCGGTCTGTTTCATCGCTTCGGAGACGCTGCCGAACACCGGCAGCTTGATCATCCGGCCGCCCTTGTCCTCGTGCGTGACGGTGGTGCCGGCCTTGCGCGCGTTCACACCGCCGACGATTTGCGTGCCCGCCTTGAGCATTCGGGCCGTGTGCACGGTGGCCTCGCTACCGGTGATGCCCTGGACGATGACCTTGTTGTCTTTGGTCAGGAAGATAGCCATGTTTCAGTGGTCCTTTCAGGCGCTCGCCAGCTCGGCGGCCTTGTCGGCGGCCTCGTCCATCGTCGGCACCAGCGTCACCAGCGGGTGGTTGGCCTCGGCCAGGATGCGCCGGCCCTCGTCGACGTTGTTGCCGTCCAGCCGGACCACCAGCGGCTTGTTCGCCTCGTCGCCCAGGATCTGCAGCGCCTGCACGATCCCGGTCGCCACGGCGTCACACGCCGTGATGCCGCCGAACACGTTTACGAACACGGCCTTGACCTGCTTGTCGCCCAGCACCACGTCCAGGCCCGCGGCCATCACCTCGGCCGAGGCGCCGCCGCCGATGTCCAGGAAGTTGGCCGGCTTGACTCCGCCGTGCTTTTCCCCGGCATAGGCCACGACGTCGAGGGTGGACATCACCAGGCCCGCGCCGTTGCCGATGATGCCGACCTGCCCGTCGAGCTTGACGTAGTTGAGGTCGTGCTCCTTGGCCTTGAGCTCCAGCGGGTCGGTGGCGTCGCGGTCCTCGAACTCGACGTGGCCGGGCTGCCGGAAGTCGGCGTTGGCGTCCAGGGTGACCTTGCCGTCCAGCGCCAAAATCCTGTCGTCCGGCGTGCGCACCAACGGGTTGACCTCCACAAGCGTGGCGTCCTCACCGACGAAGAGCTCCCACAGCTTGGAGATGGTGACCGCGGCGGCGTCGAGCACCTCGGCCGGCAGGTGACCCTGCTCGGCGATGGAACGCGCGGTTGCCAGATCCACGCCCTCGACGGGGTCCACCGGGACCTTGGCCAGCCGGTCGGGCTTGGTCGCCGCGACCTCTTCGATCTCCATGCCGCCCTCCACCGAGCACATGGCCAGGTAGGTGCGGTTGGCGCGGTCGAGCAGGAAGGAGATGTAGTACTCCTCGGCGATGTCGCTGGCCTCGGCGACCAACAGCTTCTTGACGACGTGCCCCTTGATGTCCAGGCCGAGGATGTTCTTGGCGTGCTCGTAGGCGTCTTGCGGTGTCGCGGCGAATTTGACGCCACCGGCCTTGCCCCGCCCGCCGGTTTTGACCTGCGCCTTGACCATCACCGGCCGCCCGATCTCCTCGGCGATGGCCCGCGCGCCCTCAGCGGTGTCCGTCACCCGCCCGGGCGTACTCGGTACGTTGTGTTTGGCGAACAACTCTTTGGCTTGATACTCGAAAAGGTCCATGGGCTCACTGTCTTTGCTCGGCTTGCTGCTAAGGCCAGGCGGCGCCGGATTCGGCAACACGCACGGACGAACTGTATCCACCCACCGAACGGCTGCCATCGCCGCATCCCACTGATGTGGCACAGCTCACGACATACCGCCGGGCCTGAAACGTGATGCGAATCACAATATTGGTCGGGATATTGCCCCGAGGTTGCCAGCTCCGTCCGTTAACCGATACCTTCCTTAGGTCCAGATAACGTTATGGTCACGATACGAGGACATTTCAGCTTGTCCCAGCACCGTTTGGCTCGTTCTTCTGCCGATTTCGGCGTGGTGAGAGTGGGTCGCGCAGCGGGTGGCCGGCGGGCGGAGCCTCACCACAACGAAGTCACCGAGATCCTTCCGCTCGACGGGTTCGACTTCGACGGCCTCGAGTTCGCCGACGACCACGGCGAACTTCTCGACCTGGACTTCAGCAACGACTCGCCCTTCGACAACGAAGCCCGGGTTCTGCTCGCCCCCGAGCTGGACGACCTGCACGACGTGGACGACCTGGGTCCGCTGATGCTTGCCGCCCCGGTCGCGGCGGCGGTCCCGGCGCGACCGGCGCCCGACACCGATGGGCCGGCCCGCTCGAACCCCAGCGACATAACCGACGTCATCGGTGTGATCCGCCGCGGCGGGCAGCACCGCAAACAGCCGACCAGCGCGGCCAGGGGCCGGGTGCTGATCTCGGCGATGGCCGCGGGCGCGGCGGCCGCGGCGGCCCACACCGCGACCAGCCATGCCGACACCCCCAAGACCGAAGCGGTGCTGACCGCCAACGCGTCGGCCCTCACCGGCGGGTCGGCCGGCAACCCGACCCGGGGCGCTCAGGTGATCACCGTCCAGCCCGCCGCCAACGCCGCGGTGCACAACGCGGAGCTCGCCAGGGGGGTCGCGTTCGCCAACGACCGCGCCCAACGCGAGGCGCGGCTGCAGCAGCCGCTCTACGTCATGCCCACGCACGGCATCTTCACCTCGAACTTCGGCTACCGATGGGGTGTCCTGCACGCCGGCATCGACCTGGCCAATTCGATCGGAACGCCGATCGTCGCGGTGTCCGACGGGGTCGTCATCGAGGCCGGGCCGGCCGCCGGCTACGGGGCGCTGGTCAAGCTGCGCCACGCCGACGGCACGGTCACGCTCTACGGCCACGTCAACAGCACGCTGGTCAGCGCCGGCCAGCGGGTGATGGCCGGCGACCAGATCGCCACCATGGGCAACCGGGGCAATTCCACCGGCCCACACCTGCACTTCGAGGTGCTGCAGAACGGCACCGAAAGGATCGACCCGGTGCCGTGGCTGGCCAAGCGCGGCATCAACGTCGGCAACTACGCTGGATGAGGTGACCGCGCCGAACGACCCGCCTCCCGCAGCGCAACTGTCCGAACCGCCGGACCCACCCTCCGAAACACGGACGCGGATCATCCGGCGCGCGCCGACGGGACCGATACCGACGATCCCGGAGCCGTCGACCACTCAGATTCCGCCGCCGGCGGCGTACGCGCGCGTGGGCGCTGGCCTTGCCGCCCCGCTGGCCGTCGAGCCCAACGGCCGGATCGTGGTCGCCGCCTGTGCCGTCAGCATCGTCAGCGGATGGGCCACGTCCGTGGTTGCCACGGATCTGATCGCCGGCTGGTGGAAGTCCGACCGGTTGTTCTGCATCGCGGTCGCGTTCCTGGCCGTGGTGTTCGCGTCGACCACCATTTCCGGCGTGATCATGCTGCTGCAGCACCGGCCGCTGGGGCGCTACCTGATCGCGGCCGGGGCGGTGGTCGCGGTGCTGACCTACGGCGGCGTGTTCATCGCGGGGGCCCACGTCGCGTGGATCGTGTACACGCTGTGGGTGCTGCCGGTCGCCAGCGTGGTGCTGGCGTTTTTCCCGCAGATCAAGGCGCTGGCCGAGCGGATAGCCGCGAGCGTTCGGCGCTAGAGCTTGCTGATCGGGGCGTGGTTGTGCATCAGCTTCACCCGTCCCGAGCTGCCGAAGTCGATCAGCGACATGGCCGATTCGCCGACGCCGGAGACCTCCTCGACCCGGCCCAGCCCGTACTTGTCGTGGGTCACCCGGTCACCGGGCTGCAGCACCAGCAGCGGGCGTTTGCTCGCTCCCGAGCGGGTCGGTGCCGCGCGCGGCGCGCCGAACCGGCCGGCTCCGCTCACCGGCGCGCTGAACGACGGGGCGGGGGCGCTGCGGCGCCAGTCGATGAGCTCCTGCGGGATCTCGCGCAGGAACCGCGACTCCGGGTTGAGCATCGGCTGTCCCCAGGACGACCGCACGATGGCCCGGCTCACGTACAGCCGCTGTCGCGCCCGCGTGATGCCGACGTAGGCCAGCCGCCGCTCCTCGGAGAGCTCGGTGGGATCGTCGAGCGCCCGCATGTGCGGGAACATCCCGTCCTCCCAGCCGGTGACGAACACCACCGGGAACTCCAGACCCTTCGCGGTGTGCAGCGTCATCAGCGTGACCATGCCGGCGCCCTCTTCGGGGATCTCGTCGCTGTCGGAGACCAGCGACACCCGTTCCAGGAACGCCGCCAGCGCACCGGTGTCCGGCACGTCCTCGTCCTCGGGCATCTGCAGGGACTCGTCGAGGGCGGCGGAGTTGGCCTGGTCGATGCTGAATTCGTGTGCGACGCTTACGAGTTCGTTCAGGTTGTCCAGCCGGGCCAACTCCTGCGGGTCGCTCGAGGACTCCAGCTCCCGGCGGTACCCGGTGCGTTCCAGCACCGACTCGACGAGATCGCCGAGGTCGTCGTCGAGGCGGCCCCGTAGCTCGTCGAGCATCTCGACAAAACCCGCGATTGCCTTCTCCGCACGGGTATTCAGCATCGGCACTTTGCCTTCGGCGGCGGCGACCAGCGCGTCGGCGAAGCTGGCGCCGGTGTTCTCCGCGTAGACCGCCACGCAGGCCTCGGCGCGATCACCGATGCCCCGGCGCGGGGTGTTGAGGATGCGCCGCATGCTGACCGCGTCGCCGGGGTTGTCCAGCACCCGCAGGTAGGCCACGATGTCGCGGATCTCCTTGCGCTCGTAAAAGCGCACTCCCCCAACGACTTTGTACGGAATGCCGGCGCGGATGAACACCTCTTCCAGCGACCGCGACGAGTTGTTGGTGCGATAGAAGACGGCGACATCGTTGTAGGTGATCTCGCCGCGGTCGGCGAGCGCGTCGATTTCCTCGGCAACGAACCTGGCCTCGTCGTGTTCATTGTCGGCGACGTAGCCGACGATCGGCTCCCCTTCGCCGGCGTCGGTCCACAGTCGCTTTTCGCGGCGCCCGGAGTTGCGGGCGATCACCGAGTTGGCCGCCGACAGGATGTTCTGCGTCGAGCGGTAATTCTGTTCCAGCAGAATGGTTGTCGCGTCGGGGTAGTCGCGTTCGAAGTCCTCGATGTTGCGGATGGTGGCGCCGCGGAACGCATAGATCGACTGGTCGGCGTCGCCGACGACGCACAACTCGCCGGGTGGGACGCCGTCCACGGTCACGGTGCCCACCAGCTCCCGCACCAGCACGTACTGCGCGTGGTTGGTGTCCTGGTATTCATCGACCAGCACGTGCCGGAACCGCCGCCGGTAGTACTGGGCGATCTCCGGGAAGGCTTGCAGCACCGCCACCGCCTCGCCGATCAGGTCGTCGAAGTCCAGCGCGTTGGCCGCCCGCAGGCGGCGCTGATACTCGCCGTAGACGGAGGCGACGGTGCGGGCCAGGTCGTCGGACTCGTCGGACAGGTTGGCCACGGCCCGGTCCGGGTCGATCAACTCGTTCTTCAGGTTGGAGATGGCGTTGGCCAGCAGCCGCGGCGAATACCGCTTGATGTCGAGCCCCATGTCGCGGCCGATCATCTGCAGCAGGCGCCGCGAATCGTCGGCGTCGTAGATCGAGAAGTTGGAGTTGAGCCCCTTGATCAGGGACGCCTGGTTGCGCAGGATGCGCACGCAGGTCGAGTGAAACGTCGACACCCACATCGCGCGGGCCCGGGGGCCCACCAGCCGCACCACGCGTTCGCGCATCTCGGCGGCGGCCTTGTTGGTGAAGGTGATGGCCAGGATCTGACCGACCCCGACGTCCCGCGCGGCGATCAGGTACGCGATGCGACGCGTCAGCACCGCCGTCTTGCCCGAACCCGCGCCGGCCACGATCAGCAGCGGTGAGCCCTGATGCACCACCGCTTGGCGCTGTTGGGGGTTGAGGTCGTCGAGCAGACGATCCGCTTCGGGAGCGGGCTTGGTATCGGTTGCGTGCACACTCATGTCTGTCCAAACTTACCGCCGCCCGCCGACGCCGGATGGCCGGTTCGGGCGCCGCGGCCGACCTTTTTCGGGCCGGGCCGGCCCGGGTTTGCTGATGGGCGGCCGCGGAAACGGTTTTGCCGGTTTCCGCGGCCACCCGGGTTTTGCAGACGGCCTTTACATCGCGTTTTGCAACGGGTGCGCCTCTCAGTGGCTAGACTCGGTTCCGTGCTCAACGCGCGTCGCCGATTTTTCTACGGGTACCGGCCAGCGGTGCCCGTGGTCTAGCGCTGTCGCAGAGCCCCGTGGTCCGCTTTCCGGATTCGGGGCTCGTCTCTTTTGTGAGGCCTGATTACCGGATGAGACCAGAACCCCCACATCACGAGAACGCGGAGTTTGCAGAGATGAACATGGAAATGCTCGAAACGGAAGAACTCGCCGGCATCGACGAGTTGCGCGCGGAGATCGACCGGCTGGACGCCGAGATCCTCGCGGCGGTGAAGCGGCGCGCCGAAGTGTCACAGGCGATCGGCAAGGTCCGGATGGCCTCCGGCGGCACCCGGCTGGTGCACAGCCGCGAGATGAAGGTCATCGAGCGCTACAGCGAGCTCGGCCCGGACGGCAAGGATCTGGCGATGCTGCTGTTGCGCTTGGGCAGAGGCCGGCTCGGCCACTGATTCCGGTCTGATTCCCGTCTCCGCCGGGGCCGGGCGCGAACCTGGCTGCGTCGCGCCGGGCCGCATTAGGGTCGAACCATGACCTCCCTGCAAACGATCCCGGACATCACCGCCACCCCGGCGTGGGAAGCCCTGCGCAGGCATCACGATCGAATCGGACGAACCCACCTTCGCCAGTTCTTTGCCGACGATCCCGATCGCGGCCGCGACCTCACCGTCGCCGTCGGCGACCTCTACATCGACTACAGCAAACACCGCATCACCCGCGAGACGCTGCGGCTGCTGATCGACCTGGCCCGCACCGCCGGCCTCGAGGAGCGCCGCGACCAGATGTTCTCCGGTGCACACATCAACACCTCGGAGGACCGCGCGGTGCTGCACACCGCGCTGCGGCTGCCCCGGGACGCCGAGCTGGTCGTGGACGGGCAAAACGTCGTCGAGGACGTGCACGCCGTGCTGGATGCGATGGGCGACTTCACCGACCGGCTGCGCAGCGGCGAATGGACCGGGGCCACCGGCAAGCGGATCGGCACGGTGGTCAACATCGGCATCGGCGGTTCGGACCTGGGACCGGTGATGGTCTACCAGGCGCTGCGCCACTATGTGGACGCCGGGATCTCGGCGCGCTTCGTGTCCAACGTCGATCCGGCCGACCTCATCGCGAAGCTGGCCGATTTAGACCCCGCCACAACGCTTTTCATCGTCGCGTCGAAGACGTTCTCCACGCTGGAGACGCTGACCAACGCGACCGCCGCACGCCGCTGGCTGACCGACGCGCTCGGCGACGGGGCGGTGTCAAAGCATTTCGTGGCCGTCTCCACCAACAAGCGCCTGGTCGACGACTTCGGCATCAACACCGACAACATGTTCGGGTTCTGGGACTGGGTCGGCGGCCGCTATTCGGTCGATTCGGCGATCGGCCTGTCGCTGATGGCGGTGATCGGCCGCCAGGCGTTCGCTGACTTCCTGTCCGGATTCCACATTGTGGACCGGCATTTCAAAACCGCACCTTTGGAATCCAATGCGCCTGTGCTGCTTGGGCTTATCGGGCTGTGGTACTCCAACTTCATGGGTGCGCAATCGCGTGCCGTGCTGCCGTATTCCAACGACCTGGCCCGTTTCGCGGCGTACCTGCAGCAGCTGACCATGGAATCCAACGGCAAGTCGACGCGCGCCGACGGCACCCCGGTCACCACCGACACCGGCGAAATCTTTTGGGGCGAACCGGGAACCAACGGCCAACACGCCTTCTACCAATTGCTGCACCAGGGCACCCGATTGGTGCCGGCCGATTTCATCGGCTTCAGCCAGCCGCTCGACGACCTGCCCACCGTCGAAGGCACCGGCAGCATGCACGACCTGTTGATGAGCAACTTCTTCGCCCAGACCCAGGTGCTGGCGTTCGGCAAGACGGCGGAAGAGATCGCCGCCGAGGGCACCCCCGCCGACGTCGTGCCGCACAAGGTGATGCCCGGCAACCGGCCGTCCACCTCGATCCTGGCCGACCGGCTCACCCCGTCGGTGCTCGGCCAGCTGATCGCCCTCTACGAGCATCAGGTGTTCACCGAGGGCGTGATCTGGGGCATCGACTCGTTTGACCAGTGGGGCGTGGAGCTGGGCAAGACGCAGGCCAAGGCGCTGCTCCCGGTGATCACCGGCGACGGCTCGCCCCCGCGGCAGTCGGACAGCTCGACCGACGCGCTGGTGCGCCGCTACCGCACCGAAAGGGGCCGTGCGGGCTGACCTGGCGAGCAGACGCAAAAGCCCCCATTCCGTGCCGAAATGAGGGGCTTTTGCGTCTGCTCGCGCCGGCTGGTGCGCGCGCTCTCAACCGGTGGGCACCACGAGCTCGGACCCGAAGCGCCGCACAAAGGTTCGCAAGCGTTCCACGGTCGCGGTCTGCGGGTCGCTCAGGTGCAACTGCAGCAGTTCGCGACCGGCGGCATGCAGGATGCGGGCGGTGTATTCGGGATCATGCAGGTGGGGATTGATGCGCAGCAGTTCGCGGACGAAGAACTCGAGTACGACCGCCTGGGATTGAGCCAGGCGGGCGTACAACTCCGGCGGGGCGCCCTGCGGCGGGAACAGGAACAGCCGCCAGGTCGCCGGGTGAGCGTCGACGGCCGCGAGTACCCCGTCGAACGCGAGCACAAGAGTGTCGGCGCCGGCATCCAATCCGGAGACCGCATCGGCGAACTGCGCGCCGGCGCGCGCCGCCTCACGGTCGATCAGGGCGACGAAGAGCCCGGCCGGGTCGCCGAAGAGCTGATATATCAACGATCGATTGACGCCGGCCGCGGCTGCGATGCGGTTGGGTGTTGCCGCGTGGAACCCTTCGGCGTCGACGATCGCGTGCGTGACGTCGAGGATCTGCTCGCGCCGCCGCTCGGCGGGCATGCGCCGCTTCGGGCCGTCTGGATGCACGCTTGACAGCATAACTAACAACTTGTGAGGATTACTCACTAACTGTTAGTTAGCGGGAGGTTGCCTGCCATGCAAAGGGTCGCGTACTACCCCGAACTCGCCCAGCGGGTCCGCAGCCAGCGCGACTTGCAGCCGGACCTCTACGGGGATTTCGACTTCGACCTTCGGCCGGATCGCCTGGCCACCGAGCCCGAGGCCGAGTCGGCGCTGCCCACCTGGGTCGCCGACCGCGCGCCGATCCTCGAAGACGACCGCGTCACGGAACTGATTAGCACGGCCACCCTGCTCGGCGACGTCGTCGCCGATCCCTACGCGGCACTGATGGCCACGCACAGCGTCGCGCACCTGATCGACATGCTCAAGACCGCCTGCCGCGAGGGAATCGAGGCGGTGCCCGACGCGCCCCCCGAGCTCGCGGCGTTCGTCGCCGCCATGGAGGCCACCCCGGAGTGGATCAACTTCGACCTGGTGCACGAGGGCGCGCGGCAGGAGCGCATCCCCGCGGCGCTACTGGCGCCCTTCATCACGCGAGGAGCCTTCATCGCGACCTTCACCAACTCCTACGCCGCGCTGCCGATGGCACTGACCGGCGCGCTGTCGGGCAAGCGGGCCGCCCGGCGGGTCAACGAGACGGCCAGCTTCTTCGCCGTCACCACCCTGCCCGGCGCGCTGGACCGTTACGGCCCCGGCTTCGAGGCAGCCGCCATGGTCCGGCTGATGCACTCGATGGTCCGCTACAACGCGCTGAAGAAATCCGACAAGTGGGACACAGCCATCTACGGCATGCCGGTGCCGCAGGTCGACCAGATGCCCGCCGGAATGATCGGCCAGTACCTGCTGGCCCGCAAGGCGCGCCAGCAGGGCCGGACGAAGTTCAGCAAGGAAGAGCGCGCCGTCGTCGAATTCGCCAGGTATCGCTGCTTTCTGCTCGGCCTGCCGGAGGAACTGCTGCCCTCAGAGCCCGCCGACATCATGCACGTCATGCACGCCCGCTCGGCGCTGCTGCGCCACGGGTTCGACAGCATCTGCCAGGAACTGGTCCGCGGCACCATGGCGGCCTATCTGCGCCCGGGCACCACGCTGTTCGACCGTTGCGCCGAGGCGGTCGAAAAGAGTTTCAGCAAGCTCACTTTCGTCCAGACCTTCTGCGGTGGCGACAGCGAGATCGCTGGGGCCATGGGCGTCTCGCTCGCGCCGGCGGACCTACTGCGCGTCGCGCTCACCGCGCCGTTCATCTTCGGGCGTTTCACCGCCGTGAGCCAGGCCAGCCGCATCCCCGTGCTTCGGGACATCACCGATGCGTACGTCATCGGGCTCCTCAAGCTCCGGCTGGCGACCTACGGCAAGCCCGAATTCACCACCGACGCGGCGCATTACACGCCGGTCCCACACTGAGTTTGTGTCGCGAGCGTGCCCAGATGTACACGATCGCGCGGTGTGTCGCGTACAAACACGCACGCTCGCGGATGGTTTGCTACGCAAACCTTTTGGTCAGCGGGGGTGGTAGCACCCGCATCAGCTGGACCATCGGCGCCCAGGGCCACCACGGCACGACGGCCCGGCCGGGCTCGCGTTCGATCGCGTCGACGAGCGCCCTGACGCCAGTTTCGTTGTCCACCATGAACATCGTGCTCGCCGATTTCGCCGTCATCTCCGACTCGATGTAGCCGGGCTCGATCACCGAAACCTTGATCGGGCCGTTGCGGTATTCGGCGCGCAGCGATTCGCCCAGCGAGCGCATTCCGGCTTTGCTTGCGGCGTAAGCGGCTTTGACGCCCGGCACGCCCTTGTTGCCGAGCACCGACGAGATCAGCACCAGATGTCCCGAACCGCTCTTGGTGAACATCTCCAGGGCGGCCTCGATCTGCACGAGGGCGGCCACCAGGTTGGTCTCCAGGGTCGCCTTGTTCGCCCAGAGCTTGCCGGAGCCCAGCTTCGCGCCCTTGCCGATGCCGGCGTTGACGACGATGCGGTCGACGCCACCCAGCTCGTCGGCGATCTCGGCGAACACCTTGGGCACCTGTTCGTGATCGTTGACGTCCAACGCCGCCACGGCGATCCTGATGCCCGGATACCGTTGTGTCAGTTCGGCTTTCAGTTCGTCGAGCCGGTCGGTGCGACGGGCGCACAAGCCCAGGTCGCGGCCCTTGGCGGCGAAGGCGCGCGCCATTCCCGCGCCCAGGCCGGAGCTGGCGCCGGTGATCAGGATCTTCTGACGAGTCATCCCGGCAGCATATCGGCTACTTGAGCAGCCGGGACAACCGCCGGTCGGCCAGCACCTTGCCGCCGGTCTGGCACGTCGGGCAGTACTGAAAAGACTTGTCCGCGAACGACACTTCGCGCACCGTGTCGCCACACACCGGACACGGCAACCCCGTTCGCGCGTGCACCCGCAACCCGGAGCGCTTCTCCCCCTTGAGCGTGGCCGCCCCCTGGCCGACGGAGCGGGCCACCGCGTCGGTCAGCACCGAGATCATCGCGTCGTGCAGTGCGGCGAGCTGCTCGCCCGTCAGCTTCGCGGCGGTCGCGAACGGCGAGATCTTGGCGACGTGCAGGATTTCGTCGCTGTAGGCGTTGCCGATGCCGGCGATCACCTTCTGGTCGGTGATGACCGTCTTGATCCGGCCGGTGTTGCCGGCCAGCAGCCCGGCCAGATCGTCGGCGCCGAGATCCAGCGCGTCCGGGCCTAGCGCGGCGATTCCCGGCACCTGCCGCGGGTCGTCGACCAGCCACACGGCCAGTCGTTTCTGCGTCCCGGCCTCGGTGAGGTCGAAGCCCGGCGCGGCTCCGGGGACACCGAGGTGCACCCGCAGCGCGATCGGCCCCTTGCCTGGTCGCAGCGGCGCCGCGGCCAGCTTGTCGGACCACCGCAGCCAGCCCGCGCGCGACAGGTGGGTGATCAAGAACAGCTGGTCGGCCTGCAGGCCAAGGTATTTGCCCCACCGCCCGGCCCCGACGACGGTCCGGCCGTGCAGCGCGTCGACCGGCGGGTCGAAGGTCTTCAGCACCGACAGCGCCGCGACGTCGACGCGACCGACCGTCAAGCCGACGGCGTGGCGGCGCAGGTGGTCGGCCAGGGCCTCGACCTCGGGAAGTTCGGGCACGCGTCAAGTCTGCCAGCCGGGCGCCCGCAGCAAATAGGTGTCCATGATCCAACCGTGCCGCGCGCGGGCCGCGGCCCGCAGCTCCACGATGCGGGTCCCGACCTCCCCCACGGTCCCCGCCACCAGCAGTTCGTCCTCGGTGCCCAGGTAGGCGCCCCACCAGATGCCGGTGTAGTCCGGGCAATCCCGGAACGAACAGTCGGCGTCGAGCAGCACCACCGCGGAGCCGGACAGCCCGTGCTTGCGCAGCTGCCTGCCGGTGGTGAGCAGGACCGGCTCGCCGACCTCGTTGAGCGGGATGCGGTGGCGGGCCGTCAGCGCCTGCACCGCGGTGATTCCCGGGATCACGTCGAAGGTGAACGCCACCTCCGCCGCGACCGCATCGAGGATGCGCAGCGTGCTGTCGTACAACGACGGATCGCCCCAGGCCAGGAAGGCCCCGACGCCGTCGGGCCCCAGCTCGGTGGAGATGGCCGTCGCCCAGATCCTGGCGCGCGCGGCGTGCCAGTCCGCCACCGCCTCCCGGTAGTCGGCGTCGGGGGCCCGCTTCGGGTCGGGCAGCTCGACGAACCGATAGCCGGGCTCGCGGATGAACCGCTCGCAGATCTGCCGGCGCAGCTCCACCAGGTCGCTTTTGGCCTCGCCCTTGTCCATCGCGAAGAACACCTGGGTGTCGTTGAGCGCCTCGACGGCCTGGGCGGTCACGTAGCCGGGGTCTCCCGCGCCGATGCCGATCACATGGATATGCCGACCCACTGCGCCCTCCTCGTTTAAGTCAGATTGCCGAATCGAGACCGCAGGGGCCTAGCCGGGACCTCAAGTACCCGATACCATGGGTACCGTCTGAAGACCCAACGGAGGGATCCATGACCACTGCGATGAAGCCGGCCGGGCCGAGTCGTGAAGAGTTCTCCGACCGCCTGCTGAAGGGCTCGGTCAAAAAGTCCTACGAGCCCGTCGTCGACATCGACTGGGACGCGCCGCTGGACCCGGACAAGTTCTTCCTGCCGCCCCGGCTGGTGTCGCTGTACGGCACGCCGATGTGGGACGAGATGACCCGTGAGCAACAGATCGAGCTGTCCCGCCAGGAACTGGTCAACACCCTGTCGGCCGGGATCTGGTTCGAGAACATGCTCAACCAGTCGTTGTTGCGCACCATCATGCACGAGGACCCGACCAGCCGGTCGACGCACTACAAGCTGACCGAGCTCGGCGACGAGACCCGCCACATGATCATGTTCGGCAAGGCGATCGAACGCGTCGGCGCCAAGCCGGTGTGGCCGCGGCGGTTGCACCGCTACATCATCAACATGCTTCCGCTGGCCTTCCAGCGGGGCTCCATGCTCTGGGTTGCTGCGCTGATCGGCGAGGAGATCTTCGACTCGCTGCAGCGGCAGATGATGGACGACCCGGAACTGCAGCCAATCATCCAGCGGCTCATGCGGATTCACGTCACCGAAGAAGCCCGGCACATTCAGTTCGCGCGCGACGGCGCCCGCAAGCGGGTGCAGGAGATGCCCCGGCGCAACAGGTGGTTCATGGCCAACATCAACGGGCTCGGCGGGTACTTCTTCCGCTACCTGTTCACCAACCCGGTCCCGTATGCGCGGGCGGGGCTGGACGCCAGGCGGGCACGAAAAATCGCGCGCAGCAGCCCGCACCGTCGCGAGGTTCAGGTGGCCGGGTTCGCTCCGCTGGCGGCGTTTTTGACCGAGGTCGGCCTGCTGGGCCCGATCGCGCGCCGCGGCTGGCGGCGCACCAGGTTTCTGTGAGCCGCACGCGCGTCGTCGTCATCGGTGCAGGAGCGCGTGGCCGTGGCGCCGCAACGGAATTGCTGGCGGCCGGCATCACCGACATCGTGATGCTGGACGGCGCGCCCGGCCAACCGCATGACTGGCCCGCGGCCCTGGACGGGCTGCTGCTTCCCGGCCGCGAGGTGGTCGGCGCGCGGTTCGACGACGACACCCACACCTGGGAATTGCGGACCACCTCCGGCGAGACCTTCCACGGCGGCGTGGTCATCGCGGCCCACCCGCCCGAATTCGTTCCGTGGATACCGGAGTTGCCCGGGCGCAACGACTTCCGCGGCCCGTCCTTTCATGCCGCGCAGTGGGACCCGGGGTTCGATCCGCGCGGCAAGCGCATCGCGGTCATCGGCACCGACGCCACCGCGGGCAACCACATCGGGCGGTTGGTCGCATCGGCGGCGGCCGTCGCCGTCTTCGCACACGCGCCGCGCCGGATCGTCGACGAATTGCCGTTGCCGGCAACGCGCGTCAAGCGGTGGCTGCGTCGGCGGCCCGCGTCCAAAGGCCGGGGGTCGCGGCCCACGCCGGTGAAGTCGGCGGTCAGCGAAATCACCCCGTCGGGCATCCGCACCAGCGACGGCGCCGACCACCGCGCCGACGCCATCGTCTACGGCACCGGTTTCGCGATTCCGGATCGGACCCCCGACACGGCGCTGGTCGGCGCCGGCGGGCTGAGCATCCGGCAGGCCTGGAACGACGGCATGGAACCGTTCCTGGGAGTCGCCGTCCACGGCTTCCCGAACTACTTCTTCGTCGCCGGGCCCGATAGCGCCGCGCGGGTGCGCTACGTCGCCGAGTGCGTGCGGCACATGAAGCACGCCGCCAGCACCCGCATCGAAGTGCTTCGCAGCAGCCAGCAGGTGTTCAACGAGCGCGCCCACGTCGGGCCCCCGCAGCCTTTCCCGGCGCTCTCGGCGTTCGACCTGTCGTCGGGCGCCGCCGACGACGAGACCTACGACGGCGCGGCGACGCTGACCATCGCCGGAACCAGCCATGCGGTTCGCGTCCGGCTCACCGGCCACCTGGACCCGATCGACGGCCGCTACCACTGGCAGGGGACGGTTTTCAGTTTCCCGACGCAACCCCTGCCGGCCGACGCGCTCAAGGCGCGAAACGTGACGGTGACCGTGGGTGAGCGCAGCGCGCCCGCGCGCATCGTCGAACAGACCCCGTGGGGCACCCACTCGGTCGCCGGGGTGGGCGCCCCGCCGTACACGCTGTAACGCGCCCTCGACGAGCGATAAACGCACACCTCCGACGTTGCCGTGCGCCCGCAAAATCCGCGGGTTTGCCGACTTTTACGTCGGGGTAACCCGGTTAGGCTGATTCACCCAAACTGGGGGGCTGGCCGCGCTGAGTAGGCGGTCATCGTGGGGGCGTGTGCTGCGGCAGGCGACGAGACAAAAAGAGATTGTTTGGCGTGGTGGCGGCGATGCTTTGCATGGGCGGGGGTCGGGGGCGTATCCCACTCGCACGCATCTTGCTGCCCGGCCATCGTCGTTTCTCGGGCTCAGAAACTTCGGCCGCCATGGGGGCGGCTCTTCAGAAAGTCAGCCGGCCGAACTCAAGGAGCGGGGATGGAACCGGACCACACAAGCGCGGGGAGCCAATCGCAATTTGGACACAACCGTTCGCAAATGACTTGCTCACTGATCGCGGTCGGCGAAAATGGTCCCGGTAGCGGAAAGGGGTGGCTGCGGTGAGTGCGGTATCGGAGTCGCCGAACTCGCTGGCCGTCGCGGCGCGGACGGACAAGTCGGTGGCCGTGCTGACCGTCGAGGGCGTGCTTGACGCCGGCAACTTCGCGCCGCTGCGCGACAGCATCACCAAGGCCACGCTGGACAAGCCCTCCGCCGTCATCGTCGACATCAGCGCGCTTCGAGTGCCCGAGGAATCGGCGTTGTCGGCGTTCATCAGCGCGCGCTGGCAGCTCGAGACCCAGCCGGACGTGCCGATCGTGCTGGTCTGCGCGCATCGCGCCACCCGCGAGGCGGTCACCCGCGGCGCGGTCGCGCACTTCATGCCGGTGTATTCGACCGAGGCGGCGGCGATCAAGGCCCTCGACCGGCTCACCCGTCGCCCGGTCCGGCGCGCCGACGCCGAGCTGCCCGCAAACCTGACCAGCCTGCGCGAGTCACGCCGCCTGGTCCGCGAGTGGCTCACCGCCTGGTCCCAGTCCGCACTCATCCCGGTCGCGCTGGTCGTGGTCAACGTGTTCGTGGAAAACGTGCTGGAACACACCGGCAGCGTCCCGCTGATGCGGCTCGAGACCGACGGCTCGACGGCGACCATCGCGGTGGCCGACGACAGCACCACGCCCGCCGTGCGGCTGCCGTCGCCGGACAAGGGCATCGACGTGTCCGGCTTGGCGATCGTCGAGGCGTTGTCCCGCGCGTGGGGCAGCACGCCCACGTCGAGGGGCAAGACCGTCTGGGCCGTCATCGGCCCGGAGAACCAGCTCTGACTTTCGGAGCCTTTCGGAGCCTTTTGGAGACGGACCCCGGGCGCGGGTCAAACTAGAACACGTTCTAATCTCGTGTTATTGCCCGTTGACGGAAGGTGGACGACGTGCGGTTCAGCTTTGCGGAGTCACTGACCGACCCTTCGTTTTACATCCCGCTGGCCAAGGCCGCCGACGCGGCCGGCTACCACAGCATGACGATCGCCGACAGCATCGCCTACCCCTTCGAATCCGACTCGAAGTACCCGTACACCCCCGACGGCAGCCGCGAGTTCCTGGACGGCAAGGAGGTCGTCGAAGCCTTTGTGCTGGCGGCGGCGCTGGGTGCGGTGACGACGAACCTGCGGTTCAACTTCTTCGTCCTCAAGATGACCGTCCGGCATCCCGTGCTGACGGCCAAGCAGGCGAGTTCACTGGCGGTGCTGACCGGCAACCGGTTGGGACTCGGCGTCGGCACCAGCCCGTGGCGGGAGGACTACGAGCTGCTGGGGATCCCGTTCGCCAAGCGCGGCAAGCGGATGGACGAATGCATCGAGATCGTGCGGGGCCTCACCACGGGCGAGTACTTCGAGTTCCATGGCGAGTTCTACGACATCCCCAAGGCCAAGATGAGCCCGGCCCCGACCCGGCCCATCCCGATCCTGGTCGGCGGCCACGCCGATGCGGCGCTGCGACGCGCGGCGCGGTTGGACGGCTGGATGCACGGCGGCGGCACCGACCCCGAGGAGCTCGACCGGCTCATCGCCCGCGTGTTGAAATACCGCGAAGAGGAGGGCAAGACGGGCCCGTTCGAGATCCACGCGATCTCGACGGACGCCTACACCGCGGACGGCATCAAGCGCCTCGAGGACAAGGGCGTCACCGACGTCATCGTGGGCTTCCGGTACCCCTACATCAGCGGACCCGACACCGAACCGCTGGAGGACAAGATTCGCCACCTGGAACGGTACGCCGACAAGGTGATGTCGAAAGTCTAAGCGTCACAGCGGATCCCACTTCGGGGCCCGCTTCTCCCGGTGCGCTTTGGCGGCCTCGACCGGATTGTTGGTGAAACCGGACAGGATCTGGGTTCGGTTCTCCAGCTCGATGGCATGCCGCAGGCTGGGCGCGTCCAGCGCCGCGTTGAGGCCAATCTTGGTCTGCCACACGCCATAAGCGTTGTTCTCGGCGATCGAGCGGGCCAGCCGCAGGGCCGTCGGCATCAGCTCGTCCGGCGCCACCACCTCGTGCACCAGCTTGATGCGATAGGCCTCGGCGGCGTCGATGATCCGGCCGGTCAGCATGAGCTCGCGCGCCACGCCGGCGCCGACGATTTTCGGCAGCAGGTAGCTGGTGCCCATGTCCATCGACGAGAAGCCGGCCTTGATGAACGCGGACCCGAACCTGGCCTGCTCGGACGCGACCCGGATGTCGCTCACCAACGCGAACGCCAGCCCACCCCCCACGGCGACGCCGTTCACCGCGGCGATCACCGGGATGTCGAGCTCGTAAAGCCGGGTGAACAGGTTGGCCAGGCGGACCTGGGCGTCGTAGTTGACCTTGAACGCGGGGGTCGACGGGCTCGCGGCCTTGGTCCACGCCTGGCCGGTGCCACTCAAATCGGCGCCGGCGCAGAATCCGCGACCGGCGCCGGTGAGGATCGCGACCCGAAATTCACCGCCGCCGAGCGCATCCAGGGCATGGTCCACGCCGTCGATCAGCGATCCGTCGATGGCGTTCAGCCGCTCCGGCCGGTTCAGGGTGATGCGGGCGACATTGTCCTCGATTTTTTCCAGTTCCACTGCTGACATACCCAAACCGTATGCGGCCGCCGCAGCGAAGGAGAAGCCATTCGATACCTTCGCCGGTCGCACCCGCTACTACGACGACTACTTCGCCGCCGCCGACCTGACCGCGAGACTGCAACTGGCGACGGCTCCACTCGGGCGATGTGTTGCCAGTTGCAGTCTCGCGGTCAGAGCGAGCGCTTGGCCAGCCACTCGGCCTGCATCGTCAGCAGCGCCATGACCTCCAGCTGCGGGGTCCCCGGGTCCAGTTCGCGGTAACGCTGATACACGTTGACGACGACGCGTTCGGCGTCCAGCCACGTCGCGTACTCGGCGAGGTCGATGCTGTCGGCGGCCTCGGCCCACGTCAGACCCCTGCGGTAGGCGGCCTCGGCCTGCGCGGCGACGTACGCGAGATAGCCACGCACGGCGCGGATTCCGTCGGGGTCGGTGACCGGCCCGTGGCCGGGCACCACGATCGGGGCGTCCAGCGCGATCATCACGTCGCAGGCGCGTATCCAGTTGGCGATGGGGCCGGCCCACACGATCGGGGTGCAGCCGATGAACAGCAGGTCCCCGCCGAACAGCACCCCCGCGTCGGGAACGTGAACCACCGAATCCGCGGCGGTGTGGGCGGGGCCGAGGTTCAGCAGGTCGACCCGCCGGCCGCCGACCTCGATGGTCAGGTCGCCCTCGAAGGTCTGGTCGGCGTTGCGCAGCTTGATGCCGCTGAAGTCGAAGTGCCCGAACCGGTCTCGCACGTACGGCGTCGCGACGGGGCCGAGGTTGGCGGTCTGTGCCATGGCCAGCATCTCGGGCGCCATCCCATGCGCGATCTCGTCGGCGGTGCCCCGCGCGGCGATGATCCGCACCGAATCGTCGAGCAGTTGATTGCCGTGGGTGTGGTCGCCGTTGGAATGCGTGATCAGGGCGTCGGTGATGGGCGCGGAGCCGGTGATCGGGCGCATGGCGGTGAGCATTTCGCGGGTCAGCGCCAGGTCGAACAGGGTGTCGACGAGCAGCGACGCGCCGTCGCCGGCAACCAGCCCGGCGTTGCTCCAGCCGTAGCCGCCGTCGGGCAGCGTCCACGCCCAGACCCGGTCGGCGACCTCGTGCAGGCCGCGGGTGTACGGTACCCGCGCGGGTGCCGGGTTGACCCGAGCGGGCGGCGGCGCGGCGTCCGGGTTGGGCCGGGCGGGCAGCGGATGCGGCGCGCCGCTGGCGCGCACCGTTTGCCGGGTCTCCCCCAGCCCCTGCACCTTCAGTGTCACGACGTCGCCGTCGTGCAGCCAGCCCGGGAAGGATTCCAGCGCAGCGGGATTGAGGTGCTCCACCAGCGTGCAGGTGGGCACGGTGCCGGAGCCGATGACGTCGCCGGGGCGCAGCGTCACCCCGCGGGACACGTACGAGATGACCTCACCGAAGCTCCAGTCCATCTGGGCGGTGGACCCCGAACCGATCACGGTGTCGTTCACCAGCGCGGTCACCTGCAGATCGAGTCTGCCGTCGCGAAGGTACGACTGCAGCTCGTCGGGCGTGACGAGGTAGGGCCCCAGCGTGACCCCGCTGTCCTTCCCCTTGCCCTGCCCGATCCCGAGCTGGCTCTCCAGCTGCTGCAGGTCCCGCGCCGACCAGTCGTTGAAGATCGTGTAGCCGATGATGGCCAGCTCGGCCTGCTCGACCGTCAGGTCCTTGCCGCCGGCGCCGATGACCGCCGCGATCTCCAATTCGAAGTCTTGCCAAGCGCTTCCGGGCGCCGTCGGCGCGTCGTCGTATGGGCCCAAAACCGTTGTCGGGCAGGCGAAGTAGAAGGCGGGGATGCGATACCAGGTGTCGGCGAGCACCCGGCCGGCGCCCAGCGCGGCCTGGCAGTTGCGCATGTGGTCCAAGAAGCACAGCGAATCGCGGATCGAGGGCGGGCGCGGGATCGGCGCCATCAGCGTCACCTCGCCGAGCGGCACCACCGCCGACGGCGACCGCAAGGCGTCCTCGCCGGCCTGTCGCAGCCCGTCGGCGCCGCGCCCGATCAGGTCGAGCAGCGCCACTCCCGGCGGCATCGCGTGGATCGTGTCACCGGAGAGGACCCCGGCCCGTTCGCCGTCGGCGCCTCGATACGTCACCCATCTCATTCCCGTACCACCTCACTCGGTTCCTTGTCCGGACGCAGCCCGCGCCAACTCGGTTGGCGCAGCCGGTTATCGGGGGTCCACTCGCTGTAGCGCACCTCCCCGACCAACACCGGCTCGACGAAGGTCACGCCCTTGGCTTCACGCGTCGGAAGGCGGGTGTCGAAGGGAGACTGGTCGGTGTGCAGCGGCGCCAGCATCTTCTTCAGCTTGGCCAGGTCGCGTTCGGTGAAGCCGGTGCCGACTCGCCCGGCGAAGCGCAGCCCGCCGGGGCCGGGGATGCCGACCATCAGCGAGCCGATGCCGCTGCTGCGCCCGCCTTCCCCGGCCTTCCAGCCGCCGATGACGACTTCCTGCGTGCGCCAATGCTTGTCCTTGAGCCACGACGACGAGCGCCGCCCCGGCTGATAGGTGGAGTCCCGCTTCTTGGCGACCACCCCCTCCCAGCCGCGCTCGCGGGAGTGTTCCAGCGCCTCGGCGCCATCTCCGGGCAGCAGCTCGGGGACGATGAGATTGCCCGCGCCGGCCAGGGTTTCGAGCAGCTTTCGCCGGTCTTGATACTTGGCGCGCAACAGCGAGCGGCCGTCGAGATACAGCAGGTCGAATGCCCAATACTCGACGTGGGTGCCGCGGCCGCGGTTCTGCATCTCGTGGAAGCTAGGCACGCCCGAGGCGTCCAACACCACGGCCTCGCCGTCGAGCACCACGTGATGGTCGGCCAGATCGGCTGCCAGCGAACGCAATTCGGGGTATTCCCCGGTGACTTCGCGGCCGCGCCGAGATCGCACCCGCAGGTGGCCATGGTCGGCCTCCACCAACAGCCGGTAGCCGTCCCACTTGCCTTCGAAGGCCCACTGACCGGCCGGCAACGCCGCGACCGAGCGCTCGGTGGCGAGCATGGGCGTGATCTCGTCGAATTCGAAGACCTTCTGGTCCTTCATCCGGTGCGCCAGCCACTGGTCCCCGTTGGTCTGAATCAGCGCGTAGCGCCCGGAAATTCGTTTCCCGTGCAGGTTGACGATGACCTCTCCTTTTTCGGCGGGGTCATCGCGGAACTTCTCGGCCTCGTAGGTTCCGGCGTCCCAGATGATCACCTTGCCGGCGCCGTACTCGCCCTTGGGAATGGTGCCCTCGAAGGTGGCGTATTCCAAAGGGTGATCCTCGGTGTGCACGGCGAGGTGGTTCACCGACGTGGTCTCGGGCAGGTTCTTCGGCACCGCCCACGACACCAGCACCCCGTCGCGTTCCAGCCGGAAGTCGTAGTGCAGCCGACGGGCGTGGTGCTCCTGGATCACGAACGTATTGCCCTGGCCGGTGGTGGGTTTCGCCAACGGCACCGGCTCGGGGGTCTTCGACGCGTCGCGCATGCCGCGGTACTTGGCCAACCGGTCCGCCGCGGGCAGGTCGGCGTCCAGCGCCGCCAGCAGGTCGCCGTCGCGGGCCACCCGATCGAGCACCTCGTCGTAGCGCAACTGGCGCACCTCGGGGTCCTCGAGCTCCTCCCAGGTGCGCGGCGCCGCGACCGTCGGATGCTGCCGGCCGCGCAGCGAATAGGGCGCGATGGTGGTCTTGGCGCCGTTGTTCTGGCTCCAGTCCAAGAACACCTTGCCCGCCCGCAGGCTCCTGGTCATGGTCGCCGTGACCAGCTTGGGCATGGTCTTCTCCAGTTGCTGCGCAACGCGTTTGGCCAACACCGCCGCGCCCCGGCTGCTCACCGGCTGATCCAGCGGCGTGTACAGGTGCAGCCCCTTGCTGCCGCTGGTGAGCGGGAACGTGGTCAGCCCGATGCCGGTGATCAGGTCCCGCACCGCGTGCGCCACCTCGCAGAGCTGGGCCATCGTCACGCCCTCGCCCGGATCCAGGTCGAACACCAGTCGGGTCGCCGGGCCCGGCTTGAGTTCTTCGGCCCGGCTTCGGGTCCACTCGGCCACGAACCGCCACTGCGGCACGTGCACCTCCAGCGCCGCCTGCTGCGCGATCCAGGCCAGCGCGTCGGGGCTGTCGATGATCGGATACGTCGTCGTCCCGGACCGGTGGGTCACGCTGGCCCGCGGCAGCCAGTCGGGCGCCGACGACGCCAGCTGCTTTTCGAAAAACGACGCCTGCTCGACCCCGTTGGGCCAGCGCTTGCGCGTCGCCGGGCGGCCCGCGATGTGCGGGAGCATCACCTCGGTGATGCGGGTGTAGTAGTCGAAGACGTCACCCTTGGTGGTTCCGGTGGCGGGGTAGAGCACCTTGTCGGCATTGGTGAGCTTCACCCGCGGCGACATGGTGTAAACCTACGCCGGGCCATGACCGCGCATATCGGTGTGGCCAAGTTCACGGTATCGGCGAAACGGCTGATGAAGACGCAATAGAGGCCACAACGGCTACCCGCTCGCTTCGCGAATTGCGTTCACCGTGGGTAAGTTCGGCCAGCGATGCGCCACGCCGACTGTCTTACGAACGTCGTCACTCAGGGCTGCACGACCGGGGTTCCGCTGAGCGACGCCACCTTGCCCCTACACTCTCCGCGGATCGATGTGCCAACCTATGACAGATCGGCTCTGCGGCCCGGTGTCGTTCACATCGGGGCGGGTAACTTTCACCGCGCGCACCAGGCGGTGTACTTCGATGACGTTGCCCGCGCGGGCATTTCCCGCCAGTGGGGGGTCACCGGTGTCAGTCTGCGCTCCCGCGACGTGAAAGACCTGCTGTCCGCCCAGGACGGGCTCTACACCGTCGTGCAGCGCGGCCATGACCACCAAACGGCCCGCGTCGTCGGCTCGATTGCGTCCTATCACTACGCGCCCAACGACAACGCCGCGGTCCGGGCCGCCCTCGCCGACCCCCAAACCCGCATCGTCAGCCTGACGGTCACCGGCAACGGGTACTACCTGGATCCGGTCACCTGCGAGTTCGACGCCACCCATCCCGACGTGCGGGCCGACCTTGTCGCGTCGAATTGCTTTGTCACCGCGTGGGCGTACCTGGCCGAGGCGCTCGACCGCCGCCGCCGCGCCGGAATCGCGCCGTTCACGGTGCTCTGCTGCGACAACATTCCCGGCAACACCCAAGCGGCCCGGACCGCGCTGGTGTCGTTCGCGGCGCTGAAGGACCCCGGGCTCGCCCGCTGGATCGACACACACGTCGCGTTCCCGTCGACCATGGTCGACCGCATCACCCCCGCGACGTCGGACTCGGAGCGCGAATTCGTCGAGCGCACGTTCGGCGTCGCCGACAACTGGCCGGTGCTCACCGAACCGCATTGCCAATGGGTGATCGAGGACGCGTTCAGCCACGGCCGCCCACCGCTCGACGAGGTCGGCGCCCAGTTCGTGGCGGACGTCAGCGACCACAAGCTCGTCAAGACCCGTCTGCTCAACGGAACCCATATCGCGATCGCGTGCCTGGCCACGCTGGCCGGCTACCGGCGCACCGACGAGGCGATGGGGAACCCCGTCATCTTCGATTACGTCGAGCAGCTCATGCGCGATGAGATTCAGCCGCTGCTGCCGGCGGTGCCCGGGATGAACACGCCCGGCTACCGCAACACGTTGCTCAGCCGGCTCAGCAATCCCCGCATGAGCGACCAGCTGTCGCGGCTGGCGCGCCGGGGGTCGACGAAGATGTCGTCGTTCCTGCTGCCCTCCCTGCAGGAGGCGATCGCGCAGGGCCGGCCGCACAATCTGCTGATGCTGGCGGTAGCCGGGTGGGCGCGCTACCTGCGCGGCGACGACCTGAACGGCCGCAAGATCCGCATCGACGATCCGCAGCCGGAATTGCTGACCAGGCTGGCGACCATGGGACGCAACAACCCCGTTCCGTTGCTGCGCCACGAGATCTTCGCCGAACTGCGTTTCGTCCCCGGCTTCACCGAGCGCCTCGGGGAGATGATCGCCGACATCGACGAGCGCGGCGTGATACCCGCGCTGCGCCGATCGTTGCGGGACAACG
Source organism: Mycobacterium sp. 663a-19 (assembly GCF_035616495.1). Classification (NCBI taxonomy): domain Bacteria; kingdom Bacillati; phylum Actinomycetota; class Actinomycetes; order Mycobacteriales; family Mycobacteriaceae; genus Mycobacterium; species Mycobacterium sp. 663a-19. The sequence continues at coordinate 607,040 of NZ_JAPJAV010000001.1, read as the reverse complement.
TGCGGGAGCTGGTGTTGCAGTGAACCCGCCGATGTTTGTGCGCCAATTCGACCCCGCACCGATAACGACGTTGCTCTGCGACGCCGACGACAACCTGTTCCCCTCCGAGAAACCGGCATTCGCCGCCTCGGTCGAGGTGATCAATCGTTTCCTGGCCAGGTTCGGCGTGACGGCCCCGTTCACCGCCGAGGAGTTGCGCAGGCAGGCCGTCGGGAAGAACTTTCGCAGCACCGCCCTCGATCTGGCCGTGGCGTCGGGGGTGCCCCTGGAGCCGACGCTGGCGCAGGGCCACCCGGCCGCCGTCGTCGCGTCCGATGGCGATGCGGCAGCCGGCCGCGCGCTGTGCGCCGAGGAACTCGAGGACTGGGTGCGCCGGGAACGCGAGCACGTCACCGCGCACCTGGCCGCCACCCTGAAACCCGATCCCGAGGTGCTTGCTCCGCTGCAGGCCCTCGCGTCGCGGTACACGTTGGCGGCGGTCAGCTCCAGCGCCACCAAGCGCCTGGCCGCCTGCTTCGACGTCACCGGCCTGGATCCGCTCATCCCGGCGGGTCTGCGCTTCAGCGCCGAGGACTCGCTTCCCACGCCGACGAGCAAGCCCAACCCCGCGGTGTATCTGCATAGCGGCGAGGTCATGGACGTCGACGCCGAGCAGGGCCTGGCCATCGAAGACTCCGTCGCCGGTGTCACCTCCGCGGTCGCGGCCGGCTTCGCCACCGTCGGCAATCTGATGTTCGTCCCGGCCGACGAAAGGCAGTGCCGCCGAACGGAATTGATCGATGCCGGCGCGGTCGCGATAGTCGACTCGTGGCGCGCCCTGGCCGACGTTCTCACGTTGTCGCCCGCGACGGGTGGGGTTTCCGGCTAATCTGGGCATCGTCACCGACGATCCGGGTCGTGCCCCGGGAGGAGTTGGCCAATGGCGGCTAGCGCGATGGATCTGAACAACGCGACGCTGACCAAACTGCCGATCGCCACGCCGAACTATGACCGCGGCAGCGTCGGCGTCGGCATCGCGCACATCGGGGCCGGTCACTTCCACCGGGCGCACCAGGCCATGTACATCGACCGGTTGTTGCAGCGGGGCCTGGCGCGCGAGTGGGGCATCTGCGGGGTCGGGGTGATGCCCGGCGACTGGACGATGCGCGACGTGCTGCGCGACCAGGACGGGCTGTACACGCTGATCCTGGAGAACCCCGATGGCAGCCGGGACGCCCAGGTGATCGGCTCGATCATCGACTACCGCTACGCGCCCGACGATCCGGAGGCGGCGGCGGAGTTGCTGGCCGCGCCGACCACCCGAATCATTTCGCTGACCATCACCGAGGGTGGTTACCGCGACGTAGACGGACCCGCGTTCGCGTTGATCACCGAGGCGCTGGACCGCCGCCGCGGCCGCGGGATCGCCGCGCCGACAATCGCGTCGTGCGACAACATCGAGAGCAACGGCGAGGTCGCCAAGCGCGCCGTCCTCGCGAACGCCGAACAACGTGACCCCGGGCTCGCCGAGTGGGTGGCGGAGCACAGCCGGTTCCCGAGCTCGATGGTGGACCGGATCACCCCGGCCACCACGCTGGAGATGGCCGAGACGGTGCGACGCGACCTGGGTGTCGCCGACCGGTGGCCGGTGGTGGCCGAGCCGTTCAGCGCCTGGGTCCTCGAGGACGACTTCTGCGACGGCAGGCCGCCTTTGGAGCAGGCGGGCGTGCTGCTGGTCGATGACGTAGCACCGTACGAGGCGATGAAGCTGCGACTGCTCAACGCCGGGCATCAGTGCCTGTGCTACTTCGCCCACCTGTGCGGCTTCGAATATGTGCATGACGCGGCGCGCGATCCGCTGTTCGCCGAATTCCTGCTCGCCTACTTCGATTTCGAGGCCATACCGACGCTGGCGCCGGTGCCCGGGATCGACCTGTACGAGTACACGCGGAAACTGATCGAGCGGTTCGCCAACCCCGGCGTGCGCGACACCGTCGCGCGGCTGTGCGCCTACTCGTCGGACCGCATCCCGAAATGGCTGCTGCCGGTGATCCGCGACAACCTCGCCAACGACGGGTCGGTTCGGCTGGCGGCGGCGACGGTGGCCAGTTGGGCCCGCTACGCCGAGGGCGTCGACGAATGGGGTGAGCCGATCGAGGTGGTGGATCAGCTGGCCGACTCGCTGGTACCGATCGCCCGGTCGCAGTACGAGCAGCCCACCGCGTTCATCGAGATCACCGCGGTGTTCGGGGACCTGGCCCAGCAGCCGAGCTTCGTGCAGGCCTACCGCTGGGCGCTGGATTCGTTGCACCGCAAGGGAGCTCGGGTGACGCTGCAGGCCTTGGTGCGATGACCCGAGGGCTGGTGATCGGCGAGTCGCTGCTCGACATCGTCGACGGCGACCCCCCGGCCGAACATGTCGGCGGCAGCCCGCTGAACGTCGCCGTCGGTTTGGGCAGACTGGGCCGCGACGTCGATTTCCTGACGCACATCGGCGACGATCCGAACGGCCGGCGGATCGCCGACTACGTCAATTCCGCAGGGGTGCAACTCGTTTCGGGGAGCCGGGGCGCCGACCGAACGCCGACCGCGCGATTGACCGTCGGCGAGGACGGGTCGGCGGAGTACGCGTTCGACCTGGATTGGCGGCTTTCCGGCACACCGGTGGTAACGCCGCCGCTTTTCGTGCACACCGGATCGATTGCCGCCGTGCAGGAACCGGGCTGCTTGGCGGTCGCCGCGCTCGTCGACACCTACCGCGTCTCGGCCACCGTCACCTTCGATCCCAACGTCCGCCCCTCGCTGATCGTGGACCGGGACCTGGCCCGCGAACGCATCGAGCATCTGGTGGAGCGCAGCGACGTCGTGAAGGTCAGCGAGGAGGATCTGCGCTGGATCGACCCCGACCGTCCGCCCGAGCGAATCGCCGAAACCTGGCTGGCGCTGGGTCCCGCCGTCGTCGCGGTGACGATGGCCGACCGGGGAGCGACGGCGCTCTGCGCGGCCGGCCGGGCGCGGGTTCCCGCCCGGCCGGTGAACGTGGTCGACACCGTCGGCGCCGGCGATGCGTTCATGGTCGGCCTGATCGATGCGCTGTGGGGTTCGGGCCTGCTGGGCGGCGACCGGCGCGACCGGCTGCGCCGCATCGGGCTTGACGCGCTGACCACCGCGCTCGAGTCGGCCAGCCTGTCGTCGGCCCTGACCGTCGCCCGCGCCGGCGCCGATCTGCCCGACCGCGCGGCCCTGCGGGCGCAGTCCGCTCCGCCTGGTCGTTCCTGCTAGAAACCCCGGCGCGCGGGCCCGCGCGCTGTTTTGCCACCGGCGGTATGGGCATACTTGCTGCATGCGCTCCATCTGGAAGGGCTCCATCGCGTTCGGGTTGGTTAACGTGCCGGTCAAGGTGTACAGCGCCACCGAGGACCACGACATCAAGTTCCATCAGGTGCACGCCAAGGACAACGGCCGCATCCGCTACCAACGCGTGTGCGAACTCGACGGCGAGGTCGTCGAATACCGGGACATCGCCCGGGCCTTCCAGTCCGACGACGGCCAAATGGTGGTCATCACCGACGACGACCTGTCCACCCTGCCCGAGGAACGCAGCCGCGAAATCGAGGTGCTGGAGTTCGTCCCGGCCGGCGACGTCGACCCGATGTTGTTCGACCGCAGCTACTTCCTGGAGCCGGATTCGAAGTCGTCGAAATCCTATGTGTTGCTGGCGAAGACGCTGGCCGAGACCGACCGGGTCGCCATCGTCCATTTCACGCTGCGCAACAAGACCCGCCTGGCGGCGTTGCGCGTCAAGGACTTCGGCAAGCGCGACGTGATGGTGGTGCACACGCTGTTGTGGCCCGACGAGATTCGTGATCCCGACTTTCCGGTGCTGGACAAGAAGGTCGAGGTCAAGCCCGCCGAGCTCAAGATGGCCGGGCAGGTGGTGGAGTCGATGGCCGAGGAGTTCAACCCGGACCGATACCACGACACCTACCAGGAGCAGCTGCACGAGCTCATCGAGGCGAAACTCGAAGGCGGGGAAGCGTTTACCACCGAGGAGCAGCCCAAGGAGTTGGACGAGACCGAAGACGTCTCCGACTTGCTCGCCAAGCTGGAAGCCAGCGTGAAGGCGCGATCCGGCAACGGAAAGGCGCCGGCGAAGAAGGCGCCGCCGAAGAAGACCACCGCGAAGAAGCCAGCCGCGAAGAAATCGCCCGCGAAGAAGGCGCCGGCCAAGAAGACCGCCGCCAAGAAGACCGCGGCCAAAGCCTCGTCGAAGTCGTGAGTCGTCTATAACAGTGCCATGAAGCTCACTCGATGCGGCGCCGGACTGAACCTGTTGCTCGTCGGCGCGCTGGTGCTGTCAGCCTGCGGCGGCCATTCCAACCAATCGTCGTCGTCGACCGGAACCAGCGCCTCGTCGGTGCCGGTGGCATGCGGCGGCAAGAAGAAGCTCGTGGCCAGCGGCTCGACGGCGCAGAAGAACGCGATCGAGCAGTTCGTCTACGCCTATATCCGCGCCTGCCCCGGCCACACGCTGGACTACAACGCCAACGGCTCCGGCGCCGGGATGAAGGAGTTCCTGAGCAACCAGACCGACCTGGCCGGCTCGGACTCGCCGATGGACGCGTCGAGGGGCGAGCCGGACCGGGCGGCGGAGCGCTGTGGCTCGCCGGCGTGGGACCTGCCGGTGGTGTTCGGTCCGATCGCGGTCACCTACAACGTCAACGGCCTGGGTTCGCTGAACCTCGACGGGCCCACCACCGCGAAAATCTTCAACGGCGCCATCACCCGATGGGACGACCCGGCGATCAAGGCACTCAACGGGGGAAACAACCTGCCGCCGACGCAGATTCACGTCGTTTTCCGCAGCGACAAGTCCGGCACCACGGACAACTTCCAGAAGTACCTCGACGCCGCGTCCGACGGCGCGTGGGGTAAAGGCACCGGTCAGACGTTCAACGGGGGCGTCGGCGAAGGGGCCGCCGGCAACGACGGCACGTCGACGGCCCTGAAACGAACCGACGGGTCCATCACCTACAACGAGTGGTCATACGCGGTGGGCCATCAGCTGAGCATGGCCCAGATCATCACGTCGGCGGGCCCCAATCCGGTGACGATCACCACCGACTCGGTCGGCAAGACCATCGCCGGGGCCAGATTCAAGGGACAGGGCAACGACCTGGTGGTGGACACGTCGTCGTTCTACAAGCCGACCCAGGCCGGCGCCTACCCGATCGTGCTCGTGACCTACGAGGTCGTCTGCTCGAAGTATCCGGACGCCCCGACCGGAACCGCCGTGAAGGCGTTCATGCAGGCCACGATCGGGGACGGCCAGAAGGGTTTGGACGAGTACGGCTACATCCCGCTGCCGAACTCGCTGCAATCGAAGCTGGTTTCGGCGGTCAACGACATCTCGTGATCGCGGCGGACGACTCCGCCGCCGCCCGGCAGCCTGGCAAAATGCCCGTGTTGCGGGCGTAGCATTTAGCTAAAGTAAAGATGTCCTGCGGGGCAAACCGCGTCTGTCACGTGCGAGTCGTGTTTCAGAGTTCGCTGTGAGAAGCCTGTATTTGTGGTAGTTACCCTCGCCTACGATTTACCGTGTGGTAACCAGCCGTTCAGACGCGGCAGCGCTGCATCGCGCCGCGGTCCGCGGCCGATCGGATCTGGGCGAAAGGGGCGACGACGGTGAACGACACCGTTTCGCGAGTAGGGACGCAGTTCGGGCCCTACCAGCTGAGGCGGCTTTTGGGCCGCGGCGGCATGGGCGAGGTCTATGAGGCCGAAGACACCCGAAAGCACCGGATCGTCGCGCTGAAGCTGATCTCGCAGCAATTCTCCGGCAACTCGGTGTTCCGGGCCCGCATGCAGCGTGAGGCGGACACCGCGGGGCGGCTCACCGAGCCGCACATCGTTCCCATCCACGACTACGGCGAAATCGACGGCCTGTTCTTCGTCGAGATGCGCATGATCGACGGTGTCTCACTGCGCACGCTGTTGACGAACTACGGTCCGCTGGCCCCGCCGCGGGCGGTGGCCATCGTGCGCCAGATCGCGGCCGCGCTGGACGCCGCGCACGCCAGCGGCGTCACCCATCGCGACGTCAAACCGGAAAACATCCTGGTCACCGGCAACGACTTCGCGTATCTGGTGGATTTCGGCATCGCCCGCGCGGCGACCGACCCGGGGCTGACCCAGAGTGGAGTCGCCGTGGGCACCTACAACTACATGGCCCCGGAGCGGTTCACCGGCGACGAGGTCACCTACCGCGCCGACATCTACGCGCTGGCCTGTGTGTTGGGCGAGTGTTTGATCGGGGCCCCGCCGTATCGCTCGGACAGCGTGGAACGGTTGATCGCCGCCCATCTGCTCGAGCCCGCGCCGCGGCCCAGCCAGCTGCGGCCTGGGCAGGTGCCGGCGGCCCTGGACGCGGTGATCGCCAAGGGCATGGCCAAAAACCCCGCGGAGCGCTATTCGACCGCGGGTGATTTGGCCGCAGCCGCTCACGACGCGCTGACCGCGCCCGAACAGCACCAAGAGGCCACCATCCTGCGGCAAGAGGGCGACAACGCGACTCTGCTGCCCAACGCGATGGGCAGTGGCCTGGGTCGCGCCTGGACCCATTACGACGGCTCGGTCGCCGGTCCCGCGACCGCACGCGCGCAGGCTTCTCAGGGTCGTTATGCCGGCGACGAAACGATGGCCCGGCCCGTGCCGCCCCCCAGCGGGGTGTGGCCGTCGAACCCGAACGCACAAGGCCAGTGGGCACCGGCCCCGAGCACCGGCAGCTGGCGCAGCAAGCCGCCCAACCGGCCCCCGGTCGCCGCCACGCGCCCGCCCACGCTTGATCACCAGATCGCGGCGGCGCAGCCCGGAGACAGACGGAAGATGTGGGCGATCATCGGGGCCATCGCGGTCGCCGTGGTCGTTGTCATCATCGTGGCCGGATTTCTGATTTCGCGGCCCTCGTCGCCGTCCAAGCAGGCGAGCGGACAAACCGTGCTGCCGTTCAACGGCCTGAACTTCCGCCTCTCCCCGGGCGGCGTGGCGGTGGACAACTCCGGCACCGTCTACATCACCAACCAGGGCATGTACGGCCGGGTGGTGACGTTGCCGGCGGGATCGACGACGCCGGTGGTCAAGCCGTTCGCGGGCCTCTACGAGCCGCAGGGGGTGGCGGTGGACGGCGCCGGCACGATGTACGTCACCGACTTCAACAACCGGGTGGTGACGTTGGCGGCCGGGTCGAACAACCAGACCGTGCTGCCGTTCAACGGGCTCAACTACCCCGAGGGCGTCGTGGTGGACGGCCAGGGCAACGTCTACGTCGCCGACCGGGGCAACAACCGCGTGGTGAAGCTGCCCGCCGGCTCCAACGCTCAGGTCGACGTGCCGTTCACCGGCCTGAAGAATCCCGACGGGGTGGCCGTGGACACCGCCGGCGACGTCTACGTCACCGACACCGACAACAACCGGGTGCTGAAGCTGGACCAGGGGTCGAACAACCAGACCGTGCTGCCGTTCCCCGGCCTGAGCATCCCGTGGGGCATCGCAGTCGACAACGCCGGCGACGTGTTCGTCACCGAGCACGACAACAATCAGGTGCTGAAGCTGGCGGCCGGATCGAACGCCCCGACCGTGCTGCCGTTCAGCGGCCTCAACACCCCGCTGTCGGTGGCGGTGGACAAGGACGGCAACGTCTATGTCGGTGACCGCGGGAACAACCGAGTGCTGAAGCTCGCGCCCTAACGTCGCCGGGTCGCCAGGAAACGAAACGCCGTGGCCAACAGGTTGATCACGGCGACGATGATGATCAGCGTCAGCGCCGCACCCCAGATCCGCAGATAACCGGCGTGCTCGGGGTTGGTGAGTTCGGTGTAGATCAACAGCGGCAGCGAGGCCATGTTGCCGTTGAAGATGTCGAGGTTGATCGAACGGCTGTAGCCGACCAGCACCAGCACCGGCGCGGTTTCCCCGATGACGCGGGCGACGGACAGCAGAACACCCGAGAAGATGCCCGGCATCGCGATCGGAAAGACAATCCGCACAATGGTTTTCCACTTGGCGACGCCCAACGCGTAGCTGGCTTCCCGCAGCTCGTCGGGCACCAGGCGCAGCATCTCTTCGGTGGATCGCACCACCACCGGCAACATCAGCAGGACCAACGCCAGCGACACGGCGAAGGCGCTCTGCGGAAATCCCAGGGTGGCGATCCACAGGCTGAAAATGAACAGCGCCGCCACGATCGACGGAACCCCGGCGAGCACGTCGACCATGAAGGTGGTGACCCGCGCCAACCGGCCGGCACCGTATTCCACCAGCAACACCGCCGTCATCAGGCCGAGCGGCACGGCCAGGACGGTGGCGACCGCGGCCTGCGCCAGAGTGCCGTACAGCGCGTGGTAGATCCCGCCGGCGAACTCCTCCGGCAGCACGCCGCGCAGGGAGTGGGTCCACCAGCCCGACCGCGTCACGGCATACCAGCCCCGCGCGACGACCACCGATAGCAGCCACACCAGCGGCACCAGCGCGATGACGAACGAGGTGAGGAAAAGCGTTGTGGCGAGATGGTTTTTGAGGCGCCTCTTGATGCTGAGCGGGCGGTACAGCGCGGCTTTGACCGGCCGCTCGAGCGCGTCGACGGTCATGCGTTGACCTTCCCGCCGGCGACCATGCGGGCGGCGGCGTTGACCACGAAGGTCAGGACGAACAGCGCGAATCCCGCGGAAATGTAGGCCCCCGTCGGCAGCGGTTCACTGAATTCCGATGCCGCCGAGGCGATCTTGGAAGCGAACGTGTAGCCGCCGTCGAACAACGACCAGTGGCCGGGTTGGGCCGCCGAGCGCAGGATGATCAGCACCGCCACCGTTTCGCCCAGGGCGCGGCCCAGGCCCAGCATCGACGCCGCGACGACACCGCTGCGCCCGAAGGGCAGCACGGTCATCCGCACCACTTCCCACTTGGTCGCGCCCAGCGCCTGCGCCGCCTCGATCTGGATGCGCGGGGTCTGCCGGAAGACCTCACGCGACACCGAGGTGACGATCGGCAGGATCATCACCGAAAGCACGATCCCGGCGGTGAAGATGGTGCCGCCGCCGGCCAGGGACACGTTGCCCTGCTTGAACAAGAACAACCACCCCAGGTTGCGGTTGAGCAACTTCGCGAACGGCTCGAGCTGGGGCGCCAGCACGAAGATGCCCCACAACCCGAAAACGATGGACGGGACCGCGGCAAGCAGGTCCACGATCGCCCCGAACGGGCGCGACAACCGTCTCGGCGCGTACTGGGTGAGGAACACCGCGATCCCGACTGCGATGGGCACGGCCAGTGCCAGGGCGAAGATCGAGCTCAACAGCGTGACCATCAACAGGTCGCGGATGCCGAACGCCAGGTGGTGGGCGTGGACGGTGTCGAACGTGGCGCTGGTGAAGAAATTCGCGTGGTTGGCGCGCAACGACGGGACGGCGCGCACCAACAGGAACACCGCGATCAGCACGATCGCGATCACGATCGTCGACCCGGCAGCGGCCGCGGCCGCCTTGAACAGCCGGTCGCGCCGCCGCACCTTGTCCAGATCGACGACGTCCAGCACAGGTTTCGTCCCGAGCTGGGCGAGCGCTTCTCGGGACATCAATCCCCGATCACGCGATGGCGTTGACCGACGCCGACAACCTCGACTTGAATGCGTCCGGGATGGGGATGTATCCGTTGTCCCCCAAGCCATTCTGGCCGCCACCGATGGTGCTCTGCAGGAACGCCTTCACGGCCGTGCCGACCTGGGAGTCGGGATACTTCGAGCAGACGATCTCATAGGTCGCCAGCACGATGGGGTAGGAACCGGGCTGCGTCGGCTTGTAGAACGAGTTGGTGTCCAGCACCAGGTCGTTGCCCTGCCCGCTGACGGTGGCGCCCGAGATCGTCTTGCCGACCGAGTCGGTGCTGATCGCCACCGCGTCCGGACCGGCCGACGTGATGACCTTAGCCATGTTCAGCTTCTGCGCCTGGGCGAACGACCATTCGTTGTAGGTGATCGATCCCTCCGTGGCCTTGATGGCGGCCGAGGTGCCGTCGTTGCCCTTGGCGCCCTCACCGACGCCGCCGTTGAACGTCTTCCCGGCGCCCTTGCCCCAGGCGCCGTTGGAGGCGGCATCGAGGTATTTCTGGAAGTTGTCCGTGGTCCCCGACTGGTCGTTGCGGAACACGACGTGAATCGGCTCGGCGGGCAGCGCGGTCCCGGCGTTGAGGTTCGCGATCGCGGGATCGTTCCAGGTGGTGATGGCGCCGTTGAAGATCTTCGCCGCCGTCGGACCGTCCAGGCTCAGCGAGCTCAGGCCCTTGACGTTGTAGGTGATGGCGATCGGGCCGAACACCACGGGCAGGTTCCACGCGGGTGAGCCGCAGCGCTGCTGCGCGGCGGCGTACTCGTTCGGGGCCAATGGCGAGTCCGACCCGCCGAAATCGGTTTGGTTGCCGGTGAATTCGCTGATGCCGGCGCCCGAGCCGTTGGCCGTGTAGTTCAGGGTCTGGCCCGGGCAGGCCTGCTCGAACGCGTTGACGAAGCGGGTCATCGCGTTGGCCTGGGCTGTCGACCCGCTGGCCTTCAGCGTCTTCTTCCCGCCGCAGGCCACCTTGCCCGACGATGCGCCGCTCGTCGCGCTTCCGCCGGTGGCGTTGTTGTTGTCGCTGCCGCACCCCGACAACATCAGCGCACCGGTGGTCAGGATGCTCAGCGCGGCACTAAATCGATTGAGGTTCAATTCAATTCCCCTAAGACGGTACGGATGAAATGTGCGTCGCCGCAGCCGGTGGCCGCGGTCCGCCGCCCTGCCGTGTTGCTCGCAGCCATGAAGCTAACAGTAGCAAGGTTAACGTCCGGCAAATCTATGTGTTATGGGCCTGATACGGCTTCCCCCTGGTGGTGGGCGCCGAATCGGCGCGCTCGTGTGACAAACTAGAACCTGTTTCAGAAATGCCTTTCTTCGGGGCCGCGAGGCTTGCTACCGTTTCGTCCGACAACTCAAAAGGAGAGGCCGCAAATGATCCTCGACAGGTTCCGTCTCGACGACAAAGTCGCCGTCATCACTGGTGGCGGCCGTGGCCTCGGCGCGGCCATCGCGCTGGCTTTCGCCGAAGCGGGCGCCGACGTCCTCATCGCCTCGCGGACACAATCCCAACTAGACGCCGTCGCAGAACAGGTCCGCGCGACCGGCCGCCGGGCGCACGCCGTCGCCGCCGACCTGGCTCATCCCGAAGCGACCGCCGAACTGGCAGGTCAGGCCGTCGAGGCGTTCGGAAAACTCGACATCGTCGTCAACAACGTGGGCGGGACCATGCCCAACACCCTGCTGACCACCTCGACCAAGGACCTCAAGGACGCCTTCACGTTCAACGTCGCCACCGCCCACGCCCTGACGGTCGCGGCGGTGCCGTTGTTGCTCGAGCACTCCGGCGGCGGGAACATCATCAACATCACCTCCACCATGGGCCGGCTGGCCGGGCGCGGCTTCGCCGCCTACGGCACCGCCAAGGCGGCGCTGTCGCACTACACCCGGCTCGCGGCGCTGGACCTGTGCCCGCGCATCCGGGTCAACGCCATCGCGCCCGGGTCGATCCTGACCTCCGCACTGGACGTGGTGGCCTCCAATGACGAGCTGCGCGCGCCGATGGAGAAGGTGACACCGATGCGCCGGCTTGGCGATCCCGTCGACATCGCGGCCGCGGCAGTGTATTTGGCCTCGCCGGCCGGCGAGTTCCTGACCGGCAAGACCCTGGAGGTCGACGGCGGCCTCACCTTCCCCAACCTCGACATACCCGTCCCGGACCTGTGAGGAGCCTCTGATGGCCATACCCGTCGTTCAACTCGGCACCGGCAACGTCGGTGTCCACGCGCTGCGCGCGCTCATCGCCAACCCCGAGTTCGAACTGACCGGCGTCTGGGTCTCATCGGAGGCCAAGGCGGGCAAGGACGCGGCCGAGCTTGCCGGACTTGAGGATTCGACGGGAGTGCGGGCCAGCACCGACCTGGACGCCGTGCTCGCCACCGGGCCGCGGTGCGCGGTTTACAACGCGCTGGCCGACAACCGGCTGGCCGAGGCGCTGGAGGACTACCGGCGCGTTTTGGCCGCCGGGATCAACATCGTCGGCAGCGGCCCGGTCTTCCTGCAATACCCGTGGCAGGTGATACCCGAGGAGCTCGTCTCACCGCTGGAAGATGCCGCGCGCGAGGGTAATTCGAGCCTTTATGTCAACGGGATCGATCCCGGGTTCGCCAACGACCTGCTGCCGCTGGCGTTGGCCGGCACCTGCCAGAGCATCCAGCAGATCCGGTGCATGGAGATCGTCGACTACGCCACCTATAACAGCGCCACCGTCATGTTCGACGTGATGGGATTCGGAAAGCCGCTCGACGAGATTCCCATGCTGCTGCAGACCGGCGTGCTGAGCATGGCGTGGGGATCGGTGGTTCGCCAACTCGCTGCGGGCCTTGGCATTTCGCTCGACGAGGTCGCCGAGGTTTACGTCCGCGAGCCGGCGCCCGAGGACTTCGACATCGCGTCGGGCCACATTCCCAAGGGCAGTGCCGCGGCGCTGCGCTTCGAGGTGTTCGGGATGGTCAACGGCGACCCCGTCGTCGTACTGGAACACGTCACCCGCTTGCGGGAGGACCTGTGTCCCGATTGGCCGCAACCGGCCCAGCGCGGCGGTTCGTACCGCATCGAGGTCACCGGCGAGCCCTCCTACGCGATGGACATCTGCCTGAGCAGCCGCAAGGGCGATCACAACCACGCCGGGCTGGTCGCCACCGCGATGCGGGTGGTCAACGCGATCCCCGCCGTGGTGGCCGCGCCGCCGGGCATCGTGACGACGCTCGACCTGCCGCTGATCACCGGCCGGGGACTCTACGTCCCGGGGTAGCCCGCGATTAGCTGCGCGGCAATGCGTTCGTTAACCTCACTTTCCTATCGGTAATGGATCGAGGTCGATACGTTGGCGCAAGGCACCCAGGCCTCGCTCAAGACGAGCTGGTATCTGCTCGGGCCGGCGTTCGTCGCCGCGATCGCCTATGTCGATCCCGGAAACGTCGCGGCCAACGTCAGCTCCGGCACGCAATTCGGCTACCTCCTGCTGTGGGTCATCGTCGCCGCCAACGTGATGGCCGGCCTGGTGCAGTATTTGTCGGCGAAACTCGGGCTGGTGACCGGACGCTCGCTGCCCGAGGCGATCGGCACGCGGATGAGCCGTCCGCTCCGGCTGACCTTTTGGGCGCAGGCCGAAATCGTGGCGATGGCAACCGATGTGGCCGAGGTGATCGGCGGGGCGATCGCCCTGCGGATCCTGTTCGGTTTGCCGCTGCCGGTCGGTGGGATCATCACCGGAGTCATTTCGCTGCTGCTGCTGACGATCAGGGACCGTCGCGGGCAGCTGCTTTTCGAACGCGTCATCACCGGCCTGCTGCTCATCATCGCCGTCGGGTTCGCGGCCAGCTTCTTCGTCGCCACCCCGCCGCCCGAGGCCGTCATCGGCGGGTTGGTGCCCCGCTTCCGCGGCACCGAGAGCGTGCTGCTGGCCGCCGCGATCCTGGGGGCCACCGTGATGCCGCACGCGGTGTACCTGCACTCGGGTCTGGCCCTGGACCGGCACGGACATCCCGAAGAGGGCCATCGCCGACGCTGGCTGCTTCGCGTCACCCGGGTGGACGTCGTGCTGGCCATGGCGGTTGCCGGGACGGTGAACGCGGCGATGCTGCTGGTGGCCGCGATCAACCTGGAGGGCCGCGAGACGCGCGGATCCATCGAGGGCGCCTACGCCGCGGTGCATGCCACCTTGGGGACGACGATCGCCGTGCTGTTCGCAATCGGACTGCTCGCGTCCGGGTTGGCTTCGGCGTCGGTGGGCGCCTACGCCGGCGCCATGATCATGCAGGGCTTGCTGCACCGCTCGATCCCGATGCTGGTGCGTCGGCTGGTCACGCTGTGCCCGGCGGTGGCGATCCTGGCGTTCGGTGTCGACCCGACGCGCACGCTGGTGCTCTCTCAGGTCGTGCTGTCGTTCGGCATCCCGTTCGCGGTGCTTCCGCTGATCAGGTTGACCAGCAACCGCAAACTGATGGGCACCGACGCCAACCACCCCGTCACGACGGCCATCGGCTGGGCGGTCGGAACAATGATCAGCGTGCTCAACATCGCGCTGATCTGGATGACCGTGACCGGTTAACCCAAATCGTCGTCAAAAAACTGTCCGGCTCACCTGCGGTGCCTCCTCCTACCTATGAAGCGACCCAGCCCCGGGGCCGCGACCCACCACCGAGGAGCACCCCATGACAACCACGCACGACTTCGATCGGACGGAGTTCGCCCCGCGCGGCGAGGAACCCACCTCGGTGTACGCGTGGGCGTCGAGCCCGCTCGGCGAACCAAGCGATTCGCTCGCACACCTTCCGTACGAGCAGGAGCTTCCGCCCGAGCCGGTTGCCCCCGAGGCCGGGCCGAGGTCCATCAACAAGGCGATCGTTACCGCCGGCGTGATCGGCCTGATCGGCGCGGGCGCCGCGCTCGGCATCGCCCTGTTGGGAAGCTCGTCGCACCCGCGGCAGGTGGCCGTCGCGTCGGGCGCCAGCCCGGTGGCGGCCGACGCTCCCACATCGGCTCCCCCGGCGCCGGTGGTCGCCGTGCCCGACACCCCGGCCCCCGCCCCCGTGGTCGCCATGCCGGCTCCCGCCGCCGTGGTCGCTCCCGCGCCCGAAAGCCCGCCTCTGCCGCCCGGCCCGGCCGCCCTGCCCCGGGCCGTGCCCCCGCACCCGGTCGTCGCCAACCCTCCGCCGCCCGTCTGGGTGCCGCCTCACCCGCCGCAGCAACCATGGCAGTGGCAGCCGTCGCCGCCGAAGCTGCCACCGCCCCCGCCGCCGCCGCCGCCAAGGCCGTGGCTGCCCCCGCACCACTTTGTGCTGGGCGGCTGCAAGTGAGCTCCCGTCACCGAGTGACCCGTGCGTAGCGGGCAGATCGCCCGGTGCGGCAGTATGGGAAGCGTCGTCATCCGTGGAGAGGCTCGCGGGAGTTTAGGTTGGTTCAAGATCTCAGCATCCAGATGGTGACTGCATAGATGCTGGCCCCCCGCCACCCCTATTTCGCATACGGGTCCAATCTGTGCGTCAGCCAGATGGCGCTGCGCTGTCCGGACGCGGCCGATCCGCGACCGGCGGTGCTGTCCGACCACGACTGGCTGATCAACCAGCGCGGCGTGGCAACCGTCGAGCCGTTGGCCGGTAACCAGGTGCACGGGGTGCTCTGGCAGATCTCCGATCACGACCTGGCCGCCTTGGACAGCGCCGAGGGTGTGCCGGTGCGCTACCGGCGGGACCGGCTGACCGTGATGACGAACGACGGACCCGCGCCGGCCTGGGTCTACATCGATCACCGGGTGACCCCGGGTCCGCCGCGGCCGGGCTACCTGCCCCGGATCATCGACGGCGCTGTGCACCACGGGCTTCCGCAACGCTGGATCGACTTCCTGCACCGCTGGGATCCCGCGCGCTGGCCCCGCGCGGCGTCTGCGAGATCACGCTCCGGGCCTGGGCCACAATCACTTTCGGCGTTGCTGCACGAGCCGGGGGTGACCGAGTCCAGCCGGCTGCGGTCGCGGTTCGGTTTCCTCGCCATTCATGGCGGCGGCCTGGAGCAGATGACCGACATCATCGCCGAACGCGCCGCCGAAGCCGCCGACGCGTCGGTGTACGTCGTGCACCATCCCGACCATTACCCGCATCACCTGCCGTCGGTCCTGTTTCACCCCGGTGAGTCGACGCGGCTGGCGGAGTTTCTCGACCATGTCGATGTCGCGGTCTCGCTGCACGGGTATGGCCGCATCGGGCGCGGCACGCAGCTGCTGGCCGGCGGCCGCAATCGTGCGCTGGCCGCCCACCTGGCCCGCCACATCCGCCTGACCGGCTATCAGGTCGTCACCAACCTCGACGACATCCCACACGAATTGCGCGGCCTGCATCCGGACAACCCGGTCAACCGGGTGCGCGACGGCGGAACGCAATTGGAGCTGTCCGTTCGCGCCAGGGGTCTCAGCCCGCGCAGCCCGCTGCCCGGCCCCGACGGCTTGTCGCCCGTCACCGCCAGCTTGGTGCAGGGCTTGGCGGCCGCGGCGCGCGCCTGGTAATCGTCGTCAGCTGGTTGAACGGAGGTTGTTGGTGGCCAAGGATTTTCGCTTCTCGATGAGCATGCGCTTCTTCAAGTCCCGCGAGAGATTGGTGGACAAGGCGAAGCGAGCGGAAGACTTCGGGTACGACATTTTGTGCGTACCAGACCATCTCGGCGCGGCGGCGCCGTGCCCGACGCTGACCGCGGTCGCGATGGTGACCACGCGGATGCGGCTGAGCATGTATGTGCTCAACGCGGCGTTCTACAAGCCGGCCCTGCTCAGCCGGGACCTCCAGGCGCTGGACGTGCTCAGCGACGGCCGCCTCGAGATCGGCCTGGGCACCGGCTACGTCCGGGAAGAGTTCGAGGCCGCCGAATTGCCGTACCCCAGCGCCGGAGCCCCGGTCGACTACCTCGGACACATGACGACCTACCTGAAGGAGCACCACCCGAGCACGCCAATCCTGATCGCCGGCAACGGCGACCGGGTGCTGACCCTGGCTGCCCGGCACGCCGACACCATCGGGCTGACCGGCGCCAGGGTGCGAGACGTCGACGACCCGCTGGCCGAACGCGTCGAGTTCGTCCGCAACGCGGCGGGGGATCGGTTCGACGCGCTGGAGCTGAACATGGTGATCACGGCGATGCCGCGCGAGGGCGAGACCGCCCCCGACTTGAGGATGACTCGCCAGTACGCGCCGGATCTGTCCGATGAGCAGTTGCTGTCCATGCCGTCGGTGCTCAGCGGGTCACCGCGCGAGATGGCCGACATGCTGTCCGGGCTCCGCGAAAAGTACGGCCTGACCTCCTTCACCGTGCAAGACAACAACCTCGACGCGTTCGCGAAGGTCATCGCCGAGCTGCGGTGACGCCCGGCTGTGTTGATGTGTTTTAGATGTAGATGTAAATTCGATGTATGATACGGACGCAGGTCCAGCTCCCGGATGAGCTTTACCGCGACGCCAAGCGGATCGCGCACGAGCACGAAATGACGCTTGCCGAGGTCGTTCGTCGCGGGCTAGAGCACATGGTGCAGATCTATCCGAGGCGCGAAGTGGCGCCCGACACCTGGCGTCCGCCGACGCCCCGCCGACTCGGTCCGTTTCGTGCGCCCGAAGAATCGTGGCGCGAACTGGCCAACGTGAAGTAAGTCGCCGCCGTGCTCTCGATCGATACGAATGTCCTTCTGTACGCCCAAAATCGGGATTGCCCCGAGCATGATGCCGCCGCCGCCTTCCTCGCGGAGTGCGCCGGCCGGGCCGACGTCGCGGTCTGCGAGCTGGTGCTGATGGAGCTGTATCAATTGCTGCGGAATCCTACGGTGGTGACGCGACCGCTCGATGGCCCCGAGGCCGCGGGGGTCTGCGAGGCCTTCCGTCGCAACCGGCGCTGGGCGCTCATCGAAAACGCCCCGGTGATGAACGAGGTGTGGGCGTTGGCGGCCACGCCCGGGATCGCTCGGCGGCGATTATTCGATGCCCGGCTGGCACTGACGTTGCGCCACCACGGCGTCGACGAGTTCGCTACTCGAAATGTCAACGACTTCAACGACTTCGGCTTCTCGCGCGTGTGGGATCCGATAACGTCGGACCGCTGAGCGCACGCCACCCGTTGCCGACCAAAACCCGCTCAGCGTCGCGGCGCCGTCGTTGCGCAATTAGCGGCTACCGTAGCAATCTGTAGCATCATCTGCTACAGTCGTGCCATGGCAAGGACTATCGCGCAGCGCGATCTCCGCAATGACAACGCCAAGGTGATCGACGCGGTAACCGCTGGCGAGACGTTCGTTGTGACGCGCAATGGCGAACCGGTGGCCGAACTTCGGCCGATACGGTTCGTTCGCCGCACGTTCATCACTCGCGACGAAGTCGCGACGCTGGCCAAGGCGGCGGTGCGCATTGATCATCGTCGGTTCCGCGCCGACCTCGACCGATTGATTGACCAGAGTCTCTGAGGTGACATCCGGACTTCTGGATACGTCGGTCGTCATCGACTGGCATGATCCGGCAGTCGTCGCAGCGTTGCCGGACGAGATGGCGATTTCGGCGATTACAGCCGCCGAGCTGGCCGCCGGTCCGCTGCTGGCCGCGGCGCCGATCGAAGCGGCCAAGCGCCAAGCCCGGCTCCAAGAGGTGGAATCGAGGCTGGAGCCCATCCCGTTCGACGGGGCGGCCGTGCGAAGCTACGGGCTCATCGTCGCCGCGGTGGTACGCGAAGGACGAAAGCCGCGAAGTAGATTCGCCGATCTGCTGATCGCTGCGACCGCGCACGCCAATCACCTGGATCTCTACAGCCGAAACGCCGAGGACTTCTCGGGGCTGGAGAAACTGATCCGCGTCGTCGCGGTATGAAAATGGGCATCCCGCCTAGATCGGCGCCGGCCGAGCAATGGTTCGCGCGAAAGCCGCGACTGTGGCAGCAACACGCTCGATCGTACCGAATATGACGGCCGCACAACCGATTTCACCTGATACGCTGATTATCACTCTGCGGCGATTCACCTTGGGCTGCAACATAATAAGCGGGCCACCGGCACTGCCGACGACAATCGTGAGCAACCTGGCCTTCCCGCGACCACGACGAACCTCACCCTCGCCGGCCACACCCAGCAGCGAACATCGTGTTGATGTTGCGGGCCCCGCTACACTTACACGCGCAGCACCCACGACAAGCCCGACGGCCGGGAACGGCGCCAAGACGTCCAGAACACCGTCGAAAACCACCCGCCGTTCCGAGCGGCTAGGTTTTGGTCAGGTATTCGAAGGCATCGCGGCCCCGGCCCTTGGCCCTCACGCCCTCGTAGCTCAGGGGATAGAGCACGGCTCTCCTAAAGCCGGTGTCGCAGGTTCGAATCCTGCCGGGGGCACTAGCGTTTTTGCAGGTCAGAGCCATTGACTCTGAGTCTGGCTGTGATTCTCAGCTTCGTCTGGTCGGTGCTTGGTCGGTGCTCGTTTGGCATCAGATGGCTCGCGTTGGCTAGCGATAGTGAGTCGCGCGGCGGCGTCGAGTCGCGAAGCGACGTCGTCAAGGTCAGTCGGGAAAAGACCCGCATAGTGGTTCAGCGTGGTCGCAGCCGATTCGTGACCCAACAGGCGTGCGACCGCGACGACCGACGCGCCCTCCTGGATGGCCAGCGATGCGGCCGTGTCGCGCAAGTTGTGTGGGGTGATTCCCAGTCCTTGCGCCTCGACCGCGGGATCAAAAACGTCGCGTCGCCAGTTCCGGTTGCGCAGCGGTGTGCCGGACGCAGACGGAAAAACCAATTCGCCCCTGGGCTGGACAGTTTCGTATTCTGCGAGCTCGACCGACACGATCTCGGGAACGGGCACCGTGCGGGCCTGATGATTCTTGACCGGCGACAACTCACCTCGCGGCGCCTCCTCTGAATACGCTCGAACGATCCGCAAGGTCTTGCTTTGCAGGTCGACGTCAGACCATCGCAACGCGGCCAGCTCGCCCCACCGCAAACCGCAATAGCCAGCGACAAGCACCAGCAGCCGATCCCTCGTTGCGTCGACCGCACCTGCAAGCCGCCAGAGTTCGTCATGGGTCAACGGCCGTGGGTCATTGCCCTGCACCTTGGACAGACGGATACCCGCGGCTGGATTGCGTTGAATTGCGCCGTCGCGCACGGCATAGTCGAATACCCGCCGCAAAACGCCAAGCGCGTGGCGGGCGGTCGCAACGGACTGCGTTCGCGATAGTTCAGCGGCCCAGGCCTGTACCTCGGATGGTCTTACCGAGACGAGTGGCCGGCGCCCAAAGGTACCGGCGATCTGTTTCGCAATCACCCCACGGATTTTGCGTACGGTGGCTGGCTGCCGAGCCGGCTGGGCGTCCAGCCAGATCTGGCACCACTCCCCTACCGGCCTGTCCCCCGCTGCGGGATCAGACCACACCCCGGACCGCAAGCTGTCCGTCTGGCGCCGTTCCCACTCCTGCGCATCACGTTTTCGTTGAAAAGTCCTCGACGCCACATAACGGCCCCGGTAGTAAATGCGAGCGCGATAAACCCGAGTACCACCGGGACCGATGCGTCCCTCAATCACCCTGCTTGCCAGCGTGATTCACGCCGGATGTCGAGCCATTCATCGACCTCGCGAGAATCCCATCGGAGCGCAGTCCCGACACGGATCGCCGGCGGGCCATCGCCACGCAGCCGCCAAGCGCGGATGCAACCCACGCTAACCGTTAGCCGCTCCGCCAACTCTTGGATCGTCAGCAGCGTGCCGAGCGGATGCATATCATCCTGCGGCTTCGACTGTTTCGAAACCGCAGTCGCCTTTGCCGGTATCTGGGATGCAGCCATCATGTTCCTTTATTGCGGTATGCGATTAGTTGGGATCATCGGATACCACTTGACTGTCTCGCTACCACCGCAGCCAACTTCACCCAAAATTGGGTTCACCTACGAGACCCGAAAGTTCTGCCAAGTGGTCTAGGGGATTCCGCTCGTGGCAGCGAAAATTGACTACATGACCACCGAGCCGCAGTCCAGCGGAGACGACTCCCGAGACTAGCCCTGGTGTAAAGCCCGATTGAACGTGTTGTACCACGCGGTCTTTGGACGTGGCATGCCGTCGTGATTTAGCCACAGCGATACCGGTGCCAGGCCGTTGTCAGTCTCGGTGAAGAGCCGGATCAGTAACCTCGCCGACAACCAGCTGCCCCCTCGGCCCAACAGTCAGCCGGTGATTTCACACCGGCGTGGCGGACCTCGCAATCGGCGTCAGTCTCATGACGCAGACCTAGGCTCCGAAACCATGGACGGTGTCGGCGAGCAACCGTTGGAACAACGATGGTCGCTGGACTTCTACGACTTGAGCCGCAACAATCCCGCATTCGGAATATTTTCAAGCGTGATTGCCGGGCGTGTTGACCGGCTTTGTGTCGGTGTGCGGGGTTATGGTCCTCCTCGTGAACATCAACGGTGTGCGGGCGTTGCACCGCTGTTGCATGGGCGCGCAGGTTGGTCGTAGGCCGGTGTCGGTGGCCCACACGACTCGTCGGGTTGGGAGGTGGGGCCGGTGATGGCAGCCAACCCGCGGATGGTCACGTTGGTGCGTGAGTCGAAGTCGTGGTCGCAGGGCCACCTTGCCGAGGCTGCGGGAGTGACCCAGGGCTACGTGTCCAAGGTCGAGAGCGGACTGGTCGAACTGATCGGTGAGCGGTTGTCGGCGATCGCTGTGGCGCTCGAATGCCCCGAAGCCGTTCTGGGCATCCGCGACGCTCAACAGGGCACAGAGGTGTCGTGCATGTTCCATCGTCGGCGCCGAAGCCGGATGACGGCCAGTGTGGCCAAGCGTGTCGAAGCAGTCGGCCACCTGACCCGGATCAGCGTCGATGGGCTCATGGAGGGTCTGGACTACGAGTGCAACCTCGAGCGGATGCGCCTCGATGACTATGGTGGCGATCCCGCCCGCGTCGCGACCGCCCTGCGGGTCCGGTGGGGTGTGCCTAGCGGGCCCATCGACGATCTCCACGCCCTGATGGACGACGCCGGCGTCGTGATCGTGGTCCGCGATTTCGATGCGGTCGCCCAGGACGCGTTCAGCACGTGGCCGGCCGGCAAGGCGCCGCTGATGGTGGTGCGAGCGGGTCTTTCCGCTGATCGTGAGCGGTTTTCGATCTGCCACGAAATCGGCCATGTCCTGATGCACGTGGCGCCCACCGACGGCCAGGAGCAGCAAGCTGACGCGTTCGCCGGCGAGTTTCTCGCCCCTGCTGCGCAGATCGGTCCGCAGTTGGCGGGACTGACGACTCGGGACTTCAAGCGGTTGATGGATCTCAAGCAGCAGTGGGGTTTGTCGATCGGCGCGTTGATTCAACGGGCCAAGACGTTGAAGCTGATCAGCGACCGGCAGTTCCGAGAGTTTCGGGTCAAGCTGTCCCAACTTGGTTGGAACACCGTCGAACCCGCGCCGGTGCCGCACCGCCGTGCTCGGCTGCTCGAAAAGATCCTGGCCGCCCATCAGTCGTCGCTTGACGCCGAGCGCCCTGTCATCGACCTTTCCTTGACGACCGCGGAGACGTTCCTCGGCGATTACTACCGCACTGCACTCATACAACGCGAGGTGTCTTGACGTGGAACCGCTACAACTGCCACTCGATTTGCAGGTCCCGGGCCGCCTGCCTGGCTTCGGCCCCGGGTTCATGGCGCACGGCCCGGCGTCGAAGGCTGACCTGTTGGCGCCGCTGACGCGTCGAGCCGGCGTTGGCGCGGTGTTGACCTCGCGTGATGGCGCGACGGCTGGAAAAGCGATCCGCACCGTGCTGGGTGTGAACCCGGCGGCCAGTGTGCTGGCCGACGCCGATCGATACAGCGGTAGCAAGCGCAGCGTCGGCGCCGAGGGCATGTCGGTGGACTGGATCTCGATGCAGCTGCGGGCCGGATGTGAATGGGCCCTGACCGATTCGGGATACATCCCCGCTGGTGATCGCAAGGCGCTGCAACGAGTCTTGGGCTGGCCCGCCGGTAGCGAACGGGTGATCGTTGCGTTGCCGCTGGCGTTGTCCTGGCTGACCAAGGAGCGCGATGAGTTGTGCGCGGCGATCAACGCCGCGGGCATGCCGGTGGCGCTGATGCTCGAGGACGAGACTGATCCGCTCTCCAGCGAGGCGGCCGTGACCGGGCTCATCGAGGTTTTGGCGTGCGACGTGCCGGTGCTGCTGCTGCGTTCCGATACGTCAACGTTGGGCGCCCTGGCGCACGGTGCTGCGGTGGTGTCGGTCGGCACGCAGTCCCGCTACCGCCATATCTACCCACTGCCCGACGAGGACGATGACACGCAGGGAGGTTTCACGCCGCCGACGTCGGCGTTCGTGACGCCACTGCTGTCGTTCAAGTACCTCGACTTGATCGCGGACTTGCACACTCGTGACCCCGACAGTTACTTGTGGCGCTGCGACTGTGTCGTGTGCAGCGGTCGCACCATCGAGTGGATCACCACGGCAGTGGACCGCGGCACCGCGGCTTTTGAGCATTCGGTTGCGGCACTGGCGCTCACCGCTGCGCAGCTGCTGGCCGACGCGTCGCCGCCGATCCGCTGGCAGACGATGTGTGCCGAGGCGCAGGTGGCCTTCGACGAGATCCCGATCGTGCCCGGCAAGCCCCGCCGCTTCCCGCCCGCGTTGCGGGCTTGGGTGCGGTCAACCCCGCAGGGCGCCGCTTCCTGACGTCACAACGCCTGAACGCGCCGCGTGGGCGAACAGGATCTCCTCTTTCTGCCGCGTAGCCACTGTTCTGCGCGCGGTTGCGACGGGTCCTTGCCGCCCGGCGACGACGCATTCGCAGTCAGCGCCGTGACTCCACACCATGAACACGCCGGCCAACTCGCATTCCCGCATCGTCCAAATAGCTGGCCCCCGCATGCTCTGCAGCAGAATCAGCCCCGCGCCGTAGCCGGCTAGGACGTTCAGGCCGTAGATCGCCCGCTGTGGCGGTGCGGTGCTGATGAATCCGGTGATGGTGATCGGCGACGCCGGTGGCATGGGCCCAAGGTCGGCGCGCCAGCCTTCCCACACTGCAAGTGTCGACATCTCTGTCTCGGCGTGCTGACCAGCATCTAGCCGCTGTCTGGCGATCTCATCGTCGATTTCGACGACCGGGTACACCGCAAACCCACTGATCCGTAGCTGAGGCAAGACTACGCCTCGCCAACCGGCCGCAGTCGCCGCGCGGGCGGATTCGTCGCCAACATCGTTGTGTGGCAACACGTTTGACTTCGGCATTAGGTCACCACCACCTGCACCTCGTTGTCGCCGACCGGCGTCAAGGTTGCCTTCTTGCTGGAGAACATACAGATGATGTTCGGGTCCTCCGCCGAAATGCCGAGATAGACCTCGTCGTGCTTCTTCAGGTCGACCTGGTCGAGGAGCTTCTTCGGTACCGACACCTGGTAGACCTGCGTGATCGTGCGCGGCCCGCGCGGCCGGCCCGTCAACTTCATTCACCTAGCCTACTAGATTAATAACATTAATAATACTCTTCCTGACAGCGGCTGGGCGATGCGTGGTGCGCGCTTGACGGGATCTGGGTGGTCTTGCGGTTGGCGCCGGATTACGTGCCGCCGGCTGGGAGTTAGCCGGGTTTGATGGCGCGCGTGTAGCCGAACAGGTCGCCGGCCCGCAGCTTGTGGCCAGCCAGCAGGGTTTGTAGATCGTCGGGCTGATCCCAGCGGCCGGCGGTGACCAGTGCGTCGGCGTAGTCGCGGACCGCCGATCGAAGGGCCTCCATTTTCGGTTCGGTGATCACCCGGGCACCGCTCGGGGCGCTTGCATCCTTGGCGAGGGTGTCGGAGGGGTGGATCAAGATGGGCAGCGCCGTGACAGTGGAGTCGTATTGCCCTTCGAACCAGTTCATGGAGCCGGCGAGCTGGTTGATGTAGCTCTTCTTGATGAACGTCGTCGTTGCCCCGCTCTTGGCCTCGATAACCCAGTATTTGAGCTGCCCGAGCGCCCAGAGGCCGTCTGGTCCTTGCCCGATGTCGTGTTCTGGCCGCTGAGCGGCGAGACCGATATGCCGGGCGAGTTCGACGAGCGCATCTTCGAATTCATCGGTGCGGGCGGGGTCGAACCGCAGGTCCTCCAGAAGCGCTTCGATGCCCATCCTGATCTCGACCTTGTCTTTGTATCGCTGCATGAGGAAGTCGCTGGCGGCGACGGCTTGATGGTCGGAGCCCGACAGCTTCTGATAGGTGGTCCCAACCAGTGGTCGCAACACCGCGCCGTTCTTGGCACGCGCGGACGTGAGGACCTTTTGCGCGTGAGCGGGATTAGTCCGGTCGACGTAGGTCGCCTGCTGTTCGAGCAGCCATCCCTGTTGGTGCGGGTCGGCGGTGTCGGCGATCGCCTCCGTCAGTGCGGCCGCAGCTCCGGCCAGGTCGCCGTCTACGGCACGGTCGAAGGCGGTGCGACGGCCAATTGCGGCTGCACCGACGTGCCCTGGCGAGGGGGCGACGTGGGCCAGACCTTGGCGCGCGTATTTGATCCACGCCGGGTGGCGATCTAGCGCTTGTCGCGCCACGTCGATGATCGCCGTGAGCGGCTCGTTCTCCAGCCCGCCCGCCATCTGCCGGGACTGCTCGAGTTGGACCTGGCTGGCTGGGCTGAAGCGCGCCAATGTGTCGGGGTCGTACACCAGTTGGGTCAACCGTGCCCCGAGCAGGAACACCACGCAGTGGTCTTCGTTGCTGCGCACTCCGCGACCCATGCCTTGTTCGATGCGTTGCACCTGTCGGTCATCGGTGCCCGACGTGTAGCTGGTCAGGTGGGTTTCGAGACGTTCTTCTCCAGAAAAAGCCTCGGGCAATCCGTCGAGAATCAGGACGCGACATGCGTTGCCGGGCAGGTCGATTCCGTCGTATTTGTTGACGAGCACGACCAGGCCAACATGCCCATTGCGGAGCCGCTCGACGGCGTCGGCCACGGCGTCGGCATAGACGATGTTGCTCTCCGGTGTGTATGGGAGCCACAGGTCGGCGATGCGCCTGCTCGGCGCGATGACGACAACATTGTGCTTCTCGGCGAGCGCGGCGATGCCCGCGCGCACACCCTCGATGGCCAACTGCGGGCTGAGTTCCATCGGCGCCAGGATCATGCGTTCGCCGATGTCGCCAGCGGTCTGCGGAGTGATGGGCGTCGCGACGCTGGTCGGGTCAGCGCCGAAGTCGGTCACCAGCACCGAATCATCGGCGAGTGTCGCCGTCAGGTAAATCCGCCGACTCGCCGACTTGAAGTTGGTGATGTGCCCTACCGGGCTGCATAACGGGGTGATCGTCACCTGTCTGCCGGTGAACACGGTACGGCAATACTCGAGCACGTCCTTGACCGCGGGCCAGGACCAGTAGATCTGATCGCTTTCGCTGGCCGTGCCCTCCGCCTGATGGAGGATCTTGCGGGCGCCTTCCAGGTGTGATCGCCATGCCCAGAACGGAACTCGCAACAGCGCCCCGGCGCTCTGGTCGGTCACGTCGAGGAGTTCGTTTGGCGAGTACGCCTCCAAGTCATCGCGGAACTCATCGAGCAGGGCTTTGAATGCGGGGTCCTCGTAGGGGATGTCGATCGACAGGCAACCGCGAGCTGTGCTCAGGGCGGCGTGCGCGTCATCGATGACGACGACGCCGATCGGTGCCGGCGCCTTCGTGGGCCGCTGCCGAAACACCGACCTGCCGTTGAACAGCTTCCACGCGTTGACGACGCAGATCGCTTGTCCTAGGCGGTATTTAGTGCTATCCGGATCCTCGACGGTGGCTAGTCCGATACGTTCCGCCTCTTCGATGACCTGAGCCACAAGGTACTTGTTGGGAGCGACGTACAGAGCTGGGCCGAGGCCTTCGTTGAGGTAGCTCTGCAGAATGATCAGACCGTCGATCGTCTTGCCGGCTCCGGTGTTCACCTTTATTACCAGGTCGCGGGTGCCGCGTCGTTCGTGCCATGCGGTCAGAACCTGGCCTTGAACGTCACGCAGATACCCGTACCCCTCGGCCTTGTTCGGCAAAGATGCAAACAGTTCGCGCGGCTCGATCGGCGCAGCCTGGGCGCTATCCGCGAGAAACTTCTCGAAATCCATGTCCCCATTGTTCCCGCCCGATCTCCGGACACCGACCGGGGCTGCCGATGCCGAGCGGTCATTGACGGCAAGAGGCGGATCGCCCGGCCGGAGATGCACGGCATGATCTGCGAGTTTGCTCTCACCTCCCTGAGCCCGGTGCCAGGGTTTGCCTCGGGTCGATCCCCAAACTCGTCCAGGGCGACACCCGACAGTTGTCGACCGGATCAGTGAACCATGGGCGAGACCCAATGGATACCGAACAACAATTCGCCGACTCCGACCTGGGCGCACTCACCGACAATCACGTCAGGTCTGTTCTGCGTGAGGTGGCCCGCTTAAGCAGCCGCCACCAACACCGACCACCGGCGCAGCTGCGCCCAGCGCCGCGCCCACCGGATCCTCGTGCGCGCTGTTAGGCGCGTCGCTCGCGGCGCTGGGCGCAGCTAGTGCATCCGGCGGGGCGACTGGTTGTGCGCCCGCTGATTTCAGCATTGCTCGGACCACGCTAACTTTGACGCCGGCCAACTCGGCGATCGCGGTCAGCGTTTCCCCACGATCCAGCATCCGCGACACCGCGGCCGCGCCCTCCTGGCGGTGTTCGTGACGCCGCCGCTCCCCTTCTGCGCGAATCTCAACAACGCGGCCCTGTTCCCACTCGTCGACTGCCGCCAGACGGCCCAGTTCGACCAGAAACGACGCCGCGTCATCGACGTTCTCCCGTTCACGCTGCAACCGAGCCTCGTTCGCCCGGGCCTGCGCTTCGCGAACCCTTTTGCGCGCTTCAGTTTTCGAGTTGATGTTCGCCATGGTCGAACCATACGGCGCGGTCAACCCGCGTCTCTACCATCACCCACAACATCACCCTGTCCACATTTGTCTGCGCCTCACGTTTCCCAATCTGCCACTGCGCCAATATAACCCGCTCGGCACTCTAACAGCCACCCACCAGCGCCCAACCCCACCAACCGTTTTCGACCACCCCACGCACCACACACCTCTTGCATTAAGGTCACGGTTTGGTAACAACCGCCGGAGCGATGCGAGACACAACATCGGGGCTGTCCCTAACGTGCGCCTGGAAGGGACGGCGCCGCAGTGACAATGACGATGCACAAGCTCACTGCCGGAGACGGGTACCAGTACCTGATCCGGCAAGTCGCGGCTGTCGATTCCACCTCGCGGGGCAAAGCACCGCTGATCGACTACTACTCCTCCAAAGGTGAATCGCCGGGGCATTGGGTGGGCTCCGGGCTGGCCTCGCTGGAGTCCACCGGCGCACGCTGGGTGCCCGCCGGCGACGTCACCGACGTGTGGTCGGTGGCGGTGGGTTCCCAGGTCAGCGAAGCACAAATGAAAGCATTATTCGGAGAAGGGTTGCACCCCAACGCCGATGCGATCGCCGCCTACGTGACCAAGCGTGGAGTGCACGGCCTCGCGGCCGGCGAAGCCACCAAACTGGGCCGCAAGTTCTACATCCGCGACGGCGAAACCAGCTTCGCTCGCGCCCTAGCCGTGGCCTACCGCGACCACAACGCCGAAGTCGGCGCGCACTGGAACGCGCCCATTGACGCGCCCACCCGCGCCGCGATCCGCACCGTCGTCGCGCGCAGACGCTTTGCCGAACAGTACGGCCGCGCGCCCGCCGACGACCGCGAACTGTCCGGCTACATAGCGCGCGAAACGCGGGCGCGCACCACCGCGGTCGCGGGCTACGACCTGACCTTCTCACCGGTGAAGTCGGTGTCGGCGCTGTGGGCCATCGCACCCAGAGACGTCGCGGCGGTAATCGAGCAGTGCCACGACGCGGCGGTCGCCGACGCGCTGAAGTGGTTGGAAACCCACGCCGCGTTCACCCGCTCCGGCACCGACGGCGTCGCCCAGGTGGACACCACCGGGCTGATCGGGGCGGCCTTCACCCACCGCGATTCACGCGCCGGCGACCCCGATCTGCACACCCACGTCGCGATCTCCAACAAAGTCGCCACCGTTGGCGCTGACGGTGTACTGCGCTGGCTGGCCTTGGACGGACGGCCTATCCACCAGTTCACTGTCGCGGCTTCCGAGCTGTACAACACCCGCTTAGAAGCCCACCTCGGGCAGCGCCTGTCGCTGCGCTTCGCCGACGTGACGCCCGAAGGCCGCAACAAACGACCGATCCGCGAAATCGTCGGCATGTCTGTCGAACTGATGAGCGTGTGGTCATCGCGGCGCCTGGCGATTGAATCCCGCACCGCGGAGTTGGCCAAGCAGTTTCACGCCACCCACGGGCGCGAACCCACCCACGTGGAGATCATCGCGCTGGCCCAACAAGCCACCCTGGAAACCCGCGACGCCAAACACGAACCGCGCTCGTTAGCCGAACAACGGCACACCTGGCGCACCCAGGCGATCGAAGTCCTCGGCGGTGTAAAGGAACTCACCGCCATGCTCGGCGTGATCTTGTCCACCCCGGCACAAAAGATCGAGCGTGTCGATGACGACTGGATTGCTGCGCGCGCCGCCCAGGTCATCGCCACCGTCGCGCAATCCCGCGCGACCTGGCAGCGCCACCACGTGCTCGCCGAAGCGCAGCGCGTCGTGCGGGGCAGCGGGCATGCCGCCGACACCACCTTGGCCGACACAATCACCGACACCGCGTTGCGCGAACCGTTGTCGTTGCCCTACCTCGGCGATGGCGACGGCGAGATGGGAGAACCGGCGCCGCTGTGCCGCCGTGACGGCGCCAGCGTCTACACCCGCCACGGCGCCACCACCTACACCTGCCAGGAAATCCTTTCGGCCGAGCGGCGCATCGTCGCAGCCGCGCACCAGCAAGGTGGCCGCACCACCAGTCAAGGCGACGTCGAGCTGGCGCTGGCCGACTCGGCTGCCCGCGGCAAACCACTCAACGACGGCCAAATCGCGCTCGTACGCGAAATGGCCAGCAACGGAAAGCGACTCGCGCTCGCACTCGCGCCAGCCGGCACCGGCAAAACCACCGCGATGGCCGCCCTCGCTCATGCGTGGCGCTCCTCGGGAGGAACCATCATCGGGTTGGCGCCCACCGCAGCCGCCGCGATCGAGCTCGGCGAAGACCTATCCGCGCCCACCGACACCATCGCCAAATACGTGTGGTCCACCGACCCCGAATCCTCACCGCGCCGAAGCGAACCGCCGGAATGGTTCAGCCAAATCGGCCCCGACACGCTGGTGATCATCGACGAAGCCGGTAAAGCCGGAACCCTCGAATTAGACGCGGTGATCACCCACGCCTTGGCCCGCGGGGCCAGCCTGCGCCTCGTCGGCGACGACTGCCAACTGGCCTCCATCTCCGCCGGCGGCGTGCTGCGCGACATCGCCGCCACCACCGACGCCTTGACCCTCTCAGAGCTGGTCCGCTTTGCCTCCACCGCCGAAAGCGCGGCCACCCTGGCGATCCGCGCTGGGGACCCCGCCGGGCTGGGCTTCTACATCGACCACCACCGGGTGCATGTCGGCTCCGATGAGACCGCCTCAGACATGGCCTACCGCGCCTGGGCCGCTGACCTCGACGCCGGCCGCGACAGCATCCTGTTGGCTCCCACCAACGACATCGTCGACGAGCTCAATGCCCGCGCCCGGCGCGACCGCCTCGCAGCCGCCGATCCAAAAACCTTGCACGGCCACGAAATCATTCTTTCCGACCGGCTCGCCGCCTCCCCCGGTGACCTCATCCGCACCCGCGACAACGCCCGCTGGCTACGCATAGGACGCACCGACTACGTCCGCAATGGCTACCGCTACCAAATCATCGAAACCCGCAAAGACGGCAGCATCAAAGCCCGCCACCTCAGCAGCGGCAAAACCGTGCGCCTACCCGCCAGATACGTCAAAAAGCACGTCACGCTGGGCTACGCGGCCACCGTAGACCTTTCCCAAGGGATCACCGCCCAACACGGCTGCCACATCGTCGGAGCCGGCAACCTCACCCGCCAGCTGCTCTACGTCGCATTAACCCGCGGCCGCATAGAAAACCACATCTATTTATCCACCGCCGAATCCGACCCCCACCGCGTCATCTCACCCAAAGCCACCCACCCACAAACCGCCGTCGACGTCCTAACCAAGACCCTGGCCCGCGACGGCGCCCAAGTCTCGGCCACTACCGCAGCACGCCAAGCAGCCGATCCGTTCCTGCGACTAGGTGCCGCCGCAGCGATGTACTACGACGCCCTCGGCGAAGCCGCACAACACCTCACATCCCCCGCCGTCCTCGCGCAGCTGCACATCACCGCCGATCAGCTCTACCCCGGCCTAACCCACGCCCAAGCCTGGCCCGTGCTGTGCAAGCACCTGGCCCTCATCGCCGCCGACGGGCGCGACCCAACGGCCGCACTCGTTGACGCCGCCACCCAAGACGAACTGTTCAGCGCCGATGACCCCGCCGCCGTCATCGATTGGCGCATCGACCCCACCGGCGGACACTCCACCGGAATCGGGCCGCTGCGCTGGCTGCCCGCCACCCCCGCAATGCTGGCCAACCACCCGCAATGGGGCACCTATCTGAACGCCCGAGCAGAACTCGTCACCGACCTGGCCACCCAGATCCGCGACACCGTCACCCACCACTGGACCCCCACCAACGCCCCGGCCTGGGCCAA
This sequence comes from Mycobacterium sp. 663a-19, assembly GCF_035616495.1. Lineage (NCBI taxonomy): Bacteria > Bacillati > Actinomycetota > Actinomycetes > Mycobacteriales > Mycobacteriaceae > Mycobacterium > Mycobacterium sp. 663a-19. The sequence goes on along the minus strand of NZ_JAPJAV010000001.1, from coordinate 575,748 downwards.
AGCCGTCCTGGCCGCCAACCCCAAACTCGCCGCAGAAATCGCTGTCTTCCGCGCCGCCCACAACGTCGCCGACGAGGACAGCAGCCTGCTCGGCCCGCCCCGCTACGCGGTGCGCGCCCGCAGCGTCCAAAACGTGCTCGAACACCACGCCCAAGCCGCGTTACGCACCCAGCACCCACACACCCGCCGCTTCGAGCAGCTCATCGACTCGATCGACCCCCGCATCCGCGCGGACGGGTACTGGCCCCAACTGGCCGCCCACCTCGCCCAAGTCGCAACCAGCCGCCCCGACCTGCCCACCCTCGTACGCACCGCCGCCACCGCCCAACCACTGCCCGACGAACTACCCGCCGGCGCACTCTGGTTCCGCCTGACCGACGAGCTGACCTCCAAAGCCACCCTCGACACCCCCCACACAGGCCTGCGGCCAACCTGGATCACCGACCTGCACAACGTCTTTGGCTCCGCCGCCGCCCAAGCCATCATCGCCGACCCGGCCTGGCCCGGCCTGGTCTCCGCGGTCAACGCCGCCGACCCCACCCGCTGGACACCGGCCGACCTGCTCCACGTCGCCGCCGAACACCTCGCCGACATCGACCCCGACCACACCATCCCCACCTACCAATACGCCCGCACCATCACCTACACCGTCGACCTATTCGCCGGCCACCACGACCGCCTCGACCACGACATCCCCGACCACGCCCCTCTACACCCCGAGGACGAAGAACAATTCCCCCCCGACCCAGCACACCCCAGGACCGACATGCCCGCCACCGACCTCACCACCACAGAGTGGAACCCCGAATCCGCCGCGCCAGACCCACTTGACGAAACCCACAACAGCGCCGACGAACTCGGCGCCCTGGACTTCGCCGACCTGCCCCGCCACCGCGCCGAACCGCCCCCACTCCCCGACGCCGTGCTCAACGTGCACGCCCTGCGAACCCAATACCAACAGGCACGCACCGACTACGCCCAGCTCCGCGACCGCGTACGCATCGGCCATGGACCCGCCATGCGACAAGCCGGCCCCCGCATCAGCGCCCTGCGCGCACGCGCCGACGCCGACCGGCCCTATCTGCTCGCAGTCCAAGACGTCGTCGCGCAATGGGCCGACGCCGAAGACGCCTACGCCGGCGTCGCAGCCAGCGTCGAATGGGCCCGCGACCAACTCGCCGCACTCCAAGCCCAGCCCACCGCCGATCCCGACGACATCACCTCAGCGAAACTCGACCTGCGCTGGCGCATCATCCTATTGCCCCCGATCACGCCCGCCGAACGCTTCCAGCCCGCACTGAACGACGCGATCGCCGCCCGCGCGGCCGCCGCCGGCGGCGCCGAACACATCATCAGCGGCGACGACGTCGACAAACTGATCGCCGACGTCATGAGCGAAGACGACCTCGCCGTCGCCGCCGCCCGCCAGCAGTGCACGCAGCTGCGCCGCGATCTCGACCGCGCCGAACTCACCACCGCCGCCGCATTCGCCGCAGCCGAAATCCGCTCCGCAGAACACATCGCCGCCCAACTCGAAGAACTCGACACCGAGCTGCGCGTCCTCGACGCAGCCAGCCGCTACCAGCCACAACGGCCCATGCCGATCGCCCCGAATGGCGTCGCCGACCTGCATCCAGCCGACGCAACAGCCCTCACCAGCACCGCCGCCTTACCGTTCGCCGTCACCGTCCTTGACGCCGCACCCTCCCAGCAGCGCACCGCCGCGCTACGAGTCCTCCATGACGCCGCGATCGCCGCCAACCGAAACCTTCTGTGGTGCAGCCCCACCCAGCAACAAGCAGACGAGGCGATCGCCACCCAAGTCGCCTCGACTGCCACAACCGTGACCGATACCCACGCCCACATCACTAGCGGGCACCAGCCCCTGGCGCCGGGAACGCTCATCGTCGTCGACCACGCCGCCGACGCCAACCCCGCCATCCTGGCCGACCTCGCCGAACATGCCGCCGCCAACCAGGCCGGGCTCATTCTGCTCGACACCACAGGACCGACATGGCCGCCCCAGCCCTCCCGGCAGCTTGTCGGTGCGCTCACCTCCGAGCTGCCATGGACCATGACCCTCAGCGCCTACCCCCGCTCCGACATCCTCACCACAGGCACCCCGCCCGACCTCGACCCCGCGCTCGCCCAGAGCCGCCGCCTGCACCCAACCCTGCGCGACAAACACCTAGCCGACAGCCTCGCCCGCGGCGACCAGCTCCGCACCAAGATCCGCGCTGCCTACAAGCGCCATATCGACGCCACCTGGCTACGACAACGCGGACACGCCGCCGACCCCTCCACCCCGCACCTCGGCCTCAACGACGACTAACACGTCGGGCTAGGCGCGGCGAATTTCGCCCGCAATACCTCCAAGGCGGCCTCACACACCGATACTCGTGTATTACCGAATGGGAAGTGCCTACCCGGTCGATCCGGCCCTGGTGGATGTTCTGAGTATGTCTGCCACGTTGTCGCCAGGTATCTGGAGGAGAGGGAGAGGGAAGACGGCGTGGCGTGCGCTGATGCTGTCGCGGTCATGTCGACGACGGGGCCATAGTTCAACGGTAGAACGCGGCCTATGCAATGCTCAGATCGAGGTTACTAGCGTTGGATCGGCGGAACATGCCGGTCGCCAGGAGGGGTGGTGACCACAGGCCAATATCAGCGGCGAAAGACTCGGTGGGCGTAGTTGCCGAGTTCGATGCGCTCAGTGATTTGGGCGCGGCGCACTGCGCGCAGATAAACGTTGCGCTCGAAGTTGACGACGGGATTACCTACGCCGGATATGACCGCGGTGCAGTAGATCACTCGGTCGCTAGGCGGTCCGAAGGTGCTCGAACAACGCTTCCAAGTCGCCGCGTTGCTCGATGCCGAGCAGCAAGTCCGTGTCCGAGAGGACGTCATCTGTTGCCGGGAGGGCCAGCGTGGCGAGGTGGCGGTCATTGAGCGTGTGGGCCATGTCGAGGACTTTGGCGTCCAGGCGCCGGTGAGCGACGTCGTCGATAGTGTCGCTGCCGTCACGGCGGACGGCCATTAAATAGGTCGAGGTGCAGTTGGTGCCAGGCGGTAGTCCGAGCCGGTGCGTGCGATCGATGGCCTGCAGTAGCAGCCCGGCATTGAAGGTCCGGTCGATGTGGATCTGGTGGGTGGCGTAGTGGTGCAATGACACCCCTTCTGAAAGGGTGTGCGGGGTGGCCACTAGCACGTGGCAGTCCGGATCATGGCGGAAACGGTCGACCTCGCCTTGGCGGTCGTGACGGGCAACATCACCGGAAACCACTGCGGGACGGTGTGGTTCGAGGAGGCGTTGCAGGCGGCGCACGTGACTGCGGAAGTTGGCCCACACAACCACCTTGCGTCCGGCCGCCCAGTGGTCGTCGACATACTGGGCCACTCGCACGAACTTGGTCGGGATGAAGTTAGACGGCAGCTCGAGCACGAGGCGCTCGAGGTCCAGCTCCGCACGGTCCGCCAGCATGGTCAGATCACCGCCGCCACCAAGCACGGCCGTCGGATCGGTGGCGGCCTGCAACAGCAGCATAAGGATGCGCCCGGCCCTGCTGAAGTCGCTTCGCAAAGTCGGGTCACGTAGCAGGGCCCGCGCGGCGGCGTCCACTATCGCGGCATAGATCCGATCGTGTGCCGGCGACAAGGGGACATGCTCGATCAGTGGGATCAGCGGTGGTAGGCCCAGTTCGGCCTTTGTCACGCGCGTGTAGGCCGACATTAGTGTGTCTGGGTCACGTGCGGCTAGTCGGAATCCGTGGCCGGGATAGGCGAGTTCGAGCACGCGGGCGAGATCTTCGGGAGAATTTGGTTGAGGGGTGCCGGTCAACACGCTCCGCCTGTGTGCAGCGGCAGATAGCTCGAGGGCGGCCGCGCCGCGGATGCCGTTCGGTCCGGCCTTGACCCGGTGTGCCTCATCGAAAACGACGAGGGTGCGCCGACGTCGACAGAACTGGACCAGGGCATCGAGGCGGCCGCGGTTCTCGAGCCGCTCGTAATTGGTGACGATGACCTCGGCTGCACCGGCCCTCCCGGCCCCCACATGCAGGGTGGGTGCGGCACCCGCCGCATACATGAGGGCGGGCTCGGTTTCCCAGGCTTCATGTGCTGAGATAGGTGCCAGCACAAGCATCTGTTCAACCTCGCCGAGCTGCTTGAGCGCGCTGTAGAGCAAGTAGGTCATGCCAGTCTTGCCGGCGCCGGGCACCGAGAAGTTTGCGCCACCGCCGAGGGCGATGAGCCTGGCGATGTCGCGGCGCTGCGGCACCGTGGGTTTGCGGGTGATGCCCAGATCCGCGATGCTCGCGATGCGGGTTGGCCACCGCGCTTGCTCCTCAGGCGGCTGGTTCAGTACGTCCAGGCGCACACCGTCCTCGCGCAACTGGTGGCGCAGGTGCTCGATGAGAGTCTCATCGAAGGTGAACGGGCTGCGCGGATCTGCGAAGTACCACAACCACCCGGCGGGATCGCGTAGCGGAAGCGTGACGTAGCGCAGCGAAACCTCGAGCGCCACATGACTCAGCGCATCGACCATCTCGGCGAAGTGCTCGTCGGGCATGTCGTCGGCCTTCGTCACGGTGACGGCATCGGGGCCGGACAGATACAGCTCAGTCACGGCCGACCTCCTGCAGGCGTTCCCGCAACGAGGCTGCCACCGCTGCCCCACTCACTCGGCGCCCGTCGATCTCTACCAGCCCATCACGCAGCGCGCTCGCCGCCAACTCGACTACCCGATAGCCGAGCACGTCGCGGGGATCGCTGGTTTGCAGGCCGGTGTCTCCCAAGGCGACGAGAGCCGGTGGCAGGTCGTCGGCAAGGGGGTCAGGCAGCACGTCGCGGGGGCGGGCGCGGTGCAGAATCGCCGCAGAGTCAGGGTTGAGCCGCCCGATCACGGTCGCCTTCATTCCCAACAGCCAGCCGGCCAGGGTGAGCCAGCCGTACCGCTCAGCGTGACGCAGCTCGCCGCAACGGCGCAATTCGGTGATGCGTCGTTCCCGTGTGACAGCCAGGCGGATCGTGGGGTCGAGCGTTGTTGCGAGCTTGTCGCCGAACTGCCGCTGGACGAACGCTACGGTCGCCTGCGGTGCGCAAGGCGTGACTGGCGCAGTCACCGGGTGGCCCCGTTCACGCGGAAGGACTTCGGACAGTGAGCGGTGTTGTAGGGCGGATGGTACGCGCGGATCATCCGCCGCTCGATGCGGTCGAGGGCCGACTTCGGACAGTCTAGCCGCATGGGCAGCAGCCAGAGGCCCGTCGCGAATGGCGGGATGGCGTGATGGCCATCCACGCGCTGTACCACGCTAGCGTCGGGCCGATCGCATTGTCCTATGTACAGGCACGCGCCGGCGTCGTCGACGGCGACGTAGATGCACACCGGCACAACGAGGTGGCGGTCGACCAGATGGCATCCGCCGTGCTCGTCATGTTCGAGGGCGTACAGGTCGACAGCTGCAAGCGGGTCGCACAGCATTCCCATATGTCGCCGCCAGTGCACGACGTCGCGCTCGCCGAAGTGGCAGGTGAGCTCGGCGTCCGGTACCGCGGCGCTCACTGGTCTTCCTCCTCGTCGTCGTCGAAGTCGGCGACGACGGCGCCGCGGCGGGTCTGGGCAATGAACTGGCCCCGCTGCAGCAGCGTGACGACCTTCCTTGCCTGCTTGAGCAGGGCGGTGGTGTACGCGTCGGGCAGCCCAGCTTCCACGAAACGCTGCCCGATATCGCCAGCGTCGAGGAACGGTGCGGTGTTTGCGGCTGCAGCGGCCACGGCTTCGGAGAGTTGGGCGAGCGCTCGGTCAAAGGGGTCGCCGGCCGGTGGTGGGGGGGTGTCTCCCCCGCCGCGTGCGGTCCACCCCATCGCCTCGGAGCGCAAGAACCGCTCGGTGACTGTCTTGCGAGTGCGCTCGATCGGCTGCCCTTTGTCGTCATGCTCGACGTAGTCGGGGTCGATCGTGTTGCGGGGAATCTCGCTCGCCAGCGCCGCCCGCGCCATTTCGGCGATCTGGGTCGCGCCATCCTTCTTGTGGTGGGCGAGCACTTGCCGCATGACCAAGTCCGGCGTCGTCATCGTGTTACCGCGGGTGCCGCCCAGGGCGTTGATGGTGAGTTGCCACGGCGTGGCCTGCTCCCCGGGCAGGGTGTCCCGGAAGGCCGGGTTGGTCGCCTGGCCGATGGTGGCCAAGAACAGGAGAGCCCTGCTTGCAGGCCCGAACGTCCCCACGGACTTATCATCTGGGCTGTCATCGGCGCCCATGCCCTCGTCAAACTCCCGGTCGGCCAGCGCGAGCAACTCATCCACGGACCGGTCTAGGTAAGACCACCACGGGTCGGTCGCGCCGTTGGGATGCTTCTTGACCGCCACGAACATGGGGTGGCGGCTGGCCCGGTCGACAGCCGCCCGCGCCCGGTTGTAGTCGCCCTTGTCGTTGACGTTAAGACCGAGGATGGGCATGGCTACCGACGCGGCCACCGATGCCCGGTTCTCTCGGATCTTGGTGGCGTGGGTAGACAGCGAGTGGGCAGTAAGCGAGCGCTTCACATCGCCTTCAGCAGTGGTGTCGTTGCAAACGAACGTGGCGATGGCCTTGGCCGCAAGCCGCAGCGGGTGGCGCGGGTCGTCGCCGTCGGTGCCCAGCCAGTCGGTGACCGTGTTGGCGTAGACCACGTCGAGCTCGGCGCGGCTCAGCGCCATCTTGTAGCCACGCGTCAGGTCGTAGCGCACCTTGATACGCCTGATGCTGTCGAGCGCGACCTGCATGGCTTGCGTTGCTGTCGACCAGTCCCGCTGGGCAGCGGTCTTGATATGGGTGCGGCGGATGTAGCGGTGCACCGCCTCCTTCGCAGCCGAGCGTTCTCCTACAACTCCTTTTAGGTTGAGATTGCGGTAGCCCACCACGAGCCGGGCCGGGATGACGCTGTTGCGGATGACTGTGCGCTGGGCCTTATTCGATGCGTTCAACCAGCCTGCGATGGCCTCACGTGTTGCGCTAGAGGGCCGCCAGTACTTGCCATCCTTGTACAGGGATTTGCGCCTGACAGCGTCGACGTCTTTCGCCGTCCAGTGCCGCAACACTTTGGTGGCGTCGGGTTGGTAGAGGTGATCCGCCCACGCTTCAAGCTCGGATATCGCCAGGCCAGTCGCTTCGCGCAGGCAGCGCCGCTGCATGGCTAGGCGGCGATTACCGTCATCGTCCTCGAGGATCCACGTAGCGTTGCCGTGGTGGTCCTCAACGAGGGTCGGCACAATCAGTGTGGGCTCGTGGACACCCTGCAGCCCAATCCAGTTGATGTCCTGAAGGTCTTTTCCGTCGGTGATGTTCGCCAGGAACCCCAGCGCACCAGCTGTCTCCTCGACGCCGGTGATAAGTTCGACGGCGTCCTTCACGCGCATCACAGGGGCGCCTGTCGGCGGGTCATCACGGACAGCCTCAAGGTAGGGGAATCCTTTGGCCCGGGCATCGGCGATGGTGCGGCCGTTATTTGGGTCGTGGACGAGAGCCAGGGGATTGGCCCAGAAGTCGACGAACACGATCTCGCCGACCTCAGTGGAAATCGAGCGCATCCGGCCACTGGCGAAGTTCTTCACATTCTCGTCCGGCCAGGCATCGGCCGCCTCGACCGCGCGCAGGAGCCCCACCGGAACCTGCTTTGGATCGGCGCCGGTGGCCTCGGCGATGCGGTCGCGCAGCAGCAGCGCCGGCTTGCTCAGCGTGTCCTCGTCCAGCTTCGATTTAGGCACCGTGAACGGGAATCGGTCTGACCCGTAAGTCGGCCGGATTTCGTCCGGGTACTCCGACGGGTCGACCGTCTCCTCGACGAAGGCGAAATCGGTGTGTCGCACTGGCATTTGCGTTTGTCCTTCTGCTCAGGCCAAGCCGGCGGCGGCGGCATCAGCACGACCCTTGCATGGGCAGTGCGTCAGCTCATCGACGGCGACGTGGGCCGATCCGGTTCCGGTGTCCCACATCAGGTTTGCCGCCAGTCGCTGTCGCGACCGGCTGCAGGGCCTCACCGCGGCCCGTGGCTCAAAGGTGGTGGTCACTGCTCGAGGTCCTCCGGGTAGAGAAGTGCAAGAGCATCGCGGAGTTCGCCGTTGCGGCGGTCGTTGAGGCGTTGGTCGACCACGTGCAGGGGCGCATCTGGAGGCAGACCGACAGCAAAAGCCAGTGCGCCGGCGAGCTCAGAGTCGCTGACTGGCTGCCCAGCCCCGTCATACAGACCGGCGCGGGTGATCAGCGTCCGGTAAGGGCTTTCGGGGTTGCGGTTCACGGGCATTGGCGCGATGTGCAATTCCCCAGGCCCGACGACCACGAATCGCACCAGATCCCCATCGGCGAAGCCCAGGTCGTCGAGGACTGGGCGCAATTCCCGGCTGAACAGATACGGCAAATGCAACCAGGTGGCGTGGACGGTGGCTCGACCGACGTTGATCGGCACCCGGCGTGATCCGGGTCCAATCTCCAGCAGCTCGGCCAACGGCGTCGGAATCTGGAGCGATCCGCGGTACAGGCGGTCGTGGTTCACGACCACCATGCATGACCACGAGCCGCGGTGTGGACCCGCCACCACCTGGTAGCAGGCGTCATCGAGGCCAGGTTCGGGCACCGCCGGCGGGTCGTCGGCGCGGCGTCGGCGCAATACGCCCGCGTCTTCGATGATGTCGGGCAGCGCACTGTAGAACCCGATCGAATTGCGGCTGTAGCCGTGCCTCTCGGCAAGGTCCTGCAAGTAGGACACCGCCACCTGTCCGTATAGTTCGATCTCCCTGTACACCAGGTCGCGCAGGAGCGGACGCGCTTCCGCACCCGACTCCGTTAGGTCGAATTCCTCGCGATCGACGCGGACGAACCGCGAGTCACACAGCAGCGCGTTGGCGACGGTCCCTACAGACCGGTCGGGGAAATATTGCACAAGCACCTCGCGCTTCATCGGCGCCTCGTTCGCCCGCAGGATCCGGACCAAACCTTCCACTACACCCGCGCCGCCAAGAAGGGCGTACTGGCCACCGATCTCGGCCAGGCCGAGACCTTCCATCACATCGGCGGCCAGGGCTGCGGCTTCGTCGTCGGACCCGACATGCGCTCGCAGTGCTTCTTCAATGCCGCCCCAAAACTCGATGAGGTCACTGACCACGCCGGCGTTGCGTGCCCCCTCAGTGAGGTTGTGCACAAGCCTTTCCGGCGTGCGGTTCCCGGCGATCAACCATTGCCGGTCACCATGGCGCATAACGCGGGGCCTGCCGCTGCCGAACGCGCCCAACCTCTTCGCGACGGCGAGTAACAATCGCGTGGTTGGGCAGTCAAGCGGCTCAAACCCCACCTCAATGAACCCGGCTTCGGTGATCGGCAGCTCAATCCGCGCCAAACTCGCGACGGCCTCACTCACCGGGTCTGTATCGGCGCTATCCGCGTCGGCGGTTCCCCTGTCGGACGAAACGCTCGGCCGCGACCGGCGGCGACCGGCAGCGCGCTTTCCAACCAAGCTATCGAGAGCCTGCGCTTCGATTTGCCGTACCCGTTCACGGGTCAACCCGTGATCGCTACCCACCTTGTCGAGCGTGGCGGGTTCGGCGTCACAGAAGCGGCGGCGCAGGATGTCCTGCTGCTTGACGCTGAGTTCGCTGAAGCGCGCTTCGACAACGCGGGCGTATGGCGGGCGCGCCGAAACGCCATCGTCGTCATCCTGAGGGGTCGACTCTGCAGGCGCTTCCCGCACTGTTCCTCCTCGCTGAGGCGACCGGAGGAACGACAAGTGCGGATACGACCCGACGGGACCCAAGCAACAGGGACCGCCTAGTCGCCTACCGCCTCGACGTCCAGTTCGCGATGGCTTTGGCCGCTGCCATTGGCTTGGCCGTGCCATACACGCCCGGGCACCTCGGTGATGGGCATCACTTCCGCGTTAAGAGTAGCAGCCCGCAGCGACATGGCGTCGGGCCCGGATCTTTGCTGCCGCGCGGGACGCGTTTCACGCACGGCGGATCGTGCCGTCGCCGACCGCCTCGTACATGTCGAAATTCCGCTCTGCGGTGAGGTCAACTAATTCGTCGAACGCGTCCGCCAGTGGGACGGTAGCGTGCGGATTATTGACCTCGTAACCGGTGACGGCGGGCGCAAATTGATTCGGGTCGACGAGCAGCACGTAGAGCCGTTCGAACTGTTCCTCGCGCCCGGCAGGATCATCGCGCCTGGTGAATAAGCGAAATCGCGGAAATACGTTCTCAAAGGTGCTGTTTCGCTTAGTCGTGCCGTCGGTGGCCGCCGCGGCGTCGAGGAACAAGAATCCGGCGACGACCGCATATGGGAAGCGGCGATGAAGGGTTGTTGATTCGAAAAGCAGGTCACCGCGGCGGTTGGTCAGGTTCTTTTGGAAGTGCCCCTTGGCGTCGCGGAAGAAGATCGTCTTGACCGAGCAAGCCAGCAGAAGGCCAGATTCTTCGGTCGCCCAAGTGACATCGACTTTCTTGGCTCCAATACCGCCAGCCAATCGCCGCTCAGCGCCCGACAATCCCAATTCGCCCGGGAGGCCGGGCCGTGCACCCGCCATGCCTCTCTCTCGAAGCTCCTGCGCGATGGCTCGGGCCAGATTGGCACTTATCGCGTTGGCCCACGGGTTCTTTTGCCCTTGCGGGGCGGAGTCGGGAGGCTTGACCCCGGCCGCCTTTATCGCCGCGATGAGCAGGTCGTCAATACGAGCCACGGCCCCTCGCAGTCCGGCGTGCGGTCAATTCTGCGTGCGCTTCGCGCAGCACACGAACATCGGCGCGCGACATGCCCAGCTCGCCGACAAGGAGGACATCGTCGATCAGCTTTGCAGCGTCCAGCAGACGACCGCCGCGCAGCATTCCGGCCACCTGGGGCCGCACTGAGGTCAGGTGCTCGGCGGCCGACTCAACAATCGGTGGCGCGGGCACGGGGAGCCGATCAGCTTCTCGCGGTTCAAGTTTCAGCATTCCGCCGCCATATGCGCGGCCGACCGTCTCTGCCCCCAGCAGTGTCATCGACGTGAGCGACGCGAGTGGCAACAACCGCTTACCGAGGTGTCGCCGCCCCTTGTGCAGATAAACACCGTGGACGGAATTTAGGTGAAGGGCGCGCGCGACGTTAGTAGACAGGCGGGGGGTGTCGGCATTCATGTAGGTGAGAAGCAAGTCAGCAGGCGGCAGGAGAGGAACCCTCCACCACGGCTTACGGACCCGACACTTATAGGCTGCGTCCACTTTCATCTTCTCGCCAGCTCGAATATAGGCCCACGCTGCGCGCGACGGCTCCCCTGCAGGCCTAAACAACCATGTCGCGGCTCCGTTGCACCCCAATTCATTTAGCGCACCGATGTTGAACGCGAGCCCTCGCAAATGCCTACTACCAGGCGGTGACAGTCGCAACAAATCCGTCGGTGCTAGGCCGAGTTCCGTTGCCCGGGCAGGGGATAGCGCAAAGTACTTGTTGTTGCCGGTAACCATGCCGAGTGTTGTCTCGCCCCAGTTCTGCAATACCGTAAATCCACCCGTTTCGAGTAGGCCGGTGTAGGCATCGAGCGCCTCAGCAGACAGCAGCGACGGAGTCCATTTCTCCTCTGGCCGCGCGGGGCGCCACGTGCGGCTTGCCGCGATGGTGGGCAGCTCGGCAGCGTTGTGCGATTGATAAATGGACGCATGGTCTGTCGGACCCTGCCGGTAGCCGTCGGCGAGCAGTAGTAGTACTTCCTCTTGGACCCCCGGAAACACCCGCTCGGTGAACAGCACTAAGTCAATCTTTGCGAATGATTCCAGCAGAAAGCGGCGCACGTCTGCGGCGTAATTGACGCTCAATAATTCCGCGGGCAGGACGAGACCCATTCGGCCGCCGGGGCGTAGGAACAACGAGGCATGGACGGTGAATGCCGCCCAGCTTGAAGCGAGGTTGGTCAGACCGACGCCTGCGCGAAGCGCCGCTGCGCGCGACCGTGCTCGTGAAGCGCCCGAAAAGTCCTGGTACCTGACATACGGAGGGTTGCCGATGACGACGTCGTAAGAGCCGGTTGGCTCGACGTCGAAGAAGTCCCCCACGGTGATGCGCGCCGATACCCCGGCGGCATGGATGAGTCGACCCGCGGCATCGGCCGACGGCTGGTGCAACTCCACTCCGTCGAGGACGCCGGTATCGCGCGGCGCGGTTGGGTCGTCGCCGCGCAGTGCGGCGAGCCGGTCGACAGCGGCGAGAATGAACGACGCCTCACCGCAGGACGGCTCTAGAACCCGATCAGCAGTGCTGCGGACAGCCCAATCAGTGATGAAGCGGGCGACAAGTTCAGGGGTGAAGAATGCGCCGCGCGATTTACGGCACTCCGCCGAGTCGATTTGGGAGGTGGGCGCCGCCATGTTGAGCATCTTGCCTGGCAACACCGACATTGTGTGTGTGCCACACCGATTCGTGGCGCCCCAGTGCCCTGGGCCCGAGTCCGCCGCGGCAAATCCGTCAGGAATGACGCGGTCGAGTTTGGCAGGTCCCACGGCCGCGCCGTGCGGTTGGAGGAAGTCGAAGGCGGGATGCGCAGCGAAGTCGGAGGCGGGCGCTAGGAACTGTATCGGCTCAGTTAGGAAGAACGCGGGGTGCGACAACTGTCGGCCTGACCAACCTCGCTTCAAGCTGGGCCGCTTTCACCATCCAGGCCCACGGTTGCTTCCTTCACTGTGAGGTGACAGTTGGGCCGGTCGGCGGACACATCTCAGTGGGGGCGATGCCACGTTCCTATCAAGTCACGCCGGGCCGGTCCTTCACACCTGATGCCGGCAAAACTCATGAACGCCAACCCGAAGGCGGCAACGACGCTATGAGCTAAACATCAGGTGATCAGGATCCAACCACCGCACCACGCGGCAACCTCACCCTGACACTGACCGCGACGCTAGCGGAACACCGCGTCTCTGAAAGTAGTACCGCGCAGACGCGCGGCAGCAGCCCCTGCAGCCACGTCGAGGCGCTCCGGTTACAGATAACAGCGCAGTAACGGGCCGCACGCCTACGCCACCGTCACCGCTGCCTGTACTTGCGTTCGATCTCACTGCCCTTCGCGACTAGCGCCCGCAGTCCGGTCAACCAGGTTCTCTCGGCTGCTGGCGTTTTGCGGCGGCGCCGAAAACTGTCGGTCAGCTGGTCGGCTTCGGCGACGAGCGCCCGGGCTTGCGCGGCATCGGCTGCGGTCAGGCCCGGGATCGAGTGGATACTCGCCAGGGCTGATCGGGCTTGTCTGGCGACGGCGACCACGGCTTGTGAGGTCATGAATACCATTCTCGCAGTGCGTGAGCCGCGCTCCTGCATGAATTTTCGCCGCTAGTCCACGTCGCTCGCCAGCCGGCGTTGCGTCAGGGCGCCACGATGTTCAGCGCGGCGAGGACATCGGTGATCGCGCCGTCGATATCGTTTCGGGTGATCGTCCTGATTTTGCCCTCGTCAGCGGTGAGTAGATCGACCGTAGGGTCTGCGGCCATGCGCGCCTTAGCTTTCCGCGTGGCCGCTTCGATCACCGTTCGCACGAAGCGCCCGTTACCGGCGACGTCGATCAGCTTGTTGGGCTCACCGTCGCCCGTGTTTGGCGTGGTGCACAACCATTCCGCTGTCGTGCTGAAGCTGGTCAGGGCGACGGGCTCGATGACGATGTGGAACCGTCTGGCGAACAGCTGGGCAATCTCGACCAGATCTGGCGGCTCGCAGGAACTGAATTCGAGTTGGAACGGAAACCGTGATCGCAGACCAGGATTGGCTCCGAACATTCGGGTCATGGGGGTGGCGTAGCCGGCCATGGCGATCATCGTGTCGTGGCGGTGGTCCTCGGCGAACTTCATGATCGTGTCGAGCGCGATACGGCCGAAATCGCGCTCATTATCGGCGATGTAGAGTTCTGGGGCCTCGTCGACGAATAGTGCGCGGCCGCGCGCGGATTCCAAGACCATCGAGGTTTTGCTCTCTGTGTCTCCGATGTGCGCGCCGACGAGGTCTTTGCGGGACACCTCGATGAATTCTGGGGACTCCAGAATGCCTAAGCCGAAATACATTTCGCAGATCAGCCGTGCGATCGACGTTTTGGCGCTACCGGGGGGGCCGACCAGAGTCATGTGTAGGGTGTCGCGCTCGCCGACCTGCAGTCCGCGTTCGGCCATCTTCTGGTCGTAGATCTTGACGTTTTTGAGTTCGTTGACGTGCTCTTTGACTCGCCGCAGACCGATGAATTCGTCCAGTTCGCGCTCGGCCCGTTCCAGGACCTTGCCAGCCTGTTGCCGCTGTTGGGCTTTGCGTAGATCCGCCACGCTGGGCCCAGATTCTGGATCCCAGCGATCACGGCGCGCGCTGATCGCCTCGGCGGTCGTCACGGTGGCGCCGTAGGTGGGATCGTCAAGTGCGGCGGCGGCATCAGGGCGTAGTTGGCCGTCAATGCTGGCGGCGCTGAATTCCTTGCGGGCCGCCGCCTCGTTGCCAAGCGCTCGCTGGCACAGCCCCCGATAAAGCGCCGCCTCGGCTAATAGCTGCGCGGTGTCGGAGGTCTGGCGATCCAGCATGGCTTGTTCGGCCAGCGTCGAGACGGTGTCCAGGGTGGCCAAAGCCGCGTCGAATTGCCCCAGCCCGGTCTGGGCGATCCCTTTCAGCAGCCGGGTGGCCGCCTCGACGACGGCGTTGTTGGTCGCGGCGGGCCGGGCCGTCCAGGCAAGTACGTCAGGCCAGCGTCTGGTGATGAAATGCAGTGTGGCACCGACGAATCGATGGATCTGTGCTTGCGCGGGTTCATCGTTGGCGTTGATGTCGTCGAGGATGAGCCCGGCTTCGTCGTAGTTGCCCTCCCCGATGAGGGCCGCGGCGTAGGCCAGCGCGATCCCGACCGGGGTGTGCGGGTAGAGGTCGATCAAGAACGGGGTGTGCACGGTCGGCGCCAGCGCAGAATCACTTAGTCCAATGCGTCGGGTTTCACGGTGCAGTGTCGACAATGCGCGGTAGGCCCCGCCGAGGGTTGCCGCGCTCACTTCGCCGGATACCGCCAGCCCCATCCACGCATCGCACATGCCGGGTTCTGCTTCGGTGGCCCGCGTGAAGGCGTCGCGCGCCGACCACTGGTCGCCGGCGGCTCCGCCGCCGCCGAGGTGGTTGATTCCCTGGTCGAAATACTCGCGGGCGGCGGTCACCGGCGGTCATCCCCTCGTGGTCGTGGCGGTGTCTGTAATTCTAGGGCCGCTTCGGCGGGCGGCTGGTCGCTGTCTGCGGTCGCGGCAGCTAGGGCGGGGTCCTGGTCGGGTGACGCGCCCGTGGTGGGCGGGCTTGAGCGCTGTGGGCGCGCAGGGCGTCGCGCCATGCTGGGCAACGCCAGCGGAGCATCCGGTTCTGCGGGCTGGCCAGCGGGGTGGTCGAGCGGTTGTGGTCGCGACGCTTCGTTGCCTGGCTCGCGATCGCGGCTTGTGCGTTGACCGTTGGATGCGCCGTTGGCGTGGTGTCTGCCTAGGTGCTTGGCGCCCTCGCCGACAATGACGGCCGGAATGACCACTTCGGGGGCTGCGACCGCGGCAGCGCCCTCTACGGCTACTGCTGCGCCTCCTTCGGCGCCGACCTCGGCCGCCGTGGCGACGGCCTCGCCCGCTTGTGCGCTGCGAGCGGCCTTCCCGGCGGTCTGTGTCGCTGCGGTGGGCACGCTCTCGGGGCGCATCCGGCTGGGGCGCGGCTTAACGACATCAAACCCGGGCGCGGACTCGCTCGTAGCGTCTTCGCCCGCGTCCCCTCCGGCCTGGGTGTTCGGGTCCTCACCAGCGCCGCGCCGAAAGCGGGCGAACACGTTGCGGGCCTTGCGCCCGGCATCGGCGTAGTTGTTGTATTCATCACGCACCCCGTCACGCGCCGAACCCCATGCGATGGCGAGGTGGTGGCCGATGGTGCCGAAACCGTCGGTGTAGAAGTGCTTGTCGATGTAGCGGAACAACATGATGCCGATCGCGGACCCGATGCTGGCCATCAACAGCCGCGCGACCACGAACGCGCCACCACGTCCCAGTTGCGGTGTCGTCAGTGTCCAGCCCATACCTTCGGCGGCCAACGCCAAGAACACGGTGAAGATGATCATCTCCACACCGTGCAGCAACACTTGTGAGCCGCAGCGGATCGCAAATGCCTTGCCGCGTTGCCATCCGGTCATGCCCATCATGGCCGCGGGAACCACGATGATGCAGTAGTAGGTGGCCTTGGCTCCGACCAGCAGCGTGCTCAGTCCTACGTACCAGACGAACAGCCCAATCCAGAAGGCGGCGAACAGAAATACCAAACCGAGAACGAAGTCGTTGGCGCCCAGTTGTTGTGCGTGGGCCAGGGCTTGAGGTGCCCCGCAGGTCGCCATCGCGTGCGCGGGCCCGTCCCCTGTTCCACGTGCCGCGAGGATGGCCTGGCTCCAGGCGTGCCGGCAGCTGCCGATGTCGTCGACCACCATGCCGAAGTTCTGCAGCTGCAGGGCGGGCCGCGCCGTGGCCGAGATCAGCTGCGCGATCAGCGCGTCGAGCTGCGCGTCGAGCGATCCGCCCGGGGCGTACGATCCCTGCCGGGCGTCCTGGGCAATCTGGAAGCCAGTAGCGCGGGCCATCCCCAACAGTCCATGATCGCTGACCATATCGTCGATCGGGTTGCGAAATACCGTCCACACCAACGCAGTCAGCACTCCAGCGGTACCCAGCAGATTCAGACCCCGCGCAGGTTGCCCAGAGCGGTAGTAGTGGCCCGCCATGATTACGCACACGGCGATCGCCAGTGGCCCCAACCACATCTGGCTGACCAGCAGGTGCACTGCTGCGAAAATGGGGCGGCCGATCTGCGCCAACGCCAGCAGCCACGAGCTTGACAGCGCAAACTTCAACAGCCAGAACGCAATTCCGAGACCGGACACGATCAGCGCGGCCTCGTTGGTCAGCCACCAGGCCACCGTGCCGTGGGTGATCGCGGCGTTGGTCGCCTTGATGACCCACGCCGCCCACGACGCCGGATTCCAGCCGACTCCCTGTCCGTTGTTCAGGGTCGCCTCGGTGGTGTCGACCACCGACAAGAAGTAATCCGCGAGTGGGACACCGTCGCTGTCGTGCAATCCCGTCCAGCCCAGCGCGGCCGACCCGACCGCCGCGCAGGCTCGCGGTGCGGCCACGACGGCCCACAAGCACAGCACATACACCCCGGTCATCGCGCCCACTGCCAGCCGCAGACGAGGGTGGTAGGCCAGCCAGGCCGCTGCGGTGTCCGAGCGTCTCACCTGGCCGCCGCCGTCGAATCGAAGGCGCGGGCCTGCTCTGGGGTCGGGGCGCCGAAGAACTGAACGCGGGCGGGCCGCCCCAGTTCGTCGACCGTGAACCCTTCACCAAGCCGGTGAGGATCCACAGCGCCCGCCTCGATCACGTGGTGGCCCCACTCGTCGCCGGACAACACATCCTCGTCGGCGGTATTACCAGGGCTGGTGTCCTCGCTGAGCGTGCTGACCAGCTGTGGATACATATCGGGGTCGATGCGTGCCCACTTCAACGTGGCATAAGCCAGCTCGGGGTCCTGGACACGGAAGATCCACTTCTGGGTGATGAACTTGTCGCCCATCGGCGCCAGGTCCCGGAAATCCTGTGTAATGAGCCATATTCCGGTGGCATGCTTGCGGCCCCGTCGGGTGATCTTGTGCGCGATGCGCGCAGTGGTGGTGAAGGCACACAGCTCGGCGCACTCCTCGAAAATCATCACGTCGAACACGTCGAGACGGTCGAACATATAACGCTGTTCGAGTTCGATGAGCAGCCCGTAGATGGCCATTCCGGCGCGTTGCGGGCCCGACAGCTTGTGGTACAGCTCCGTGTTGGTCAGGTCATCGGCATCGGGCAGCGCCAGATTCCCGGTCAGATACACCGTGGCTGGGGAGTCCTGCGGGCGATAGGGCTCAAGGGTGTCGTCGAACAGCCCTGGGAAGTCCTCTTCGGCCGTCTCCAGGCGCAGCAGCAGCTCGTCATCGTCGGCACCGGGCTGGGTTCGCAGATAGTCCATCAGCGCCCGGTGGCTGGTGATGCCGTGCGCGGTGCGGGTATCGGATCGCACCAGCCGCCGGTATCGCTTGGCCAGGACGCTGTCGTGGGGCAGCCCGATCCAAGGCAGGATGTGGGCGGCAGCGATCCGGCCAGCGACATTGGCCGGGAAGATGACCAACGGGTCATAGCAGAATTGCGCGATCGTCGGGTCGACGAACCGGACACCCTTGAGTGGTGTGAGCGCGTTTTTCCATTCGGCGATGGTGTCGGGTTCGAAGATCACGGCCCGCCCGCCGCGCAGGATCAGCTCGAACGCCGACAGTTTGGTGCGGTTGGATTTTCCGCCGCCAGGGTCGCCGATCACCGCTAGTCCGGTGTTCTTGTTGCGTCGCGCGGTCCCCTCGGGGTCATGCAGGATGATGGAGGGACGCATCGTCGTCTGGTCGACCGCCAGGGCGCTGCCCCGGATGTTACCGACCCGCCCGGAGATGAGTGGCAGAAACAGCGACCACTTGTCGGCGCTGGTCGGGATGCGGAATTCGTCGAGATAGCAGCGGTTTTCGCTGCCGGTGTTGAACGCCTTCCACAGCAGCGTATGCGAGCCGCGGCGGCGTTTGACCGCGATCCCAACGGTGTCGAGTTCTTGGCGGATCTGCTTGACCGCGTCGTCGAGCACATCGGGGGAGGCCGCGCCTACGGCGATGATTACCGTATGGTCGAGTTCGCGTTCGGCAGGGTTGGCGTTCAAATGCGACGTGTAGGCGCGGGTGCGCGATAGCTTGCGGGGCAGCTCGTCGCTTTCGGCGCCGCGCTTGCCGCGCTGGCGCATTTGGTCCTGAATGTTTTTGGTGTTGCGGTAGTTCAGCGCTTTGGCGTCATCGGGTGTGCGGATGTTGATGTGCTGGGTCCACTCGATGCTGGCCTGGGTGTTGACGTTGAGCAGCGCGTTCAGATACGCCGCGCGCGGGAACGCCACGCCTGATTCGGGGAAGTGTTCGACCGTCAGAAAGGTCTGATAGCTGGCGGGCTGCGCGGGGTTGTCGGGATCGTAAACGCGGACCAGCGGTGCGAAACTGGGCCGCCACCAGGGCCGTTGAGCGTTGTCGCCTTCGTCAAACGCGGTGTGTGCGAAGTCGTGCTCCGACAGGGCGGCTGGCCCCGCACTTGCCGGCGGGATCGGCTCATGGATGGCGCCCAGCATGGTGCGGTGGCGTCGATACCACATGATCTGCGCAGGGGTCGCTGCCCGTATGTTGAAGTCGTTGGGCAGCGCTTGGATGATTTGGCGGGCGGTGGCGGCGTAATAGTGGATCGACCTGTCGGAGTCTTTATCGCGTCCACTGACCCAGTCCCACGCGCGGCGGCCCTGGCCCAATTGTGTGCGGCCTTCGACTCCGGCATCGACGGGTACGGTGAGCCAAAACCTTGGCCGCACAGGGCCGTAGAAGCCATCGCCGTCCCACTTGTTCGGGTTGGCGATGACCGGTATCCAGTGGCGGCATTGCCTGACCCACGCGGAGTTGGTGGCGTGCGAGCCGACCATCGCGCGCAGGATTGCGTGCTGATCCTCAGCCACCAGCAGCCCGCGCAGCTGCGAGCCGGACGGAAGGTAGCGTCCCAGATTGCGGGTGAGCTGGGCGGCGCGGCGGTGCACGTTCAGCGACCGCATGCTGACGGACAAACCGTCGATCAGGAATTCCGCGTAGACCCCGCCGGCGGTGAACACCAAGTTGCCCTCGACGCGCTCGGGCGGATCGAGGCTCGCATCGGTGCGCAATCCTGTATCGCGCCGGTTGGCATGCGAGGTGATGATGTGCGGCGGCCGGATGGTGTTGCGGGCGAACGCGGCTCGCGTGGTCAGCGACGGCCGGCCCTTGGGCAGCAGCATCCGCATCGTGACCACCGTGACAACGCACAACACGACACCGATGCCCAGGGCGTAAAGCGTGGTCCCGGCGGGATGGCTGTCGACCCACCACAACGTCGGGCCGGCGATCACTGCGATCGCTACCCACTCCGCTGTCCGGTACGGCCCGCCGGGCCATTGCTGGCCGGGTGCGGCTTCGCCGATCTGAACGTCGATGTCGCGGATGCCCGACCACGCCTCAGCTTTCTCGGTTGGCCGTGCCGGCGCGGCGGCGGGGGCAGTGGTCACCATCCGCGGTTGCTGACATTCGATGAGCCGACTCCGCCGGGCAGATGCTCAAATTCTTGATTGCCGCGCTGGTAGATGCCGACGATGTGCGCGACGACGACGGCCAGCGCGACGCCGCCGCCGATCGCGGACATCGCCGCTCCGGTGCCCCGCTTGTGATGGTCGCGCATCGCGTTAATGACCCCGCTGCCAAGGAAATAGACGCCGCCGACCCCAAGAATGATGTAGAGGATTTCGTGGGACATATTGATGATTCCGGCGCCCGCGGCCAGGTTTGCGGTGTGGGCTGCTAGCAGCTGGACATTTGCCAGGTGTGTGGATGGGTCGATCATGAGGTGTCCCTCTTTCTTCTTGTGGATGCGGTGGTTAATGCGCCGGCGCTGCGGGCACCGGCACAGGGGTTGGCGTGGCGTCGGACAGCACGGGTACGGCGTCGATCTGGGCGACGAACCAGGTGCCGCCCACCGATCGCAACGTCAAGGGATAGGACAGCGACAGCGACGAGTAGTCGGATCGGCGGGCCGACACCTCGATGTGGGCGGCCAATTCGGCGTTATCCGAAGGGTTGTCGGGCGGATTGCTGTCGAGTTGCGCGGTGGTCAGGGTCGCCGAGGAATAGGCACCGATCGGGGTGATGCCGGAGTCTGTGGTGATGAACCGCTCCAGACCGCCGGTGCTGGTGAGCAACGCCGCCGCGAACCCTGACAGCATCGTGAACAGTGGGCTATTGGCGGCGATGCTCACCGAATAACCCAGGGGCACAGCGGCTCCGGGCGGCGGTGGGTCAGCGCGGCCGATGCGGTCGAGTGCCTGGATGCCTTTGTCACGGTAGACCGCGACGGGAAGCTGGTAGAACGCCGTGACGGGAGGTGCCGAAGGATAGGGCCGTTCGTCGACTTGAACGATCACGCTGTAGACGGTGATGTCGTTAGGCAGTGATCGGGGCTTCGATGAGGTCCAGGCGGTCGGATTGGACACCGTCATCGACGAGGTGGTCGGTAAGGCGTAGGGCCGGCCGTCTGGAAAGCACCGCGTCAAATTCGGTGCACTAGCGGCGGTTGCGGTGAGAAGCCCCTTGACGCAATTCTCCGCGAATGCCTTGACCGGGTCGGTTTCGTTGATCACCGAGCGCGCGACCGCGGCCACCGGGGGCGGGTCGGCAGGAACGACGAGCCGCCACAGCAACGCCAGGCCGTTGATCGCCGAGCTGGCCACCAGGACAACCAGGGCGACCCGGCCACCGCCGTGCCCCAAGGTCGCAAGTCGTCGCTTCCACACATTGCTGATCTGCATCATTTCGCCTTGTGTCCAATGATTTTGATGCCCGAGACGGCGAACGTCCCATCGCTGGGGTCGCGGTCTTGATTGACGCCTGGGCCGTTGGTCGCCGGGCCGGTCGGCGCCCCCGGTGGGCCGCCGAGAATTCCGCTGAACGGTCCGCCGTCCGGTGCCGACGTCGGTGCCGGGGTGGCCGCCACCGGGCGGCTCGTATGGCGAATGATCACCGTGATTTTCGAGGCGCTGATATTGGGCACCGGCTGCACCGCCTCCCCGTGCACGTCGCCGGTGGTCTGGTCGATGTCGGTGTTGGCCACGTCATTGAAGCGCCACGTCAGCAGACTCACGACGCGGTGTTGCAGCCACGGATCACCTCCCGACCCCTGCGCTGGTGCGGTGTCGCCCGGAACAATGCTGACCGCAGTAATGACGTAGGAATGCTCAATTCCGGCCGGACCCAACGTGATATAGAGCGGCTGGCCATCGGTGTGGCGCACGCAGATCCACGGTGAGGGTCGTTCGGGATCGGCGATGGAATTCGCCGATGTCGAACCGCCCGCGCAGTCGGCCCGCGCGGTGAAAGGCAGTGGGCGGTCCTCGGTGTCAGGCGGTGTCGCGGTGGGTGCGGCCGCCAAGCTCGGCGCCGGGGACGGGCGCGATGGATGCACCCGTGGGGGCGGGGAATCCGGTCCGGACAGCGTCACCCCGAGTGTCGTGGCGACCGTCGCCACCACTGCCACGGCGGCGAACACGCCCAGCACCCAGGGGGTGTAGCGGCGCGCCCGCACCTGATTGGCGGCGGGCTCGCCGTTGTCAACCGGACCGCCGATAGCGCGCTCGGGCTGCGGCTCGCTGCTCGGCTTGCTGTCGGCGTCAGTGGGCGGGTCCTTGAATTCGGTGGGCTCGTCGCCTGTTTCGGCGCTCGCTTCGTTGGCGTCGAGTTCGACCGCGTCATCACTGCTGCCGGCATCCTCGTCGTCGGTGCCGGCTGTCACGTCCACGCCGATCTGGCGCAGCCACTGCTGATCGGAGACAGGACTCATGGCCGGCGCCGCACCTCCCGCCGATTCGACGCGCGCCGGGCACCGACGCTGGGCCGGTGCTGGTGGGCAGCGGGGACGCGCGGCACGCGCGGCAAATCCTGCGCCGAGACGTACAGATAGCCGTCCTCGCGATCAGTGAGCAGGCCGCTGTCCTGGCCGCGCACCACGAACGAGCGATGGTGGTGGGCGATCACCGGGGGTAGCGCTGCCGCCGGGCCTGGAGCTGCGCCCGCCGGCGCCGATGCGACCGGACCCACCGGCGGCGACGGGGCGATCTGCGGGACCGCGAGGCCCGATGGCGACCGCTGGGCTGGGTGTTCCCGCTCCCATGGTGCCTCGATATGGGCGCGGCTTTCGCGTCGCTTGCGTCGTGACCGCCATATCTTGATGGCGATCCAGATCCCTGCGGCGAACGCCAGGAGTGGCGCCCATTTGATGACCAGCTCGACGAGCGTGTATGCGACGAGCACACCAACGGTGATCAGCATGCCCAGTGCCGCTATCAGCCCTTTCATCTCGACCTCCCTTCGTCGTCGGGTACCGGCCCCGGCGATAGCTGTCCATAACCGCAACCGTAAGCGGAAATACACAGAGTTGTCCACACTGATAGACGACAATGGTTGAATTTAGGTAGTTTCATGCGCGTGAACGCACCTACCGAAGGGCCCGCCCGGCTCGACTTCTACGTCTCCGAACGGCTGGCCGTCCTGCACATGACCCGCGCCGAACTGGCCCGCCGCGGCGGCCCCAACCGCTCGACCCTGCACAAATCCACCACCGGATCGCGCAGCATGTCCGCGGCGACCCTGGCTCGCCTCGATGAAGCGCTCGGATGGGCGCACGGCTCGGCTCGAGCGATCCTCGACGGCGGCGAGCCGGTCACGCCTCAACACCACGACACCAGCGCGCACACCGTGCTCGTCGCGGCCGAAGGCCTTATCCAGCGCGCCGGCGTCATCCTCGCTGACGCCGGGCTGCTGCTAGCTGAACTGGTCGGCCACGCGGAACCACAGCCCGACCATGCCGGCTGACATCTTTGACGAGCAGCGCCGGGCCTGGATCGCCGCGCACGCCGGCGTCTGCCTGTTTCAAAAGCGCCGCGCAGAACTGTTGGCTAAACAGATCCGCGCCCGCACACGAAGCAAGGTCGGCGCCCGCCCTGACCCCCACGACGACAACGTCACCCCGCCGCTGCTGCTACGCCCCCCTGGAACTGCCAGCGGCACAATGGAAAACGTTCTCGTGCTGGTCTGCGCCGTCGCGGCGCCAGTGGGCTGGCCGTTAGGCAGGCTCGGCTACCAGCTCGTCAAAACTCTCATCCCCGAGCGGCTACGCGCCTATCCGATCCCGGCGCTGATGTGGAGCGCGGCGCTGGCGGCGTCACCGCTGATCTTCTACAGTCCCTCGCCCGGGCTGGACTCCGAACTCATCACCCCGTGGCTGCTGGCTCAAATCCCCGCAACCTTGCTTACGGCGAGCATTTACGGCGTCCTCGAGGGCTGGCTGGCCGTCGAAGGATCAAGCCATTGGTGGCCACTGACACCGCAGGCCCCCGAGGTCGACGACAACCTGCTCCCGGGCGCGGCCCTATTGCCGATGCCCACCCTCCTAGACCCCGCACCCGAACCGCCACCCGCACGCCGACTGCCGCCCTCGCTGCACGTGCGGCGCGCCACTCCCCCACCCATCAAATGGGCGCCGCTGCTCATCGGGGCTGCGATCAACGCCGCCATCGCCTTGTGGTGCCTCATCGCCGCCCTGAGCGCGCTGCTAGGTCCCACCGACCAGCACTTTGCGCCCGAGCCCACCAACGTCACCGCCGCAGCATCCGACCGCAGCTAACGAAAGAGCGACTAATGTCCTCAAATCCCAGCACCGCCCCGCACCGCTGCCACGCGCAACACTGCCCCACCGAGGTGCCGCCGCAGCTGTTCATGTGTCGCAAGCACTGGTCGATGGTGCCCCCTGCGCTGCGCGCTTCGATCAAACAAATCTTCCGCCCGGGCCAGGAAGTCGACAAAAACCCCTCCGCTGAATACCTGGCCTTCGCCACTGCCGCGATCGCCGCGGTCGCCCACAAAGAGGCCCGCCGACGCGGCCGCACACCCCGCACACCGAAAAAACCGGTACAGCTCGCCCTCTTCTGAAATACATCGCGGGGAGACAACATCTCGGCCCACCTTCGCCCGTTAGCGCCCGCACCCGCACTACGGTGAACTGGTGTCCAGTCCGCCACCCGGACCGGGTGACCCCGCCGCCGCCGCGGATGCCCGCGAGCATCCACAACGTCGCCGAATTTGCGTGGCGGCGATGAAGGTTTTTGCCGCCCATGGGTCTGAGGCCGCCTCGCTACGCATGATCGCCGACACCGCTGGCGTCTCCCTGGGCCAGGTGCAACATCACTTCGGCACCAAAGGTGCGCTGATCGAGGCCGTCGACCAAGAATTGATCACGATCCTGATGCAGGCGGCCCCGATGTCGGCGCCGGCACCCGACCCCGTTGCCGATGTCAGTCACCGATTGACCAGGCTGATCGCCGAACACCCGGATGCGATCGACTACCTGGCCCGGCTCTTGATCGACGACCAACAGACCGGCCGCCGGATCTTCGATCTGCTTTTCGACATCGGCCGATCCCAGTGGGATTTCCTTCGCGACCAAGGCAGCCTGCGCCCAGATCTCAACCCCACGTGGGGCGCACTTAATCCGCTAATCCTCGTCCTGGGCACCCTGATCCTGCGATCGCACATAGAGCGGCAGCTGCCCGAACCATTGGGCTCCCCCGATCAGCTCCGAACGTGGGAAGCTGCGGTGGACAACTTGATCCGGGGTGGCCAACTGCGCCACCCGCCCCCAGCACAAGAACACAACCCACCGCCCGCGTGACCATCGCCGTGCAGCACCTGGCCAACAGTGGTTTTGGGCTTTGACCGAGCGCGCAGATCCGCAAGCAAGCTCAAAGAGCCTGCGTCGCAACGCCAACGGCGCCGGTGTCTTTCGACGCGGCTAACTGCGCAGACTCACGCAGTGGCGTTGGTGGCCGAGAGCATCAGTTGGGTGTGATGCAGCATCACGACGTCTCCGGGCAACCCTGGCCGGTGAACTGCCAGAGCGCCAAAGACGTTCGGGGTGTCATCGGCAATAACCACGTCTTGACCGTGGTGCGCCAGTGTCCCGTCACTGAACTCGGCGGGCAGCAGGTAGTCGTCGATGACGAATCCGCAGTCGCTCGGATCATGGATGCGCGCCAATCGATCACGCAGCCCAGTTTGGTCCAGCTGCACTGGCGTTTCCTTATTCGCCGGCATGGCGATCAGGCTATCTGACAGCGCGTCGCGCCTGGATCGTTGGCGACGTGAACACCCGCGGCGATACACCCAGATAAGCCGGCCCCGTAGTCAGCGGACACGTCAAGTGCCGTCGAGCTATTTGTCTCACGACGGCTCGATTGGCGGTTGTCTGATCAACCGCTTCTCCCTTAGCCCGCATGCTCGTCGTGAATAAGCCAGCGAAATTCATACCCTAGCCGCTGCATCCCGGCTAGCTCGCTCGTGGTGTCGAGTCGGGCGAAGTAGGTCCGCCAAGTATTGAGCAGTTCGTTAATCGCGGGCGGTAGTTCGGCATCCGGCAGTTGTGAAACCCGGCCCCACTTCGGCCACACGGTCGGCGCGCCGTATGGGCCGACGGGACCAAGCCGGATGTCGTAGGGCCGCCAAGTGAGGATGTGACCATTCAACGTGGCATCGACGGTGACGATACCGTCCGGATGTTCGCCTGGACCGTAAAGCGAAGCGCGCAGGTCACATTCCTCCCACATGACAACCAGGCGGGACGCGCATAAGGCGGCGGCTGCACAACCGAGGTCGGTTATGGCACCGTAGGCGTCTGCCCCGCGCTGATACCTTCGTGAGATCACATAGCCGACATGCGGCTGCGCGTGATCCTCGAGAATGAAATGGACTTGAGGACGCGGCGCTAACCCATCTTGCTGCAGCCCTTCGGCGGCTCTACCTACCAGCCAGCTCTCGAGCTCTTGGATATAGCCACGGTCCAATTCCATACCAGTCAGTCTTCTACACCGAGCCCGGACCTCGCAGCCTCGGATCGATCGTAGGACCGTAGGGGTTCACGATTCAACGCATACCGGCCCAGCTCGGCGAGGAGCGAGGCTAGCCGACCCCGTGATAGGCACGGATCCACTCGCCTAGGATCTTCACGCACTCCTGAATGCCCGCTTGCCCCAGGCTTTTTAAACCGCCAAGAGCAGCCTTGCCCAGGAATTGGGTCACGTGACGACCAGGCCCATCGTCCGGTGTCGTTTTGTCAGCTTCGTCATCTCGGATCGCCTCCTTTAGTTCGGCGATTTCCTCGGGCTGTAAGCCCAACGCCGCTGCAGCGTGCAGCAAACTCTCAAGATCGCCAAGACGCACATCGGCAAGTCGGACGGTGGCCGATCCGCCGAAGGCTACCGCGGTTCCTGGGGCGCTGAAATAGTTAGTAATGATGTTGTTGATGGGGGCTGGATCAACCGGGACCACTCCGGGCTCACCAGCGTCCGGCATGACCTGCTCAAGGTCCAGCGCGAGGCTCAACACACGCGTTCGGACACTGTCTAAAACCGATGTCAGTAGGGCAGGTGACACTCGTTTATGGGCCGCGACCAGCCCGTGCAAGGGCGCGAGCTGCTGAAGTTCTTTGAGTTGACCTTCTTGCATCATGCCGTTGATCAGTGCGATGACGTCAGTGGGCCAAAAATACGACAGCAGGCCGTCTGTCTTGGCGAGCCGCTCGAGTTCGCTTACCGACTCCCGAAACTCGACCTCGAACGCACCAGCGTCCCGTAACCCCGGGGGGAACGCAGACGGTGCCAGCGGCGCGTTCCGCAGCATCGAGCCACCAAAGCCCGACCATTCGCTCAACACTTCAGTCCGAAAAGGACCGCGATAACCAGGTAGCGATGCTTCTGCCGAGTAGCCCGCCAACTCGTTGTCGACCCAATCGACTACCAGTGGTGTTTGAATGCGCGCCGCGACCACCTTGATCATTCGCAGTAAGGCCGCCACCGATGTCGTGTCTGCGGTGGCCCCGTCGATGATGGCGGAAAGCTTTGACACAGGAAAATCATCCCAGCCGTAGCCGACAGCCTGAGGCAGTCACGTCATTTGAGAACCGACACGTCGCAGTCTTTGCGTGACAGCCTGATCGTAGATGGTCAGGAACTCCGACCAGTCGGGGATGAGTACCCGCTCGCCGGCCGTGCCTTTTTGCAGCAGCTGTGCTTCCTCCCGGCTCTGCGGGAGAAGCTCTTGCCAGCCGATGGCCTGCCCGAATTGCGATGACTGGCTTCGGCCGCCGCCGGCGGCGTCGTAGGACTCGGTGCGCCGGGTGGTTTCACCGAGCCAGTGTGATGCCTGTTCGAGCAGGTAGCGTTCGTGTGCTCCGTACATGATGAGGGTGCCCGGGAACATATCGCGCAGCGCGTCAGCGTATTTGGGGCCGTAAACGACGTCGAAATGCGAGGAGCCTTGCACGGTGGCAAGAATGTTGACGCCCAGCCCGGCTGATTCGCCCACATAGGTCAGTAGCTCTGGCAGCGGGCAGGCGTTGCACACTTCGTCGAGTTCGAGCAGCAGCCGGTGGGTGAGCTGGTGGTTTGCCATCTTGCGGCGAAAGTAGCGGACGATCGAGTCGATGAGCGCGACCGCTGCGCCCGCGACCGTACCCTTGTTAGGGGCGATCACCAGCAGTGTCGCGTCAGGCTCGTCGAGCATGCGGACATCGAACGAGTCGGTGCTGATTCGCTCGGCCGCGCTCAAGTGCCCGGTGTTTTCGTCGGCGCTCAAACCCAGTCGCAGCCAGGGGCTTACGGCCTTGGTGACGGTGATTTTGATGCTGTCGCGCAGCCGTGAATCCATTCCCGCGATGACGGCATACAGCGGGTCGGCCAGTTTGGGTTGGTCGCACAAGCCGAATGCGGTCAACCACGACGGGGCGCCGACCTCGGCGACCGCGTTGTCGTCGTTGGGGTCGACCATGCCGAAGTTCTGCACCGCGTCGAGCACCCAGGGCATTCCCTGTCCGTTGCCCAGTGGACTCACGGCGTACAGCAGGCACGCCAACGGTGGGGCGGCCTGGGTCTCCCACAGGCCGCCTGCGGCGACGTTGCCACCTCCGGCGCCGCTGAACCCGACGCCGGAGGTGGCCAGCATCGTTTCGGCGACGGTGAGCGCTTCGTGGGCGTTGGTGATGGTGCGGGTGGGGTCGGTGACCATGCGCCGCACCCCAGCCGGCCAGACCTCGGTGTGTTCGGGCCGCAGATCAATGACCGCGGTCACACCCAGGCTGCGTTTGGTGATCACGAGTTCGGCCAGGTCCGGTTTGGAGGAGACGCCGACGAAGGGGCCCGGGTGTAAGACGGCCGCTGGCGCCAGAATCCGACGTGTCTTTCCGGTGCGTGTTGGTGCGCTGATCATGATGTGGGGTTGGGTCGCCGCCCGCTGCACCCTGTTGTGCCGATCGTAGGTCAGCCCGCAGTACGGGCTGTAGTCGTCGCTCAACATACGGTGGCCTTTCGGATCGTCGAATCGCATGGCAGGTCAGTAGTTTTCAGCTCAGCGCGGTCTGGCGGTGCATCGCGGTGGCGATGATGCGGGTCACGGTGGTGTGGTGCAGGTTGAGCTGCTCGCAGATATCGTTGGTTTTCGCGCCGTTGGCGTGATGCTCCAGCACCGCCCGCACGACTTCTGGTGGCTGTTTGGTCCGTTTTGACGCCATGACCGCGTGCACCGCGTGCTCGTTGTGGTGAGCGCTACCGCCTGTGGCGCTTGTACGACCGGCGGCTGATTCGCGTCGCGCCCCAACCATGGCGACCACACTGGCCTGCGCCGCCTCATCCTCGTTCGCCGCGTCCTTGCCGACGATCGACTCAGCAGTGTCCCCGGCGTCGGCGTGTGACGGCGTGTCCTGGCACGGGTCTTGGCGGCTCAGCGCCAGCAGCGACACGGTGGCCTGGGTGATCGTGACGTCGACCACCAGCGGCCACAGCCACGCCAAACTCGGCCGAAGACCACACAGAACGGCCAAGTCGCGCAACGCATCAAAAGACAGCCGAAACGCCGCCAACGCCAGCAGCAGAGTCATCGCCAGCGCCGCCCAGTAAGTCAGCGTCGGCCTGCGCCGTACCTTGATCAGCAGCGACAAACCCTCCGTCGACCCGAGCAACACCAGCGGCGGCGCCGTGGCGACCGCGGCAGCCAGCACGGGCGAGACCGAACTTGCGTGCACAACCGCATGCAGTGCGTTGCCAACGATCGACGCGCCGCTGGACGCGATGAGCACGACCCAGAAGAACCGGACCGCCCTGCGCCGCAGCGCCAATTCGGATTCGCTCAGCATCGCCGAACTGTCGAGGGCCATGCTCCGATCGTGCCCGTTCCTAGCGCTGTGCGTCTATCACCACAGCGACATTCGCGCACAAATCAGCATAGGTATGCCTCTTCGTTGCGGAACGAGACCGAACCCACGGTGGTCCGAAAACGCTCGGTCCTGACCGTGATTCGCTCGCCCTGGTGGTCGATACGGATATCGGGGACTGCATTGGACGCGCCCCCGCCGACCCGGACCATGGTACGCGCACGCGGGAACCCGTCCCCACTTCCGTTGTGTACGACCATCGTCGGCCGATTGGGCGGTTTAGCGCTCACGTCGCCGGTGAGCCAGATGCGCGGCGATCGCGACGTCATCGTCCAGGCGCCGGTCGGGTCGTAGACCGCGACGTGTTCACCGCAGGCCGCGGCGCGGCGGATGAACTGCTTGACCGCCTTGTCGTCGTCGGCGCACAACGCGATACGGGTCACCGCGGCCGGATCAGAGATCGGCATCAAGAACATGGCGTTGCGGAATTCTCCGAGCAGCACACCCGATGGCCCCGGCACGACTGCACCGTCGAGGTCGGCGGTGACCGGCGCCGACGGCAATGCCAGGCGCGCCTGTCCGGGCAGCGTCAAGGCCAGAGCCTGCCACTGGCGTCCCGGTAGCGCGTTGAGCGCCAGCGTGGGCGTAGCAGCCAAGGGCTGCACGGTGGTCAACCGCACCATCGCCGAGGCCCGCACCGTTCCAGCAGCATCTCTGCGCAGACCGATCACCAACGTCGTGTGGTCGCTTTGGTAGGTCCACACGTTGTCCAGCGTGGCAGCAACGATATCGTCGCTGCTGAAGAAATAGCTTGTAACATAAGCTTTTCCGGCTCGCTGTAGGTTCGTCCAGCCTTCACGGTAGGACGCGCCGACGTGCTCGGCTCCGCCCAGGCTGGCCGCCGTCGCCGCGTCCATCTGCTCAGCGGTCAACAGCCGCGCACGGCAATTGTGTTGGCACAACTCGCGGGCGATGCGCTGGGTGGCGGCCACCGCGGCTGCAACGGGATCTTTGCGCCACAACAGCCCAGGCAGGGCCTTGGGGCTGCGGGTGTCGAAACGCACCACCAACGTGACCGTGCGTTGCCCAGCGGCCGGGCGGCCGCGCAGCGACGTTTGATACAGCTCCGCGTAGTTGTCGCGGGAAGTGCGGCTTCCTTCGCACACGATATCGACGTCGACAGGCAGGCCAACGCGCTGCATCTGCTCGGCGATCTTGGTGATCGGCAGCATGTTTAGTGTTTTCGTGTGCTGGGAGTACAGCAGCGTCGGAATGTAGGGCTTGCCCAGCACGCCGATCATCGTGCACACCGTGTCGCCCTCGACGATGACTCCCACCTTGCGCTGCGCCACCATCACGCCTCCACCGTCACGTCGACCGGTGCGAGCAGCTCGACGTGGTGCTCGCGGCGGCGCGCCCACACCAGCAGCCGGTGCGCCCACTGCCACGCCGACAGCCCGCCGACCGTCACCACACACGCGGCCAGCGCGAGGAGAGCGCCCACCCCGAACGCGGCCGGCCACGACGTCAGGCACAAGCTCAGCGCCAATCCCGCTGCTGCTGCCGCGATGAGTTCGGCCGCCACGACGGTCTTGGTGTTGATGCGCGCAGAGATCAGTCGTTGTCTCATAGTTCTTCCTCTCGGCGCCGGGCCACCGTAACGCCGGCGGCAAGCCCCAGCACGCTGACCACCGCGAGTCCGGCGATGCCGATCGCCACCCAGCGTGGCCGGGTGTCTGGCGGCGGCGGCGGTGCGGGCAAGTTCAGGCGGACCCGCTGGACTCCCGGCGCAAAGACATCGCCGGCGGGCAGATCCCATGTCAGCGCGGCCACCGGGTCGACCAGGCCGTACCCGACGACATCGTCGCGTCGCCCCGCCGGGGGATGCGCGGTGGCCTCCAGGCGGTGAATGACTTGGTGTGCAGACAGATTCGGGAACTTCGCTCGCACAAGGGCCGCAACACCACCGACGAGGGCCGAACTAAACGAGCTGCCAGCGATCGAATGCAGCTTGTCTTGATCGACCGACCCGTTAATGACCTGCCCGCCGGCGGACAGCCCAACGATGTCCGCACCTGGGGCCGCCAGACCAACCCACGGCCCGCGCAGCGAGGCCCCCTGCCCAGTGGCCGGTACGCCGGTCGAGTCCGTAGCCGCCACCGATAGCACGTAATCGCTGAACCACGCCGGGGTCGCGACCGTTTTCACCGACCCCCAACCCCGCAGCGGGTCAGAGGGCAGCCGGTCAGGGTTTTGCGTGCACCCCTGCGCGCCGGCGTTGCCCGCGGCGGTCACGATTACCACATCGCGGTCGACGGCCGCGTAACGCACCGCGGCACCCAGCGCAGCCTGATCTTGCGGCTTGGATGTCGAAATGCAGGACACCACACTGATATTGATGACTTTCGCACCCAGGTTGGCGGCATGGACGATGGCCCGCGCCAGCGTATTGATGTCTCCGGCGCGGCGCAGATCCTCGGGGTTGTCCGTCATCGGCGGGTCTTTGAGGCCAAACGTTTGTGCGGTTTGGCGGATCGACACCAGCACCGCGTCGGGGGCCACGCCGATCAATCCGTCAGGCCCATCACCAGGCGGGGCCAAAGGGGGTCGCGCCGGTGCGCTCGGTGCGCCTGCACCCGCGCCGCTGACCCATGCGGGGGCATCCTCCGGTGGAGGTGGTGGTGGCGGCGGTGG
Organism: Mycobacterium sp. 663a-19; assembly: GCF_035616495.1. Classification (NCBI taxonomy): domain Bacteria; kingdom Bacillati; phylum Actinomycetota; class Actinomycetes; order Mycobacteriales; family Mycobacteriaceae; genus Mycobacterium; species Mycobacterium sp. 663a-19. The sequence continues at coordinate 543,165 of NZ_JAPJAV010000001.1, read as the reverse complement.
CGGGGGCGCGACGGTCTGGGTGACAGTGACGGTCGGCGGCGGCGGTGGCGGCGGCAGCGGCTGCGGGGGCGGCGCACCCGGCGGTGGTGGGGCAAGAACTGCCCCAATTGGTTTGGGTGGCAACGGGGCACCAGAAGGCGCCGCGCCGATCAGCGAGGCAACCACAGTGCCGTGCCCGTCGCAATCGGCCAGCCCGTCGCCGTATTGACCCATCACGTAGTCGCCACCGGGTACCAGATGGGGAAGGCGCGGCTGGGCGGCCACTCCGGTGTCGATGACCGCAACGACCACGCCCGCCCCAGTGGACACCTTCCAGGCCGCCGGCATATTGAGCAGTTGCAGGGCGGCCGGTAACTCCCGCAAATCGCTGCCCGGCATCACCCCGGTCTGAGTGCACGGCGCGATCTGACGCATCGGCGCGTCCGGGCCGGGAGCGGGATCAGGAGGCGGTGGACCTACCGGCACCACCGGCGGTTCAATGGCGCCCGCCGCCCCGCCCGACAGGCCGACCAGCGTTGCGGCCAGCCCCAGCGCGCCGAGCGCCCTGGCTACCCGCATCATGATCCGTGCACCGCGTTCCGCACGACCGACAGCAGGTTGAGCAGCCAAATCGACCATGGCACAACAAGAATGAGCAGCACATACTCGCTGACTTCGACGGCCCGGTTGACCGGCGCGTTGATTCGCGCCTTCGGAATGACCATGGCCACCAGCAGCCCGGCGATGCCCAGGCCCAGGCCCGCCCCGACGCACACCAGTGTCACCGGCACCGACGCCGGAACCGGGGCGCTGGCGTAGCGACCCAAAACCATCGCGGTGCCCGCCACCGCGCTCACCACTAAGATGACCGCCTGGTAGCGATCGACATAGGAGCGCGACCGCAGCAGAAAGATCACGCAACTGCCCAACATGAACACCAAAAACCGCCAGCCGCCGCCCGTTTGGGGTTGCACCCCATAGCGGCAGGCGACAACGAACACGACCGCGGTTCCGGCAAGAAGTCCGGTCACGATCGCCGTACCGCGACGTGCCCACTGCGTGATCTGTTCGACCGTTCCGGTGTCAGGTTGCGACACCGGCGACACCGTGTTGCGCTGCCCGCCAGGCGGGGTCTCGAAGATGCCCCGGTTGGTGATCGAGGGAAACCACGGACCCGGCACGCCGGCCGCGATGACACCGATGCTGGGGGCGAAGGTCACCAGCAGCAGGCACACCAGCAGGAACACCACCGCAAGATGGGCGGGTGTGACCTGCCAGCCGGTGGCGTGCACGACCGCCACGGCACCGCCGCACAGCCCGACCACCAGCAGTGCGGCCAGCACCCCGACGTAGCGGCCGGTAAGCATCGCCACGGCCGACAGCCCCGCCAACACCGTCGAGATCGCCGCCACCAGATGCCATCCGCCGGGCGGGCCGGGCACGGCCATCGCCGCGGCGGCCCCGGCAGCGATCAGGGCCGCCCACACCAGCATGATCGCCGTCGAGCGGCGCTGTTCATCGCGGGCTCGGCCAAGACCCCTGGCCGCCACGAGCAGCACGGCGGCCAATGCGCCCGAGACCGCCGCGGGAATCCAGCCGTGGCGCTGCCACCACAGCTGGCCCAGCATCACTTCTGCCCACGCCACCAGCCCGATCGCCAGCCCACCGGCGACCCGGCGGCTCGTTGTCACATCCAGACGCGGGAACTGTTGGCGCGCTGAGCGTGCCAGCGCTGTGGATACTTCTTCGACGACCGGTGCGAACCTCTCGGTGGCATCAGCGGGCAGCAGCCACAGCACGTTGCCGTCGTAGACGCCGCTGTCGTCGAGGGAGCGTTGCACATCCAGTGGGGTCGCATCGGTGCGGCACAACCGGTAAGTCAATTTGTCATCGAGCTCGGGCACGCCACGCTTTTTCAGAATGTCGTTGACGCGCGGGATCAGGTCCTCGATGACCGCGATCAACGCCACTCCGGCGGGCAGAACGTAGTCGATCAGCGTCTCCTCGCCGACCAGCAGCGACACCTTGCCCAGCCGCGGCGCCTCGGCTATCTGGGGACCCGGTGCGGCGGGTGTCATCGGGCTTCGGCCCCAGCGGCGAACCCAGCGGCCAACGCCGCTGCCGCTTCGAGCACCTTGCGCTCGGTGGCCGGGTTCAGCTCGCTGAGTTCCACGATCCCGGCGGTGGCGATGTGGGCGTCGAAGGGCACCTCAATGATGCGCTGCTCGGGCACCCAGTGCTTGAAATGTTCGGTCATTGTGCCCACCAGCCGCGCCCTGGTCTTGCGGTCCTTGCGGTTATGCGGCGGCCGAATGTGGTTGATCAGCAACACTGTTCGCGTCAACAGCTGATGGTAGCCACCGTCGCGCAGCCACTCGAAGTTCGTGCTGGCCCCCTCGGCGCCGTCCGGTACGGCCGAGGCGACCATCATCACCGCGTCGGCGCGGTCGAGCACGCCGGCCATGATCTTGTGGTCAAGATCGACACCGCAGTCGACAAATAACACGCTGTAGAACCGTTGAAGGCGTGTATGCGCCGCGTTGAACTCGTTGGCATCCAGGGCTTCTCCGCGCACCCCGGCGTGGCGTGGTGAAGCGACAACGTCTAGCCCGACCGCGTTTTGCCCTGTCAACGCCCGCACATCGGCGTAGCGGTTCAAGTTCGTGTCGCTGTTGATCTCGCGCATCGAGGCCGCTTTGGGATCCACCCGGGTCGCCAGGTTTGCGGCCTGCGCCGGATCCGCGTCGATGGCCACCACCCGATCATTGCGCCGCAGATTAGCGAAAAGGCTTGCGATAGAAGCTGTCAGGACAGTTTTGCCGACACCGCCCTTACCGCCGAGCACCACGATGCTATAGGTACCACGCACATTCGCGTTCACCGCCGCCTTGAGCGCCCGAACCTTCTGCTCGTCAGCGGACTCACCCACGTTGATCAAACCGAAGGAGATCGCATAAAGGGCCTTGCGCCACCCAGTCGACGACTCGATCTTGCGGGGGGCAATCAGATCCGTGGCTCGTAGCTTGTCCCGCAGCTCATTACCAGAACGGGCCTCACCGTGACGGCGGACCCCGAAGGGCGGTTCCTGCCAGCCCTGAGGGGTCTGCGCGGCCCAGGGGCCGCCGCCGCGGTTGTTGAGCTCTGCCCTCTCGGGGGTCCCGTGCCGTCCCCCGCTCCATCCGGCCGGCAGTGGTGGTGGGAACTGCGGCCGCTCGAGTTGCCGTGTTCCGTGGGAGGTTTCGGACACGTATCGACGTTGCTGATCGACAGCCGGGCGCCGCAATTCGTCACCGGTCGGCGCTTCGCCCGCCCCGCCGAACACCTCTGCGGGTGGAGCAAAGCGGGGCTGTTCGCGCGGGCCGCCGGGTGTCGATGTTGCCGGACGCCCGACCCCGGGGGGCAGTTTGTCGATCGGGATCATTTCGGTCTGCGCCGCGCGGGGGTCGCTGCCCGCCTGCGGTTCCTCGACCTGATCGTCACCTTGGCCGTTGTAGGGCTGCGGCTCCACGGCCCTTTGCGCAGATTCCCCGTCGGACAGGTCGTCGAAAAAGTCGCGTTCTTCACGTTCGTGTGGGCTTGTCATGCCGAGTCCCCTCGTTGCGCAACCGTGTGTGAGTTCCGGTTCGCACCAAACAATTTGGTCACAACGCGAGACTAACAACCACGATTTTGATCCGTCTACAACGCACACCAACTTTGTGCGTATCGAATTTCATGTCCGTTGGTGGGTCGCCCAATCGCGCCCACAGGGAAGGCTTTCGAGCAGCTCGAGCACTGCGCGAGTGATCGCGTCATCGGTGCCGGGCAGCAGCGTGGTCCACTGCCGGCCGTCAGGGCCGATGACATTGCTGACCACGACACGGCCCATGAACGTGTCCGCGACGGTGACCGCGGTGGCGGCCAACTCGGGTCCGTCCAGGGAGAATTGGGCCGCGCAGACCACGGCGCGCGTCGTGCCCCGGTCGGCGACAGCTTGGACAAGCCGGGCCTGGGGAACGGTCAAACCGACCCCGACGAGGTCGGCCACCAGATCGTGGCCGACCGGATTGGCTTGCCAGGCCGCCAGCGCCGAGTTCAGCGCCGCGGCTTCGCTGTTGATGCCGTGAAAGTGTGCCGGCGCTGCGGGGCCGAGCACCTCGACCACCGCCTCGCAGATCGGAGCCGAACCTAGCGGGCTGATCACGACGTCGTCGCTACTGTCGTTGCCCGGCCGCCACAGCCGGGCAGCCCCCACCCAGATGCCGTCGCGACGGCACAACGCGCCCACCCGCTGCGGGGGGCGTTCGGCGTACCACTGGGCCAGCGCGGCGGCGGCCTCGGCGGCGTCATCGGGTGCTACGAACATTGGCGGCGGGCCTAGCAGTCGATCCGAATGTTCGTCGGGCCGAGACACAATGACGTCGATTTCAACATCGGGCCGCCCCAGCGCGCCGACCCACGAGGCAACGTCTGGGTCGACGGCGCCGTCCTCGATGACGCCGGCGGTCTCCAGAACCGCCAAGCCTGGATGGCCGGCCAAGGTGGCCTGTACAGACCCGACCGGTCGAATCTTCAAGGCAGGCGGCAGGTTTGCCACATGGCACAGCGCGGCTGCCAACCACAATCCCTCAGATGTGGTCGCCAGCCGCGCCGCAGTGCCGGTCGTGCTCACAGGCCCCGGAAACCTGCCTGAACCCCGTGGTCGGTGGTCAGGGCGTTGTTTGAGGAAGTGCCGATGGCCGCACCGTGGCGGTCGATGGTGTGGAACACCGCCTGAAACGCCTGGTCGATTTCGTGGAAGCACACCTGGGCGGCATCCGAACCGTGCTGCGTCCAGATCGTGGCCGCGTGAGCGACCGCGTTCATCGCCTGCTGGCGCAGATCGTTCATGTGCGTGGTCAACTGCGCTTGCGCCGACACGTGATCGGCCATCATCGCGTGGTCGTACCGCATTGAATCCATGAGAAGGTCTCCTTGAAAGTTGTTGAAACGCTGAGGATGTGGACTAGGTGGACTGGATACTGCCCAGGGTCGCGCGGTTTTGCACGTTGGTCTCCTGGTACTGCTGGGCAGCGCGCTGCATCATGTGGATGACGTTCTCGAACCGCGTACTGACCTGGGTGCCCGTATGCCGAATCTGCTCAACGCTGTTGAGCGAGGCCAGCGACGCATCCCCGTCGAAACCGGTACCGTGCAGGTTCACGTTCATCGTCTGGTAGCGGCCCAAAGCCGTCAGCACCTCGGTTTGGATGTTCTTCAATTGGCCCGCTGCTGAAAGCATCTGGGCCACATCGGCGTTCAACGCCATGGTGTCTCTCCTCTAACTCGGTTATTGGTTACAGCTGGTCGAACTGGTCAGTCATGGCCCCGCGCCCCTGCCGGGTCTTACCCTCCCTGCCCGACGTGGACCACGCCTTCAGAGGTCAAGACCGGCGCATCACGCGCTGAGCCGCCCAGCGTGATCAACTTGTCCGCTTCGGCAACCTCAGCATGCTGCGCGCCGCGTCCCGAGCGGCCCACCGCACCCATCGGCCCGTACATGCCCGGCACCATCGCTGATCGTCCGGCGCTGGCACCACTACGTAGTCCTGCCGCTGGCCCGGCGCTGTCTTCGCCGCTTGCGGCGGCGTTGGCCCACCAGCCGCCGGGCAGGCCGACAGGGCCGCCCAAGCTGCCAGCAGAGGGCTTGGTCAGCGCTGCGCTGACGTCCGATCCGCCGCCGGCGTAGCCGCCGTTGGCGCCACTGAGCCCCGACCACGGTGCGCTAGCCGCGCTCAGCGGTGGAGGACCACCGCCACCGGGCGGCCCGCCGCCCAGCCCGCCGGTCATGCCGCTTGTCAGCGCCGTCAGCGGACTGGTCAGCCCGCCGAACGAGCCCGCGGCCTGTGCGGGCAGCCCAGCCGCCGACGACAGGGGCGCCTCGGCGGCGCTGAACGCCTGCGGGCCAATTTCGCTCACCTGGTTCAGCAGTCCCTGACCCTCCTCGCCCAGCGGCGGTTGACCGCCTTGACCGGGGGCCTGGCCTGGCGCGCTTGGTGATCCCGGCGTCGCGGGAGAGCTGCTTGGCGATCCTTGCGTGGTGGGGGCCATCGCCGTGGTCGAGGCGCCGAGCAGGCCTGTTCCCGTTGGTGTGCTGGCGGTTCCCTGGCCTGTGCCGCTGGATGCGCCGAGCGCCTGCACACCGGATTCGGCGGACTGGACACCGGCGATGCTGCTGGCCACCGCACCCATTCCCGCGCCCGCCGCTGAGGACACTCCTTGCCCGCCTGCACTTACACCTGAACCCAGGGCCTGCACACCGGCACCGATGCCTTCGCTGACCAGCCCGGCCATTCCGGCTGCCGCGCCGGCAGGGTCGGTCATGTCGGTCAACGGCGCCAGCGGCATCGACAGTGCGTTGACCGCGGTGGTGGTCGAGGCCAGGTAGCCCATCATTGCGCTGGCGTTCTGGGTCCAGTATTCGCCGTACTCGGCGTTGGTTTCCAGAATCGCCGGGGTGTTTTGTCCCAACAGGTTGGTGGCTTCCAGCGCGGTTTCGCGGAGCCGGTTTGCCACCACCACTGGGTACGGGATCGTCGAGGCGACTGCAGCGCTGTATCCGGCCATCGCGCCCTGCACGGTGGCCGCTGCCGCACCAGCGTGCGCCCCTGCCGCCGACATCCACATCGACATCGGTGTCGCCGCTGACACCATGCTGGCCCCACCGAATCCGACAAACGATGGCGCGGTAGCAATCGTCGTCACCGCCTGCTGGGCGGCCTGTTCAAGATGGGTGGCCGCAGCGTCGGTGTAGGCAGCCACCACCGGGACATGGGCGGTAGGACCCGCGCCCATCATCGTCAACCGAAAAGCGTTGATCTCCGGTGGAATGCCCCAGTACATCGCCAGCCCCTATAGGGCCATCACGGCCTGGTCGACCGCTTCCATCGCGGTGTAGGTCGCCGCGGAGGTGGCGACCGTCGCGGCAAACGCTGCGCGCTGCGCCACCCCCACCGCGCCCACGGCAAGGAACTGGGCTCCGTGAGCCATAATCGCCGACACCAGCATCTGCGAGACTTCCTCGCCCCCTTGCGGCACCACGGCGCCCATCGGACCGGCCGCCGCCGCCAGGTTGGCCGCGGTGGTCGCACTGCCGACACCTTCGGCTGCTGCTTGCGCGGCCAACGCCGGCGCTTCAATAAACATCATCTGAATTGCACCCCTGTCTTACAGTCACGTCCGTGAGGCCGACGATAATGCCCCTCACAGACACCAGCAACCAATGCTTCGGAAATTCCACAAAAGGAAACACCCCATGTGGACAACGGGTTACGAATACGCGCGTTTTCGCTACGCTGACCGGCCCGGCCGGGTAATCGATCCGACGACCGATAAATTTGTATCGCCCATCGTTTGCGCTGCTCACGCAGTGCTCTGTGGCGATCCAAACCAACTGATTGAGAATGGTGCGGCTTGCCAATCTTAATAGCCACCTCGGCGCTTCGGTAATCATATCCCGACAGCGCTTCAGGAATGGGCGGCGACGGCGGCCAATACGTTCTTACTGGCGCACCGGGCTCTCGTCGCAGCAGTGCACCAGACCCGGTGCTCGACGACCGGGTCGCTGTGAAATCGCCGGGGTGGCGCACGAGTGCCATTTATACCAGCCGTTACAGACACCCTGCAACGTATATTTGTGTAGATGACATCAGCGGCCGGTAAATCGCCCCCGGTCCTAGGCGCCTTCCGCAGGTCAGCGGCCCCGGCCGCCGCCCGAGCTGGGCCGACGCAATGTAGTAATCTCAGTGCACAGTGTTCGGCCCAGTATGAAACGAGAGTCTATTGAGCAGCTCGCTTGAACCGAAGCCCGCCGCCAGTGACGCTCCATCCCACAAGTCGGAGCTGGCCGCCAAGCTCGACAAGCTCTTCGACACCATGCGCAAGCCCAACAAGCCCCCGCTATCGAATGCGGCTGCAGCCGAAGCCATTACGCGCACGACCGGGGTGTCCATCAGCCCGGCCTACATGTGGCAGCTGCGCACGGGCGCCAAAACCAATCCAACCGTCGCCCATCTGCGCGCGATCGCCGAGTTCTTCGGCATCTCCCCGTCGTATCTCATCGACCCCGACGTCGACCCCAAAATCGAAGCACAACTCGAACTACTCCAAGTCTTGCGCGACGCCGGCATCCGTGACCTGGCGCTACGCGCCTCGGGCGTGAGCGCTCAAGGCCTCACGAGCTTGGCCGCAATGATTGACCACGTGCGCGAACTTGAGCAGTTGCCGCCCATCGCACCACCCGAAGGTTCCGGTACCGATGACCGTCACCAACGCTGAGCTTCTGACCCTGGCGCGCCAACTTCCAATTCCGGTGCCGTGGGACCGCGATGTCTTCGTGTCCAACCTCGCGCAAGCACGCGGACGGCCGATCCGGTTGGTTCCGACCAGCACCGCCGCGCTCACCGACAGCCCGTGTGGCCTGTGGGTGACTCTCGATCACGAAGACCTGATCTTGCATGAGACGGGAACCTCGCAGTATCACATCGACCAAATCGTGTGCCATGAAGTCGGACATATGGTGTTGGGGCACAGCCGCTGTAGGAAATTCGGCGACGACAAGGCCCGCCAAGCACAACTGTGCCTGGCCCTGCTGCCCGACATCAACCCGGCCACCGTGCGCGCGGTCCTGGGCCGGACGAACTATCCCAACGACGAAGAACGCGATGCGGAGATGTTCGCCAACATGCTCATGGTCGCGGCGGCTGAAGCGGCCGCCGACGACTCCATGCTGCGCAGCGTATTTTTCTGGCCCAAATGACCGACACGGTTCCGGCCGCCATCGCCTGGCCCCTGATCATTTTCACCACCGTCATGGCCGCATTCCGCTACAAGTGGGTCAACACCAGCCCGTATGACAAGTACTTCAACAACACTCTGGTCTGGATGCTGGGCACCGTCTTGCTCCGCCAGCGTGCCGTCGAGCAGTTGCTGGCCCAGTCCGCACTCCTGAGCGTCACCTGCGCACAGGAGCTCTCTATGGTCGGCATGGTCGGTGCCTCAACGGAATTCATGGGTTTCGTGTCCATGTGGTCCTCGCGCTCACCCGAGCACACTCGACGCCGCCAACGTCAGTATCGGCTCGCGGCTACCGTGCTCAGTATCGCCTTTCTCGTGTTCGCCACCCGCGCCAGAACTCACGCTCAGCTGCTGGAAGTCTCCGGCGGATGGGACGGCGTCGCGGCGCTATTCGCCCAGTCCACCATGCTGGTCGCCTTGGGGGTCCGGGTGATCCTCATGGCCGCCTCCGAGGGCCGGCGCCCGACCGCGCATCCCCGCGAACGCCACCTGGCCTTGGTCGGGGTGGTGCTCGGCTGCGCCATCACCGCCAGCACCCTGCAGGCCGCCGTCCTCGAATTCGCCCAACAAATGCACTGGGCCGACACCGTGCGGTGGCGACTGTTCAACCACGGCTTCGTCTTCTTCTGGGTCACCGTGGTTGCCACATGCCTGGCCGGCGTGCCCGTCGCCTTGCGCGTCATCGGCCATTTCGGCTGGGACCGCGCCAGCCGAGACTGCCGCAATCTCGCAACATTGCGCCACGACATGGTTGCCGCCGTACCCGAAGTTGCCTTCGAGCTGATCAATCCAAGCACTGGGCGCCGACGCACACGGCTAGAACTGCATCAAACAACGGTGCAGATCCGTGACGCATTGCTACAGCTGCGTCACTACTTTCGCGACCACGATCCCGACCAGATCGATGACTTCTGCCGGCTATGGCGTGTGCCAGCACAGCGGCGCAGCGAAGCTGAACTCGCCCTGGATCTCGCATACGCCGTTCGCGCTAAATCAGCTGGCGCTCAACCAGTCCCAATAGATGTATCAGCCGTTTTCACCTCACGCCCGACCACTCTGGAAGAAGAAGCCACCGACCTCGTGAAACTATCCACCTGGTGGCCGCTCGCGCAGGCCGCCGCCAGGCCAGCCCACGCCGACGATACGAAAGTGGACACCATCTCATGAACCCACCTTCCCGCACCCGCATACGTAGCCCACTATCGTTGCCTCACCCACGCTTTCGTATGCCATTCCTCGGTGACATCTTCACTCTCGACTTCACCAAACCCACCCAGCGCCTCGTCGGCCACACCCGCGACCTCGGCGGAATCTACGAACAACGCGTGTTCGGTTGGCCCGCAATCATCGTCTCCGACACCGCACTCATCAACGAACTCAACGACGAACAGCGCTGGGAAAAAAACGTCGGCCCCATCATCGCCAAGCTGCGGACCATCGGCGGCGACGGTCTTTTCACCGCCTTCAACCACGAACCGAACTGGAGAAAAGCACACAACATCCTCATGCCGGCATTCACCAAGGCCGCCATGATCAACTACCACGACACCATCACCGACACCGTGCACGAACTCATCGAAACCTGGGATGCCGCCGCCGCAGCATCAGCCTGGATCGACATCACCGCAGAGGTCAATCGGCTAACCATCGAAACGATCTCGCGCGCCGGATTCGGATACACCTTCAACAAGCTCAGCGAAAAAGCCGTCGACCCGTTCCTGGCCGCGGTGCTGCGTGAACTCAAATACGCCAGCCGGCGCACCGATGTGCTGCGCCGCTATGAACGGATCTTCAAACGCAAGCGCAGAGCACAGCACTACGCCGACAAACGCTTCATCCACACACAAGTCGCCGAGATCATCGAGACCCGCAGACACAGCGGCCCACGCAGCAACGAACGGCCCGACATGCTCGACATCATGCTGAACGAGACCGACCCCGACAGCGGTGAAGCCCTCGACGACGACAACATCACCAACCAGATCCTCACGATGCTCACCGCCGGCAGCGAAACATCAGCCAACACCATCGCTTTCGCGCTCCACTACCTTTCGACCAACCCCGACCTCTTAGCGTGCGCACAGGCCGAAGTCGACGAACGATGGCCCGAACACACCTACCCTGACATCAAATTCGACGACGTCGCAAAGCTACGTTACCTACGCCGCGTAATCGACGAGACACTGCGACTATGGCCCGTAGCGCCCGGGTATTTCCGGCAAGCCAAGTGCGACACCACCATCGGCGACGGCAAATACCCCTTCAAAGCCAAAGACTGGGTGTTCGTAGTCACCCTCGCCGCGCACCGCGACCCCGCTTGGGGACCCGATGCCGACCAGTTCAACCCCGACCGTTTCCTACCCGAGAACATTCGCGGCCTGCCGCCACACACCTACAAGCCCTTCGGCGTCGGCCCCCGCGCATGCATCGGCCGACAATTCGCCATCCACGAAGTGCTCATCGCCCTTGCGGCGATCGTGCACCGCTACGACATTGAGCCACAGCCGGGCTACCAACTCGACGTGTCAGAAACCATCACCCTCAAACCCGCCGGCTTACGACTACGGCTCACCCGGCGCCGCTAACACGCCTGGCCCTTATTCCGGCGCGGTCCGCAGAGCCAGCTGCGCGGCCGCACGCGCACGCTCCTCAATGCCCTTCAGCCGCGCTGCTGCGTGCGCGATCACGTCGGCGAGGCTGCCGGCCTCCTCGGCGATCTCGGTCAGACGCTGCGCGACCACCTGCGACGACCGACTGACCACCGGCGTCGGTACAGACTGCTGCTGGCCGTCCAGTAGAGCCGCGCACGCTCCAGCCTGCCAGCCCAGCGCTCTTTCGATCCCGCCCAATGTCGAGGCTCGAGCCGGGATCTCGGCGTGGTTGATCAGCCTCGACACCGTAGGGCGCGCCACCCGGGCGATGCGGGCCAGATCATGCTTGGACAACCCCAGTTCCAGGCGCGACTCGTCGATCATGCGGGCCAAACGGCGTGCCGCGTCCGGGTCGTGACTCAAGCCGTCCTCACCGGCAGCGCGACTTGCACGGGTGCCACCACACGATCGGTGACATAGAGTCCGCGTCCTGGTTCGGCCGGCTGGGCTTTGGTGTCGCCGATGATCGGGCCCTCGCCGGGGTCGCCATCCATCACGACTGCCGGCGATTTCGTTTTCACCATCTCCCCCACCGTCGGGTTGGCCATCGTGCGGCCCCACTGCGCAATGCGCCGCGAGACCACCAGGTGAAGGCCGACCTCCCTACCACGGCCGACATACGGTGTCAGCGGGGCCAGCGGGTAGCCGGTACCGGGCACGAATCCGCCGGTGTCCCAGCTCGCGAGCGTCTCTTCGCGGTCAATCAGCACGAAGATGTCCGGCCCGCTCCAGCGCCGGGTCCCGGCCGCCAGCTCCTCCTGGGTTTGATCGCTGCTGGGCATCCGTTCGGCGAACAAGGCGCCCAACAAGTCGCCCACTTCCCTGATTTGCTCCTGTCGGTGCACATAGCGGCCCAAGTGCTCACCCTCAACCACACGCAGCAAGTTGTTGTGCGGGTCGACGACAAAGATCTGGGCCTGATCGGGACGGTAGACCCGCATCACCGACTGCGCGACAGTCGCCAGCCCGCTGGACAATCCGCACTCCGGGCGACCCGTAAACAGCAAGTGCGCGGACTTCGCGAAATCGGCCACCGCCGGCACCAAACCGATTTCAGAAATTCCGAACGGCACCTCCGCGCCGCCGAGCTGCCCGCCCCGCTCCCGCCACCTGTCGAACACCTCGTCGATGCCAATCCGCTTGGGCAGCATCCGCACTCGCGTCGCCGCGCTACCCGGCCCGATCACCTTCGCGATCGCATCAGTTGCCACACCGGCATCCACCCGACGGCCGTAAACCGTCAGCTCCGGCAACCCAGCCTGAAAGTGGTAGCCGTCCATCGAGGTGCCGCGCCCACGGATCTTGACCTCCTCGAATTGTTCGACCTCGCCGCCCTCGCCTTCCTCGTCATCCTCATCGAGAAAGACCCGCTGATCACCAAACGGCACGACCTTGGCTACCTGTCCGTTGTTATGCGTCACGTCGTCGTTTGGATCAAGCTTGAGTTCCACATTGCTCGTCAACCGGCTAAGCATTCCAGAGGGGAACTTGCTTACGGTCCAGCCGTTCGTCGACACAATCACGTGAACCCCGACATCGGGACCCTTGTCCAGAATCCGCTGAATATCGAAAACCAGCGGAACTTCCCAGTTCTTCGCGAACGTCGGCCACCCGTCGATCACCAAATACACATCGCCGAAGGGGTCATCGGGCACCGGTCCCTCGACCCCGCCGAACTTGCGCTCACGCAACCTGCTCAACGTCAACCGCAGCTTACTGAACGCCTGCTCGCGCTCCTCAATCAAAGCCAACATCTCGGCAACAATCCGCTTAACCTGCTCGCGGTCGATCTCGCGGGCAAAACCGCCGACATGCGGCAGCGATTCGACAACGTTGAGATCAGGTCCGCTCAACGCGATCACATAGAACTGCACGCGGCGCGGACTGTACAGCAGCGCGGTCCCGGTAATCATCGTCGCCAGCGCCACCGTTTTACCGGCCGTCGCCTGGCCCACCACCGCGCAGTTGCTGTCCGCCAAATTGGGTGCGTACACAAATTGGCGATGGTCGAATGGCCTGTCCTCCAAGCCAACTGGGAACCGCAACACATCCAGGTTTTGGCCCGAACTGCCGTAATCGACATCCCACGGTTTGCCCCGCAGCCGGCGGACAAGCTCATCAACAGGCAGCGGTTCCAGCGGCGGCAGCCACATCGGCGCCAGCGGCGGCAGACCCAGCCGGTTCAACGCCGCAATGGTGGCCTGCACCTGCTTGACCGTGCGCCCATCCGGGCCGACGATCGCCTGCGGCTCCACCACCGCCACGTCGTCGCCGACATTACGTTGCACCCGCAACGCGGGCATCCCCACCGCGCGGAACTCCTGCGGCTCAACGTAACCGGCCTCCCGGCGGACCGCAGCCGAAGCCGCCTGCCGCGGAGGCACATAGCTCTTCATCGGGAATGCGGTCTGAAACCTCGTCAGCTTCTTACCGCTACCCACCCGCAGCAAGCCAGCGCCAGCAGGCTTGGCCGGCAGATGATTAGCCTCGTCACTCCCCACCATCACGCGCGAATCGGTGGAATCAACAACCGTGCGCAGCGCGATACGGACCTGCACATTGTTCATGATGCCGCCCTGCATCTGATGGCCCAGCTGCTGCGACCCCATCACCAACCGCAGCCCCTGCGAACGGCCTTGGCGCGCAACCTCATCCATCACATCCTTAGCCTCGTCGCTCTCGCGGAACATCTGCGTGAACTCGTCCACGATGAGCAGAAGGTGCGGCATCGGCGGCAGCTTCTTCTTTTTATGGATCCGCAAATACTCATACTCAGCGATATCACTGACCTGAGCGCGATCCAGGCGGCTCTTGCGGCGGTCCATCTCACCGTAAAGCACATCAGCCATCCGTTTGAGCCACAACTTGTCGTTGCGCAGGTTGCTCATCGCGGCGACAGTGTGCGGAAATCCGGCAACCACATGCGCCAGCGCGCTGCCCTTGAAGTCGAACACCGCGACCTTCAACGATTCCGGAGAATGCGTCAAGCACGCTGAGGTGATCAACGCGGTCAACAGCACCGACTTACCGCTACCGGTCGTTCCCACCACCACGACGTGATGGCCCATCCCCTCGAACTCGTGCGTCTCCTTCAAATCGATGGCCACTGGCTGCCCGTTGCGGGGATCGATTCCGATCGGGAACCGCAGCCACTCACGGCCCCAATGGAACTCGCCCTCGTCGTCTTGAATGGGTGGTCCCAAGCGGGTAGCCGCCCAAGCCTCCTCCACGTCGATGTTGCCCGCGTCGGCTATCCCCAGGATCTCGTAGAGGTCCACGATCTTTGATCGACTGACCGTAGTGCCCTGGGTCACCTTGGATTCGGCGTGAAAGCGGGCCATCTTGCGGGCGAATGCCACAGCCGTCGCGGTGTCGAGGTAGTCGGGAACGGCCAGAACACCAGCCTCATCGTAGGCCTGGTCTCGTCTGACGTGCAGCGTGTACTCAGTTGTCATCGCGCTTGTCCTCCTTGACCACCACGCGCACAAACGTCACGCCCGCGACACCGCCAACACCTTTGCGGTTCAATGCTTCCCATTCGCTGTCGACACTGCTCTGGTCGTTGAAGACCAGCCAATGCGGGCGCACGGTGTCTCCTGCGCCGGCATCGCCGTAGTTGCGCCGCACGTTGTGCAACTCGTGCCCGACCGCCGCGTCCATCGCCGACGGCGACGTCCACACCATCCGCATCGGGCCACCGCTGTCCATCAGGGTGTCGTGTTGGCAATGGGGCAGCCATTTCACCCAGTCCCAACGCTCAGCGTTGTCAGTGATGACCATAACTTTCAGATCGCTCGGCGAATGAAAGCACGCCGCTTGGCAGATCATCGCGCGCACCAGGCCGTAGACGCTGTCGGTGTCGTCTTCGCCGATCAGGTTCATCAGCGGAATCTTCCGCAGCGACAACGGTTTTGCGATACCGCTGATTTTCGACTGCTCCCACAAGAACTTGCTCAGGGCGTCATAGCAGACCGGCTCGTAGTCGCCCGACTCCCCCAGCGGAGCTGTCGTCAGCTCTTTTGCTAAATCTGATGTGCCCGTGCCGAGCCGGATGACACCGAAGTGCAGCGCCAAATCCTGTTGGCCGCTGGAGCGTTCCCACATCCGCGGCGACCCGACCAGGCCCCGCAGCATGCCCGGTTCAGGATGCAGGAACTGGTAGTTCGCGAACTGGCGCTCGGCGTCGGTCTGTATCACATCACGGGCCTGATCCAGCCCGTCCATGTAGGAGCGGCGTTCTTCTTCGAGCACCTGCGGTGACATCGCCTTGTTGTCGGCACCACCTAGCCGGCCCTGCATGAACATCGCCGCGAACGAACTCAGCATCATGATCGGCATCAGCAGCGACACGAAACCCATCGGGCCAGAGCGCAACCCCGGCTGAGTCAGCACCATCGCCATCATGCCCAAAAAGGCGGCACCCATCACCGCAGGCCAAATGATCTGACCCTTGGTCATCGGAAGGCGGCGGGGCGCAACCGGACAGTCCTTGACCGGAACCTTGCCGCCGTCGACTCTCGGCGCGCTCAACCGTGCCGGTGGGTTGAAACGAATCGTAGACACCGTGGTATCCCCCCTTTTTCATAGCCGCCGGCCGCGACTTTGGCCTTCGTAGGCAGCACCGCCACAGCGTCATCGGACGGGCTATGCACTGTCAACGCCGCGGCGCGTGACAACTCAGGTCCGGCCGGCCACACCTGAAGCATCGACCACGGCGCCGGTCGAACCTTGGAGACGTCCAGGCCCAACGCCTGCACGCTGTTGTCATCAAACGGCACGCCATAGCGCGAACCCGTAGAGCTGATCAGCCACATCGTTTCGCGGGCAGGCGAATCCAACGCCTGCCCGGTCGTCGTGACGAACGTCGACGGATCGCCGGCGACCAGCACCTCGTTGGCCTGCACGCCGCCGTTACCCGCGCCCACCAACGGGACCACCTTCTGGCGCTGCTCGGCCCGCAACGGCAGACCCCGCCCAGAAATGACCGTCAGAGTCGCCTGGCGCTCACTGACACTCCACTGCCACGCCACACACGTCACCGGTCGACTAGCCGCATCCACAATCCGCACCGGGCGACGCGGGTAGTAATCCACATCCAGCACATGCCGCAGCGGCACGCGGGCCAGCTGATCCGGCGAAATCTGCAGCGGGTTCGCCAGACCGTACGAATCATTTTGCCGCAGAATAGATGCCACCACCGGTGACACTTCCTGAATGCCGTCAGCCAACACCACATAGAAGCGGTCCGAACCGCTCGCCACATCGCGGCTGGCAACCACCGCACCAATCAGCAGTCCCGGTGCCAGCCCCACCGCAGACGGCGTGCCCGCGCCGGCAAAAAGCGGCACAACCAACGGGCCGCCAGCGGGCAGTGCATCGAACAACGCGCGCGACATCGGTGTCGCCGACGTGCCCGCGGTAATGCCCAGCGGCCCCGTCACGGCGGCATGCACCATATCCACCGGCATCCGGTGCCCATTGGCCACCAAATACGTCATCGGCCCATACGACAGCAGCAATGCTTCGCCGCCACCCAGCTCGCCGGCCGGCTCCCCCAAGGTCAACTCGCCGTCGATACCAGTCACCACCGGCGAACCACCGATGGTGTTCGCGGCGGTATCACAGACCGCCCACCGCGACATCTGCGGAGCCGACACCGCCGGCATGTCCACCGGCGCGCCCTCGATGCCCACAGTTGGACCCTTGGGCCACTTCGCGATCTCCGCCGACGACACGAACGTCGGCGCGTCCGGTTCCCCGGCGATCAGCTGCGCCGAAACCAGATTCAACGCCGGATACAGTCGCTTGCCCACCACCGCGTAAATCGCGCCCGAGGAACGGTCGGCGACGACCTTCGACGAGTCCGCGATCACCCCAGCGGGCCGAAACCACCCGTACACGAACGCACCCACGATCAGCACGACCCCGAGCACCGCTGACAACATCAGCAACGTGCGATGCCAACGAACGGGGTTGACCTCCATGCTTACCGATCGCCGCAGAAGCGCAAACGCCAGCCGGCGGCGCACAAAGAAATGACCCGAGACCTGCGTCTTAGACGCCAGCTTCAATGGCACATTCGCACGCTACCGTCACCGGCGACGCCCCCGCTACCACCGCGTGCAAATTGGATGAAATCCGTGTACTAAAAAAGATGCCGTTCCAGCCGAGACCGTGTGAGCAGGACGTTTCGGCCTCGCCGGGCCTCCCCGCTGAGGACGCCCACGCCTTGGACCGTAACTCGCAGAGACTCTCATGCCGTGCCGTCAGGACGGAACCGGCGGCAACCCGGGCTCTAAGTCAGCGGGTAGACATTACTTGGCCAGCGCGGCTTCGGGCGCCCGCAACAGCGGCTCGAACTTCCCCGCGAAATCACCGGGATATGCGACGGCAGCCGCATAAATCATGTCCGCGACATCCGGGGTGGTCCGCTGCCAGCCGCGTAGGAACTCCATCGTCCGCGCGGTCACCCACTGCGCGTGGTAGCGCTCTCGCTCGGCGACGCCGGCATCAAGCGGAAGCCGACTCGCACTAAGGTTGACGTAGAACACCATCGAGGCCATCAGGTACTGCTGCCACTCGTCGTCGGAAATGGGGTCGCCTGTTCCGAGGGCATCCCACATCTGCCGAAGCTCCGGAGGACTTTCCACGCCCGCTGACATCTGCACCGCGTCAATCATTTGCATTGCCAACGGAACACACGCTTGGTTGGCGAACGCGCGCGTCGCCTCCTCAGAGGTTGTGAGCCGCTGCAGCCGCGCGAAAAGATCCGGATATAACACCTCCAGGCGGTGGGCGTGCATGTCGTCGAGGACCGGTTCGCTGTACACCTCGTTCAGATTGCGGGCCGGGCACACTCCGTATTCGACACCGGGGATACGGCTTTGGGCGCTGTCGTGCGTAACACCTAACGCGACAAGATGAGAACCCCGTGCCGCCCGCAGCTTCGCGTATTCGATCATCACTTGGGCGGGATCTTCGCAGCCAAACCAGTGCTCACGAAATCCGTTATCGGCTAGCATGTCTGCACCTAACAGGCGCGCCGGCCGCGGCAGAAAAACGCCCCAAGGGATGAATCCGAAACCTTCGTTGGAGGTCACTACGGACTCGGTGGCGCCGCCAGCTTCGCTGCGGAACACCCCGACTGCCCACTCTATACACGGATATTTTGCGCCGTCGCAGTCCCGGCGCAGCTTGAGCGCCAACGCTTTAGCGCTCGCCAACTCCGGTAAGTCCGTCCGCTGACGTTGACCCGCCCCTGCATTGCCGCTGGCAACAACGCTGGCGGGCACCAACATTGCGCCGTTCGTCCCCGCCGCTGACGGCCCCGCTCCCGCACCTCCCCCTCCCAGCGCGCTGTTCGAGGAGCCCGGATTTCCTGCGGGCATCACCGACGCGCCCGGGCTGCCGGCGCTGGTTCCGGCGGCCACCGGCGCGGCCGGGGCGCCCATACCTGGCGGCGGCACCATCATCGCCCCTGGCCCGGCCGAGGCTCCTGCGTTACCAGCCGAGCCCACCGCCCCCGAACTCGCACCTACTCCCCCAGGTGAGGCGCCGGCCGCGCCAAGCCCCGCCGAGGGCGCGGCACTGTCGGCCAGCCCGGCGGTCGGCGTCGCCGTGGCCGCCGGGCTTGAGGCTGCGGTCGCAGACCCGGTGCCCGTGGCCGGCGGTAACGAAGTCAAAGCCGACCCGGCATTCGACCCCGCCGAAAGACCTTGCGAGAAGGCCCCGGCCGACGTTGCAGCCTGCGGAACCGCCGCCGGCCCGCTGCTCGGCAACCCGCTCAGCCCGGCCGCCTGAGCGCCCGGCAGACCACCGGAGGTCAGGCCTGACAGACCCCCGCCTGAGCCCAGACCACCAAGTCCACCACCGCTCGACAGTGGGCTCAGCCCGCCACCTCCGGACGACAGCGCGCCTGGAAAACCACCGAGAGACTCAAGACCGCTGCCGCCGCCCAGCGGCGACTGGCTCGCACCAGAAAACGGGCCGGTCGCGAGTGCGCTGGGATCCGGTGCACCGCTTGGCGTTCCGTCAGTTCCTTTCTCTTGCCCGCGTTTGTAGGGCGTGTGGCCACTCGTTCGCCCAGCGGCCGCTGCCCCATTGTTGGCGTTACCGTCAGGCTCGTCGTTGGGCGACGTGGCATCGTCGGTTCCTGGTTCCTGCGCTAGATCGGTATGCGGCTTTCCGGCTGGTACGGCGATGCCGTTTCCGCCGCTCCGAGGAAGCGTGGGGGCTTGCGGCGGAGGCGCTTTGGTTCGCGAGTCTAGGGCGATGATGTCGGTTCCGGCCTTGGTTCGGAAATTCGTGGCTTTTTGCTCGGCTTCGGCGATGGCGCTGCTGGTAAGGCTTCGAGCGTGTGAATGCCACCGCCCGATAATGACCAGCTGCTCTGCAGGTGTCTTTGCGTTGGCGAGTTCTTGGTTGGCGCTGTTGATGGCGCTTTGCTGACACCGTTCAGCGGTGCGGTACACCTCGGCAACCGACGAAAAGTACGTTCCAGCGTCGCGATAAACACCGGCCAATCGACCAACCTCGGCCGCTGCCTGGCGGTTTTTTTCGTGACCTTCGTCGAAACCTGGCGATTGCGCGGACTGCTCGCGCATCGCATTGGCGACTTTCAACTGCTGATGGATGACCTCGGCGTCTTCAGCCAGCGCTTTGAAGTACGTCGCTTCTTCCTCGTAGAGGGCCGGATTGGGTGGCGGCATGTCCGGAGTCACGACCATGTTGCCAGCGATGCTGGCTGCTGGCACACCTGCCACTAATCGATCTCCCTTATGCTTTTACCGGCAAGCCGCGGTGACTTTGCCTTCCGCCTCGTTCGCCCGGTCGATTGCGGCGTCACGAGTCTTGCCTTGGCGGTGCGCCGTGGCATTCTCCATATCGATCGAGGCCGCGAGATATTCGTCGATTCCAGCGCGGACATCCGAAGGCGTGGCGGAGGGAAGATGGTGACGAAGGTATGAGCTCTCCACCATGACAATCCGCGCTTCGTCCGTTAATGCCTGCTGGGTTTCTGGAGCATTCCAGTCTTTTGGAGCACGGGCGACCGCCGTGCTCGCTTCATCCATCACGTTCGCGGACGTGCTCCAGAGCTGGCATGCCGTGGTGCGGGCGGCGGCCACCTGACCCGCATCAGGTTTGGACGTCGCCGACGTCGGCGCAGGCTGTGTTGTGCCGGAATGTGCTGATGCCCAGCTGATGCCAGCGACAGTCACAGACGCCCCCGAAGCGATAAGGCTCAACAGCGCTGCCGCGATGACCGCACGACTTGGCCCCGCTACGGTCGGAGGTGGTGGCGGGTAAGGGGATTGCGCCGGGCCTAGTTGTGGCGGGCGGAGGACTGTCGTCATGCTTCCATCACCGGGTGTGCGGTCAGATCTTTGGCGTTCTGCTCGTCGGTCTGGACGGTGTCCCCCAGAGCCTGCTCGTTCTGTTGGCCGACTGCCGCTAGGTGGGGTGCCACCGCCGCGGCGGCCCCGAGGACGTCTGCACGGATAGAGGCGCCAGCCGCAATACTTGGCGCCCACATCGACACTGCCTGGGTGGCATCAGCAGCCGACTTCGCCGCAGCGTGTGCCGGTTGCGCCGGCATCTTCACGGCGAACTGCGTTGCAGCCCCGCTTGTTAGCGCGTTCGCTAACGCCGCGGCGTCAGGTTCAACACGAAGGGAATCGTCTGCTGCCATCGTTACTCACACACCTTGTCAAGTTGTTCACCAGCAGCCCTAACAGCTACTACAAATGGCTGGGCGTCTTGGTCGGATAGCGCACGAGTGTTCGCGTCTACCAGTGCCATTACGGAAGCGATGTAGCTGTTTGTCGCATCCTTAACGTCTTTCGGCACCGCTGGCGCTATATGCCTTTCGAGGTAAGCGGTTTCGACAGACGCGACAAGCTGAAAGTTGGCCAGCGCAGGTCCATACGCCGGAGATTGCCGATCGCGGGCAGTGCTAAAGAAATTGTGCTGCGCGCCGGTGATCGACTTATCCGCGTTGATGCTGGCGTCGCAAACGTCTTTTTTGGCGGCGGCCACCTGGTCAGCGGTGAAGGTCGGCGGTGGCGGTGTGGCGGTCACTGTGGTTGTCGTCGCTGTGTGGGTGGTCAGGCCGTCGACGCTGAGACCGAAAGCCGTGGCGGCGAGCAGGAGCGCGAGGGTGAACATCGTCCACACGGCGATCCAGCGGGCCCGGCGCGGTGTGCGCGGCGCCGGCGGCGGGGCAGGTGCAGGGGGCTGCGGTGGCAGGTAGGCGGATGGCGTGATGACTGTCGCACCCGCGGGCGCTCCGGCCCCCCACGCGGGTGGGGCGCCAGTCGGGTGGCCCGGCACCTGCGGATTCATCCCATCAGGGTATCGCTGTCGCGCGACGAGACGCTACCAATAAAACTGTATTGGAAGCGAAAAGCGGGCCGCATTCTCATTGCGCCGCCCAGATTTCACTGTCCGGATCGATAAATGCCTGCACTGCGTCGTGGAGGGCTTCTTGATCGTCAGTGCCGGTCACTGCTTCGGCCTCGGCGTAGGCGGCGTTAACTGCCTCGTCGATCGTGGTGTTGATCAGTTCAGAAAGGGCGGAATGGGTGTAGCGGGTGGTGCAGCCCTGGGCGAGCGACAGCGAGGTCAGCTGCCCCTGGGAGTTCACCGACAGCACCACGTCTCCGTCTGCGCCGCTGGCCTCGACGTCGACGGCGGCGAAGTCTTCGAGCACTTTGGACAGCATCGCCGATACCCGTTCGACTCGGGCAATGACGCTGGCGGTCAAGTCCTTATCGGCCTGATAACCGGGATATTCGAAAACGGTCATTTACCGCCGCCTTTGTCGTCGCTGTCGGGTTGTTCCACGCGCCGGCTGCGCGATCTGATTTCTACGGGCCGCTTAGCAGCGCCGCCCGTGGGTGGACTGGTCGTGTCCACGGTGGCGGTGTGCCGCAGCGGGTCGCGGGGTTCACCTTTGACCCGTTGCGAGTTAGGTCGCGAGGGCGGCACGATCGTTTTGTCGGGATCTTTGATGGTGCGGGTCGCCCCCCCACCCGCACCGGCACCCATTCCGCCCATCGGGGGCATGAACATCGGTGCGCCGCCCATGCCGGCAGCGGCCGCGGTCGGTGCGCTCGGCGGCGCGCCGCTTAGGCCGGCCATCGGCGGTGGGCTGGGGTCGACCGAGCCCATCGCCGACGCGGCCGGTCTAAGGTCACCGATCCCGCCGTCTGAGGCTGGGGTGGTGGCACCGCCGCCGCCGTCATCGCCTCCGCCGCTGCCCCCGGCGAACGAGTCGGCAAGATCGCCGGGGTGGACGTCGTCGTCGAGCTTATCTTTGCCGCCCAGGCCCGAGGCAAGTCCGGAAACCGCCTGGGTGGCTTGCTGGGCAAATTGCTGAGCTTCTTGACCCAACTTCTCCGGGATGGAGGCCGCCATCCCGACAACGCCACCGAGCAGGCCGGTCATCATCGATGGCAGCGACCCCGCCATGCCCGGCATACCTGCTGCGCCGGCGGGGTTGCCTGCCGCGGCGGCCGGGTCGAGCCCGTCTCCCGGGTCGTCGCCTGTGTCGGCGATGGCGTCGGCGCCATCATCATCGGACCCCTCTGCTGATTTGGGTTTCGCTGCCTGGGGCGGCCCAGATCCGTCCTGCCCGGTCACCGGTGGTGTGTTGCCTTGTCCGCCATCGGGTTCGACGATCGGCACCACAGGAGGCGGGCCAGGTGGTGTGGCGGGTTCCTCGCCGGTGTGATAGGTCGTGGCCGCGATATGGGTGCGGTTGGTCAGCTCGTTGACATTGCTGTGTGCTCTCGACACTGCCTGGGCGGCACCGGGTGTGGGGCGAGAGTTGTACACCGCGATCGCGTTCTGCAATTCCCGATGCCGGTTAGCGAAGTCCGTTGTCGACGGGGTGCTGTGCTGCGCCTGGGCGAAGCGATGCTTGTGGTCGCCGGCCATCTGTCCCAGCAGATGTGCGTAGCGGGTCATGGAGTCTGACCAGTCGGCGTACCCGTTAAGCGCGGCACTGATAGTCGGGCCCGCCTCGCCCTGCAGGTGTTGGCTCACCTCGCCGGCAGCGGTGCGTGCCGAACGTGCGGCATCGCCGAACGCTTCTGCGAGTGCTGTGCACCCCGAGACGAACGGCGCTCCTGCGCCGGCTTGTCCGTCTTCCATGATCGCCGCGGTGGTCTCGGCGGGCCGTGGTATCTGCGGGGCGATCGGAATCTGGGCGGCGGTCAGGTCGGCGGTCACCGCCGAGGTGGGTGACGCCGTGGCCGGCGTGGGGTTGCCCTGTAAGCTGACCACCGTCGCGTTCGTGGCGTCCATCGCCGTATAAGACTGTGCCGCTTGGGTAATGGCGTCGGCTGCGGAGTTGAGGACTGCTGCACCGTCGCTGGAGCGTGAGGCCACCACCGCCCCGTGTTCACTCAGTCGTGCCGCTGCACTCGTTGAGGTTTCATCGCTAGCCAGCGGCGGATGCGCCAGCGGCGTGGCGCCCAACTGGGCCAGGGTGTGGGCGGCGGCGCGCAAACCGGTTGCCACAGCGTGCAGCCCCGCAGTGTCCACTTTCAACGCTGCCACCTCGCTCCTTCCCTGTGCCGCGTCGGCGCGGTGATCAGAAGTCGATCAGCGCTTCGTAGCTGGCGACCTGCTCGGCGGTGGCCAGCGCGCTAGACACGGCGACGTGGGATGCCTCCCACTCCTCGCGCAACGCCAGCTGGGAGCGCAGATGCGCCAGCGTATTCAGTTTGATGATCCGATTGGCCAGCTCGGCGTCGCTGAGTTTCATGGCCTCGGCCAGCAGTTCCACACCCAACGAGTTACCGCTTCGCCCGACCGACACCACGATCGACTCATCGCGGCTGGCGGCCTCGAACACCACGGTATCGAAGTCGGTCGAGGGCGCTTCAGACATGGCGCTAGTCGGTCGAAATCGTCAGCGCGGCCCGGTTCTGGGCGTTCATCTCTTCCATCTGCGCAGCACCTTTGCGCAGCTGCGCGGCCATCGCCCGGTGCCGCTGCTCCTGTGAGACCAGCGTGGCCTCCCGCGCGTTGACAGCGCTAATGGTGGCGCGGCGGGCTTCATGAAACAGCGGCCCCCACGACGCCGCGGCGGCCGCCGTGCGCTGATTATCTGCGCGCGCCGTGGCGCACCCCTCGGCGGCCCGCTCGTGTGCCAGTGCCCATTTGATCAGTTCTGTGGGGCTGACCTGCGTGGTCTGCTCACTCATCGCCATCAGATTACTCTCCTTGTTCGCGCTGGATGGTCGCTCAGCTGGCCGCCGGTGCAGCCGGTGGTGGGGGCGCCGGCAGCGTCGCCGACGCCGCCACGGCCGGTGATGAGGTGGCTGTCGGGTGTGCCCAGCCCAGGAAGTTCGGCCCGGTCTCAAGCTGGTCGATCGGGGTGACCTCACCGTTGATCCACACGGTGTCCTTGCCCAGGGCCATCACCCGGTGATCGGTGTATTGGCCGATGTCGCCGAATTGCAGCCGCGACGGGCTCACCGGTGCGCTCACCGCAGCGCCGACCGGAGGCAATTGCAGTCCCGCTGCGCTGTAGGCCTCGTCGATGTCGCCTCCGCCGAGCACCGCGCGTCCCGCCTGCGCCACCGCCGGGCTATCGGCAGTGCGCACCGAGTTGTCCGGAAGCTGCACGTGGGTGGACGCGGCGGGCACCTGCCCAGCTGCGGCCGCCGCCGGCGGCGCCGACGTGCCGTTCCCGGCGTTCTGCGCGCCACCGTTCGCGGGGTTGTCGCCCTGATTGCCGGCCTGCTGCGTGCCGCTCTGGGATTTATCGCCGCTCGAGGGGGAATCCGAGGGGTCTTTGAGCGGCACGGCGTGCTCGTCGGCGGCCTCCGAGGCGGAGTCGCGGCCCGGATCGCGCAACGCGCTACCGATCGCATCGCCCAAATCACCCAGACCGCCGCCACCGCCTCCCAGCCCGGGAATGGCCGAGCCCAACGCCGAGGGGATCGAGCCCAGCGCGCCCATTGCCGGGCCGAGTGCGCCCAGACCGCCGAGCATTGCATCTGAGGGCAAGCCGCCACTGAGTAACGGATCATCCCCAGTCCCAGCGGGGTCGGCGCCGGGATCGGTGGCCGCGCCCGGTGCGCCCGGCGCTCCTGGTGGCGGTGTGGCGGCGGGATCACCCGGTGTGCCAGCGGGTTTCGACGGGTCATCACCTGACCCCTTGCCGCCGTCATGCACAGCCTGATAGCGCGCCGCCAAACCGTCGAGCACCTTGGCCTGCGAATCAGCGTCCAGGCTGCCGTTTTTGAGCACATCAAGGATGTCGCCGGTTTTGTTTTGCAGGAATTCGGCCAGCTGCTGCTGGCCGCGCGCGGTGTCCAACGTCGAGTCGAGTTTGTTGACCTCGTCGATGATCTCTTGCTGCAACCCTTGCAAGCGCTTACGGCCCTCCTCGCTGGAGCTAGTCGCCTTCAACACGGCATCAGCCAACTCGTCGTCGGCGTCATTGATCGCCGAATGATTCTTGGCCAACGCATCATCAAGACGTTTGGCCGCATCCACCGCAGAACCCGACATCCCCGGCGGTGCCGAACTTGGGTTTGTCGGCAGTGGCGGAGACTTCGGACCATCCGGCGGCGGCGGGGGTGGCGGTGACACCGGCGCGTCGTGCTCCAAGGCCCTATTAATCTGATCCAAAGAGGCGGTGTCGGGGTCGATCCCCATGTATTGCAGCTTGGCCCGATCGTTCATCGTGAGCTGGCCGCGATCAGTGATCGCCCCGCCGTCTTGAGAAGACGGCCCCCCGCCGCGCGGTGCGGATGGAAACCGTGTCCCCAGCACTTCTGAGACGCCACCCAGCAAGTTCGACAGCGCCACATCGGTCCATCCAGTCACGCTCGGAACGATAAGTCCCGTCGCCTGCCGACCGCTACCAGCGGGCCATATATTGGCCGAAAAATTCCTCGCAGCTTGTCCACAGGCAGTGTCGACTTTTGTTGTCTGTCAAAAGGCGCCATACACTTGTGCGGTAGTACCGCGCCTGCGATTTGACACTTGCGCATCTCCATGACACCAAAACGGTGGCCGGCATGGACTGCGCCTCGGCCCATTCGTAGAACGAGCGAATAGCCACAATCTACAAACCCGCGACGCTCTGGCTACGAAGCACACTGCGCCCGTTTAACTTCAGCACAGAAGATGGTCACGGTGCGTCGCGCTACTGACCCTACGTGGCTCGTTCGTACGTCGATCGTAGAAACGCGCCACAAGAAATAGTTTGGGACCCAGCAGCAGTGTCAGGATGCTCGACTTCCGAATCCAGTCACCCCAGTGTCGACTGTCTGATTCGCGATCGCGGACCGGTGTGAATGTTTGAAAAGGACTAGCGCGGTCGCGCTCTCGACGCGGACACAGCCGAGTACGCCCCGATCGCGCGTATCGTTGATAGCCGGGCGTCGTGACCGCGCCATTCACATGAACGCAAACAGGCCGCAATACGCAGCATGAGGATTCACCCGATACGCCATGAAAATTGATCTGCCACCTGATATTTCAGGCGGTGACCCCGCTTGGCTGCTCGACTACCTCGGTTTGAATGTCGTCCAGGCGCCGACGCCGCCGGACACCACTTGGGTCGTCTCGGTCCGCCAGGTCGACCTGGTCGAGGCGAAGACGCTGCACGGGCCTGCGCTGAACCGCAGTAGGTTCGATGTGTCGAGCACCCCAACTCCCCAGGTGCCCGGTGGAATGGCACCTGAGCTGGCGCCGCAGTACCAGCGGCACATCGAAGAGTTGCAAAAGTCGACCACGTTGCCGTCACTGCTGGAGCAGATCACCAGCACCTTGATCGCGGTCCGCGACGATCAAGTCCCCGAGGCGATCCGCTGGGCCAGCGACACGCTCGCCGAAATCCCGCTGTACCACGATGACGGCACCACCGAACCCCTGTTCGCCCGGCACTCTGTGCATGACATCCGCATCGACCCGCTGGCCTACCGGTGGTCCAAACTCCCCCAGGTCATGATTCGGCTCAGACACGAAAGCGTCACCGACGTGATCGCAAGCGCCAAAGGTAATCCAAATGACCTGACGTTCAACTCATCTGGGGCGCTTTTGGAGGGGACGATCTTTGGCGGGCTGTACTTTGCGCCACTGCTGGGCAATATGTCCCCACTGTTGTGGGGCATCGGCGCACCGCGTCTGGGGCAGGTCATCCTGTACACGTTCGGACGTGTGATCCGGGGGGCGCGGCAGGGGCGCCAGCCGCGACCATATAGACAGTCTGAAAATCTTCGATTATCACTGGCCGGCCGAGGAGTTCGATACCGAATCATTCGATGAGGCAACGCTTCATAAGGCTGCCTACTCGGAGGCGGTGGACTGGTGGGCCAGCCGCATCAACAAGATGCTGCGTGACCTGTTCTCCCCTACCACGTATGTTGACGCCAACGGCTTCTACCTGCCTGAGGCGCACCAGATGTGGATGCTTAACGTCGAGCAGCTGCTGTCGCGGGTCGGGGCGATCCTGCGTCGCCCCACCGATCAGGCCGCGCAACTGATGCTGATGTTCCCGGCGTTGGACATTCTTGCCGACAGCTTCGCGGGCGGTAACGGTGCTGGCGCGCTGATGGTGCCGTCGCGGATCCACAAGCGGATCAGCGCGCTCGAAGAGCGTGTGCCAGAACGGATTGCGCCGCTGATCCTGGCGCCGGCCTATCGGGCTATGGCGGCCGCCGAGCGGACCGCCGATGGGTTCTTTGTGTCGAGCCCCAATCCGGATGCGACGACCGAATCGCGGCTGCTGCGGTTGTGGAACGCGCGGCGCAACACCACCCATGGTTTTGGTGGCAATGCTGAGATCCTCGCTGACCATAGCGGGCGGCTGCCCGCCGACGTTGTTTTGGTGCCGATGGTGTATCTGCTTGACCTGCTCACCGACCGAGAGCGGCTGCTGCAACGCATCGCGAATACGAGCAGCTAATGCCCGGATTGCGGGTAGGTGCCCGGATCGCGGGTTTGGTGGGGGTCGGCTGGTTCGGGCAGCAGGTCGCCGTGCCACAGGTAGATCCCTGATCCGGGCAGAAATTCTTCCCACCCATACGGTGGTTTCTCGGTTGATCCCGGCGGATAGAACTTCGCGCCCGGGAAATCCGACTGCGGCGCCCACACTCCGGTGTTGGGGCCTAGCTCGATGTAGGGGTCGGGGTTGCCGTGCTCGTCAGACTTAGTAGAGGGACCCAGTGCTCCAGGTTCGAGCACCTGGACGTGCGGCAGTTCGTCTTCGCGCACAAAATTGCCTGACTGCGAACCGATTTCGAGCCATCCGGGCGCACCCCACGGGTTGGCGGGGCCGATGCCACCGTGTCCGGCGATGACGGGCAGGTGGCGTTTGTCGCCCGGCTTCCACTTCTGGGAGTCCAGCGGGATCGCGGGCGGGGACTGCTTGGCGCCGCCGGTGTTGGTTGCATAGTCGGCGGCCTGGATGGTGCCGGAGAGGTCGACGTCGCGTTGGGTGAAGTTTTCCAGGACGCCTTTGGCTTGGCTGAGTTGGCCGTGCAGGTACTGGGCGAGGGCTTGTTGGCCGCCGGCGGTGCGGGTGTCGGGAGCCAATTGGGCGACACCGTGGCGGGTTTGAGCGATGAGGGTGTCCATGTCTTTGGCGCCGTCGGTCGCGGCGTGGGCCGTATCGTCGAGCGCGGGACGTAAGCGGTTGTCGGCGTCCACGGTGCTTTTCAGCGCATGGATCTGCTCGCCGCTGGTTTGCAGGTACGTCGACTCGCTGGCACCTTGCCACTCGGTGGCGGCGGCCTGGCGGGTCCGTGTCAGCGCGTCTTGGCCGTCGACGAGCTGCTGAGCAGACGGTAACGACTCAGAGTCCGGCGCGGACCCGAATAACCGGCGAGCAGCACTGAGTGCCCGGCCCGCCTCACTGACCAATCCATCAAGGGCCATGGTTCACAGTATCGCGGACGGGTTGAGCGGCCGACCAGTCACGGCGGCGGCGATCGTGCTCAACGCGGACCCGGATTAGACGATGTCGAGGCTGATCCGCAGGGCGTTATCGGTGCGCGGGGGCGCGGGGCTGCGGTCCAGCTCGCCGGCGAGGGCGCGCGCTTGCTTGAGCGCCAGCCGGGCGGCCGACTTCTGTTCGGGCGTGCTGGCCGGGTCCAGCAGGACTTCGCGGGCTCGCCTCTGGGCAGCCATTCCCCTGGCTCGCCGGTCGGGACTGTCGGGCAGCGCTTGGGCGGCCCGGATGTCGTGCTGGGTCTGCGCTATGCGGTTTTCTTCAGGCATGACGCACGGTAACGCCGCACAACGGGCGCTGGCGACCATCGGTGGCCACTTTCACCCAAAGTCAACACCGGGTGGCGACATAGTGCGGCTACCGCGCCGACGTCTAGGTATGGGCAACGGTTAGAGGTCGTGGCCGGGGCCGTCGAGGTCCTGGTCGAGGTCGTGTTGTTCGAGGGTGAGGCGTTCGCGGGCGCGGATGGTTTTGCGCAGGGCGTCAGCGCTGGGGTAGCCGAGTTCTTCGAGTAGGGCCGGGGTGGGGTTGAGCAGCAGGCTCCAGCCGGGTTTGCGGCCGCGCGCTTTGAGGCGTTGGTCGGCTTGGGCGGCTTTGGCTTTGGCCTCGGGGCTTTCGGCGGCCATCCGCAGTTCGAGGGTGAGGGCTTTGAGTTCGGCTTCTTTGGCGGCGAGCTCGTCGGCGTGCTCGAATGGGGCGGGCGGGTTGGCCAGGTAGTCGTCGAGTTCGGCTTGGTCGCGTTCGTGTTCGCGTTGCAGGCGGGCGTGGTGTTCGGGTAGCCCGTGGTAGAGGTTTTCCACGCGGCGCAGCAGGCCGAGTTGTTTGGGGCCGTTGACGTCAGATCCCATCCCGGATCCGGTGGACAGCAGTTCGAGGCCGTCGATGTCGGCGGTGCGCGACGGTACGGCCAGTCGTAGCAGGAGTTGGTCGTGGGTGAGGTCGCGTGCGGCGATGATCGCGACGTCGTGGATGGTGGCGCCGATGGGTTCGAATCGGCTTGCGCCGCGGTCTTTTCCTGCGGCGTAGGCGCGCCGGCAGGCTTCGGCGAGGGCTTGGGCGGCGGGGACTCGTTGAGTGTGGGTGGTGTCACCGATCGTCAGCCGCGGGGGGTTGTCGCTGGCGGCGTGGGTGGCGGCGGTCGCGGCGATGGGCGCGAGTTCGTCGATGTCGCGTTGCTTGTTGGGGATGGCGCGTTCGAGCACGCGGACCTGCCAGTCGCGGTTGCGCACCGATTGGGTGTGGGCGCGGTCGAGGGCGCTGAGGCGTTTGACGGTGTCGTCGAGTTCGACTTGGCGCAGGTAGCGGGGGTCGCCGGTGGCGATGGCCTTGGTTTCGGCGGCGGCGGCGCCGATGTCGCCGCCGGAAAGGTCTTCGATTTCGGTGTCGACGATTTCGTTGCGGTGCATCTGCTCGATGAACAGTGCTTTGGCTTGGACTTTTTGCCACATGACGGTGTCGTAGGAGCCCTCGGTGACGTAGTTGAAGATGTGGATGCCGTCGAGGTTTTGGTTGCCTTGGCGCAGGATGCGTCCTTCGCGTTGCTCGAGGTCGCAGGGTCGCCAGGGCACGTCGACGTGGTGGAGCGCGGCGGCGCGGGCCTGCACGTTGACGCCGGTGCCCATTTTCTCGGTGCTGCCCATCAGCACCGAGACTTCGCCCCTATTGCATTGGGCGAACAGCGATTTGAGTTCGTGAAGGTTTTTGGCGTCGTGGATGAACCGGATCGCGGTTTCAGGCATTCCGCGTTGGGTGAGTTCGTCTTTGACGGCTTGGTAGATGCTGAACTGGCCGGGGTTTTTCGACGGGGTGCCGCGGTCGCAGAACACGATTTGCAGGGCACCGGTGCCGGCGGGCTCTCGGGTGTCGGGGTGGATGTAGGCACGGTCGGTGTACTGGTGGTGTACGCGCATGATCTGTTCGGCGACGGCGGCAACGCGGCTGTGCGGGGGTGCGCTCAGGTGGGCAAGGCGCGGGTCGAGGGAGCTGTTGCGGCCATCGGTGCTGATTTTGAGCTGGTTGTCGCGCTGGGGTTGGCGGGCGTCGAGGTGGTCGAGGCGCCAGCCGAGGTCGGTGATGAAGTCGACGACCTCGATGTCGGGTTGCAAGCTGATGATTTGTCGTTGGCCGGTGTGCAGGGTGGGCAGCGCGACCGGGACCTGGTCGCGGGTGACGACGTCGGTGTAGATCGAGGATAGGGCGAGCAGTTCGGGCAGGTTGGTGAATTTTCCGACCCGGGTGACGGGGCGCAGTTTGGTTCCGGTGGCGTTGACTTCGATGGTCGTGGTGGTGGCGGTGAAGGCGGCGCCCCAGTCGCCGAGGTCGGCGACGCCGGCTTGGGCGAGCAGGTCGGGGCGCAGGTAGGTTTGCATGACCCACAGTTCGCCTAGGGAGTTGGCGATCGGTGTGCCGGTGGCGAAGGTGGCGACGCGTTCGACCACGCGGTGGGCGGGGATGCCTTTGGCGAGGGCTTCGTCGCGGCGGCGTTGGCGCAGCACGGTGAGTTTGAGGGCGAGGTCTTCGGCTCGTTGGGCGGCGTTGGGGCAGGACAGTTCTTCGATGTTGCAGGTGCGGCCGAGGTTTTTGTAGCTGTGGGCTTCATCGATCATCAGGTAGTCGCAGCCTGATTCTTCGAACCGCAGGCCGGTGTCTTTGGTGTTGGCGGCCAGCAGTTTTTCCAGTCGCGCTTGGGCGGTTTTGATCGCTAGCTCGATGCGTTTTTTGCTGCGGTCGGCTTCGGCGGTTCCGAGTTGTTGGCGCAGGGTGTCGAGTTGTTCTTCGATGTAGTCGACGCGGATGTCGGTGGAGACGTTGATCGCGGTGAACGCTGATTGCGGGATGACGACCAGATCCCAGTCGCTGGAGGCGGTTTGGGCGATGAAGCGGCGCCGTCCGTCTGCGGTTGTGGCCGCCGAGCCTAGGAGCACTTTGGCGGCGGGGTACCACTGTTTGGCTTCGCGGCCGACTTGTTCGGTGATCGAGTTGGGGACCACCAGCCAGGGTTGGCGCACCAGGCCCAGGCGGCGAAGTTCCATGGCTCCGGCGACTAGGCTGCCGGTTTTGCCGGCGCCGACGACGTGGTCGAGCAGCACGGTGGGTTCGGCGATGATTCGGGCGACGGCGTTGCGCTGGTAAAAATGCGGCGTGAAGTGGTCAGACATGCCGGGAAAGCGCATGTGGGTGCCGTCGTAGGCGGGGGCGCGCAGCGAGTTGAAGCGCCGGTTGTATTCGGCGACAAGGCTGTCGCGGCGGGTGTCGTCGGTCCAGAGCCAGCGGCTGAATTCCTCGCTGATCTTGGTCATTTTGGCTTGCGCGGCGAAGGTGGCTTGGGGGTTGAGGTTGCCGTCCTCGTCGTTGACCAGGGCGGCTTTGGAGTTGCAGGCGGCTTCGAGCAGGGAGATGGCGTCGCAGCCGCGCCGGTCGATCCCCCACTCGTCGCTCATGAGGCGGCTGTGGCGTTTGTAGTTGGGGATGTCGACGACCCAGCGTCCGGCGACGTGTTCGGCGGTGACTCCGGTTGCGCCGAAGGTGGTTTCGGCGAAGGCGGCGATGACTGTTGCCGGGATCCAGGGTGCGCCGGGGCGGACTTTGATGTCTTCGGCTTCTCGCTGGTCGGGCAGGACCTGTTGCAGGGCGTGGGCGTAGTCGCTGTAGATGGGGTTGGTGGCGGCGGCTTCGAGGGCGCGGGTGAGTTTGGCGCGCACGTTGCCCGACAGTGCGGTGACGGCGGGGAGCAGTTCGTCGGGGTCATCCAGGCTGGGATAGACCAGCCCGGCGATGAGCTCGCGGGCATCGGAGGCCGGAACTTCCAGCAGGGCTGCGATCAGGTCGATGTCGATGCGCTGGGCGCGGTCCAGGCACATCGCCAGGGCTTCTTCGGGGGTGTCGGCGGTGGTGCGGTCGGGTCGCGCGCTGAGCAGGTCGGTGGAGAAGATGGGCGCTTTGCGGGCCTGGCCGGTGTCGTCGTCGAAGATTTCCAGGGCGGCGACCAGCGCCCAGCCGGGATCGTGGCGCATGCCGCCGTCGAGGTGGCGGCGTTTCTTGTACGGTGCGGGCGCTTCCCAGGCGTCGGTGTCCCATTGGGCGGCCAGCTCGTCAGGAACTGGGCCGGTGTAGGGGCGGCCGGGGTTGCCTTCGCTTGCGCGCCAGGCGGTTTCGGCGGCGGCCAGGCGTTGATCGTGGCGTTCTTGGGTGACGTTGGGGTAGATCCAGGTGAAGCGGTTCAGCGGGCCGTAGCGGCTCACGTAGTTG
The DNA here is from genome assembly GCF_035616495.1 of Mycobacterium sp. 663a-19. Taxonomy (NCBI): domain Bacteria; kingdom Bacillati; phylum Actinomycetota; class Actinomycetes; order Mycobacteriales; family Mycobacteriaceae; genus Mycobacterium; species Mycobacterium sp. 663a-19. The sequence continues at coordinate 509,499 of NZ_JAPJAV010000001.1, read as the reverse complement.
TCGTAGAGGGTGTTGAGGTGTCCGCGTAGCTGGTCGCGTTCGGCGGGTGGGCGGCCGTCGCGTTGGGAGGTGATGAGGCTTTCGGCGACGTCGCGCAGGCCGATGAGTTCGCGGGTTTCGGCCAGCAGTGTTTTCGGGGTTTTGTGGGGTTGCCAGTCGTGGCCGGCCCAGTATTCGATGCCGCGGCTGGTCGGGTTGTAGCGCAGGGTGTAGAGCGGGGTGTCGTGGCCGCGGTCGGCGGCGGTGATCAGGCCGGGGTCGAACAGGTCGGCGGAGACGTCGGTGAGGTCGGTGGGTGTGGCGGTCAGGCCCAGTCCGCGCTGGATCGCCGAGTCGATCATCGGCGCGAGCCGGGCCGCGATCTGGGCGGCCAGCTCCGGTCCAGTGGCGCCGGCGATCAATAGTTGCTGGGAGCCGTGCAGGCCGCGGCCGAGCTGCGGTGCTCCGAGCACATTGTGCGGGTTGGCGGCGAAGTAGGAGTTGATGGTGAGCGCGGCCGCGTCGCCGGTGTCGGGGTCGAGGAGTTCAACCGGCTCGGTGTTGACCCAGTCGGGTAGTTCGTCGAGGGCCGGGGTGTGAGGGTCGCGGCGGCGCAGCACGAGCAGATCGGTGACAACCTCGGTTCCGGCGACGCGGGCAAAAGCTTTGGAGGGCAGACGGATGGCGCCGATGAGGTTAGCCTTCGTGGCAATATCACGTCGCGCGGACTGTTTGACCGAGTCCATGGTGTAGCGGCTGGTCAGCACGGCCACGTAGCCGCCCGGCGCGGTCAGGGCGAGGGCTTTGATGATGAAGTGGTTGTGGATGGAGTGCCGCGACCGGTTGTGGGCGGGGTCGGTCACCGCGTAGCGGCCGAAAGGGACGTTGCCAATCGCGGCGGTGAAGCTGTTCTCCGGGACGCGGGTGGTTTCGAAACCTTCGTGGCGGATCTGCGCTGAGGGGTAGAGCAGGGCGGCGATCGCGGCGGTAGTGGCGTCAGCCTCGACGCCGACCATGACGGCCTGCTCGGGTGCGTGGGAGATGAATGTTCCTGAGCCGCAGCCAGGTTCGAGCACGCGGCCTCCGCAAAATCCGGCCCGACCTAGTGCATCCCACACTGCTTCGGCGATCGCGGGGTCGGTGTAGTGGGCGTTGAGGATGGAGGCTTCGGCCTCACGGAATTGGTCTCGGCCCAAGATGGCGGCCAGCTTGGCGCGCTGGTCGGCGAAATCGATGTTGCGGGTGTCGAACACCTGGGGCACCGCGCCCCACCCGGACCAGGCGGCCAGGACTCGCTGCTCGGCGTGGGTGGCGGGGCGCTGCGAGTCGCGCAGTGTGTCCAGCAGCTCGAGTGCGGCGATGTTGGCGCGCACACGGGCTTTGGCGCCGGAGGGGACCAGGGTGTCGCGGCTGGCGGGGAAATCGGTAGGCGTGGCGAATTCTTCTGCAACGGTGGGTTTGCCGGGGGTGATTGCTGCGACGGCCGCGTGGTCGGCCGCGGGTGCGCGCACCGCGGGACGCTCGGGGGCCACGTGCGCGGTCGGTGGTGGGCTGGTCGGTGCTGGCGGCGCGACCGGGGGTAGTGGCGCCCCGCCAGGGTCGATGTTGCCGGGGTCGGTGGGTTGATCGAGTTGGTCGAACAGCGAGGGCTGGGCGGTTACCGTTCGGGTAGGCCGTCGCTGCGCAGGTCGGCGTAGATCATCTCCGCCAGCTCTGCGGTGAGCGGGTCGGCTTGGTCGCTCGGCGCCGGCAGGCCGTCCTCGGCCCGGGCCGACAGTAGATATCCGGCTTTGATCCGAAACACCGCCGAGAACGCCGGTTTCGGCCACAACATCGCGATCAGGTCCTCGGTGTCCTGGCTGGGGTCGTTGCGATACGCCGGATTCGTCCACCGCTGATCCCAGGGCACCTGGCTGCGATCGGGTGTCGGCTGATCCTCGCCCCACAGGCTGCTGGGCGGGTCCTCCTCGTCGGGGATCTGCTCGTAGAGGTCCTCGCTGAGCACGATCTCCATCGCCTGGCTGCGGGCGGTGTTCACCAGGCCCACCTTGGTCAAGTAATCGGGGTGTTGGCCGTGGCTGCGGGTCCACTCCCCCACCGCCTGGGCTTCCAACTCCGCGGCCAGCTCGGCTACCCGGTAACTGATCTTGTCCGCCTCGGCCTGGATGAACGCGTGCCGCTGCGCCGGGCTCCACTGGCTCGGCAGACCCAACTGCTGCTCGTACGTCTGTGTCACGATCTGCAGAATTTCTGGGCTCGTCACTACCACCGTCCCCGCCGACGACGTCGAACAGACCCGGTTGCTGCGGATCTGGCCGTTTGTTCCGTGCCATATTGTGCGCTCCGATCGGATGGTGGCGGGGTCTGGGTAGCCGTGGTTGGCCATGAAGGTGCGCAGCCGTAGCACGGCGAGTCGGTGGATCGCGGCGGCGCGGGCTTGGCGGCGCGTCACGGCGCGGCCTCGTGGTGTACGTGCGCATTGGAATTGACGATGTCGGCTCCCCCGCGACTCCAGTGCTCGCTCCACTGTCGAGCCCAGTGCGCCGGCGCGGTCGCTGGCGGCGTGTCGGGCGGGCTGAACTGCCAATACATCCGATACTCGGGCAGATCGGGTGGCGGTAATTGTGCGGCGACCCACGCCGCCAGCGACGCAGCAGACGTGGGCTCAGGAACGGTGACACCGAAGTTGTAAAGCCAGCCGTGCGGCGCGGCCGGGGCGGCGGCGACCAGACGGGCGGGGCGGTCGATGATCTCCCAGCGCCCATCGGGGTAACGCCACGCCTCGGTGCACACGAGGTGGATCGCCACGCCGAACTCGGGTGGATCGCCGTCCCCGCCCGGCGCGCTGTAGCCGCGCGCGGCGTACCCCAGGGCGCGAAGGGTCGCCGCGACGATGCCGGCATCCAGGCGCGGGTCATAACGGGTGGTGGGCATAGCGTCTTCGTGTAGGTGTGGTGTCTTAGGACATTGGTGACGGCAAATCCGGCATGACCTCGTCGGTACGCCAGTTCCATACCGGCAGTTCGGCTATCGAGGTATCGCCATCGGCTTCACCGGCAGGACGGTCGATGAAAGCGGCTATCGCCGGAGTGGTGTCGGTGAAAATCAGGGAGGCCATCGCTGTCGCGCTGCCGTTATACGACAACACTTTCCGGAATGAGCGCTCCTCGTCGATGGCGGTGCTCAGCAGGGTGCGGTCGGCGTCGCCGGTGAACGGTAGCCAGTTGCGATCGGTTGTCATCAGCGACAGTTGTTCGACGTTCGCATATCCGGCCCGCGAAACCGAGAAGGTGCAGATCGCTAGCAGCCGCACCTCGCCAGCGTCGGCCATCTGCCAGAGTTCGAATTCGGTGGCGAACCGCTTCGTGAGCTTACGGTACAGGTCTTGATCGAGGAACCAGGGGTGCCCCGGCTGGTGCCGCACTTGCATTTTGAATCCATGACTGGCTGGCTCGATCGCCTTGATCTCGCCAACCCCGATCATTAATTTCGTGGTCTTTCCTGGCTGACGTCGCGCCGCAGCCCATGCCTTAATCCGGCGCTGCTCGATGTCGGTCTTGCGGTCGGCCGAGAACGGTTCGGGCACAAATAAAGATGTGGCGAGTGGGTTCTTGCGAACGAGTTTGCCGTCCACGGCTGCCCGCAGATGCTGGTAGACGACCGCCCAGGGGCGGTGCCCGGCGAGACCCGCATGCCAACTAGTCAGTTCCGCCTCGTCCCACAGGTAGTGCAGCACAGCGCGAAGCGACAGTTTGTTGCCGTCAGTCTGAACGGTGTTTGACGGCGAATCGGACGGTTCAGGGGCAGCCCGATTTCCGGTCTTCGACAGTGAGAATCCCAGCCGCAGGGCCGTTGTGCCGTCGGCAGGGTTGTCGACGATTGACCGCTCAGCAACAGCTCCGTAACCCGAAAGCTCGCAGGGAGGTAGCCAGGAGCGACACCGATGGTCATGCGCGGCCGCGGTTCCGGGCATCCGTTTGACGATGAGGTCGTGTCCGGCGGCGGCGATGTACATCTCCACCCCTGGTGGCTGGCACAAGCACAGCGGCCGCAGCCGCGCAGCTTTCGCGCGACTAAGTACCTGTTGGGCCGCCGGGGCGTGCACATCGTCAACGAGGCTGCCGGCGACATCAAACGCGGTCGGTATCGCCGCGGATTCGGCGCGCGTCGAGGATGGTCGCCCGGTCACGGCCGCGCTCCGAGCGGCGCGCCCAGCGTCGCGCCGAAGCCTGCCGGCGGTGCTGTCCAGTGCTGCGGGTGCTGGATGTACTCCGGGCTGTCGACCGCGGCGAAGATCGGCTTCGCGAGAGCGTAGATGGTGACGGCACATAGGATTTCGACCAGGGCTGCTATCGCGAGAAGCCCGACCACGGACAGGATTTTGTCGGCCATGATGCGGCTGCCGGTGTTTGCGCGATCGGCAGCGAGGGCCGCTTTGCCGGCGGCGATTTCGGCGAGCCGCAGCGCGTTGAGCGCGGTCGCCGCACTTGCTGCCGATCTGTCGGCGCTTCCACGGGATCGGTCGGCCATCATGTCCGCGATGTCGGCGCTGTGGCGGGCATTGGCGGCAGGATCGTCGGTATAGCTGCCGATAGGGACGTGGCGGCTGGGCTGATCGCTATTGGTGGGGCGAGTTCGGGGGGTGTCGGTGGCGGTAGTCATGGTGTAGGGGGTCCTTTCTGGACGGGGTTGGGATCAGTTGGCCGCTGGGTGCGCGGCGGTCGGGACGGCAACCTGGTTGTGCGGCAACGGCAGTCGTCGACCGGTCACGGTTGGGCCGGGCTTGCTGGCGGCGATGACGTCGGTGATTGCTCGCAGGATGACGTCGGGAGCTTGTTGAGGCAGCATGTGGCCAGCGCCGGCGACGGTGATATGTCGCGCACCGGGTATCGCGGCAGCTAGGTCGCGGCTGTGCTCTGCGGGGGTGAGGGGATCGACGTCTCCGCTGAGGATCACTGTTAGTGCGCTGATGTTGGGAAGGTTCGGATAGAGGTCGTAGGTGCGCAGCGTGGGCAGAAATCCCAGGGCGGTGCGCGGCGGCGTGGTGGTCAGCGCAGTCAGGGCGACCGAGGCCAAGGTGGTGGAGGCGACGTGGTCTCCGAGGTGGGACAGCAGGGTGCAGATCGGCCTGGCGAGGGTGCACAGCAGCGTGCCGGGAGCGTGGGCGGCCCGGTGCACCAGGGTTGCGGTGCCGGGGCCGGCCAGTAGTCGGCCCAGACCGCGTTGGGTGAGTTTGCCTGCGGCGGTGGCGATCAGGACCAATCCGGTGGGCTCCACGGGGCGCTGGTTGCAGGGCTGGTCGAGGTAGGCCAGAGCGGTCATTCCGCCCATCGAATGGCCGACCAAGGTGAGCGGGCCGCGGACACGCAGGGCGCGCAGCACATCGGACAGGTCGGCGGCCAGGCGGGCGATGGTGTAACTGGGCGTGGGGGCGCAGGCTGAGCTGCCGTGGCCGCGGTGATCGTAGGTGATGATCCGTACCGCGGGTCCGTAGCGGTCGGTGAGCTGGTTGATGTGGTGTGTCCAGCTCGTGGAGTTCAGACACAGGCCGTGCAGGAACACGACGGTGTGTGGTGCGACGGGATCGCCGTGGTCGGTGCAGGCCAGTCGGGTGCCATCGCAGGCGAGCACGGTGAGATGTCGGTGCTCGCGGCGGATGGTGGTGTCGCGGCCAGTCAGTTCGCCGGCGAGGGTGACGGTGGTCATCGGCGCTCGCCCCGTGGCGCGGTGTGCGGGAGCGGTGCGGTGCTGATGTGGCGGTGTGTCCTCGGATTCGCCATGGTCAGCCTCCTTGGTGACGGCAGCGAGTGGTTTAGTGAGCGGTCACGCGCTGAGGGCTGGCCGTGTCTGGAGTTGGCGCGGGTAGGCGTTGGCCTCCAGCTGGATGTGCCAGTGCGTCAGTTCGCCGGCCAGCCGCAGGTTGTGGCCGTATTTGCCCAGTGCGCGCGGGTAGTCGCCAGCATCGACGTAGACCTGCATTACGGCCTGGCTGGGATCGGTGATGTGCGCGGTGGCTGATGGCACGGCGATCGCACTGGTGACGTAGGTGGCGGGATCGGGGTCGTAGGCCACGATGCTGACCCGTTCGCCGTGAAGGCGTTTTTCGACGTCGGAGATGCGCAGACCGCCCCATCCGATGCAGGCGCCGACCGGGTTGACTCCGGGGATGCGGGCTCGCACAGCGACTTTGGCGCGTCGGCCGGGATCGCGTGCAACGGCGACGATTTCGATGAGGTCGTCGGCGAGTTCGGGGACGCGGGCGTGTAGGGCCGCGCGAACAGGACAGGTCATCATGGCCGGTCCTTAAGTTCGGCGTGCTGATGGAGTCGCCGACGTGGCGGGGGTGGGGAGCCGTAGAGCTGCCAGGGCACAAAGCGGCGGGTGCCCACGGCGGTGGGGCACCAGAATCCCCATTGGCGGCGGCGCGCTCCGGTGATGACCAGGCTCCAGCAGCGTTGCGGGGTGCCGTGTCCGTCGGTGAAGAGGCGGATGCGGTGGCGGTGCTCGGCGCGTCGCATCGCGAGGCTGCCGGGCGTGCGCACTGTGGCTGCGGTGTCGGTGACTTCGAGGTAGCGCCCGGCGAGCAGGATGGAGACGAAGTCCCAGGGGTGGTCGTGCAGTGCGCCGGGGTCATCGGAGCGGCAGAAGTGGTGCAGGTAGATGTTGAGGTGCCGGTTGGGCGGGATCAGATGCCAGCGCTTGAGATAAGGGGCGTCGAGGTCGCCGATGACTTCGTGGGGCTGACCGCTCACCAGCGCAGGCAGCCACCGCGTGTGTAGGCGGGTACTGATGGTGGCGCTCATGGCCGACTCGTTTCGGCGGGTGCAGCCGCGCGGCTGCCGATAGGGCTGGGGGCGTGGAAAGCCGCTTCGAGCGCGGCGATTTCGCGGTCCGCGGGTGTCGGTGATGCTGTCCAGTTCAGCGAGCGGCCTTCGGCCCCGACTCGGGTGACCAGTCCCCCACGCTCCAAAGCGCACAGCGCGCGGTAGATCTGTTCGCGCAGCGGCGCCAAACGTTGCCGGGCGCCGCGCACGGGCACGTCGGGGGCTTGCGCGAGCAGCTGCGCGGTGCTCAGCGGGCCAGAGGCGCTGCGAAGTTGGGCGAGTAGGTCGTCGCGCAGGATGCTGGAGGCACGGGCGGGGTTAGGCACTGACCTTCTCCGTCGCTGATCGCTGCTGGGACGGGATGGTGTACTCGGCATCTGGCGTGCGGGCCCGCCGTTCGCGTTGGGTGGCCGCGAAATGCACTGCCTGGCGGATCCGTAGCGATCGCCGCCGCAGTTCGGCCGGTTGGTGCTGGTACCGCTTGATCACGTCGCGCAGGCGGTCATGGGCCGCCTCTAGGGCGGTGGGGTCAGCGCTACCCGGCAGATGGACACTGGCCCAGATGCCGTTCGTGGCGTCGAGGTCCAGAGCGCGCTGTGCGCAACTGGCGATGATCGGACAGTTGGTGCAAATCGCTTTGGATTCCCGCTGGATGCGCGGTGACTTGCTGAACCAGTTGTCGAAGTCCTCGTATTGGCATAGGCCCGTGTTGGCTCGTATCGGTCGAACGGTGTTCACTCCCGGTCCCTCAATCCTGTCTAAACCTGTGTAGCAACCGGTGGATGTTGTCTACTAAAGGTGTTTATAGCTGTTTATTTCGTGGGAAGCAACACGGTTGCGAACAAAAGTTTGGCAATGAGCTATCTCCGCAGCTAGATCACTCCTTGGAGATGACAGTCGGGGCGGTATGTCACGGCGGCGCGAACACTTAAGCGGTTATTCCTGCCTACTCCTGTGCCCTACTTTGTCTGGCCTGCCGATTGGGATTACGTGCCTGGCAGTGCATCGGTGTGGTCAACTTCTATAGTTGGACGTGCAGGTATTGACGTGTCGTCGGGCGACGACCGGGCACAGGCAAAGGACGCGGTGAGCACCCAAACTCCGAATCACGACAGCCCGTTGGAGCGGGTGGGCAGGGCTGTGGCGGACCGGCGCGTCGAACTTGGATTGGAGACCCAGCGTGACCTGGCCGACGCTGCGGGGGTGTCGCTCAACACGGCAGCGCTGCTAGAGCGCGGGAAGTCGTTTCCACACCGCACCAACCGCATCAAGTTTGAAGACGCGCTGCAATGGCCGCGGGGAACCCTTGACGCGGTGCGACGCGGCGGTAATGTGCCGGAGGCGGCCGCGCCCCCGCCGTCGCCACGGGCCGTCAACTCGGCGCCAGCCGCCGGCGCGACGCGCACGGACCTGATGGCGTTGACCATCGCCACAGCGGTGGCGGCGATCGCGGCGACGTGTACCGAGGTGTTGGTACGCGAGCGCAGTGAGCAGGCTCGCGAGACGTTGCGTCAGCTCGACGATCAACTCCTGCAACTGGAGTCGCTGATCACGGCGATCTTGCCGCACATGGTGGGAACCTCGTGGAACGAGACCATGTCCGCGGCTGTCCAGCTTCACGAGTACCGCGAGGTGATCCGCGAGGCTGCCCAGCAGGCGGACACCAGCGCGGCTAGGCGGTCGGTCGGCGGGCCTGGTACGAAGATGGCATCGGCGAAATCTTAACGGGTACACCGGATTGCTGGGCTTCGATGACTTGTGTCGGGCTGATCGCCAGCATGACGTGGCCTGCCTCGGGGAAGATCAAGTCCCCGGCTTCGACGTGACTGTGCGGTACCGCTGGCCCGTTGTGGATCTGGGTGTAGGTGTCGGGCCCCAGCGTGATTCCAGCCTGGGCGTAAGCCCAGTGCGTCAGCCCTGAGCAGTCGAACTGGTTGGGGCCCTTAGCTCCCCACACGTAAGGTTTGCCAAGCTTGGTGAGCGCGGCCTTAACGGCGATCTGGGCCAGGGGGCTGCCGCCGGTAATGCCGGCATCGTGGGCGTCGAGCATCTGGTTGGCGTGGTGGTGGTTGCCGGTGAGGCCGGTGAGGCTGTCGAGGCCGGGGATGGAAAACCCCGAGCCCAGTCCCCCACCCCCGCCGCCGAGGCCCATCGGCATACCGCCACCCATGACCCCGCCCATCGGATTGGCGGCAGCCGCCGGGTTGTAGCCCGCCGAACCGCGCTCGATCAGCGCGGCCAGCTCCATGTTGCGCTGCTCAGAGACCTTGAGCAGGTCTCTGGCGCGGTCAAGTTGGCCCTGCAAATGACGCACCAGCTCCTGCTTGCCCGCCGGCGTCCCGGTCGCCGGGGCGATCGCGGCGACACCCGACCGGGCATCACCGATCACGCCGTCCATGGCCCCTCCCCCGTCGGCGGCGGCCTGACCACTGCCGGTCACCGGCGGACCCGTGCCGTTATCGGCGCCGATCGTGGAATCTAGCGCCCACCGCTGACCACCAGCGGCGATCCCGTACCCTTCAGCGGCATTGCCCGACCAACTGGCCCCCGCTGCCCTGGCCGCCTGGCCCACCGCCTCACGACTCGTCGACAACGCCTGGGTCGACGACCATCTGCCATCAGCCGGTGCACGGCCAAACAGGCGACGAGCACCACCGAGCGCACGACCAGCCTCAGCCATCAGCTCATCGAGCGACATACCGCGCAGTATCACCGACCCCACCCCACCACCGCTATCACCACCGGCAACTACGCGTCTAATACGGAGCGGCCGGACGGGTGGGGTCGGCTTGCTGAATGTTGGCTGCGAGGTTCGATGCGTCGGCAGCCACGTGGTAGCGGCCGCGGGCGTAGTTGATGAATGCGCACGCCGCGGCCACATTGTCTTTGCGGTCATCGGCGGTTCCCGGCTCGTGGTAGGAGCGGAAGGTGGCCAGTTTGAACTGGTAGCTGCCCACGGCGGGATCGCCGTCGCTGTCGTTCTCCGCGCCGCTGTTGTAGGTGGATTCCCGCTTGGTCACCAGCATCATTCCCGCTTCCCAGCGGGCACGTGCGGCCGGATCGTGGATGCCTTTGATGTCCAGCGCGCGGTCAATCGCCGCGCGTTCACGCTCAGGCCCGGGTCCGCTCGGCTCGTTGGCGGCCAGGGTCAGGCCCTCGTCGTCGGCTCGTGGGTTGGCGTGGTGGTGGTTGCCGGTGAGGCCGGTGAGGCTGTCGAGGCCGGGGATGGAAAACCCCGAGCCCAGTCCCCCACCCCCGCCGCCGAGGCCCATCGGCATACCGCCACCCATGACCCCGCCCATCGGATTGGCGGCAGCCGCCGGGTTGTAGCCCGCCGAACCGCGCTCGATCAGCGCGGCCAGCTCCATGTTGCGCTGCTCAGAGACCTTGAGCAGGTCTCTGGCGCGGTCAAGTTGGCCCTGCAAATGACGCACCAGCTCCTGCTTGCCCGCCGGCGTCCCGGTCGCCGGGGCGATCGCGGCGACACCCGACCGGGCATCACCGATCACGCCGTCCATGGCCCCTCCCCCGTCGGCGGCGGCCTGACCACTGCCGGTCACCGGCGGACCCGTGCCGTTATCGGCGCCGATCGTGGAATCTAGCGCCCACCGCTGACCACCAGCGGCGATCCCGTACCCTTCAGCGGCATTGCCCGACCAACTGGCCCCCGCTGCCCTGGCCGCCTGGCCCACCGCCTCACGACTCGTCGACAACGCCTGGGTCGACGACCATCTGCCATCAGCCGGTGCACGGCCAAACAGGCGACGAGCACCACCGAGCGCACGACCAGCCTCAGCCATCAGCTCATCGAGCGACATACCGCGCAGTATCACCGACCCCACCCCACCACCGCTATCACCACCGGCAACTGGACGCGTTGAAAACTCTTTACGACCTGCTCTCCCGCTGTGCGACCTACCGGCCCAGAACGCGATGCCGCCGATTTGGGAACGCGCCGAGTGTCCAAGTGGGCCAATTGATGGTCAAGAATTCGCATGGTCTCAGCGTGCATTGCCAATCAAATCGCGACGAACCCAAGTTCTTCGGCGACCTTGCGTTGCGCTTCGTCGCGCGACGCGAAAGCCTGCGGCTCGCCGGGTTCGAGCAGTGGCGGAACAACCAGTGCGGCCACCGCCAGATGCCAGGCATCCATCGCGCGCAGTGCATGTCGGCGAACAAGTTCCAGAGAATGCTGCTCAACCTCGTCTTGGGGCGCTCCCAGTACGATCACCGGACCCGCGAGGTCTGCATCAAGCAGCGCGAGCAACCCCTTCTCATCGCCGCGGCCCGCGCGCGCGGCCCGGACAAGCGCGCCCGAGACTTCGATTCGTGTCCACGTTCCAGTGACGGTTGCAATGTCTGGGTCAGCCAGCAGCGCGGTGGCCTGTTGATGCCCGTCCTCGTCGACAAGGTAAGCCCGGGCGACAACAGAGGAGTCCAGGTACGCGATCACGTCCTGTCGCGCTCTTGCGCCAGCAAACGATCGAGTTGGTGTCCCAGGCCGCGGGTCGACTCGGTGATCCGCCGCCGCCGTGCGGGACTGACCGGGCGCACGTTCACGGTGCGCAGGGTGCCTGCGGCCGCCGCCGCGGCACGCAACTGCACACGCCGATCACCGCTGTCGGCATCGACCGCCGCGTCGAGGATTTCGGTAGCGACCGCGTTGAGGCTGCGCCCCTCGCGCGCGGCACGAGCGGACAGCCGGCGGTGGATCTCCTCGGGCACCCGGAGCAACATTTGCTTCACACAGCGATGCTATCATCGTATGCGCCGTGATAGCATGCGTGTCCGGCTCTTGCGCCCTCGCTTGGGAACTGACTGATGTGCGACGGTAATCAAGTACTTCCAGCCCTATGAATCATCTAACCGCATGGCCTTGGCTCGTTACCAAGCCCATAATGGAGCGGCCATCTGTGGTCGGTGCTTGGTCGGTGAATCTGCGACACGCCGTGGTTTCGGTTGGTGACGGATGGCGTTAAATTGCCAGCTCATAACGGCTTTCGGGGCCGCGACCGGGAGAGCTTGCAGGCTCTCCTAAAGCCGGTGTCGCAGGTTCGAATCCTGCCGGGGGCACTCACTGTTGATGCAGGTCAGCGGTGATTTTTGAGTGCCTGCCGATCGGCCCTGGCTTGTTCTGGTCGGTGCTGTGGTCGGTGATTCTTTGGCATCAGATGACGCACCGTGGCCGGCGATGGTCAATCGTGGGCCGCGGTGTCGAGTCGGGAAGCGATGCCGGACTGGTCTGTCGGGAACGAGCCGCGCAGTGGTTCAGCGTTGCCGCCGCTAATTCGCTCAATTTGACCGCCATTCGCGTTAAGCATTTGCTCGCGGCTGAATGCGGGCTGAAGTGGTCATCCGACGTGGGCGCCGGTCACAGCCAATGGATTTCATTGCGAACCCTTGGACAGCGCAGACGCGCGCAGAGTATGGGCATGCACGACGACTCGCTCGAGATCAAGACGTACTCGCTTTCCGAGGTCGCGAAGATGGTCTCCCTCCGGAGATGACGGATGGTGTGCGCTGGCTATCCCGTCGCTTGAACCGCGGCGAATTGTCCGGGTACCGCATCGGTCGCACCTGGCGCATGACGCACGAGGATGTTGAAGACTTGATCGAGCGGCACCGGAAGCATCCTTTGCCGCGGATTCCGCAGGAGCCGCGGACTGATGCCGTTTCTGGCTTGACGCCCACTTCTCGCCTACGGCTGACGCGAAGCGATAGTTGATCGATGGTCATAGCGTCGGCTGCGAGCCCGCTGGGTTATTGCTCCCGTTGAGTCGCCCCAGTGTCGTTGACGCCTGAGACGCCGACGTTGACCGCATGTTGATGTCTGCCGGGCAGGTAAAGACAAAACGCTTGCTTAGGGGGCCGTTTTCCCGTGGAGCTGCCGGGAATCGAACCCGCCACAAAATGGCTGCGACCTGGGAAGACGTGGAATATGACTACGCTAAACCACGCCAAATGACGCGAAATGACCTGCGGATACGCGGAAAGTGTTGATGGCATCAACAGCACGCCTCAATCGTCGTCGGTGCCGAAGACCATGCTCTCCTGCGACGCTCCGTACCTCATGCAGGGGACTAAACGGTGCGAGACAGAACGCAAGGCGATCGTTTAGGCACACGGAAAACAGCGGAGCTAAGGGGATTCGAACCCCAGCCTCGACCAGGCAAAATACCGGTTGACCTGCGGGTTCGCTCCGCCTCGTTCCGATTCAGTCCCGCTCGTTACCTGCGGTTATGTTTTCGGGTCTTGACGGCGTCAAGAGTCAACACCAACCGGTTCCGCCTATTTCACCCCGCGCGCTATCCATTGGTAGATCAGGTGCTCCGGATCGCTCGTTCGCCTCAGCATCAATCCAGCATCGCGATGCAATAGTGGTTCTCGGTGTAGGCATCATTGCGCGGCGGCACTGGCAATCCGTTGTCGGCCAACAACTGACTGGCCGATGTTCGAACTGTGCGCCAGCCACGCGTGTCCAAATAAGTCGCGACATCGTTGCGCTTGGTCTCGTAGCCCAGGTTGTCGATCTCGACGTCGAGACCGTGCTCGTACCATTTTTGCGTCGCATCCTGCAAGGTCTGCATGGTTTGCATGTTGCTCATGAAGATTTCGGCCACCAGGCGGCTGCCATCGGCGCTGAGCGCGGTGATGTTGTCAAGTAGGCGATCCTGGGCGTCTGGTGGCAAGAATGCTAGTAAGCCCTCGGCGATCCAAGCGGTGGGCCGGTCGGTGTCGAACCCGGCCTGCCGCAAGGCCGTTGGCCAATCACGTCGCAGATCAATCGACACCACCCGCAGGTTGGTTGTCGCAGTGGCGCCCAGCGCGTCCAACGTGACGCCCTTGAATTCGAGAACATGCGGTTGATCAATCTCGAACAGCGTCATGCCAACCGGCCAAGCCAGTCGGTATGCACGTGCATCGAGACCAGAGGCCAAGATCACCGCCTGGCGGACGCCCGCCGACACCGCGTCCGAGATGAACTTGTCGATGTGGCGGGTGCGCGCCGCCATCAGGTTGGTCATCCGCTGCATGCCCCAGGGATGTTCCGGGATGTCGACCTCAGCGGAGTGCAGTTCGCCGGCCGCCCAGCGGGTGAAGAACTCGATGCCAACCGCTCGCACCAACGGTTCGGCGAATCTGTCGTCGATAAGCTCAGCTTTGGTGGCGCGAGCCCTGCCCGCCGCCACCATGGTGGCGGTGGCCCCTACGCTGGTTGCCAGGTCCCAGGTGTCATTCTCGGTTCGTGCCATGCCTACCTTTCATTGCGGCGCCGATTCGCATGCGCCTGGCGGTGATTCGCCGCGGCTGACCGGCAGTCTGCGTCCCTGCGGTTTGGCATCGTCATGCCCGGATTTCGTCGCTGGTGAAGTCATTCTTTTCGACAAAATTCCGTACGCCGGCGCGCCACGCAATACGCCACGTGCAAATTTGTCTGGCGATGGTGACAGCGAGGCGCCAACGAATGAGGCGCCGGCACATCGACGAAAGGCATCGGGCTTATTGGGCCTTGATGACTTTGACGGGAAGGGACTCGAGGCCGCGCAGGACATTGTTGTAGTGGCGCACCGCGTCGCCGGCCTCGATGTCGCTCACGGTGTTGATAAGCGCACGAAGAATCGCTTCTCCCTCGATTCTTGCGAGCGCCTGCCCGGCGCATGCGTGCAGTCCATAGCCGAAGGCCAGCTGGTCGATGTTGTTGCGCCGGACGTCGAATCGGTCGGCCTGTTCCCACTTGCGCTCATCGCGGTTGGCGCACCCGAATAGCACAGCCAGTCGCGAGCCGGCGGGCACAGTGACATCGCCGACGGTCCACTCGTTGGTTGCCGTCCGACCGAACAGCTGGACCGGTGATTCGTAGCGCAAGACCTCCCGGAAAGCGCCGGGGATGAGCGCGGGCTCGGCACGCAGTTCCTCCCACTGGTCGCGGTGCTGCGCGAACAGCCAGATCATATGGCCGACTGCATGCACTGTCGTGTCGATACCTGCAGTCACATATGTCATGACGAGCCACGGCGCAGCATCGGCGGGTACCCACCCGGCGTCGACTGCCTCATAGACAGCTGCACCCATACTGTTCTCGGCCAGTGTCTCCTTGGTGGCATTGGCCATTACGTACTGGGCCAATTCGGCCAGCTTCGGGCCTGATTCGCGGGTACGGTCGTTGTCGGGTCCGAAACAGTTGAAGTTCGCGTCGACAAGCTCAAGCAGCCGTTCCCGACCCTGGCGTGGCAGTCCGATGAGGTCTGCCACCACCTCAAGCGGAAACGGCCTGGCGAGGTCACTTACCGCATCAAACGAACCCCGTTCGACCAGCGCGGCGACGACATCGGTTGCACGCGCGTCGATTTCGGGCTGAATTTCGCGCACTGCGCGCGGAGAAAGCCGCGATGCGAGCACGTCGCGCTGCTGGTCGTGCAGGGGCGGGTTAGACCGAATGATGCCGTCGCCGACGTAAGAGTTGAACTGCTCATTCAGAGCGATGTCGGCCGACGAGAACGACTGCCAATCAGCAAGGACGTGACGCGCCTCTGCGTAGCGCGTTACAGCCCATACATCGAATCGGTCCAGATACACCACCGGACCCGCGTCACGCAGCTGGCGATACAACGGATATGGATCGGCCATTACCTCTGCGCTGAACAGGTCAACGTCGGATCGCGGGATCGTGTCGGTTTGAGTCATCAGAGGGTCCTTCGGTCCGCCGTGGCTTCCACGGGTGGTGACGGTTGAATCAGGTTTCGAGCTGCAGTTTCCTGTGCAGGAGATCCAGCGCGGTACGCGGCTGACACGGGGTCGCATTGCCCGACATCATTTGTGCAGGAGAGGCGCGCGGTTTGGCATTTCAGGTGGCTCGTGCAGATCTTGGGAGCGGTGTGCCTCAGTCTCGCCGATCGTGTAGACAGACAATGCAGCGACCGGACAGCACTGCACCGCCGCATCGGCCAACGGCCTGTCCGCTGGCGGAATGTCGCCAAGGTCAAACACCGGCTCGGCGTCCTCGTTGAGCTGAATCAGTTTTGGGGCGACCTGCTCACACATACCGTGCCCCTCGCATTTCGACCTGTCGACACTCAACCTAAGTGGCCCTTGGTCATCCATTTGTCTCCTTGTTGAGGTCCAAACTCGGTTTCGGGGCCTTTGATCCGCTCACACGGGATGGCGTCAACCTAAAAATTAGTGATCTGTATGTCAAGAGCGATGTCCTGTAATACAGGACATCTACCGAATCGGCGTGTCACGTGTCCGTCGGGTCCGCCTCGCGACTCGACGAATCGGCAGCACTTTGCCATCAGCGCAATTGCCGCGATCGGCGGCGGGGGCAGGGTTAGCTTCTGCCGCACGCGATCCGCGCCGGGCCCGGCTCATCGTCGTACCGTGTTTGAGACTGCGCCAATCCCGTCGATCTCAACGGAGATCCGGTCGCCGTCATTGAGGAATACCTGAGGGTCGCGCCGATATCCCACTCCGCCGGGTGTCCCGGTAAGAATCAGGTCCCCCTCCTGCAAGGAGCTGAATGTGGAGATCGTGGCAATGAGCTCAGCCACATTGAAAATGAGTTGCGACAGATCCGATTCCTGCAGCTTCTCGCCGTTGAGGATGGTGCGGATGCCCGCTTGCTCGATGTCAATCTCGTCGGGCGTAAGCAAGTAGGGGCCGACGGGGGTGCAGGCATCCCAAACCTTTCCTTGCATCCACTGATGGGTCTTGTATTGAAAGTCGCGCATGGTGACGTCGTTTGCGACGGTATAACCCAGGACGTGGGCGAGCGCATCGGATCGCTGGATACGCCTGCCGGCGTGCCCTATCACGACCGCCATCTCGCCTTCGTAGTCAACCTGAGTCGATTCCTCCGGCAGGACGATGTCGTCGTGGGCGCCGATGAGGCTCGACGCGTATTTCGGAAATAGCACCGGGTAGCTTGGCAGTTCCCGTTTGGTTTCCAGAACGTGGTCGCGGTAGTTCAGCCCGACACAGAACACTTTGGTGGGGTTAGGAACCACGGGACGCAGCACGACGTCACTGACTGCCACAGTCGCCGATTCCTCACGGGCCGCATCGGCTAGAACCTCTCGTGTAGTCGTTGCTCCTATTTCGGTTATGCCGGTCAGCGGTACCAGTTGCGTGCCGCGAACCTCGCCAACCCGGCTTTGGCCATCGTGTATGTATGTCGCGTAAGCCATGACTCACCTCTCTTGACTAGTTTTTCGCCACTTGGGCAGTTGGCCACCCCATAGATTCACCGAGTGGGGTATTGGCTTCCATTGCCGCGCAACATAGGTGACGCGGTCGTCGTGGAACTTCTCCATCTCCGCCGATAGTTCCACGTGGGTGCCGGCAGGATCGTCGAAGAAAATAAAGAGATTGTTGCCGGGCCCGTGCCGGCCGGGCCCCCAGGTGACATCGACACCCTCATCGGTCAAGCGGTCGCACCAAGCCTTGAAGTCCTCCCACTCGGCGAGGTCATAGGAGTAATGATCGAGCACTCCGGCCCGGCCGACATTGACCACGGCCAGCGTGTGGTGGTCACGATTGCTGCGCAGCCAAGCGAATCGGCCGTCTTCGAGTTGGTCAGAGATCCGGAATCCGACTGTGTCGACAAAGAAGGCCACCATGGCGCCAACATCGGCAGTACCGAGAGTGATGTGCTGGTATTTAATGGGTCGTCGCCCCGTGTCGGCGCCGTGCTCGCCCTGACGTTCGACCGCATTGTGAAAGTGCACAGGTGTGCCCTCAGGGTCGGCCACCACGACGCCGATGGGGGATCTCAGCGCACTGTCGATATAGGCCGGCGGCAGGTCCTTGACGAGATGGCCTGCGGCGGTGAGCCTCTTGGCGATTCCCTCTACCCCATGGTCGTCTCGGACCTCGAACCCATAGTGGGTTAGCGCGGGTTCACCGGCAACTAGTTCAATGACGTGGTGACCGCTGCCCCAGCCCAGGCGTAGCCCACCACCCGGCAGATCCTTGTGCACCTCAAGCCCAAGGATCCGGCCATAGAATTCGGCCGTGGTCGCCACGTCAGGCACGGCGAATCCTATGTGGGACACCGCGGTACGGCGTAACAGCCCTCCAGCATCGTGTTCCTGTAGAACGACCCGGTCTGGCTTGTCCATGAGAAGCCCTTCTTGTTGCTAGATCGCGGCGGGAGCCGCGATCCTGTGAGCGCTCCAGCGCAAAAGCTGGGCGCTGATTTCCGGTGAGGCGGACGGCAGCCATGCGGCTGCGACGAATCTGTCGGGTCGCAAGAGGACGAACCTCCCGCTATAGCGGCCAAGTTCACGATGCAGCGCGCCGTCGACGTCGATTAGTACGCGATGAGCGGTGTGCGGCAGGGTATCTCGGGTGCTGACGACTGCGGTTGTGGCGTCGTATGCACTGACGATTGGTTCCAATTCAGTCCAATCGTCCCCAGAGATGTCGACGCCAAGAATCGCCCAGCCATTGCCCAGCGTGTCGTCTAGGCGGCCGAGCCGGTGCGCGGCGGAGTCGAAGGCCACCGGCTGGCCAATGGGTACGCCGACCAGTCCAGGCTGGTCACCGCTAATCACGAGTCCTTCCGTGTAGTGCTGTGGCGGCCGGTAGCGCATGTGTTCCAAATACTCACGGCCCTCGGAAGTACGCATGGCCATTCTGACGAGCGAGTCGCGGCGCCTCGCGAGACCTGTTGAAGTCGTCATCACAATCCGCCCAAGCTGTTCGGATAGCCGAACCGTGGCGGCGGCGTGGGGGCGCCGTTCCCGTTCGTAGCTATCGAGGACTGCTGGATCTAACCGGCCGTCGATCACGCCGGCAATTTTCCAGGCGAGGTTGGCAGCATCGCGGATACCGGAGTTCAGCCCCTGGCCTGCGAACGGCGGCATCATGTGCGCGGCGTCACCCAGCAGAAATGAGCGACCGATCATCCACTGATCGGCGACCAGAGCATTGAACCGGTAGTTGACCGCGCGCTCGACATGCTCGGGCTCAAGGGACCGGTACCTTGAGACCAAGCGGCGGATGAGATCGAACGACGGGACGGCCCCTGCCTCACCCTCCCCGTCGAAAAGCCGAAATTCGTAGCGACATCGACCATTCAGTCCCGGAACGATGACGTGCGGTCGATGGGGATCACCGTGGTGCATGGCGTAGCGCTCCGTGTGCGTGTCTCCGACGGTGTCGACAACTAGCCAAACCTCACTGTGAGAGCGCCCACTCATCGTCACGCCGTGCATCTGACGGATCGCTGATCTGCCTCCGTCACAGCCGAGTGCGTAGCTGGCATCAACATGCATGTCTCGAGCGTTGTGGGAGGCGTGCACCCGTACCCGATCCCCGGTTTGCTCGACGTCGGTAACTTCGGTGGCGAACCGCACGACGACCCTGGGCAAAGACCGCAAAGTCCCTACAAGAACTTTTTCAAGATCCGGCTGAGCGAACGGGTTTTTGAACGGATACCCGTATCGGAATGGCCAGGCGCCGCGGGCATGGAATAGCGGCACACCATTGCTGTCGTAATAGCGAGTGCCCGTGCCGGGCACCACGACGTCCAGGACGGATTCGACAATCCCAGCCTGTTGGAACACGAGCAGCGCCTCATCATCGATGCTGATGGCCTTTGGCTCGTCGCTGGTTGACTCGTTCTTCTCAAACACCGCAACGGCTAGCCCGCGCCGCGCCAGCAAAGCTGCGGCGGTCAGGCCAACCGGCCCGGCACCGCACACCGCGACGTCGACGGAATTGGCGGCGGGCGGCGCTCCGTCTCCTTCCGCTTCTGGCACTCAGGCAGCCTAACGCAGATCCTGTTACTCCGACACTTAGTCCTGTATATCAGGACAACATAAATCGCACTGGTGGGTGCCAGGGTTAGTTCAGCCGTATCTATCACCCTGTTAATTCCCGGTCGATTGGAAGTTCCCCGTGATGCGTCCGGGCGTGCGATGGGGTTGCCGCGTGCCGCATCGACCCTCAAGCGCGCGTGTTGTCCATGCTCTTTTTCAGGTACCCTGTCCTGCATGCCAGGATCCCCCGCCCGGGCCACTTCCGGTTATCGCGATCGAAACTCCACCGCCGATCGTGCACTGGATATCTTGCTTTTGTTCAATGACAAGAAGCTTGTATGGAGCGGGGCAGAGATTGCCGACCGGATCGGGGTTGCGCGCTCGACGGGATACCGATACATGCAAAGTCTTATCAACGCGGGTTTTGTCGAGAAGTCTGCAGGCGGCTTTCGGTTGGGTCCGCGCATTTTCGAGCTCGCCCGGCTGGCCCGGGCCGGAACAAGTCTGGGTGATATTGCAGTACCGGCAATGCGGTCACTCGTCTCCACCGTCGGCGAAACGGCATTGCTCACACGGCGTTCGGGTCGCTTCGTCGTGTGTTTAGAACTCGTCGAAGCCCCTCGCCCGGTGCGGCTGTCCTACGAACGCGGTCACGTCCTGCCGATCAACGCTGGCGCCGCCGCCGAGGTCCTCCTCGCATGGGCGCCCCCCGACGAGGTAGCAAGCGTGCTTAATGCTGCTCCCCTAGAACGATTTACTGCCAAAACCCTCACCGACCCCGGGCAGTTACAAGCACGTCTCGCACAGATTCGCAAAGACGGGGTGGCCATCTCTCAAGGCGAGCTGGACGAGGAGATCCTCGGCGTCGCCGCACCTGTACACAGCGCCCGAGGTGGCGTTGTCGCGGCTGTGAGTGTGGCCGCGCTAGCCTCCCGCGTACCGCGCAACGGACTAAAACCGGTCAAGCTGGCGGTGAAGTCAACTGCGGCAGCCATATCGGAACAACTATCCGTCGCCGACATCTGAGCCACATGAACGATCCTATTGAGATAGTGGTAGCCGCAAGTGCGGCCTTGGCGACCGCTGGGCTGAGCGACTTGGTGTGGGGGCACGCTTCGATTCGCGACCCCGAGGGCCGTGGTGTCTGGATGAAGGCTTCCGGCTGGGCATTCGAGGAAATCGACGCCCCGAAGGTCGTTCTCGTCGATTCCTCTGGCGGTGTGGTGACCGGGCAAGGCCGGCGACACCTTGAGTTTCCGATCCACACCGAGATCATGGCTGCCCGCGGCGACGTGGGCTGCGTCGTACATACCCATTCCGCTGCGGTAAATGCCTTTGCATCGCTCGGACGCGATCTACACCCGATATCGCATGACGGGGTGCCGTTCGCGTACCCCCAGATTCCTCGGTTCA
This sequence comes from Mycobacterium sp. 663a-19, assembly GCF_035616495.1. Taxonomy (NCBI): domain Bacteria; kingdom Bacillati; phylum Actinomycetota; class Actinomycetes; order Mycobacteriales; family Mycobacteriaceae; genus Mycobacterium; species Mycobacterium sp. 663a-19. The sequence goes on along the minus strand of NZ_JAPJAV010000001.1, from coordinate 488,522 downwards.
CCGAAACAGGCGCGCTGATCGCCACCCCAGAATTGGGGCGCTCGCTCGCCACAGCCCTAGGCGATGCCAGCGCCATTTTGATACCAAATCATGGCTCGGTCACCGTGGGTCCTGACGCCGCGACAGCGGTGATGTTGTCCGTTCTGTTGGAAAGCGCATGCCGCACCGAGCTATTGGCAGCGGCAGCCGGTGGGCCACGGCACTGGTCCGACGAAAGAGAAACACAATTCAAACGCGACCAGGCGTGGAACCACACTCAATTCGACGCAGGGTGGCAATATCTCGTCCGCCGGTCGAGCCGGACACGGCAACATTAGTTGCGCGGCGAATCTTCGGACTCGCCACGGTAATTGGCGGGCGATGCGGGAGCGTCGTCCAGGGCCGCTCACCCGACCCAGACGGTCTTGGCGTTGCAGAATTCGCGGATGCCGAGGCCGGCGAGTTCGCGGCCGTAGCCGGAGCGCTTGACGCCGCCGAACGGCAGCTCCGGGTAGGACACCGTCATGCCGTTGATGAAGACCTGGCCCGCCTCGATGCCGTCGATGAAGCGCTGTTGCTCGGCCTCGTCGTCGGTCCAGGCGTTGGACCCCAGCCCGAAGGTCGTGGCGTTGGCGATCTCGATGGCTTCCTCGACGCTTTCGACGCGGTAGATCGAGGCGACCGGGCCGAACACCTCCTCGGTGTAGAGCGCCATGTCCTTGGTGATGTCGGTGACCACCGTCGGCGGGTAGTACCAGCCCGGCTTGTCGAGACGCTCTCCGCCGCAACGGATCACCGCGCCGGCGGCGGCGGCATCGTCGACCTGCTTGGCGACCTCGTCGCGGCCCGACTCGGTGGCCAGCGGACCCACGTCGGTGCCCGGGTCGGTCGGGTCGCCGACCCGCAACGCGGCCATCCGCTCGACGAACTTGTCGACGAACGCGTCGTAGATGTCGGCGTGGGCAATGAACCGCTTGGCGGCGATGCATGACTGCCCGTTGTTCTGCACTCGGGCGGTGACCGCGGTCTTGACCGCCTCGTCCAGGTCGGCCGAGGGCATCACGATGAACGGGTCGCTGCCGCCGAGTTCGAGAACGGTGGGTTTGATCTCGTCGCCGGCGATGGCGCCGACGGACTGGCCGGCCGGTTCGCTGCCCGTGAGGGTGGCCGCCGCGACGCGGGGATCGCGCAGGATGGTCTCCACGGCGCTGGAGGGGACCAGCAGCGTCTGGAAGCAGCCCTCCGGGAAGCCGCCGCGCGCGATGACGTCGGCGAGATACAGCGCGCACTGCGGGACGTTCGAGGCGTGCTTGAGGATGCCGACGTTGCCGGCCATCAACGCCGGCGCGGCGAAGCGAACGGCCTGCCAGAGCGGGAAGTTCCACGGCATGATGGCCAGCACCACGCCGATCGGCTGGTAGCGGGTGTAGGCCTTTTTGGCGCGGACCTTCGACGCGTCTGCCGGCTCGTCGGCCAGCAGCCTCTCGGCGTTCTCGGCGTAGTAGCGAAAACCCTTGGCGCACTTGACCGCCTCGGCTTTCGCTGCGGCCAGCGTCTTGCCCATTTCCAGGGTCATCATCTCGGCGGTCTGATCGGCCTCCGCCTCCAGCAGGTCGGCGGTGGCATTGGCCCACTGCGCGCGCTGGGCGAAGGTGGTGGAGTGCCGGTAGTCGAGGAAACGCTCGTGGGCGCGCGCTATCGCGGCCTGGACTTCGTCGTCGGTCGCCGGGGTGAAACTCTGGACCGTCTCGCCGGTGGCCGGGTTGATCGTGGCGATGGGCACGTTGGCATCCTTCGGTTGCGATGGTTTGGGAAACGTCCGGTCAAGGGTCAGGAGAACGAAGCTACTCCGCCGGCGGTTGATAGTGCGCCGCCGAATTCCGCAATTGCCAGATCTCACCGGGACACAGCAGATTAACTGCATAGGAAACCAAGTAATTAGCTGCGAACTCGTCGTTAGGAGTCACGTCGCTCTTTACATCACTCATCACTTGCGCGTAGCTTTCACCCTGACCGACCTTGTCGCAGATTCTGTGGCCGTAGCCGAGCGCATCATTGTCTGGGAAGTTGTAATGCCGCCGCACGGCCACGTCATACAGGTACTCCACTTCCGGAGCGGGAGCAGCGTACGCGCGCGGTGCCGGCGTCTCCGCAGTTCCACCGAAGACGACAGCAGCGACGAGGAAGACGGCAAACGAGCCGCGACACTTTGACCGTTGACAACCCGTCGGCCCGTACAGGCGAATTGGTAACCGGCCTCGCGCGTGAGACCGCCCCAGGCCATGCCACAGCGGTTGGTCGCGCGCCGAGCAAATATTCAAGCTCATGTGATTCCCCTGGTGCGAATACGGTTGAGGGACTTGCCGAGCCGGCCGCGCTTGACTAGTTGGGCGGATACCCTGGCGGGGGGTATACGCCGCGGAGGATCCAGGCAAACCAATTGGTGCCGAACTGGAGTTCGTCACTGGCGTCGTAGTCGGGGCTGGGATCGGGCGGTATATCGGGCAACCCGGTAGGTGGGGCGGCGAGAACCGTGGTGTTTGGTGACTGCGTGGCAGCTCTTGGCGCCTGTTGGGGCTGGCCATACAGCGCTACGAGCACGGTGCGGTCAAGGCTGTTTTCGGACCAGACGCCCATTTGAGTGTTGGCGCAATTGGCCATGATGGCCTTGTAGGCCGGGTTGTAGTACCACTGGTTGATCACCTCCATGCCGCTGATGGCCAGAGCCGGATTGATGGCCACCGTTTCTGCCACCTGCCCCCGGAATCCTGCTGCTTCAGCTCGGTTTTCGGGCGTGGAGCCGTCTGAACCGATGTCACCGTCGAGGCTTCGGTTATTCATCAAGTCGTGGGCATGACGCTGCGCGGCGAGCTGAAGTTGAGGATTGATAGTGACATCGTTCGTGCAACCCGCTTGGTGCTGCACGGTATAGACATTGGCGACGACGCCGTCGTTGAGTCGCTTATTGTTCGGTATCAGCGTGTTGTTATCACCATCCGCATATGCGGTGGGCGCGCCCAGCAGGGCAGCGGTGACGGCAATCATTGCGAGCAGCTTGTAGGGCCCAATGCACAAGGGGTTCAACATGTTGGGAGTTCTCCTTCGCGATCAGGGCTCCGTTGGAGGGTCGTTAGTCCGCACGTTGCTCCACTGCACGTGGTACCGCGATCGGCCATAGCTGGGGCTTGGCCTAAAAAGCCATCGGTGCTGGCGAACACGCCGGTGGCACCGGCGAATTCGCAGCCTCGCCGACCGTCGACATTGCGCCGATGCACCTCAACATGTCCGAGGCCAACAACATTCGTATGAATGAATGTCGTTGGACAACAGTCGATGCCGATCAGATCGGGTCGAATGACGAGATCAACCATCGGCTGTTCACCTTGTCGAGTGTTACTCGCACCCGGGAGGCGGTGTTAGTGGGGGGTTCGTTGCCAACGGTGATGGTCTGGTTGATAAACATCAGCACGATCGCATGGTTTGGTGAAGCTGAGACCGATGCGGCCGCCGGCACACTGGCAGCTGCAGAGATCATCTTCTGCTTGCTGCCAGGTATTACCACGTCATGCGTCAGCGAACTGTAGGAGTCTTTGAGCGCTCCGGTCAATCGGTCTCGCGCCGCACCCAGGTCTTTGTCGACGCTGTCGGGTCGGTACGACAGCATCGCAACCGCACCGTCGCTTGCCGCCCGCACCGATTCGCCAGCAGCAAGACGGGCGTCGCGGGCCGACGAGTCATACCACTTCAAGTAGCCCGCACCCATTGCCATGATCAGTGCCAAACTTGGCAGGATTCCGTACGCAAATATCCGCCGCCATTGGATGCGTCTGCCGCGATCATGTTGATGCCCAGGCCCGTCAGCATTTTCTTCCGGCGCGCAGGCAGATTCCACGTCGGTAGTGCCTGATTGGCGGCTTTCGTCGCTGCGCACGGTTGCTTCTGTTTCGACGCGTGCGGCGTCCTCGATCTCTTCGTCTCGCCGTATCCGTCGGCGTAGTGCGGCGGGCGTCATGGCACGAACTCCACGTTTGAGATCTTGGCGCCGTCGTCGACTTTCTGTACAACGATTCTCATCCGCCAAGCCCGCGGTTGTGGCTCGGCGACTCCCCCGACTGAGGTGTTGACGGTTACCGCCACGAGGACCTGCGCAGTATTGCCCGCTTCGGATTCCACCGCAGCTTCTGTGATTACGCCTTGCGATTTGGACTGCGCCTGTTTGACGACGTCGATGAACGGCTGGGATCTTTTCGTGAAGTCATCGCGGAATGCCCCGGTCGCCGAATCGACGATACGCTGCACGTCGGCTTCGGCCTCGGTGTAGTTTATCGTGGTCAGATTCAGCGCCCCCTGGCGAGCAATCTGCAGAAAAAGGTTGCGCTGCAACTGGTCTTGATGTACCTGATAGGCGCGATAGCCTAACCAGCCAATCAGTCCGGCGAACATCACGACTATCGCCAGGGACACTCGCAGAGCACTCCCAGCAATCCGCGGCGGTGTGCCGATGTCATCCTCTGCGCGCCTGCCTAGTGGCTCATGACCATCGGATCCGTCCGTCTCATCGGGTGGATTGTCGCTCGTTGGTTCTGCTTCGGGTTCTTCTAGTTCCTGCTCGGCGGAATCAGCATCGACTGCCATGTTCGCTCCTTCGGTGCAGTTTGGGATAAATCGGACTGCGTGTAGACGCGCCCGTCCGGTCCTATATAGGTGCCCGTGGCGGGGTCATACTCGGCCGCCGCGATCGGCGGGACGGGGTTGACGGGCTGCGGCGGTCGTAGGGCGGGAGGTGTTCCAGGCGGCAGTTGGGGAACGTCTTGGCCGGACAGCGTAGCGTTCGGATCGCCCTTCCAGTAGTAGCCATCGTTGAGCGGCACATAGTGCTCGTCGCTCTCACACATTTTTACTGTGGGAGCCCGTTTGCCCGGAACGGTAAGGCATGGATAGTTGCGGGCGCCCCGCACATTGAACGGCGAGTCTTGCGGCACTCGGCAGTACAGGTCTCCCGGGGCTCGGTTCGGGTGATCCTCGAAGGTCGGCACCCGCTGCTGCTGAGGTGGCAGGAAACCGGTGTTGCACACCGGCGGAATGTTGAGGTTCAACTTGAAATCCAAGAACAGGCCCTTGTAATCCTGTTTGGTGTTTCGGTTGGCGACCATCATGCCCTGGACGTTGGCGACCGCTTGCGGGAAGAGCACTAGCAATTGTTCGAGCGCGGGTTGATAGGTGACGGCAACCTCTCCTAGGGAGACCAGATTCGCCAGCAACAGCGGCAGTGTGGGCTGCAGCCGCTGGAATAGCTGGCGTGCTTGGTCGGCGGCCGGTCCGCCGTTACGGAGCACCCCGGCGAAAGCGAGATTGCTGGAACGGAGCTGATCGGTAATGGTCGCCAAGTGTGCGGCCCACCCGTGAATTGCGTCTGCCGTATCGGATTGGGAATCCAACACCGGCGCGGACTGGTCGATGAGGCTCGTCAAGGGGTCAAGGTTCTTGTCGGCGTCGATGGCCAGCTGGGTAGAGCCAGTGACCAACCGTGTGAGTTCCGGCCCCAATCCGCCTATGGCGGTGTAACTTTCGTCGATCGCAGTCTTGAGGTTGTCTCGAGGTATCGCCGCCAGCCCGCGGTTGGTCGCGTCCAACAACGAATCGATATCCGGGGGTACGGAAGCCGCGCTTGCCGGTATCACATCGCCGTCCCTGAGCGGTGGGCCGTCGCCGTCGCGAGGTAGCAAGCTGACATACTGCTCACCCAGGGCACTCTGGCTGTGCACTTCGGCTCGAAGCCTCGAGGGGACCTTGATATCTGATCTGAGCGAAAGCACCGCCTTGACGCCGTTGTCGGTTAACTCCACGCTCTCGACATGACCGACCTCGGTGCCGCGATATGACACATTTGCGCTGGGGTATAGACCGGCCGCGCGGGGAAGATCCAGAGTGACCGTGTAGCGGCCGACACCGAAAAGCATTGCCGGGGCGTTGATGTAACGAAAGATCATCACCGCGCCCGCAGCAACTGCGATCACCGTGAAGAGGGCGATTTGGATCTTGATGCGTCGGTCCAGGTTCACATCACGGTCCTTGGTCTCGGTGATAGGGAACCACTAGCGGATTGCCGGCTGTCACTGGACTGGGTAGTTGACCGATGGTGCGGCCCCATTGCATTTCGAGTTCGGTGAGGTTGCCTTCCCACCGGGTGCCAGTGAAAATTGCTGTGTCGAGCCGGCTCAACGTTAGGTCGATGATCATGGTGATGTTGGCCGCATCGCCACGGAACACCTTGCTGATGTCCTCTTTTGGCCACGGGAAAGTAGGCAGCAGGCTCAGCGACCTGGTCAGCGCCGGCCCTGCGTTAGCCAACGACTCCAGCACCGGCGCGAGATCACGCAACTCCTGGACGAAGGCGGCTTTGGTTTTGATTGCCGAATCGGCGGCCAGTGCGCTGAACTTGCCGAGCCGGTCGAATGCCTCAAAAAGATTGTTTCTTTGATCCTTCAGTACTGCCAATGCATCTGGGATAGTCTGCAATCCCTTGTCGATGACGGGCTCTTGGTCGGCGAATTGGCTCGCCAGGTTGTTGATCCGGTCGGTGGCCGTGAGAATGTCATCCTTCTGTCGATTCAATTGGCCGACGAACTCATCGACTCGCCGAATCAGCGTGCGCAGGTCGTCTTCGCGACCGCCGAACGCAGTGCTGAACGCTTTCGTAATGTCTTGGACTTGGCCTAGCCCTCCCCCATTGAGGAACATCGAGGCCACCGACAAGGTTTGTTCGGTCGTTGGGTAGGCACCCGCGCGCGACAACGGGATCACTGAACCGTTCTGCAATTTTCCTTGCGGCCGCACATCCGTGGGTGGGGCTAGTTCAACGTGAACAGTGCCGAGAACACTGGTCTGACCCAATTTCACGGTGGCATTGGCTGGTAGATTGACATCACCATCGATCCTCATGGTGATCAACGCGTGCCAGCCCTGCCGCTCGATTTTGGTGACTGTGCCCACCGTGACATCGCCGACTCGGACCCGTGAATTAGGCTGAATGTTGGCAACATTCGGCATCTGGGCCTGCACTTGATACGAACCGGGTCCGTGGCCTTGCGTTCCCGGCAGTGGTATGGAGTTCACACCACGCCATCCGCACCCTGCCGTAGCGGCGGTCGCGAGGACCAGAAGCAATGTTGCGCCTGCACGGACGAGACCGTTCATCATTGGTTGCCTCCCGGAGGAACCATCAGGCCGGGTAAACCGTCAGCAGGATTCGTGGGCGCCGGTGTTCCAGCAGTCGGCGGTGTGCCATTGACAGCCTGCGGTGAATCGGTCGCCGGCTGAACCGCTGGCCCCGGCCCAGGCGAATCTGGCGGTTGGGTCGGTCGGTGGTCCGGCCGCAACCAGTCTTCGCTGTAGGTGATTTCGTTGGGCCTGGCTTGGGTAGAGACGAAGGGGTTGATTCCCAACGGCAGGAAGTTGTATTGCCGGTTCTTGATAATCGGCGCGAGGTATTGCACGCAGAGCTTGGCAGACTGCTCGTTGTTGAGCCGCGACGCCGCCTGAATTGCACCGCACAGGAACGAGATCGGGTTGGCGAAGTTGTTGATCGCAAGGATACCGGTGATCGATCCCTGCGCCGGGTCGTAGATGTTGACGAAGTTGCTCACTACGTTGGGAAGGGCGTGCAACGTCTGCTTGACATCATCGAGGCTGTCGGTGAGGGCTTTTGAGATGCTGGCCAGTTTGTCCGATGTGGTCCCGAGCGCTTCACGATTGTCGGCTACGAACCCTGTGACGTCATCGACGGCGGTGTTGAGGTCCGTGACCGCCTTGGCGACCTCGTCGGGATCGTTGGCCAGAAGGGAGGTCACCGCCGCCAAATTTGTATTGAGTTGGCGCATCAGGTCGGCGCTGTCGTGTAGAGCCGAGACGAGTGTCGAAAGATTCCTTACTGTTGTGAAGGTGTCGTTGCTGTGGTCACCGAACGCCGACACCGCTTGTGACAGTTTGACAATGGTGTCCCGGATTCGGGCGCCCTGGCCGCGCAGGTTGTCAGCTGTCGTGTTGATGAAGGCGCCCAGCGGGCTAACGCCGCCGGGTTGTGTCGGCTGTAGGCTTTCGGTCAGTTTCTCAAGCTGTTGACGTAGGTCATCGAATTCCACCGGAACCGCTGTACGGCTTTCGGGTATGACCGCACCGTCAGCGAGCCGAGGGCCCCCGGTGTAGGCGGGCGTGAGTTGGATCGCGCGGGAGGTGATCAGCTTCGGAGACAGGATTACTGCGTTGGCGTTGGCAGGGACCTCATATTTGCTATCTAGCCAGAAGCTGATCTTGGCACGCTGCGGTTGCGGCTCGATCTTGTCAATCTGACCAACCTTGACACCGAGGATGACCACATCGTCCCCAGCGAAGACACCGTTGCTGTTGTCGAAGTAAGCGACAACATGTGTTCGCCTGATCACGGGAAGCGACCACACGACGACGATTCCCCCCAGAAGAGCCATCGTAAGGGTAAGGGCCAGCACGATTCTCGTTGTACGGGAACTCACGGTTGCCCCTTGGGCGGCGGAGCCTCGTTGGGCGCTGGCACGTATACGGGCGACGGCGTGGGTTCGGGGGTAGATGCCAGTCCCGGCGGCGCGGGTGCCGGCGGACCGGGCGGCGGACCCCCGGGTGGAGGCGCGGGAGGTGGCTCCCGATACGGATAGCAGCCTGGGCCCGGTAACGGCACGCCGGCCGGGCCGCACGAGTGGTCGCCCGGGTTACCGGTAATGGCCTCCGGCAACGTCCGACGGGGTTCCCCGCCTTGGCCGGTGCGGGGGTACGGGACAGGTAACGGCGGCGTGCCCGGCTGCCCGGTCTGCGGATCGGTCCGCTGCGATGGCAACAAGACGTTCGGATCCAAGCCCAAATCAGAAAAGGCGGCGTCGACAAAGGGCTGCACGAATTGGCCGGGCAGCAAGTTGACGACGTAGGCCTTGAAGAACGGGCCTGAAGACACCGTTTCGCCCAGCGACAGCGAGTACGCGTTGAGCAATTTCAGGGACTTCTGGAGCCGCTCCTTGCGGTTGTCGACGATCGTGAGCACGCCGTTGAGCTTGTCCAGGGCCGAGCGCAGCTGCGAACGATTGTCGTTGACAAATCCCGACAGCTGCCTCGAAAGGGCCGAAATATTCCCCGAAATTTGGTCCAGCGCAGCACTTTGCGTCCGTAACTGTGCCAGTAGCGCGTTGGTATTGGCGATCAGCTGGACTACTTGATCGCTGCGTTTGGCCAACACCCCCGTGGCCTTGTTGGCGTTGGCAAGCAGGTTGCGTAGTTGAGAGTCACGCTCATCGAGCGTCTGGGCAAACCGGGTCACACCGTCGAGCGCGGCTTTTAGATCGGGCGGCGTGTCCTTGAACGTTTTCGCCAGGGTGCTCAGCGACTCGTCGAGCCGGTCGGTGTCTAGTCCTCGGACGGTCTGTGTCAGATCGCCGAGGGCGTCTGGTAGCTGGTAGGCGGGCGTGGTGCGGTTCATCGGAATGGGACCCGACAGGTGACCGTCGCCGCGTGGGGTGATTTCGAGCACTTTCGCGCCCAACAAACTCTTGGCCTTGATGGCCGCCTCCGTACGATCGCCAAGGCGGACATCCTTGTCCACATTGAACTTGACCAGCACACGTGGTCCGTCCAGCTCGACGCCGGTGACGGCGCCGACCTGAAATCCAGAGACCCATACGTGTGCACCTGGGCTGATCCCGCTTGATTCCGCGAAATAGGCTGAGTAGTCATCCTTTTGCGCGGTAAAGATCGGCAATTTGTCATATTCGAGCGCGCCCAGCACGATGGCGGCTGTCACAGCGATACCGACCACGCCGATGACGGTCCGGTTGCGCTCGGAAAATGACTTCATTTGGGCGTGCACCGCCCGGACGGCTGATTAGCTAGTCTGACATATACTGGTTGTCCGCCTTTGCCGTTGACTTTCAGGACCGCTTCGCAGAGATAGAAAGTGAAGAAGTCGCCGTACATTCCCTGTCTCGCCAGTGCCTGATACGCGTCTGGCAATGTGTTCAGCAGGTCGTCGAAGTAGTCGTGATCGGCCAGCACGATGTCGTTGGCCCGCTCTGATTGTGTGACAACGCTTTTGAACGGAGGACGGGCCTGAGAAAGCAGATCGGCGATCGAACCGGCCGCAGCGTTGCTATAAGCCAACGAGTTGGCGAGGTCGGTCTTGCCGGCGGCGAGCCGCTTGACGAGTTCAGCCAACGAAGTGAGCGCTTTGTCGAACTGCTGGCTTTGATTACCGAGCGATCCCAGGACGGTGTTGAGGTTGACGATGACTTGCCCGATCAGTTCGTCTCGGTTCGCCAATGTGCTTGTCAAGGCGGCTGTTTGGGCAAGGAAGGAGCCGATAGCTTCGCCCTGACCCTGGAACGCCTGAATCAGCTGCCCTGTCAGCGCATTGACTTGAAGCGGATCGAGTGCCCGAAACAGCGGACGAAAGCCACCGATTAGGGCATCCAAGTCCAGTGCCGGTTCGGTCTGACCTGTCGGGATAGTCTGGCCACGACTCAGCCGTTTGACTCCGCCGGCACCTTCTTGTAGTTCCATGTAGCGGTTGCCGATGACGTTGTCGTAGCGGATGACCGCCCTGGTTCCCTCGGTGAGCGTCACGGTGTTGTCTGCGGAGAACTCCACTGCGACGACGGTGTCAGGCCGTATCGAAATGTGTTTCACCTTGCCGACCTCTACGCCGGCGATCCGTACGAGGTCCCCTTGCTTGAGGCCACTCACATTGGTGAATTCGGCGTTGTAGGTGACCTCTGATTGAAACCGCAACTGCGCAAATATCATGAACAAGCCGAACGTGGCGAGCCCGCACACGATGACGAAGATGGCGAACCGCCATGTCGCCGCGCCCAGGTTATCTCTCACAGATCGGTTCCTTACTTTGTTGCATCACGGTGACGGCACAGGCTGCCCGGGTGGTGGTGGGTTGAGCGGCGCGTCGCTCGGCCCGGCAACTGGGGCCCCGTACGGAGGTGCGCCGGGGTATGGCACCGGCCCCGGTGCGGGGGGCCCGAAATACCGGATGCTTGGCGGTTCGGGTGTACCGCGTGTGACCGGAAAGAAGTTGGCCCATCCCGGGAAGCCGATACCGGGGTTGGGTCGCAGGTCTAGGCCGGTTCCCCAACCGGTGTTGGTAACCAGCTGCCGGACAGGGTAATTCGCTGCGACATCAGGTAGTGAACCGCATCCTGGTTTGCCACCAGGACCGCCCTTGGCCGCCACGATCGGCAAGTTGTCTGGGTACCGGTATGGGTCACCACCTAGAAGGAAAGCGTCATCGAGCAGGATGCTGCGGCCGTTCTGAGCTCCGGCCACGTTGTAGCCGCCGTTGTCGAGCCACCCCTTCGCACCCACAAGCAGACAGGTGTACTCGGGGTTGTATTTGAACAACAAATCCGTCGTCGGCTGCAGCACATTGACCGCCCGCACGAGATTGTCCCTATTGGGCGCGAGCAGGTCGATTCCTGCTTGCGACACGCCAATGACATTGAGCAGCAATATATCTAGGTCAGAGGCGTGGGCGGTGATCGTAGCGCTGGTGGTGGTGAAAGCCCTGACAATTTCTAATAGGTTTTGCGCCGCGCCCCCGTACGCGCGGCTGGCCTCCCCCAATGATTGCCAGTCGTGTTGCAACGTCGCCATCCGCGGATTGATCTCGCCTAGTACATGATTGCTGGCGGTGATGCTGTCGCCAATGCGTTCGCCGCGGCCCCGCACCGCGTCGGCGAATGCGGTTAGAACTGCATTTAGCTTTGGGGGGTCGATCTGATGGAGAACATTGACAAGATTCTCGAAGACGGTGTTGACCTCGGTAGTCACATTGCGCGACCGCAAGACAGCGCCGGCGGAAATATGTTGTCTGCTAGGGCTTTCGGGATAGACCAAGTCGACATATTTGGCGCCGAACAGTGTCGTGGCTCGGATTTGGGCATCGATGTTGGCGGGGATGTGCTTGATCTGATCCGGGAAGAGGTCGAGCTTGAGGCGGACGGGGTTTCCGCCTTCGATACCAGCGACTCGACCCACTTGCACGCCGCGCAGCTTGACTTTGGCGCCGGACTCCATAACCAGACCAGCGCGGTCCGACGTCAGTGTCACTGGTACGTACGTGTTCAGTGTGCCGGCGAATAGCGCCGAGCACAGCCACACAAAAGCCAGTACGACCGCGAAAAGGGCGGCTGTCCAGAACGCCGGGTGGACGCGAAAACGTTTAGCCTTGCCTGCCATCGCTACCCCGACAGGTTGAATCCGCCGGACTGCCCGTATATGGCCAGCGAGATGAAGACCGTCAAGACTCCCGATGCCACCAGCGATGTTCGGACCGCGCGGCCAACTGCTTCACCCACACCCGCCGGTCCACCCGAGGCGGTAAATCCGTAGTAGGTGTGCACGAGCATGATGACGACTGCCATCGATACGGCGAGCAGAAAAGACCACACCAAACTCATCGGGTAGAGGAACGTATTGAAGTAGTGGTCGTAGACGCCCGTGGATTGACCATAGATCATGGTGGTGCTGATTTTTGCCGACGCAAATGCCGCCAACACGGCCACGCAATACAGAGGGATCACCACGATTACTCCGGCTACCAATCGCGAGGAGGCCAGATACGCAATCGAGCGGATACCCATGACCTCCAATGCGTCGATCTCTTCGTTGATCCGCATCGCACCGAGTTGGGCCGTCGCGCCGGCGCCTATCGTCGCCGCGAGGGCGATACCCGAGGTCAACGGTGCGGCCAACCTGACATTGAAGTAGGCGGACGCGAATCCGGTCAACGCCTCCACTCCGATATCAGAGAATTGGTTGTAGCCGATCACCGAAGCCAGCGCCCCGGTCGTGATTGTTAGGAAGGCGACGATCACGGTGGTACCACCGACCACTGCTAATGCTCCGGTGCCAAGGCCCATCTGCGCGATCAGCCGCACCAGCTCGGGCCTGTAGCGCCCGAACACATCGCCAACAGAGCCGATGGTTCTCGCGTAGAACTGGGTCTGGATGCCGATTCTGGTCCATCCGGACGACCATCTGCGCACTGTCCGTGAGAGGTAGGGGAATGGCATCTGTGACACGGTCATAACGTGACCTTCACGCCGATGGCAGTGGTGATGATGTTGATCGCAAACAGGGCCATGAACGCGTACACCACAGTTTCGTTAACCGCGTTACCCACCCCGGCAGGCCCGCCGCCGACGGAAATGCCCTTGTAGCATGCGATTAATCCGGCCGCCATCCCGAACAGTCCAGCCTTGATCAACGCCAACACGACATCGGGAAATCTGGTGAGCACGGTCATCCCAGCCGCATAGGCGCCCGGTGTGACGTGCTGAATAAACACTGAAAAGAAGAACCCGCCCACCAAACCGACGGTGATCACTACCGATGACAACAGCACCGCGACGAGCGTTGCTGCCAGCACTCGGGGCACCACTAGTTTTTGTACCGGGTTGATCCCCATTACCCGCAATGCGTCCAGTTCTTCGCGGATGGTTCGCGCACCGAGATCGGCGCACATTGCCGTCGCGCCCGCACCCGCCACGACCAGCACTGTCACAATCGGTCCCACTTGGGTCACGGTCGCGAAAGCAGCGGTGGTGCCACAGAAGTCCGCGGCCCCGAATTCCAACAGCAAGATATTGAAGGTGAACACCACCAAGACGGTGTACGGAATGGCTAGCATCAGCGTCGGCAGCAACGACACTCGTGCTACGAACCAGGACTGCAGCAGGAACTCGCGCCATGCCAACGGTCTGCGCGGTATCAGCATCAGGGTGTCGAGCGCCATGGCAAAGAAGCCCCCGACGGCTGAGGCTGGCCTCGCTGCCGTTCCCCACGAGATCATCCCTGGCGGCCTCGTGAGCCGGCACCCGAGACGGCCGAATCCGGCCGGGAGGCGCGGCGCGCCCCTAGCTCAGCAGTCCGATTACTGCTGCTAGCCGGCATCAGCTGAACCACCCGCGACCCACCCTTCGAATTCACCATGCTCAATTCATCTGGTCAGAGTCTGAGGGTGACGTCAGTCACTTGTCAATAGATTCGGCCTAATCCAATATGCTGAATGCTGGGACCGCGCCCTACCATGTCAACCCGGCTTCAAGTGGAAAGATGAGCGGTGATGACAGTCGATCCACCGGCCTTACGCCGCGCCGATTGGGAACGGCGGCCAACCCGAGGTCAGACGAGACCAGAACAGGCCGCCGAGCGGCTGGCGGGACTGGCCATGTCGGCCCAACCAGGCGAACGACTGGGCACGAAAGATGAGTTGCGCGCCTCGTGTGGCGTGTCCGTGGGCACGTTCAACGAGGCCTTGCGAATGGTTCAGGCCCGCGAGCTCGTCACCGTCCGGTCAGGCCCGGGCGGCGGCCTGTTCGCCAGCCGCCAGTCGCCATTGGTGCGTCTGGGTAACGCAATGCTGTCCCTCGATGATGACGCCGCATCCGTCGCGGACGCGTTTCGGTTGCGACACGCACTCGATCCGCTGCTGGTCCAGGATGCGTTGGAGCATTCGTCGGCTCACGACGTCGCCGCACTGCGCGCAAAGTTGGACCAGATGAAGGTCGCTGCCGCTAGCGACGACACCACCGCATTCATTCGCGCCAACTGGGAGCTCCACATCAGGCTCGCCGAGATTAGCCCGAGCGCGTTGCTGCGCTCGTTTTATCTCCATCTGCTAGAAATCACCGACTCGCACTTGCTGGCTGCAGAGCACCTCGAAGACGAGTCGCTGTCCGACTACATCCATGACCGTTACGACCTGCACGTCGCCCTGGTCGATGCCATCGCCGAACACGATCCTCGCGCACTGGAATTGATCCAAGAGCACAACGCCAGTGGACCTTGGATTGGCGAAGGTTCTAGGACGACTGCCGTCACGATCGACCAGTGAGAGGCATCTCCGACGGGTCGCCTGCGCCGGCGCGCCGGACCTAAAATTCCTCCGCAAGCCGTTCTCAGCTCGACATGGATTGCCGTGGTTGCGGCGGTTTGGTAAGCGAGCAAAGTGGCCGATGCAGTGTGCGGTGTAATTCCGCAGAGGCTTGCACTGCTCCCGCCCACCTTGCTAGTCTCGGCCCGTGATCCGGGTCACTGTTCCGTATAATGCAACGCCCGGTGGTGGATGCCTGTGGTATGCCAGTGGACTAGACGGGCGGTTTGAACTCCTGGGCAGGGGGCGTGAATCCGTCAATAACGAACTGACGCTTTCTATTTCGGCATCCAGACCGATGGCGAGGAGAAGCTCCCGGTGACGACCACCGACCATCCGACCGAATTCAGCGCGGAACTGTTCGGGTACGCGGACTCATTCGACGTCGATGGATATCTCAGCATGATGTCCGATGACGTTCACCTCCGCTTCGGCAACGGCCCCGTGGCGAGCGGCAAAGACGCCGTCAGGGAGCAGCTCAGCCATTTGATGGGGGTACTCACCGGCATGCGACATCGTGTCATCAACGAATGGCGGATAGACGACACTGTCATTCACCAGCTCGAGGTGACTTATGTAAGACGGGACGGCAACGCAGTCACAATCCCGGCGGTCACGATCTACCGCTTGATCGGGAGGCTGATTAGCGAGTTTCACAATTACGCCGATCTCGCCCCACTATCGGCGTAGGTGTCCGCACGCCTCGAGGAATTGAGAAGGGAGACCGATGTGACGACCTCCACAGAGGATCAATTCTTCAACCCACTGAACCCGGGGCACCTTGTTCAGCCCGACGGATTGATGCACGCATCCCGCATCGGCTGTCCCGTAGGGAAAGTCTCTGACATCTTGTATACCGTCAATACAGACCTAGGCGTCCGCCAGGTGTTCGACGACACGCGAAACTTCTCGAACAGAGGCAACTTTTCCGTTGGCGCCGAGGACGTTCAGTGGCCGTTCATTGTGGCCACCCAGGCGGACCCCCCCCGCACACACGGCCTTGCGCGCGCGGCTACTGAAAGATTTCGCGCCCGCGCGACTCCGCAAGCTCACTCCGCAAGTCGAGTCAATCGTCGCGAATTGTATTAGCGCGCTTCCGGACTCGGGCTGCGTCGACCTGTACGCGGACTACGCGCACTTCATACCGGCACGAATCCTGTACGCCCTGATCGGCATACCAGAGCGATCATGGGACGACGTCCAACGGTGGTCTGACGTGCTCGTGGCAACGGTTCCTGAACCCACCCACGAACTGCCCGAATTCGCTTATCTCACAGAATATTTGGGCCAGCTGGTCGAAGATCGGCGCACGAGGCCCCATAGCCGTCAAGAAGACGTACTGGACAATCTGTGTTTCGCCAACCCAGGCGAGACCGATATGTCCATACCAGAGGTCATGACGCACATCCTTCAACTCGTGGTCGCCGCGACCGATACGACACGTGCACTTATCGCGAATTGCCTGTATCGGTTGCTCGAATGTAGGGAGCACTGGACGGCTGTAGTGTCCGACCGCGCACTGCTGTCGACCGCGATCGAAGAATCACTGAGAATGGACTCGCCGGCTCAATTCATGGTGCGCTCGGTCATCGAGGATGTGACGATCGATCGCTGCCCCGTCCCAGCTGGTAACAAGGTCTATCTCAACATCCAATCGGCGAACCACGACGAAAAGCGATGGGGCGAAGATTCACGCAGCTATCGTCTCGATCGGCCAAACGCGGCGAGTCATTTAGCGTTCGGGCGCGGCATCCACACGTGTATCGGTGCGCCGCTAGCGCGTATAGAGGCCCGGGTGGCCATCGGGGCATTGCTGGACCGCTATCCGGGCATGACCCTCGCCCCGCACGCTAAGTGGGTGAGATCCCCTGGGGCGTTGACAAGAAAAGTCCAGTCCGTTCCAGTTCTGCTGACCGCAGAGGAGACGGTGTGAGAATCGAAGTCGATCGAAATCGTTGCGAAGGCCATGGGATGTGCGAGGTCGTGGCGCCGGAGTACTTCGCGCTTGACGACGACGGAAACCTCACCGTTCTAGCGGAGGAAGTGTCAGGCTGCGACGAGGCTCACGTCCAGGATGCCGTCATAGTCTGTCCTGTGGCCGCGCTCCGACTCGCCTGAAACGTAACGCGTCAGCGGCCCTTCACGGCGCATGCGCGCCGATCATCAGCTCGCCCAGGTCTTCGGGAGCCAAGAACGACGCCGGTGGCGGGGGCCCCCAATTGAACAGGCCTCGCGCGCCCTCGAAGGTCTCCGGCGTCCACAGCTGGTCATCAACGATGCAGTCCAGGTCCGAGTAGTACTCACTGAAGTTGCCGGCCGGATCTTTGAGATACCAGAAGAAGTTCGAACCTGCGTGGTGTCGGCCGAGTCCCCACACATGGCGCGCCGGATCGGCCTGCAACATCGCAGTTGCGCCCCGGCCCACCTCGTCGATGTCATCAACCTGCCACGATGTGTGGTGCAAAAAACTAACCGGCGCTTGCAGAATCAGGACGTTGTGATGGTCGGTAGAGCAGCGGAGGAACGCCCCAACATCCTTGATTCGATCGCTGACCTTGAACCCAAGGCCGTCAACGAAGAAGCGCCGCGTCGCCTCCAAGTCGGTGGTTCCCAGTACGGCGTGGCCAAGCTTTCGCGGACGCACCGGCCCGTCGCGTAAGACACCCGGCGCTCGTCGGCCAAGGCGTCCGGCTCGCCCAGGGGCGTTTGGTACGGGCACCGGAGCCGGTAGTTGAACGATTCGGCCAGTGACACTCACGGTGACGCGGACGCCATTCACTGAGTCAACGGCGGTGAGCTGGCGAGGTTGTCGGTCGGCATGCACGCCGATTTTGTGCAGGTCGCCCACGATGCGCTCTATATCGTCCTCATCCTCTGCGCCAAGTTCCATTTCGATCAATCTGCGTGTCGGCGCATGGACGACTCGTAGCTGCCGACCGCCATCACGCGTGGTAAACCAACCATCCGCGAAGGGCTCAAGACCGAACTCGGCATAGTAGGCCCGGGTTTCGGCCACGTTGGGCACCCCAATCGTGACGGCGGTAAGCCGATGTAGGGCCATAGTGTTCTCCTGTTGGCGTGAGGGCTAGTGTGGCCGAACGGGGTCGGCAGCGACGAAATTCTGTCGCAGCTCGCCGATTCCGCTGACATAGCTGATCAATTCGTCGCCAGATGCCAGGTAGCGCGGCGGCGTCCGGCCGAGTCCTACCCCGGCGGGCGTGCCGGTGAACAGTACGTCTCCAGGCAGCAGCGGCAGCTTCTGTGACAATCTCGAGATCAAGGTCGGCACCGAAAACACGAGGTCGCTGGTGCGGCCTTTCTGCATCTGTTCGCCGTTGATGGCGCAACCCAGCTCAAGGTCATCCGGGTTGTCGAATTCATCAGGCGTCACCAGCCATGGCCCCGTCGGGCCGAATCCAGGCAGGGATTTACCCAAACTGAATTGAGGTGAGGGACCACTTGTTTGAGTAATGCGTTCCGAAAGATCTTGTCCAACAGTCACCCCCGCAACATGCTCCCACGCCTCATCAGCGGTGATGCGATGGGCCAAGCGGCCCATCACGACAACCAATTCGACCTCCCAGTCGGTATGACCGTCAGCGGGAAGTCCGACGGTGGTCACTGGGCCAGTAAGGCACGACGGCCACTTGGTAAACATCACCGTCGGTTCGTCCGGTACGTCAAAGTGCGATTCGGCAGCATGCGCTCGATAGTTCAAACCAATCGCGAAGACTTGCTTGGGAGCGGGCGCCGGCGCCCCCAGCTCACTTGTAGAGAACGGCTCTCCGCTGCCAGGGTCAGCCTCGCGAGCCCACGACAGGAAGTCGCCCCACTCGTCGTAGATTTGCTGCGGCGAGGTGTCAAAGCGACCATCGCTAGCTTGATGAACATCGAGCGCCCGCGTCCCGTCGGTGCTCACCAACGAGAGTCGGCCACGTAGATTTGCCACGCGCACGTGGAGTCCTTTCGATTATCAGATTGCTCGGTTCAAACCAACGGGGTGATAGTGTCCTCGACACCTAGCAGGGCCTTGCCGTATATCTCGTAGGACACCACGGGCGACACCACCGCGTGCCGCGCGGCGGTTGCCGAGTCACGCCATATCCGTTGCAACGGATTGACCTCTGCGAACGATCCGGCACCGTGTGCAGACAACAGGATTTCGATGGCACGAGTGATCGATTCTGCGACATAGCCGGTGTCGGAACGGACTCGAGCGCGCGTCAAGAAGTCCGGGTATTCACCCCGCGCGGCGGCCTCGTCGATGTCGCTGGCGGCGCGATAAGCATGCAGCTGGGCCGTGTCGATCAGCCGTGCCGCCTCAGCGATCTGCAATTGGAATGCGACCGAGTCCTGTTGGGCCTCATAGAAGGTGTAGGAGATGGGCTTCTTGGCAGCTTTGCTGGTCACATACTGCAGCGCCGCTCTGCCCATGCCCAACTGCGGACCCACGAGCACCAAGGCGATTACGGGGACGAAGGCGGACCGGTACAGCGCTTCGCTAGCGGTGTGTTCTGACGCGTATTCGCCACGAATGGCGTTGGGAACGCGAAGGATACGATGCTCGGGCACCATCACGTTCTCGGCGATTACGGCATTGCTGCCCGTGGACTTCATGCCCGCGACGTACCACATGTCCTCGAGCTGCAGTTCTGAGCGCGGGATCAACGCGAGCCCCTGGTCAATAACCTCACCCGATTCGTCGTTGATCGGAATGCCCAGTACCGACCAATCCGAATGCCATGATCCCGAGTTGTAGTACCACTTTCCGCTGACCATCCACCCGCCGTCAGTCTTGTGCGACTCCGCTGTAGGAGCTAATACTCCGGAGACCTTCGCATCGGGATTAGCACCAAACACTTCGTCCTGTGCCTGGGCACAAAATAGGCTCGTCATCCAGTTGCATACATTGATCAACGTGACGATCCATGCGGTTCCGCCATCGGCTTCGGCGACCGCGGCGGAAACGTCGAGAATCGTACGCATCGACGTCTGATATCCGCCATAGCGTTTCGGTATCGTCAGCCGGAAGAGGCCGGCCTCAGCTAGTGCGTCAATGCTCTCTTCGGCGACCCGACGGTCCTGCTCGCCGATCACGGCATTCTTCGACAAAAGGGGATGAAGTTCCTTGACTCGCGCAACCAGTTCGGCGGCGTCAGGCGTTGCGGTACCGCCACCAAGCGAAGACTGAACGGTTGTCATCTCGATTACTCCTCGTTGCAAGGCATCCATGCCGAATTCAGCGGGAACATGCGGCGATTTGATCGGTGATGGGTTTGCGAGGCCGCTGGTGGAACTGAGAATGGGTACCAAAGATGCGGTGCCCATAGATCAACGGCGGTTGCGTTGACGATGCAGCGTTGCGCACCAGCCCGATGAGCAGCACATGGTCACCTGCTTCCAGAGCCTGGTGAACATCACATGCAGCCCAGCCGACGGCGCCATCTAACCGAGGCAATCCATCTACCATCGACCAGTGCACCTTATGGAATCGGTCCACTCCCCTCCTGGCAAACACGACCGCGAGATCGTCTTGCGTGCGGCCGAGCACATTGACACCGAAGCGACGGCTATCGAGAATTCGTGCCAGCAGGGCGGAGCTGCGATCCAGCGCAATCGACACCAGCGGTGGTCTCAGTGACACCGATGCCAGCGAACTCACGGTCGCACCGTGCGGCCCGTCGTCGTCCGAGGTCGTCACGATGGCGACCGGCGCACACACTCCCGCCATCAAGTCGCGAAAGTGCTGATCCAGTACCACCGAGACCTTCCCACCCAATTCGCCATGCTGAATTGCTCCCTTGCAGTTTGCGAGCATGCCTAGCCTCGTGTCAATAGATTGACCGTTATTCATCATGCTGGATTTGCGACGCCGCGCCCGCGACCGTCAAAGGGGCACGTTGTCTGCTCGTCACGACCACTACCCTGCATCCAAGCCACCGGGGGACGCCGTTGACAATCATCGCCTCGCCGTCTGCCGCCTGTTCGGCCGGATGGTGAGTTCGGATCGCCCACTCTTGGCGGTGAGCCGTAACGGCCGCGACTGCTTACGAAGCCATCGCCCGGAGTAGCCGCTTGAATTCCCTGCGCTGGGCGGGAGCTAGTGGCGCCAGTAGTCGCTCGTCCGCGGCGCGCATGGCAACTTCGGCGCGCTTGAGCAGCGCCTTGCCTTTGCCAGTAAGGCGAGTCGGCATCGCTCGGCCCGACGGCACCGCGGCCGGCCGCGTCACGGCACCCATATCTTGCAGTCCATGTAGCACCAGGTTCATCGACTGGGGCGTCACATTGGTGATGCGCGCAAGCTCTGCGCTTGATTGCCCGGGTGATGCGGAGAGAATCCGCAGGCACACGATTTGTGGCAACCGTAGCCCGAGCGGGGCCAATTCAGCCGTCACCTGGGTTCGCAGCACCGACATCAGGCGATAGAGCAGGTAGCCCAACGCTTGATCATCATGCTTGCCCATATCAGGCATCTTGACACATATCAATCGGGTGTCGATGAAGCACTTGCGCGAGGTCTATGGAGTGAGGCCATGCAGGCCAAGCGGTATGGCGCCGCTGCGCCACACCACCGTCAGCGTGAGGTTCGTGAACCGCCATCCGTCATCAGTGCGGGCAGCGTGGATGTCAAGGATTCCGCCAACGATGAAATGCGCCTCCAAGGAAGCAGCGTCGCGGTTGCGGTCGCTAAACACATGCATGGCCGTAACGTTCGCCCGCAGCCATGCAGTGTCGCCATCAAAATCGACGATTGCGTCCGTCGTCACGTGGTGGGTTGCCTTGAAGTAATCGATGATCGTGCGGTGGGCCTCCAGGATCGCTTTTCGCCCGTGAGCCGTGCCCGTCGGATATTCCAGACGGGCATTGTCAGCGAATACCGATTCCACCCACACCTGGTCTGCGGTGCGATCGTCAACCCCCCGAAAGCACCGACTCAGCAGCTCCACGATCTCAGTGCGGTCGGCGATTATGTTGCGTGTCATGTACCCGGCTCCTCTGCCTGAACGGACGCCGTACCATACCGCGATCGTCTTTCAGGCCACGCAAACTCCCGGCACGGCGATCTTTGTGGGGCGCTGATGGTATCGGGATAGCGTGGCGAGAAGCTTTGGGCTCCATGGGATCTAAATGCTCGGACGAATGTCTGCGCATTCTCCCCACTGGGCGACATTGACGAAACGTGCGCCGCCTGGCCTTCCGTATACAACTGCTCGGACAGGCAAGCATCGGCCAAAATGAACGCAGCGTCATCCAGCCAGAGGTTCAAGAATTCTGCTTCGACGTTAGGCGGAACCGAGAACCGTTGATCAATACAACAGGGGATCGTGTCTGCAGCGTCAAGCTGCTCCAGGAACGTCATCGCCGGTCCAGCTCCACCAGTTTCACTAGCCCACTCCTCACAACGGTTGGCCCGCAACGATCAACCATTGAGGTAAGTGCCGTTGGGAGTGATGAGAAAACGAAACATTCCGCGGTAGCAGTAGGTGCTGCTGTCGGCCATTGTCGCGCAGGTCGTTTCGTTCCAGTTCAGATAGCTGCGGAACGGCAGAACCCGCTGGGCTTGCGCGTTGGGGAATCCGATCGCGATCGCTGAGTCGTGATGGACCCTGGTATCCCCGTTGAACCAGCCGATGTGGTCAGTTCCTGGCGGCGTGCCGGGAAGAGGACCGGCGCAGCCAAAGCTGCCCCGCAGCCAGATCCCACAGTTAAGACCACTGGGCGTCAGAAAATACACCCCGTAAAGACCGGGCAGGAAGTACTGGGCTGGGTCAAGACGGGTATAGGCCGTCAGGACGAGACTGTCCTTCGGATAGGGATTGGGTGCGATCGTCGCGTCAGTTGGATCTGCACGTGTATGGGGCGAGCAAGTCAGCGCCAGTGCGATCGTTGACATCATGGTGGCCAACCACCGATAGACCGAACGCCGCCTGGACACGCGGGGGCCCTCCCGCGTGGTCTCAAGAGCAGTTCCGCGGTGTTCATCACGAGCCGAATCTGACTTAGGCACAGTCACTCCCCGCCGGTCTGGGGGAAGTTTCGATGCGGTGTGCTGCCGTAGCATGTCGCATCACCAACATCGAGCGTGCTTTCGCACAGCAGCTTGCCTCGGAGGTAGATGCGTACCGTTACGTACTTATATGGCCAGCGGTAGGGCCGCCAGTCGGCGCGGATTTCAGCGCCATCTTTAGTCGGACTGACCGCGTTTGGCACATCAGCGGTGACTCGCCACGGCAGCGAAACCTGTTGTGACGCTTTGCGCTGAGACCTGTCGTTGTACTCGACGTTTGCCGCCGGCACGTTGAGCTGATCGGAAACAACCTCGTAAGTCACGCTGTCCTCGGCGTGCGCTGCCGGGGCGGACAGCACCGCGGCGATCCCACCGATCAGGGCCACCCCCACCACGTAGCTGCGTTTCATGTGCCTTGCGAGTCGCATCTAGGGCCCCGCCAAGACCACTGCGGACAAGAACCAACCGGCGATATTGCTATTCGGCAATGTGCTCGCCCCATACCACGTGTAGGAGCAGTCCGGGAGCTCCTTGTAGCCCGTGATCAAGATTGCCTTGATCGCGTCGGCCTCGGTTTGGCCGGCGCCTTGCAGCAACTTTGCCTTGCCGGCGTTGAGGCCGAGGTCTTTCAATATTGGAAGCGGGTCCGACACCGGAATGACGCGCGCGTTGTGATCGAGATAGGTGTCTGTCGATCGGGCGGCGATCGCAGCTGTCTGGTCGGCAAGCGGGTCGGGTCGTAGCGCTCCGCACGACGAACCCTGACGTGCCTGCACCACCGCATCCCTGAGATTGGCTGCGAAGTCCGCAGCCGCCGGAGAAGGCCGAAATACGCTTGCAGCGCTTAACACCGCGACAGCCATCGCCCTTGCGATGCAGTGTCGACGCCGATGTTTATCCCGTCGTCGCAGATCCTGCGCTTGGCATGCAGACGACAGTGAAGGCGTTTCGTGATGACGATTTGGGGGGTCTACACGCATCGCGGCAATCCTCAATCGCAGACGTGCGAACGGTGGATCTCGCTGGCCAACCTCTTCACCCGCAGGTAGGACGGGCCGGTAAACCAGTCGGGCTGATGGGCTTTGATGCCGTTGCTCACATTCGACAGCTCCTGCCACAAGCCGTAGAAGGCCTCCCCCTGATACAGGGGAAAATAGTTGTCGCCGGCGAAGTCTTGGCGTTGGGTGAGCGCTTGCGCACGGGGTCCGAGAAAGTTCACCGACTGATCTATGTTGCCGGTAACGATGTCAACCTGTTGCTGAATACCGTTCACGCTGTAGTCCCAGTCCGTCCCGTTGGGGCTGATCCGATTGAATTGAACGCGCTCAATCTGGTCATTAATGGTCTGATACTGAGCGGCGAACCACTGGCACATTTCGGCTTCTGCCCGGATGTCCGCAGGGGTGACCTGATTCCTGGTCTGGTCGTAAGGGAAGGGGAACTTCGGCGTCCAAGTTGTCGAGCGCACGACGATCGGGGGCAGCGGCCGGATAAGTTGATCATTACTGGGCGGGTCTGATGGCTCAGCGCGCAATTTCGGAGCGCTCGTCGCGATGCCCACGAGCGAAGCGGTCAGTGCGGCGGCCAAAACGGCTCCACGCCAGCACAACTGCCATGCCGCGTGCGCTCTACCAATGCCAACCCTTGACGTCCCAGCGACACTCCTGCCACGCATCCTGCACCTCATTCTCGGGACATTGCCGAACTATCGTTGACCGGTCAGCGCGCCAATTCCGCCGACGTCAGTGATCTGCCAGTTCTTATTGCTGTCAAGAGTGAGACTGTATGTGGCCGTGGACATTAAGGGATCTGGGGCCTGCATCGTCTTGGTTTGAACACTGACAAAGCAGTCGACGACATAGATGCCAGCCGTGTTCGAACGAACCTTGGCGATAAGTGGTCGCGCGCTGGAAGTCCACTGCAGCGGGATCAGGATCTGTTGCATCGATTCGGCCGCTTTACTCAGCTTGTCATTCAGCTCCGGGCTGGTGCCGGCCACGAGCTTGGTCTTCCATCCGTTGAGATCCTGGTAATTCATCGTCGCAGCGTTGACCGCGTAGTCGAGTGCCACCTTTTCGGCGTGCGCATAGTTGTCGGATCTGCGAGCCTGTGCATCGAGTTCGCGCCGGGCATCGACATACAACCAAACAAACGTGGCGAGCGCGCCCACCACAACCACAATCAGGCCGGTGTATACCAGGCTGCGAGCGCTGACTGAGATTGAGAAACGCCGTTGCGCGCCAATGCGTTTCGAGGCTTTCGGCTTCGTGGCGGCCGGCTCATCGGTGGCATCGCCGATGGCATCGGCGGCCTCATCCAGAGAAGAATCGGCGTCGATATTCTCCGGATCGTGCTCATGGTCAGCATCCGGCTTGGCCGCTTCAGGATCCGCTGATCCGCTGGTGGCCGACTTCAGTTCCACACCGTTGTTGTTATTGCTCACGCGTTGACCCTTTCTTGTTCGTCCACCGCCGCCCACACACGCGTCGCGCCTCGCTGCCATCAGCGGGCACCCTGAGTCGCCGGCCCGGGGGCCACCGCGGTTGGGGGTACATCGCCTGTCGGAGGCGCAGCAGACGGCAGCGGTGGATTGATTGCTGGCGTCGTGGGTCCGGGAGCGGCCGGAGTGGCGGGCACGCCCGCCGGCGGATTTTCAGCTGCGCGGGCATCGGGAATGGTGACGTGGAGGGTAACAGCGCCCTCTTCGGGGACAGAGGCCAACATATTGCGAAAGATCTGGGCGGTATCGAAGTTCATCAAGGCTCCGGATATGTCGTTCAGGTAAGGCAGCATCGACTGCATCAGGACCTTGATATCTCCACCGGAATGGTCGAGGAAATGCTCAAGCCGGCCGACCAAGTGCGAGAGGTTGTGCAGAGTCTGCGGTGCCCCGCGGTCATGCAGGACCACCGCCGCATCGTTCAGTGCTGCGAAATCGTTGCCCATCTTGGTGAGCCAAGGTGTGTTGAAGGCTAGTACTGGGCCGACCCATTGTGCGTTGCGCAACAGCACCTGGAAGTTGTCGAGAAGGTCGCGCCCCTTCCCATGCATGGTCGCTGCGGTGCTCCTCAGGAGCGTGGCTGCGCGCGACAAATTGGGCAGCACCGCGGTAGGACTCGGCAAGGCCGCATCGGCTTCACCGATAATGCGTTTCAGCGCCGCGGGGTCAAACTGGTTGAGTACCCGTACCACCGTTGTCGCCAAATCGGAGATCGATGGCGGCTGCGTTATCGCCTCGGCAGCAAACCGCTGGCCATCCTGAAGGATCGGCCCGCTTTCACTGCGCGGCAGGAATTCGATGTAAGCCTCACCAAGCGCAGATAAATTTTCCACCCGAACATCGCTGTCCACGGGGATTCTAAACCGGCTGTCTACATAGAAATTGACGGTCGCGGCCGAAAGTGAGGTGGAGATACTGGTGACTTCGCCAATCGGAACGCCCCGCAATTGCACACTCGATCCGACAACCAAGCCACTGATGTCGTGTACCTCCATGGACATGCGGGCGCGCTCTGATGGAGGCATCAAACTGACACCCATTGATGTGAAATACCCGACAGCGAACACAATCATGATCACAAATGCAGTAAACGATAATGCACCTTTGGCTATCATGGCATCGCACCCAAGATCCGCAACACGTCGTGCACGTTGCCTGATAATTCTCGACCATCGGGCGCGACGATGGATGTGATATTGATGGCCGGATATTTATCCTGGGGGAGATAGTAATCCGTAAATAGCTTTCGCCATTCGTGAATCTCACTTTCGAATGCCCATTTCGACCTTTGGACGGCTCCTGCGGCGTCTGCCATCGAATTCAGCAGCGGAACAATCCAAAATCCGCCCGAGTAGATGGTGCCGACGCTCGGGTAAGCCGTGCCGGTGTACTGGTACAGGTCATATGCGTGCTTCCAACCGTGCATGCCTTGCGTGGTGAACCACGTCTGCAAGTTGGGTATCCGGTTGTGCAGGGCTTGGGCCGTCTGAGCGGCGCCGTTCAGCAGAAGGTCGACGTTGTCGATGTTGTTGGACAGGTCGGAGATGTCGGTGGAAAACTGCGACGCAATTTTTCGGACGTCGGCTGGGGGTGGCGTTATCCGGTTGATGCCGATGATCGTGTTCTGGATTCTTTCCAGGGATCCGCTGCCGGCGAAATCGGCCAGGTGACTGATGGTGTCTTCAAGCTGCGGCGGCGACGTGGTTTGTGCCACGGGGAGCCGTGAGCCCGGTGGTAGCGGGGGCGCGGGCGTGCTCTCGGGTGGGCGGCTCAACGCAACGTAGATGTCGCCCAGCACGGTGGCCTGCTGCAGGCTGGCATGAATGGTGGAGGGAACAGACACGGCGGGGTCGATACGTGTCGTGACGTCCACGTGATTAGCTGCAATGGCCACGCCAGTTACGATTCCGACGGTGATCCCGTCCAGCGTCACTTTCGCGCGGGCCGGCAGATTGAGGACGTTGTCGAACTCCATCACCAGGGTGTAGCCACCTTGAAACGAATTGCCCGGCGCCGGAAGGGCGTTCACGTCGATCGACGCACATGACGAGACACCAACGACTGCTGCGATCGTGATCGCCAAGGATGTGACGCGGCGCATCATCGCTGGGCCGCCTGACTCAGCACGTACTGCAATAGCGCCACGTCCACCGCATACGGTTTTCCGCCCACGTCCGTGCAACTCCCGGGGCTCGCGGCGTTCAGCCTTGCGCAGGTGATCAGCCCGTCGACGGGGGTCGCGATGCGATACAACGGCGGCCGGTATCGGATCGTGAAGAACTGCTTGTCGTTGGCATGCCGTTCCAACCAGTTGATCAAAACGGGGAACGGCTTCATCAGACTCGCGAACAACGTGGAGTGTGCACCGAATTTCCGAAGCGCCCATTCCGCATCGTTCAGCACCGTCTGGATCTCGTCGCCGAGCTCAACTTCGATGTCAGAGGCCGCGCCCACCAGTGGGATCACGCCTTGAAAGACGGGAGTGGCCAGGGCCTTTTCAACGTCTTCGGTGGTTTTGTAGGTCGTGAGCATGCTGTACTTGAGCGGCCCGCTGATTTCCCTGAGCGTTGCCGTCAAGGTGGCTAGGTTAGTGATGATGGAACGTATATCGCTGACCGCACGATCGGGAGCATCGAGCACTGCTGACGATGTGGTCAGAAGCTGATTTAAGCCCGGCCCGTTACTGTGAAGCGCCCGGTCGAGGCCGGCGACAACGTCGCCAATATTCGTCGAGCCTTCAGGGTTGATCGCGTTCAGGAAGCTGGTCGCCGAACCGATGATGTCCGACAGACTCTTCGGAGTCGATGACCTCGAGAGTGGAATGCAGCCCTTGGTGAGCAGTTGCGGACCGGAGGTGTAGTTCCCGACGAGTTCCAACGCTCGATCGGCCAGTAGCGACGGCGATCTGGTTACCGCTCTGACGTCGGCCGGCAGCGGGCGGCTTTTGTCGACTTTGAAATCAATCCGGACGTCACGTAAAGCTGGGGTGATAGCGCTGACTTCGCCGATCTTGTAACCCATCTGGGTGACCGGATTGCCGACGTAGAGTCCAACGCTGTCGGGCATGATGGCGCAATAGGCGAGGTATTGCTCTTGCCGAAATGGCGTCCACGAGCCGCACATCAGCGCCGCCGCGGCAGCGCAGAGAAGTACTGCGCCCGCTCGGCGCACGCGATACGCTCGCGATGTCCTCGCTAGCATGCCGATCCCGGCATCGGTATGCACAGGTCGGTGGCTAACAGTTCCGGGCGGTCCTGTTGCACGTCAAGGATCCGCTCGAAGTGGTGCTGCAGGTCCCGCAAGCCCCGCACGACCACTCCGTTGTGGTCAATCCACAGCCGACCCTTCGCCAAAAAATTGCGCACCTTCTCGAGGAACTGCGCTCGATGCTTGTCATAAAAAAGACCTATTGGTTTGAGCGCGTCGATCGCGACCCCTATGCCCCAGAGGGCGCCGCCGAACCCTTTGCTGTAGAGTTCCAAGATCGACTGAATGATAGCGACCTTTTCGACGAGCGTTTTAAATTCGGTGCGAAATTCTGCCAATCGTTGAATATATTCATCGCTAAGATTCAAGATTGACGTGATTTGACCGCGTTGCCGGTCAATTGTCGACATAATGGCGTTGCCCGCATCAATTATCGCGGTTAAGGTATCGACATTATTGCCTTGCAGGCCGGTTTGTAATTGGTTGAGTGACTCGTTGAGGGGTCTCGCGCTAAGGTTGTCGGTAACCTTTGTCACATCATTGAGCGTGCGGACCAGGCTGTAAGGCATTGTCACCCGTTCCAGCGGAATAGTGCCGGCGCCCAATGGGGCCTCACCCAAGGAAATCAGGTTGACGTAGTAGCCGCCCACGACGGTAAGCATCCGGACCTCGATGGCGGATTTGTTCCCCACGAAGGCGCTGTTATCGACGCGTGCCCGCACCCGAACCCGATCGGCCTCGAGCGACACATCCTTGACCTTGCCCACCGGGATGCCCGCGATCCGCACCTGATCTCCCGGCACGACCGAAGCCGCATCGTCGGTGTAGAAGGTAACGGTCTTCTGACCGGGGGGGCTGACATAGAGCACGGCCGCCCCGATGGCCACCACGGTAGCGAGCGCCAGCGAGCCAGCGCCCCACGACGCCGGGTTGCGCAGAAGTTTCATCGGTTGCATAGCACCACCCGTTGCCCGTTCAGCAGGACGTCCATTGTCGTGGGCAGCTGTGCGCGACCTCGAGCGCAAGGCTGCGGTTCCCCCGCGGCGGCGGGCGGGGGGATGTTTTCCCACATGACCGGGATAAGTTTGAACGCGTCCAGGGTTCTGTCCAGGTTATTGAGTGCCGTATCTAGAGCCCTATCGATGTCGTCATCCGGCTTTAATCCCACGTTGGTTAGCAGGCGTAGAAGCGGCTCGACGAAATCAGGTCCGTAGAGTTGAGATTTGCGGAACTCGTCCAACACCGTTAGCGCGCTGTCGATGGGCGTGTTCAGTCCGTCGATGATCTGAGTCAGGTCGTGGGCATGGCCTGACATGACCTCGGCGACGTCGGCGAGATTGCGCATCAGGGTGGCCACGACCTGCTGGCGATCCGCCAGAAACTGGGTGAGCTTATGGATGCTTTCCAGCACTGGCGCAAAGCCGCTTCCATCACCGGACAAGAAGTTGGCGGCATTGGCGGCAAAGGCGTTGAGTTGCTCCGGGTTTAACGTGGCGAGCACGGGTTGCAGACCGTTGAATAGTCGCGTGACGTCAAAGGACGGTTGCGTCATCGCCGTTGGTACCGACGTCACCAGACTGGCCGGCACATATTCCTCTGCGGGGTTCAGCACATCGAGGTAGCGTGCGCCGGTAAGGGTTTGGTACTTGACCGCGATCCTGGTGTTGGACACTACCCCGTATTTCTTGTCGAGCGTGAAGTCCACGGACGCAACGCTTTGTCCTTGCTGTCGCTGCAGCGCCGTAGCAAGCACCCGTCCAGCCAGGACTCCGCGAACACGCACGTCGGCTCCATCATGAAGGCCGGATATGTCGGTGAATTTTGCAGTGTACGTGCGGGTTTGAACCTTGACGGGCTGTGAGATGCCGCTTAAGAGCAGAACTAGGAGGACGCCGGCGACTGCTGCGCTGATGGCCAGTCGCCACAGTGCTGCTTTGGCGCTCATTGCGGGCCTCCCATCGCGGCCAGTGGAGCGGCCACTCCGGGCAAGTTGTCCAGGACAATCTTTACCTGGAGGGCGCGTTGTTCACCGTTTCCGGCGAACAACTTCTGCAACCGGGTACGTAGCTGCACAAGGGTATTCGCGAAGTCGTCCGGCCTGAATAAGGCGGGTACGGGATCGGTCAGGGCCTTAACGCCGTCGATCGCAGGCAGCAAGTCATCAACGTAGTTGGACTCAAGTCGTCCGAAACCGCCGAAGAGCTCGGTCGAGCCGACGCGGTATGCCTCCTGAACGCCGGTGCGCCACTGTTCGTCGGTGTATCGGCGGGGTACGGCGGTGAAATCCTCCCCTGCACCGAGCAGCGCGTCGGTAAACGTCGGAAAGGCCACCGCGACCCCGGTCGTGTTGGTCAACAGGCGCGCGGTAGAGACGTTCTGGACGTCGGCGACCGCGTGCGTGGCGATGAGTACTGTCTCGATGAGCGGGTTGAGCGCATCGGTGTATCGCACGGCACGATCGATGACCGATATCAGCTGGGGGGTCAAGGCGCTGACCGACACCTCACCGAGGCGGGATAAGACGGCCTGAAGGGTCGCATTGGGCTGCGGCACTGTATTGATCCGAATGCCGTCGCGAAGTTGTCGTCCGCCCGATGCAGCGGCGACGGTGATGCCGGTGACGCCGAAATAATTGATGGGCCGGAACTCAATTTTCATGGTGTCGGTAAGTTCGGCGGTTGGGCCCTTCTGTAGGTCGCTGAGCACCCGCACACCGCCGCCGGGCAAGCTGCTGATGGATTTGACGACTCCCACTTGGACGCCATGCATGACGATGGCGGTCCCCTCACGCACGCCTTGGCCAACGTAAGGGGTGTCGATCGCGACCGAGATCCGATCGGTTTTTTGGGACGCCGAGGGATGCCACATGATGACGAAAGCAGCTGCGATAGCCGACAATACGACCACGGCGCCGGCGATCATCAACTTTCGTTCCTGCGACTCCTGCGAGCCCCTGAGCAACATGATCGCCCTACCCCCGGAACACGAACTGCGGCTGAAGACCCCAAAGGGCGACGGTGAGCGTGAAATCCAGCACCATGACGGTGACCAGGCTTGCGCGTACGGCGCGGCCCGAGGCCTTACCGACGCCGACCGGTCCGCCCGAGGTGAAATATCCGTAATAGCAATGGATTAACGTCACTGCGATGCAGAAGACCGTGGCCTTGATCACCGAGTAGGCAAGATCGGTCGGCGTGAGGAACATGGCCAGATAGTGGCCGTACGTCCCGCCCGGCTGCTTATACAGCGTCGTGATGAACACGTTCTGCACGAAAAATGCGGCGACCAGGGTGAGCAAATATCCCGGAATCACCACCAATAGCCCGCCGACAAGGCGTGTCCCGACTACGAATGGGATCGGCCGAAGTCCAAGTGCTTCAACGGCGTCGATCTCCTCAGAGATACGCATCGCCCCGATCTCGGCGGTCATTCGACAACCGGCCTGGGACGTGTAGGCGATACCGGCGACCAGCGGACCGATCTCGCGAACGGTGCCAACGCCACCGATGATGCCTGAGAGCGCGCCAAATCCGATGAGGTTCAAGATTGCGAAACCCTCGATCGCCACCGAGGCGCCCACGGCAATACCGAGCAGGATCAATACGCTGATCGTGCCGCCGTCCACGATTATCGAGCCTCGCCCCCAGGCCAGACTATTCATGGCCTGCAATGTTTGGCGGTAGTACCGGCGTAGGGTCAGTGGCAGGTACCACAACGTCTGGCCAATGAAGACGACCCACCGCCCGGCTTCCATCAGGGGTTGCCGGACTGGCCGCATTGACAGCAATCGCGTCGGGAACAACGCCGATGGAGTGGCCATTAGGCGACCACCGTCGGAAAGAACATCACTTCAAGCTGAGTTATCGCCAGGTTCGCGATCACGATGCAGATGACGTTGAGCACGACTGAGGAGCTCACCGCATCGGCGACACCGCGCGGGCCGCGCGTCGCTTCCATGCCCCGAAGCGAGGAAACGATCGCGACGATTGCGGCGAACACAACAGTCTTGGCCATGGCAAACCAGACATCTGTTTTTTGCGCGAATAGACCAAATGACTGCCAGAAGCTTCCGGGCGTCACGTCGCTGAGCGTCACCGCGAGAATGTACGAGGCCGTTGTGCCGGATACCAGGATGACGACAATCAGGATCGGCGCGATCGCCACCAACGCCAAGAATCGCGGGACCACGAGTCTGCGGACCGGGTTGATACCCATCACGCGGAGCGCGTCGAGCTCCTCGCGAATCGCCCGCGCACCGAAGTCGGAGGCGATAGCAGACGCCGCGGCTCCACCCATCAGCAATCCCGCGGTGATCGGCGCGCCCTGGCGCACAACGCCTGCGCCACTTGCTGCACCGAGAAGTGAGCTTGCGCCCACCTGATTGACCAGGCCCGAGGACACGACCGACACCATCGCACCGAACGGGATGGCCATCAGGACCGCCGGGATCGCCGTTACCGTGAGCAACAACCACGCTTGCACCAACAACTCGCCAACCGGCAGCCTCAACGTGAGGGTGTCAAGAACGGAATAGCGCAGCACGGCCACGGCCAGCGCCGCACCACGACCCACTGTGGCGAGCGATCGGGCCGGAATCGAACGGACCCGCGATGTCGCGGTGCCTACCCTGCCGAAGCGCCTGGCGGTTGGTCTGCGCGCACGCCCTGCTGTCACCGCGTCCAGGACGTCAGCGGCCGACTCCTCCTGCGAGGGCGTGTCGCTGAGACTGGTCGCCATCATGGGCCAGCTACGCAGGATCGACGACAAGCATGGATCTCGCCGATAGTCGAGCATCCCTCGACCCGACGCGGCCACCCACGGGAGACACCGAAATCATTTGCCGCAAGCGAGGTCTCGCCTCGCCTTTCGGCAAATGCGCTGGCGACGTTGCCATCCCGGGTGAACGCTTGCATGGTCTAGGCGATGGCAGCCGCAAGGCAGGCGAGGGCGGCGAGTGCCACGGCGGTGCGTGCCCAGTGGAAGTGGCGCCAACTCACCCGCAACTGGTCGACACCCTCGGGAGCTTGACCTTCGGACAGGCGACGGAATTTCGAATTCATTGGCTCGGCGACGGCAATCGAAGCGACCATGATGACACCTATGAGCGATACACCGATCCACGCCAGTGTCGACGCACGGCCCCCGGTGTTAAACGCAAACACCACTGCGCTGAGCGCTGCGATGGTTCCCAGGATGGGCATCAACGGATCGAGCCGATACAACGACCGACGAAAGTCGACGACATATTGGTCGACCGGCATTCGTCGCCACAGATTGAGTCGTTCCACGGCGACGAAGAAGATGCCGCCACTGAACAGCCCCGCGAACGAGACCATCAGCCAAGCACTTGCATGGGTGAGTGTCATGAGGTCGGGCTCCCGTCTCCATCGGCGGGCACGGCGGCTCGCAGTTTGGTTTCATAGGGCGAGAGCGACGCAACGTGTCTGCCGTCCGGCGTGAAGTTGACGATCTTGCGCCACAACAACCGCACCCGGTTGTCGTTCCACAGGGCCTCCACCGGATCGATCCTGATGAACGTCTGGTGATGGGCGGTTCCTTTGTCGAATGTGTCGTACAGCGATAAATCCTTCATCCACTCGAATTGCTCGCGGCTGACCTCGACCGCGCGCTGGATCTCCGCAGGATCGGTGACGAATGTGGCGAGACCCTCAACCTGAATCGCGCGCAGCTGTCCTCGGCCGTAAAAGCCGTCGGGTGGGATGGCCGCGATCGTGTAGCTGACTCTGCCGTCACGAGCGATGGCCTCGTGTTTGCGCGAGTAGGTGAACGTGTGCAGGTAGACGACGAGGCCGTCAGATGCGAAGTGCATCATCGAAACTGCCGGCGCACCAGTCGGGCCAACCACTGCAAGCGAGCCGATCTCTTCTGTGCGCAGCAGTTCGGCGATGTCATCTTCGACCTGCTCGAGATCGGGTTCAGTGATCGGCATTGCGGCGAGCCTCCATGTCGTGTGCTTTTAGTGCAGGGATCAGGGTGTTGTCGACGAAGTCGATCTGCCGGGCATCATCGAAGCCATCGGATTGAAGCAAGAAGCGCACCATCATCTGCCCGATCGCGGTTTCGAATAGGACGGTGGCCAACCCCGGATCACTCAGTTCCCCGCGACCGATGGCGCGCTGGATCACGTCACGGCAGTTACGCCTGCGTGGTTCGACCGCGGTAGCGCGTACCGCCGTCGCGATGGCCGGATCTTTCTGCGCCGCGGCGAGCAGACTGGCAAAGGCGCCCGGGTCCTCGACCGTAGCCACCTTGGCCAAGAGCGCAATTAGTGCTAACAGATCTTCTCTCAAGCTGGTTGCGCCTGACGGCAATTCGGGGTGACGTTCAGACGCCGAGATCAGGGCGGCACACACAAGCGAGGACTTATCCGTCCAGCGTCGGTAGATCGTTGCCTTGCTCGACCGGGCGCGTGCAGCAACCGCATCAATGCTCAGCTGGTCGTATCCCACCTCGCCGAGCAATTGCAACGTTGCGTCCAGTATCGCGGCCGCGCGGCTGGCGCCTCGACTTTGTGCAGCGGCCGCCGGGACTGTGTCTGACGTCATAGCGTACGATAGCGTATCGATAATGTTTCAAGACCACAACGCTTTTACGTAAAGTTATGGCGCAAAAGAGTACGTACTCGTATCGAGGTGGTGCCTATGGCCTGGCGTCAGTCGATGGTGGCGTTGTGTTGAGCAAGTGCATCCAGAGCCCCTGCCGGGTCTTGCACGACGATCGCGTCGACCAACCGGGCGTGCAGGTGGTAACGCTGCAAGAGCGACTCGGGCAATGGCTCTCCGGCGGCAGGCACGACCGCGAGCGTGTGGGCTTCGATAACGTCGAGCAGACCGACATAAATCGAGCTCAACATCGCATTCGGGCTCACCGCGGCGATCTGGGCGTGCAGGGCGCAATTGGCATGCAGGAAAGCGATGCCGTCGCCGGTTTCGGCGGCCGCAGCCATGTCAGCGAGTCGTGCCTTCAGCACGCCGATGTCGGCGGCATTCGCGTGCCATATGGCGTCCTCGATCAGCAACGCGTCGAGTGCCCGGCGGATGCGCACCGCGTCGGTGACCGACGTCCGGCGGGAGTCCAGTGCCAGCATGACGTTGCCGAGCCGCACCATTGGAGGGGGATCGCACGCGAACAACCCGCCCCCCGGGCCTGGCCGAACGGTAACGAGGCCGCGGGCTTGGAGCAGCCGAATCGCTTCGTTGAGCGTTCCGACGGACACACCACATTGAAGTCGCAGCTCTTCCTTGGTTCCGAGCCTTCCGCCAGGTCCGACCCGTTTGATGCTCGCCGCGATTGCTTGAGCAGCCAGTTCGGAGCGGGTGGTGGCCGGCCGCTTGCTGATCGCGGCGTCCCACTCGCTACGGCGCAGCGCGGGCGCTTCTACCTGGCCATACTCGCGTTCCTCTGCGCCCATCTGAACACCTCCGAAATTCAGCATGACGATTATGCCGAATCGGCTTGACATCATGTGTGACCGCCAGCACACTAATTCATCATGGTGAATAGCGGACCCGTATTGAGCCACGCCGGCACGGGGGGTGCCGCGCGGCTGCAGGAGCAGTCCGATGGCGGACCGCCACGTTGGATTGGCGAAGATGACGTCGCCACGTTGGTCTCATTGCCTGAGGCCATCAGCGCGACTCGCGACGCCTATCTGCGTGCCGCAGCAGGAGACATCGTGCCGATGCCCAAGACGTTCGCTTCCTGGGCTGGCGGCAGCATGCACGCCATTGGAGCGATGGCAATGTCGACGGGGCTCGCAGTATCAAAGACCTGGGCGCACACCGGGGGCGGAGCCACTCCCCTGTTGGCTGCGTGGGACGTGGACACCGGAAAGTTGGTTGCAATCATCCAGGCCTTCGCACTGGGCCAATTGCGGACCAGCGCTATCACGGGGACGGCCACATCGATCTTGGCTGCCGACCACGGTCACCGGCTGGCCGTGATTGGCTCAGGCAAGCAGGCCGAAGGTCAGATCGCAGCGGTGGCGGCGGTGCGCGAAATCCAGGACATCGCCATCTACAGCCCCACGGCCGAACACCGCACAACCTTCGCGCAGAAAATCTCCGAGCGCTCCGGGATCGCGGCGCGCGCAGCCAGTTCAGTCGCCGAGGCGGTGGATCAGGCCGACGTCATCGTTACGGTGACGCGGGCAACCGAACCATTCATCAACACATCGATGCTTGCCGATCGGGTCCACATCAACGCCGTTGGTGCGATCACCCCCGAACGCGCGGAACTCGAGCCCGCAGTCGTGGCGCAGGCCCGTCGCGTCGTTGCCGATGACGTGGCCGCCGCACGTCGGCTCTCACCTCGTGAGTTGTCGGCAACCACCGCCCCCCACGTGTTGTCGCTCGGCTTGGTACTCGCATCGAACGAGCGGCTAGAGGGCGACGGTCTGACGATCTTTAAAGCGTTAGGTACCGGCATATCTGACCTTGCAGTGGCCGAAGTGGTGTTCGAACGGGCCATCGCCGCCAATGTGGGCCGCAAGCTATCAGTTTCACCCCGGCACCAACCCAGATTATGGAGCAATTGATGTCTTTATTTGTCGACGTCAGCGACCGTCCCGCCCCCGCCAGCCTGGACTTCTGGGAACCAGTGCTAATCACAAAAGCGGAAATCGATGCCGAAGTCACCCGGCTGAGCAAGCAACCACGCCCCAGCAACGGCCGACGCGAGTCTCTAATCGTTCACCCGAAGGCCACTGCGCCTGGCAATGGTCTCGCGCCGGGCATCCGAGTCACGCTGGCCGTGCTGCTCCCCGGGGAAAGCACGGCGCCAATCCGTCACAACGCAACCCAGGTCTCGTTCTGCATCTCCGGTGAAGGAACGGCTGTGGTTGGTGACAAAAAATTCAGCTTCGGAGAGTTCGATGTGTGGAATCACCCCTCGTGGACCACATTTCGTCACATGAACGACACTGATAAACCGCAAGTGCGGCTAACCTACTCCAACGCCGCTCTCCTCGACCAACTTGGCGTGTACCTGGTGGAAGAGAATCCTCCGGAAGAAATCCCCCGCCCCTCCGACGAGCCAGCGCAGTCTGATGAGGGTAAAGAGAGTCCGTTTGGCGTCTTTCAGCTGACCGACGAGGGCGCATGGCTGATGCCCTACGAAAAGCTCATCAGTCCGCCAAACATCGAAAGCCCGGCGCTGCATTGGCCGTGGCAGCGGGTCAAGGACAACCTTGGCAAACTCTCAGCTTTGGGATCGGACTATCGGGGTCGGCGGCTGTATCTGCTCTACAACCCTGCGACTGGACGCACGAACGGCACCACCCCAAATTTCTTTGCCACCATCACGATACGTCCGCCCAAAATTGTTGACCGTCCGCACCGTCACGTATCCGCGGCGATCAACTATTACTTCCACGGCCGCGGTCATAGCCTGGTCAATGGCAAACGATACGACTGGGAGGCTGGCGACCTGATGCTATCGGCGCCGGGCTGGGCCGTGCATCACCACGCCAGCGGGCCCGACGAGCATGTCCACGAATTAACCATCCAAGACCAGCCATTCCACATCGCGCTGGAATCACTGCTGTGGCAGGAGGATTTGAAGCGGCAGGCGAGGCTGCTAGGCG
Organism: Mycobacterium sp. 663a-19; assembly: GCF_035616495.1. Classification (NCBI taxonomy): domain Bacteria; kingdom Bacillati; phylum Actinomycetota; class Actinomycetes; order Mycobacteriales; family Mycobacteriaceae; genus Mycobacterium; species Mycobacterium sp. 663a-19. Next base: position 450,265 of record NZ_JAPJAV010000001.1, on the reverse strand, counting down.
TGCAGTCGGGTTTCGCGACGAACCGGTCCGCAGAATGATCACTCTCGCGCCCGAGGAGTTACGTGGGTCCTATCCACCGATTGTGACCCCGTTTAGCGATGGGCGCATCGACTTAGGGACCTACGAGAAACTGGTGGACTTCCAAATCCAGTCAGGCAGCCACGGGATCGTGGTGGCAGGCACCAGCGGCGAGCCGGCCCTTCTCACAGTTGCCGAGCGAAAGGAGTTGGCTGCCACGGCAATCGGGGCTGCCGACGGACGCTTGCCAGTTATGGTCGCAACGGGAGCCCCTTCTCTGGCGGAGACCATCGAACTGACCCGGCACGCCGAAGACATCGGTGCCGCTGCCGTTTTGGTAGTGACGCCGGCCTTCACACGCCCGCCACAGCGAGGACTCGTTGAGTTCTACGAAGTAGTGTGCCGTAACACCAGCAAGCCGGTACTGCTCTACCACATCCCCGTGCGTTCGGCCGTGTCTGTGACCGCGGACAGCATCGAGGCGATTGCTGAGCGCTGTGACAACTTCGTGGGTGCTAAACACGCGTCCACCGATTTGGCGTGGGTCACCGATGTGCTGCTGCGTTTGGGTCCCCAGTTTCGCATCTTCGTAGGACTCGAGGAAGTATCGCTGCCGATGCTGGCCGTCGGCGCCGCGGGGATGGTAAACGCGGTCGCCAACGTATTCCCCACCCCGGTCGCTGCGCTCTACCAAGCAGTCCACGACGACAAGCTCACAGAGGCGCGCCGACTGCATCAGTTGCTGTGGGAGCTCAATCGATCGGTGTTCTTCGATACCAACCCCATTCCAGTGAAGTACATGATGTGGCAGCGCGGACTTCTACCCACCAATGAAGAGCGACTGCCGATGTCGCCCGCCACACCCGAAGTCGAAAGGCGCTGCGACGCGGTCTTGGCCGCCGCGGCCGACCTCTAGCACGGAAACGATCACAGAAAGGAGATCGACATGACGCAGACCGTGACAGGAGCGGCATCGGCACCCGAAAGGACAAGGAGAATCCCTCCGCCGGCCGGCGGGCGGGAACCTTTGAAGGTCAATGTCTTCGACCTCATGACCGGAGCGGCATGCCAGCTGCTTCCCTTGTTCCCTTATCACGATGCCGGTGCCATTGTGCCCTGCGGCGCAATCATGACCGGGGACCCCGCCGACAGCGCATTCGGTCACTTCTTCCACTACAACACTGTCGAAGAAGTCGCGGTCACGTTTGGCGCCAACCAAGCCATGCTGCAGAGCGGCCAAATCTTTGTGACCCAGCAACTCCATGGCGTCAATTCGTTTCTGCGCAATTCTGCCGACCCCGAGGCATTCATCTTGATGACCATCACCCAGCACCAGGCCGAGGACGGCGATCAAGGTGAGGCGATCCTGTTTCGGTGTCAGAAGTGCTCCGAGCAGCTGGTGCGCTTCGACTACAACGCAACTCCCAAAGGTGTTGAGGGACATGACCCCAACCAGTGGGGCGGCAGTATCGATGACGAGGTGCAGATGTTTCCGACCATCTGGGGCAGCGATCGTGCGGCCGTCGCCTACGACGAGGAATCGGCACGTACCTGTCCCAAATGCGGGAACGTCAACCCGCCCCATCCACACCACAAGTGGGGTTGGAATCGCTACGTTGCGCAGGTCCGCACATCAGAATCGGCAAAACGCGCTTTGCGTGCCGTGGCAGCCGCTTCGCGCGAACCTGAGGCGGTGTGACCATGGACCGTCGTCGGATGCTGCACACATTCAAAACGGCCCAGGACATCGGCAACTACGAAGAAGTCCCGGTGCTGCCGGAGAAGGTGGACCCACAGCTGTATATGTCGCGAAATACGGTCCCCCAGCCGTTCTACCTCATCTGCGGCAAGGACACCGTAGTCGCACAGATGGCCGGCACCGCTGAAATATATTTGAAGGACTCCTCTGTCAATCGGTTTTCGATGTCCGTCGGAGACCACGTTTATGTACCGGCTGGCACACCACACCGCATCGTGCCATCAGAGGAGAGTGTTCAGCTGCGCTACAAGGCGCGCTCGGCCGGCCTAGAGGGTATTGCCTGGTATTGCCCTGGCTGCGACCGCGAACTGCACCGCTGCGAATGGGACACCGCCGAAACGATCTCGCAGGGAGTCTATTACGACGAATGCGTGGCATTCAATCAGGACGAGGCATTGCGGCACTGCAGCGGCTGCGGTGCCCAACACCCTCGTATCGACATGGAACCCTTCACGGCGTGGAAACCGCTCGCTGAGCAGTTGCGCGCAGAACTGCAAACCCAATAACTCTGACCATCTACCGAAGGACACAACCATGCCGCTCTATCTGACCACCCACCTGTCCCCCGGCCTCTCCGCCGACGAAATCGCCAACAACGCACCAGATGTCGCTGAGTCGAAATACGCTACCTTCCAAAATCTGTACGTCGACATGTACAGCGGTTTCCTTGTGTCGGTGTACCAAGCCGAAAAGCGCGAGGACCTCGAACGCGAATTCGAGCGAGTGGGCTTCCCATTCGAGGAGATCCACGAAATCCAGTTCGCGCTCGACGCCGCTGGCCTACAGGCAATGGTCGGAGGTATCCCGACTTCATGACGCAGGTTCAATCGGATAGCCAGCGCCATGGCGGGCCCGTGCTCGACCGCCGAATCACCTTGACGCTGCAGGGTGATTGGGGCCAGGCCAACCTGCATCGCATCTGCGGCTGGCTTGCTCAGGAAGTCGGTGATCGATGCGAGCCGGGTTCGGAGTTCCTGATCCGTTCTGGACGTGGCGGCGCCGATGCGATCCACGCTGTGCTCTCCGGGCAAGCGGATGTGGCACTCTTGACGCCTACGGTGGCTATGGGAATGGTCCCCGGTGCTGGACCACTGGCTGTTGACCGCTCGGACCGGTTGCGAGCATTAGGCACGTTGCCGCAGCGCGACCGCCTCGTCACCTGTGTGGACGCCGAGTTGGGCGTACGGTCGATGCAAGAGCTGGCCGGACGAATGTCCCAGCTACGCATCGCAACTAGCCCCGATGACGGGGTCAATCTGGTCGGTCTGGCCGCGCACCGCCAATTGCAGGCGATAGGAATCGAGGCTGCCGCCTTGGACGCCGCTGGCGGTTCCTGGCTGTATGACGAGCGACCATTTCCCGCGATCGCGGCCTTCCGCGACGGAGCCGCCAATGTGCTAGTTCACGAGGCGATTATGATGCCGGCCTGGCAGCGCATCACCGACCACCGACCGGTCGTATATCTCGACACACCCGCTGTTGTCCTCGACACCTTCAACGCGTGGCATTGGCCGTCGGCGGTTGTCCCACAAGGCTACTTGCCGAGCCTCGAACACGACCTGACCGCGCTCGAGTTCTCGGATTTTCTGCTGCTGTGCACCGATGCGCTGCCCGACGACATCGCCGCCTTGATCGCCTGGTGCATGGTCGCGACCCGCGAAGCGCTCGAAGTGCAATATCGCCACATTCCACCGGATCGCAGCCCGCTGAGCTACCCGCTCGACCCGCAGGCCATCGCGACAACGCCGATTGCGCTGCATCCCGCCGCAGCCAAGGCCTATGCCGCATTCACCGAGGACCAACGCCCCAACCAAGCCCTCATATGGGACTAAACCCAATCCATTACCGAGATTCAGGAAGGAACGCTTCGCCTCATGACTGCCGCTGCCGGCGAATTGACTGCCGACTGGTTGACGCTGACCACCGCCGACGGCCCTATGCGGCTCTACCGGGCCCGGCCCCGCGACGACGAAGCCGTAAAACCTTCGGCGGCAGTCGTCGTGTTACAGGAGGCCTTCGGGGTCAATGACCACATTCAGGACGTCACCCGGCGGCTCGCTGCTGAAGGATATCTCGCAGTGGCACCTGACCTTTTCCATCGCTCGGGAACCGAGACTGTGGACTACACCGACCGCGATACAGCAATGCGGCTCATCGGGGAACTGGGGGCTGCACCGCTCATCACCGACATCGACGCTGTACTAACGCATCTCGCGGATGTCGAAGGGATCGCCGCCGACAGGACGGCGGTCATCGGATTTTGCTTCGGCGGCCGGGCCGCGTTCACCGCTGCGACGAAGCTGCCGGTGGCGGCAACAGTAGTGTTCTACGGACCGGGCATCGCCAGCGGTCCTCACGCCCTGCTCGACCACACAGGCGGTATCAGCGGGCCGGTGCTGATGTTTGCAGGAGACGCTGACCCCACGATACCTCCGGAGGACCTCGCAGCTATCCAGGCGGCTGCCCAGCGCTATGCCGTTGACCTACGCCTGGTTGTTTTCACCGGCGCCGGACATGCCTTCCACTGTGATGCGCGGCCGGCCCAGTATGTGGCTGACGCCGCCCGAAAGGCCTGGCTCAACACCACCGAATTCCTGGCCGAGACCCTTCCAGCAAAGCCGTGAACAATCCCGGCCCACCCCCTGTTGACACCGACGTCCTCATCATCGGCGCTGGCCCTAGCGGCCTGTTCGCCTCGTACTATGCCGGGCTGCGGGGGCTTAGCGTGGCGTTGTTGGATTCACTGGCCCAACCCGGCGGCCAGCTCATGGCGCTGTACCCGGACAAACCAATCTATGACGTCGCCGGCCTCCCCGAGGTGATGGGCTCCGCGTTAGTAGCATCCTTGACTACGCAAGCCGAGCTTTCACGGCCCGCATGGCTCCTCGGCGAACAGTCCGTGGAAATGTTTGCAGTAGAGCATGATTCCAGCGAGCCAGAGGGTCGTCGGCGTCGGTTCAGGGTTGTCACGGACAACGGACGTCAGATCAGCGCCAGCGGCATAATCATCGCAGCCGGTATCGGTAGCTTCCAGAACCGCAAACTGAACTGCGCTGATGACTACCTGGAGCGTGGCGTCCACTACACACTGCGCAATGTCCCCTGCTATGTCGACGTCGATGTCGTAATCGTCGGTGGCGGTGACAGCGCGGTCGACTGGGCCAACATGCTTTGCCCGGTAGCCAGGTCTGTGACATTGATCCACCGCAGGCGCAATCTTACTGCACATCCGATGTCCGTGAAGCAACTTCAACAGAGCAGCGCCCGGGTGATTTTGGACAGCGAAGTGGTTGCCGCTCATGGTGATCAGTGGCTTGAAGCGATCACTGTACGTGCAGGCAGCTCGAGCGAAACGATCAAGACGCAAGCGTTGATTCCCGCCCTGGGTCACATCGCCAACCTAGGGCCGCTGCTGAAGTGGGGGCTGAAAATCGAAAGTCGACAAATTGTTGTCGATTCCACAATGGCCACCAACATCCGGGGAGTGTTCGCTGTCGGCGATGTCACCACATATCCCGGTAAGGTCCGCATCATGGCCGTTGGCTTCGGCGAGGCAGCGACCGCTGTGAACAACCTTGCAGCCCAACTTGATCCAGGACAACCAATCTTCCCCGGCCATTCGACCGAGTTGATGCGTCCGGCAGCGGCGAGAGAGGGGTGATCCTATGCCATACGTCATCGGTCCCGCCTGCATCGAAGAACTCAACGGATCATGCGTGGATTCCTGCCCAGTGGACTGCATCTATGAAGGTGACCGCCGACGGTACATCCACCCGCAGGAGTGCATTGAATGCGGCGCCTGCCTTCCGGTCTGTCCGGTGGATGCGATCACCAACGGTCCAGACGCCGCACCCGAGTGGATGGAAGACAACGCGCACTTCTTCGACGCGCCCCTTCCAGGCCGATCTGCGCCGCTCGGCTCACCGGGGGGTGCGTCTTCCGTCGGCAAAGTCGGCGCTGACACCGAACTGACCTCAACCACACCAGCACCAGCTAGCCCTGCCCAAGGAGGAAATGCATGACAAACACCAATTCTGCGTCGAAAACATCAGACGTCGATAGTGAAGAGCGGGATCTTGCCGGCGTCCCACTAATTGGAATAGATGAGTTGGATCCCGAAGTTAGGCAGCGACTTCAATCCAAGATTGATCGCCTCGGCTACCTTGGCACGTTCTTCCAGGTCACCGCCCATCAGCCGGAAGCGTTGGCCGCGTTCATCGACTACACCGATGCCACCAAACGTGCGCTTCCCGATGACCTCGCTGAGATCGTCGCTCTTACTGTCGCCACCGCAACCGGTAACGACTACGAGCGCCACCAGCACGAGCGGCTATCGGTGAAACTCGGCCTCGGTAAGGAGTGGGTCGCCGCTGTTGAGCTGCTCGATCCCGAACGTGCAGATCTCACACCACAGCAGCGGGCGGCCCAAAAGTGGGTGCTGGCAGTACTCAAAGACCATGGGCGCGGAACAAGCGCTGAATTGGACGGCCTTGTGCGAGGGCTAGGACCGAAAGGTGCTATCGCCATCGCGTTGATGTGCGGTCGCTATGTCGCTCACGCCACCATCGCCAATAGCTTCGGCATTCAAGCGCCAGTTCCATCGATTTTCGAAACCAGTCAGAGCTAAGACGCTCATTCGCGACCAACGGCAGGTGGGCCGGTATCGCGTCTCCGTCTAAGCGGCGCGGTCAGTGCTGGCGCGGCGAGGAGGCTTTGCGGCAATGGACAAGGTGGTCGCGAGTGCTGCCGAGGCAGTGGCGGACATCGCCGACGGGTCGTCGTTGGCGGTGGGGGGATTCGGGGTCTGCGGCATCCCTGAGGCGCTGATCGCCGCGCTGGTCGATAGCGGTGTCACCGATCTCGAGACGGTGTCGAACAATTGTGGCATCGACGGCGCTGGGCTGGGGTTGCTGTTGCAGCACAAGCGGATTCGCCGGACCACCGGGTCCTATGTGGGCGAAAACAAGGAGTTCGCCCGCCAATTCCTCTCCGGCGAGCTCGAAGTGGAACTCAACCCCCAGGGCACGCTCGCCGAGCGGCTGCGCGCCGGCGGCATGGGTATTCCGGCGTTCTACACACCGGCCGGGGTCGGCACTCAAATCGCCGACGGTGGGTTGCCCTGGCGCTACGACGCCTCCGGGGAGGTGGCGGTGGTGTCGCCGGCCAAGGAGACCCGCGAGTTCGACGGCGTCACCTACGTTCTCGAGCGCTCGATCCGCACCGATTTCGCCCTGGTGCACGCCTGGAAGGGGGATCGCCACGGCAACCTGGTCTACCGCGAGGCGGCGGCCAACTTCAACGCCGACTGCGCGGCGGCCGGACGGATCACCATCGCCCAGGTCGAAGACCTCGTCGAGCCAGGAGAAATCGACCCCGCCACGGTCCATACCCCGGGGGTGTTCGTGCAGCGGGTGGTGCACGTGCCCAATCCAACCAAGCTGATCGAGAAAGAGACGGTGCGGCCATGACGTGGAGCAGGGACGACATGGCCGCGCGCATCGCCGCGGAGTTTGAAGACGGCCAATACGTCAACCTGGGCATCGGGATGCCCACCTTGATCCCCAACCACATCCCCGAGGGTGTGCACGTGATCCTGCACTCGGAGAACGGGATTCTGGGTGTCGGCCCGTATCCCCGGCGCGAGCAGCTCGACCCCGACCTGATCAATGCGGGCAAGGAAACGGTCACCACACTTCCCGGGGCGGCATTCTTCTGCTCCTCAACGTCATTCGGGATCATCCGCGGCGGGCACCTCGACGTCGCGGTGCTGGGCGCCATGCAGGTCTCGGCCACCGGCGACCTGGCCAACTGGACGATCCCGGGAAAGATGATCAAGGGCATGGGTGGGGCGATGGACCTGGTGCACGGCGCCCGCAAGGTGATCGTGATGATGGAGCACGCCGCCAAGGACGGCAGCCCCAAGATCCTGGAGCGGTGCACGCTGCCGTTGACCGGGGTCGCCTGCGTGAATCGCATCGTCACCGAGCTTGCGGTCATCGACATCTGCGACGACGGACTGCACCTGATCGAGACCGCGCCCGACGTCTCGGTCGAGGAAGTCATCGCCAAGACCCAACCGCCCCTTACGATTCGAGCGTCCGCACAGTGACCTCCCTGACGGCTGCGCCGTCTTTCGCCGATGAGCACCGCAGGCTGGTCGCGGACTGCTGCGACCGTCGACTGCCCTGTTCAGCGAACGCGGATGGCGGTAAAGAATTTGGAGCGCATGAATCGGGCAAAGATCGACGGTAACCCCTGAAACGGTCGGCCGTAAGCACCGGCTTTATCCACAAGATCGACGTCTCTCACGTTCCAATCACGTTCAGCGAGCCACCGTTTGGTGTCCAGTCGCGGGTCGTCGTACCAGAGATCATAGACTGGACGCTGCGCCTTCAACTCGCTGATCGTCGCGATGCTTTGTGCGAATTCCCCCACCTCCCCAGGGTCTGGACCTAGTTCTGCGGCAATCCGGCTGCCATCTGACGAAAGCTTGTGCAGCCTCTCGAAAAGCGCATCCTGGGCGGCGCCAGGCAGATATGGGAGCAACCCTTCGAGTGCCCACGCGGTCGGTTGGTCGGGCTCGAAACCCGCCTTCGTAAGCGCACTGGGCCAGTCCTCTCTCAGGTCCGTTGCGACTGTGAGGCGCTGTGCTGTTGGAACCGCGCGTATTTGGTCAAGCACCTGCTGCTTGAACTCCAGCACTCGTGGCTGATCGACTTCGAACACCCTGGTGCCCGCCGCCCACGCCAATCGGTACCCGCGACTATCCAAGCCGGCTGCCAGGATCACCACCTGCCGTATCCCAGCCTCGATGGCCTCGACGAAGAACTCGTCGAAGAAGCGTGTACGCACGCCCACCCATTGGGCATTGAAGGCGGTAGCGCTTGTCATATCGGCGTTGTGAATTGCGGCGGCGAGGTTCGGCTCACCGGCGGCAGCCACAAAGTGAGCAGCATAGTCATCCTTGGCTAACGGGGGCTGCAGCTCGGAATCGAGAGCACGCGCTGCGCACACAGCCAACGCCGTGAACCCTACGCTGGTCACGATGTCCCAGGTGTCACCAGCGGAACGGGGCACCGCGGCCTCCTGTCTGACGATTGAATCGAGAGGCGAACCGTGCTCAGTAACTTGCTAGCTGCGGGATTGCATCGTGATCACAGCCAGGTCGGTAACGGGGGGAGGCCGCCGGGGCCGACTCGGAGGTCGCTGCCCTTCGACCGACCGGTGAGCCAGCCCAACAACTGCGTCGATGTCCCCTCGACGACAGGACCGCTGGCTGCAACAGCGAACGCGGAGTCCGTGGCCTCCAACGCGATCGACGGCCACTGAGGTTTTGCTTGCAGCATCGCTGCCACCTCGTTGAGGAGCTCGCCGACAAGGTCGCCAGGGATGGCGTCGAAGTCCGCACCGAGATCAACGTGGTGCACCACTACTTCGCGCAGGCGAAGCCACGAAATCTCCGACGCCGGAATCGATCTGCCTTGAGCGGTCCTCACTCCCTGCCGCCGATCATCCTGCGTCATAGATCGCAGTGCCGCATCGAATTTTCGCGCCGTCGAGACCACGTCGTCAACGATAATTGCGATGGATCTCAGCGCACCTCGGTTGATGTCGTCGTTTCGTTGTTCGGTCGAGGCATACATAGGTGTCTCGATTCCAGTCTTCGCCCATTGCAAAAGGTTGCACAGCGCATCGGCGTTTCGAGCGATATGGGTCAACAACTGGCCGAGCGACCAGTCAGGAAGTGCGCTCGGCTCCAAGGGGTCTCGTTCGCGGAGCAGTTCTACGGTGCGGAGTAGCCGCGCGGTCTCGCTGCCCAGCCATCTTTCAACCCTGGCATGATCAGGCGGCATGTATCTTCTCTTCCTGGCAGCGGTTATGGCACTCGCCCAGTCCTGTCACCGTCGTCGTGATCACCGCTCCAGCGGTCAGGTATCGCTTGGGGTCCCGGGCGTGTCCCACTCCCCCGGGCGTTCCGGTGGCGATGATGTCGCCGGGCCGCAGGGTCAGTACCCTTGACAGATACGCGATGAGTTCGGCGGGCCCAAATACCAGATCGTCAAGCTTTGCGGATTGAACTATCTCATCATCGAGGCGGGCCTCGATGCTCGCCGTCACAATGTCGAATTCGTCTGCGGTGACCAAATATGGGCCGATGGGAGTCGTAGACTCAAACGTCTTGCCCTGCAGCCATTCTACCGTGCGGTACTGCCAGTCTCGGGCGGTTATATCGTTCAGCACGCAATAGCCAGCTATTGCCGAATGCGCTTGTGCGACATCGCGATGACGCACGGATGTTCCAATCACCACAGCCAGTTCTGCTTCCCAGTCGACCGCATCTGACACACCGGGTAGCACGATGTCGTCGTAGGCGCCGATCAACGCACTGGGGAACTTTGCGAACAGTGTGGGATATTCCGGTATTTCGCGTCCCATTTCGAGGATGTGCGAGCGGTAGTTCAGACCGACGCAGATTATTTTTTCCGGATTTCTTATGACGGGCGCGTAGTCGAGGGTTGCCGCGTCATGCCGGATGCCTTCGGCGCGAGCTGCTATGTTGCGCCAGTCCGGCTCCAGAAGGAGCGCACCTACATCCGAATATCCCGTTTCGACGGCTTCGTCATCGTCGATGCGGACCGCCGCAGTGCCCACGGTAGAGGTACGGATTGTGGCCAGCTTCATGTGGTGGCCTTCCGGTTTAGGCGGAGTAATTCGAAGATTGGAGCATCACTCATCCGGAACAATGTCAGCTCCGCGTCGCCGACGAGCCGGAACGCGCACCAAGACGGCACCGCAAAGACATCTCCACGTTCGATGTCGCGACGCTGATCATCGAGGATGACCGAGCCCGTCCCGTCGAAGACCTGCCACACGCTGGATCCGGCTTCTCGGGTCGTCAGCGTAGTTGCGCCCGGTGCGATCCGGTGCATTTCGGTGCGGATTGTCGGAAGTGCATCCGCGCCTGTGGTGGGATTGGTGAACCGCACCGCCGCATGGCCCGCGCTCACCACTCCGTGATGCCCCGCTGCTTCCAATTCGAGCTGGGCGCGCAAAGCGGCGTCGGTGTGCTCCCAGCGGTAGGCAGCCAGTGGCGAAAATCCATGATCGCGGTCGCTGTCGGATACCGGGCGAAGAGCGGGGTGGCCCCAAAGGCGTTCCGATCGAGAGCGTTTCGGTGTGGTCCTGTCGTCCGGCTCGGCAGCGCCGAACTCGAAGAACTCCGCATCGATGTGAGCGGCGAACGGCACGTCGAGACCATCTAACCACGCCATCGGTTGGCTATTCGGATTGTGGTGAGCGTGAAATTGCCAACCTGCCGTGAGGAGTAGATCGCCGCGCCTCATCGCGACGGGATCACCATCGACAACGGTCCACACGCCTTCTCCCTCAAGGACAAAGCGAAACGCGTTCTGACTGTGGCGGTGTGATGGCGCCACTTCGCCGGGCGCCAGATACTGGATCGCGGCCCACAACGTAGGCGTCGCGTACGGCAACCCCCCTAATCCGGGATTCGCCATCGCGATGGCGCGGCGTTCGCCGCCCCGTCCGACCGGGATGAGTTCACCCGCCCGCTGTGCAAGCGAATACAACTCGTTCCAACGCCACAAGTGCGGCACCGCATTCGGTTTCGGCACCGTCGGCATCAGGTCTTCTCGTATGCTCCAGAGCGGAACTAGTCCGTTCGTGATGAAATCGTCGTAGAGTTGGGCCTCGTCTTCGGAGGTGACACTTGTCATCGGTTGTCTCCTTGACTCTTCCGGGTGAGATATCGGTAGCCGGTATCGAGTTGGCCTCGCCCCCAGCACTGCTCAAGTTTGAAAGCCGTCTCTCGCGGATCTGACCAGGTCGATGGGCCACCTGCCGACATCGCCATCAACTGGGTGCGGCAAGCTCGCTCCAGCAAGACCGCGTACATTACGGCGGTTGCGGCGTCCGGACCTACGGTGACTGCCCCATGGTTGGGCATCAAGATGGCTGCCGCACCACCCAAATGAGATGCCAGGGTCTGTCCAAGTTCTCGCGACGCGACCAGTGCACCCGTGGCGGTGAATCTGGGCAGGTCGTCTGCAAAAGGCACGCCGTCGTGGGAAATTGGCCTCAGTGTGGTGTCAAGCGATGCAAACGCGGTCAAAGACGGAGCGTGGGTATGCACCACACACTGCACATCCGGTCGAGCTGCCATGATCTCGGTGTGGATCGGATACTCGAGGTGGCGGGGCCCGTTGCCGGCCGCCACAGCACCGTCGGGGGTCACCAGTGCGACGCGCGCCGCATTGACTTCTTCAAATCCCCATCCGTTGGCCTTCATCCAGACGCCCCTGCCGTCTGGATCACGAATCGATGCGTGGCCCCACACCATGTCCGTCAAGCCGGCCGCTGCTAGTGCGCCGCTGGCGGCGACTACCTCTTCGATCGGGTCGTCCATTGCTCTCCTATCGGTCCGATGTCTGATAAAGCCAATCCAGATCCCGGTAGTGCTCGGCCGAGTCTCGCGCCAGCACACGGTTGCGCAGCGCTGGAATGATCGAATCCGTGGCGTGCCAGATGTCGCCCCACACACGGGCGAGCCGCTGGATCTGTGCAGTGCGAGGCAACCGATCATTCTGGTATGACGCGAAGGCTGCGACGACATCGTCACGGTGCGCGCTCATGTGCATCGCCAAGCTGTGCGCGTCTTCGATCGCCTGACAGGCACCCTGTGCCAGGTATTGCAGCATGGGGTGAGCCGCATCCCCGAGAAGGGTGACCCGCCCTAGCGTCCAATTGTCAATGGGCGCCCGGTCATACATCGGCCAGCGCCGTTCACGTTTGAGCAATGTGACGGATGAGCGGACGTGATCGCATGCGGTGCCGAAGTGCTGATCGAGTTCGTCGGGGGTACCCCACTCGATGCTGGAATCGAACCCCTGCCGGAATTGATCGCTGCGAAATACGGCGACTTGGTTGTAGAGTTCGCCGCCCCGTATCGGATACTGCACGAGGTGTTTGTGCGGGCCAATCCAGATAACCTCGATGTTGTCGTGCAGGGGCACTATCTCGTTTATGGGTACCGCGCCACGGTAGGCGACATATCCCGAGCAGACCGGATGGTCGTTGGAAAGCAGGGCCCGCGCCGTCGACCACAACCCGTCGGCCGCAACCACGGCGTCAGCGGTATAGGCCGTTCCATCAGTGAACCCTACACGCGCGCAGGTGCGTTCGTTGCAGATCCGGTCGACCTTCTTGTTCGCTTCCATGGTGATTCTGTGTTCAGCCCGACATGCCGAAACCAGGATGTCCAATAGATCACCGCGGTGCAGCACGTAGTAGAAATAGCCGTACCGAGAAGCAAATGAGTCTCCGAGATCGACGTTGGCAAGCTGCTCCGCGGTATCGATGTCAAAAAACATCAATGTCCTCGGCCTGACGGCACATCTGTCGATATCCGCAAGCAAGCCGAGTTTGTCGAGGACGCGTAAAGCGTTGGGCGCCAATTGTATTCCCGCGCCTATCTCAGTGAATTCGGATGCTTGCTCGACTACATGCACATCGAATCCAGCCTGCGCCAGACAAAGGGCCGCCGACATGCCACCGATTCCACCGCCGATGATGAGGCATTTCGCGTGTGTCATGGCTAGCGAGCCCTCACCGACATACTCAGATGACCGACGTCGTCTATCCACAGATCGATTCGGTCCCCTGACGCGATCGGGCCCACACCCTCCGGCGTCCCGGTCGCAATGAGATCTCCAGGCTGCAATGTCATTGCGCCGGTGTATAGTTCGATCAGTTGCGCGATGTCATAGATCAGGTGCCTTGTGGTCGACTTTTGGCGTTCTTCGCCGTTGACGCTGAGCCGAAAAGCGATGTCGGCGGGATCGGCGACCTCGTCGACCGTCACGATCGCGGGTCCGATCGGTGTGAACGTATCGAAGCTTTTCCGAAACGATCGATCCTCCGCGCCGCGGAGCGTTATATCCAGAAGCGGCACATAACCGAAGACATACTCGAATGCTCTTTCCCTGGGCACCCGCGACGCTGTGCGGCCAATCACTACCCCAACTTCACCCTCATGATCGACTCGTCGATCGCTGAAGGGAAGCTCGATCGCGCCGTCGGGCCCAACGATCGATGAACTGGCTTTCAGGAAACCGGCGTACGTTTCAATCGTCTGGACGTCGCTCCCACGGTAAACTCCTGCGTCACCGCCCATTTCGGCCTGATGTCGCACGTAGTTCACAGGGGCCGCGACTATTGTGCGCGGCCGCGGCTGCGGCGGGCGGATCACGACATCAGACAGCACGTGATCTGCCGGACCGTTCGCGGCACGCCGGATATCATCGGCTACGTCTCTCCACCTGGTTATGAGCTCGGTCATCCGGTCGGGCTTAGGCACCGACCCGACCAACGCCGTTATGTCGGCAATCCCGTTGTCTCGCACGCCGACGCCGATGCGGTGGTCGTCGAACACGTACAGTCGCACGATGCGTCCTCGGCTCAGCTCCACATCGCGGAGTCGGCGCTGGCACTGTCGCCGACGTCGCGGTAGGCGCGTTCGGCCGCGGGATGCAGTGGAACGGGGGTGTTTTGCATCTGTGAGGGCTGTATGGGAATCACGAGCGGTGACCGCTCGGGCGGTAGGTGCGCGTACTGGGCTTCCAAAGCCTGGCGGGTTCGGATCATGCACCATGTGACGAGATAAGCGATTTCGTCGTCGAGGTCTTCCCGACAAAGGATGACGAAGTCCGAAAAATCCACTGTGGGCAGGTCCTGATCCAAGCCCGGCAAATACCCCGCGGGTACAGTCGCGACCGGCCAGTCAAGTTCAGCCAATCCATCGAAAACCGTGCTGCCCCAATCGAGATAGCGAACGAGTCGACGATCTGCGATACGTTGCCAGCCGGGAGTCATTAGGGCTTCAGTGATCAGGACGTTGACTTCTCCGGCACCGAAGCTGCTCAACCCAGGGAACGGGCGTTCGTCGTAGGCGAATTGCGCGCCGGCGGCGGTCAATGCCTGAGCGTCGACACCCGCCAGCCGCAGCATGTAGTGGGCAACTACTCCGACAGGATTGATCCCGTCGTCGGGAGACGTTGCGATGGTCAGACGATCAGCGATCGACCCAAGTTCGCCAACACAGGCCACTGGCAGCGCGGCATCGACCGCAACGACCAATCGGTCACGGTGCCCGAGGACGCCCAGGGCCCGAAGTCCCGTGAGCGGACGACCACCAAACGGCCCTACCCCAGTGCACAGCGTTCGCACCGCCGCCGCGGGTGTCATGACGGCCACATCGGCCTCACCCGCGACGAGCGCGTCAGCCTGATCGCGGCCACCACGACCGTTCCATATGGCGAAGCGTGACCCAGCGCCGACACGGTCACCGACTTCCTGGCTCAACCAACCGCAAATTCGGGTGAAATTCGCCTGACCCCAGTCACCACGAAACGCCAACTCGATCTTTCGGTTGAGGTGGATCTCTCCTTGCTCTGTGGTCGAGAAATCGGCATGCAGGGTCATCAAGGCACCTATGTTTCATAGTATGGAACGCTGTTCCGTAGCGTGCCACTAGCGGCTGCTCTGCGCAAGAGCAGGTCGCACCCGGATGGTGTGGGATAGCGTGCAGACGTGGCCGTTTTACCCATGACGCTTACCGACCGCGTGCAACCGCCGACTGGACGACCCGGTGCCTGAAGAGTTGCCCGACGGGCGCCCACCGGGCTTGATCGGCGCCGTCGACAACGTCCTCCGATTGCTTGCGTTGTTCGACAAGCAAAAGCTAATCCGGGTCAATGAGGTCAGCCGCGACATGGGCCTCTCCAGATCCACGGTGCATCGAATGCTTTCGACGCTGAGTCACCATCGGTTCGTCGAACAGGATGAGTTATCGCGCGCATACCGACCCGGACCCGCACTCGTCGATATCGGGCTGGCGGTGGTGCGCAACATGGATTTGCGGATCATGGCGCACGGCGTACTCAATCAACTAGCCGAGGAGGCACAGGAGACCAGTCATCTCGCAGTGCTGCGCGGAACCGACGTTGTGTTTCTGGACAGCGTGGAAAGCTCTCGCGTCGTGCGTACCGGCAGTCGTATCGGTTGGATAATGCCAGCGCATGCGACGGCTGTGGGCAAGGCGATACTCGCCAAAATGTCCGACGCAGATGTTGAGATCCTCCTGCCCGACGAACAATTGCAAACTCTTACGGAGAGCACCGTGGCGACCCGCTCCGCG
Organism: Mycobacterium sp. 663a-19; assembly: GCF_035616495.1. Taxonomy (NCBI): domain Bacteria; kingdom Bacillati; phylum Actinomycetota; class Actinomycetes; order Mycobacteriales; family Mycobacteriaceae; genus Mycobacterium; species Mycobacterium sp. 663a-19. Next base: position 434,273 of record NZ_JAPJAV010000001.1, on the reverse strand, counting down.
TTGCTGAAGCAACTTGCGGATGTCCGAAAGCGCGGCTACGCGATCAACAACGCAGAAAGCGAGAGCGAAGTTAGCGCGGTAGCTGCTGCAATCTGCGATGTCAACAAGCGCGTCCGCGGGGCGCTGGCGGTCACCGCGCCGAAAACCCGCGTGGACCGATCCTGGATCGCGGACACCGCCGCAGCCGTTGTACATGCGGCGGACGTTCTGGGGCGTCGTTTCGGCTGAATAGCTCGCCTCGCGTACGACCTGCGACGCCGGCCAACTGCGGCGACCCGACATCAAATCTGGGCCCCTAAAAGCGTGGCGCGTCCTAGCTCTTGCGCCGTTGTTGCGCGGCTTGCTAACGTTGCCGCGTGATATGGATCACTGTTCCGTATCATGCGACATCCTGCCCTACGCGACACTCCAATGGGGGTGGGACGTATGCGAGGCCGGCCGCAAGCCGCAACTCAATGAACGCTGCACCCGGTAAGGAGAAAGCTGATGCGCCAGCTGTTCAAGGAACGTCATGCCGAGCTGGACTGCTCCGCGGATCAGGCGTGGGAATATATGTCCGACTTGCGAAGGGCGATGACGCTGGACCAGTTCCATCTTGCAATCGACTGTGACTCCACAGACGCGCTCAACCCGAAGCCGGGCCTGATAGTGCCGATCTTGCACCAAATCCTTGGGTACGACCAAGTCCGACTAGGCCGCATCACAAAATTCAGCGACTACGAAATCGCCTGGGGCGAGAGCACTCCGCACGGCGAGTTCGATACCTTCCCACACAGCGAAGGATGGAAGATTGAGGCGATCGACTCCAAGAGCTGCCATGTGACCCTATGGATGAAAGGTCAGTGGAGGACTCCGGTCGGTTCGAGAATCCAAGACCATCTGTGGGACATCGTCATCGCACCGAACCTGGACCGTGACATCGCGGACTTAGGTGAGGCATGCGGCGCCAAGATGTCGCGCCCAGTCGAAGAACTCCCCCAGGAGGCCGGTGGACTGCTGTCGTTAGCGTTCGCCCAGGAGATTGACGGTGTGCCCGCACAAGAGTTCTTCGACCGAACTCCACCGCTCTACCCTGACAAGTCTGCGTTCACCGCGACATGGGAATGGGCGGACCAATCAAACTGAGCCCTGCACCATTAGTTCATCGATCAGCACCGGGGCTTTGATCCGGCGCATACGGTCGAACTCGGCGCGATGCGGCCCCAAATCCAACAACAAGATGTTGAAGGAGAACACCCACCCTGCCGGCCGCATGGTGTTCAGCGGCGACACCCTGTTCTCCCGCGGGCCCGGCGCGACCGGGCGCTCGTACTCCGACTTCCCGACGATCCTGCAGTCGATCTCCGAGCGACTCGGCAAGCTGCCCGGCGAGACCGTCGTGCACACCGGCCATGGCGACAGCACCACCGTCGGCGACGAGATCGTCCACCGCGAGGAACGGGTGGCCCGTGGCACCTGACCGTCGAACCTCTATGCCCCAGATGGCCGGCCGATCCCCAGATTCATCACCATGGTCACGACGAGAGGCAGAGTTGCTTGCGGTGACCTTGCAGCTCCTGCAGGAACACGGCTATGACCAATTAACCGTGGACGCCGTCGCTAGTGCCGCACGCGCTAGCAAGGCCACGGTTTACCGGCGGTGGCCCTCGAAAGCCGAACTGGTGTTGGCTGCATTCATCTACGGCACAAACCATTTCGCGGTACCGCCAGATACCGGCACCTTACGCGGTGACTTGCTGCGCGCAGCGGAGATGGTCTACCGGCAGGCCCGCAAGCACGCCAGCACGATCCAGGCGGTTCTAGTTGAGGTCTCGCGGCACGGCGCGCTAAACGACGCCCTGCAGCACCAATTCATCGATCAGCCCAAAGCATTGATCCACCACGTACTGCAGCAAGCCGTCGACCGGGGTGAGATCAATTCTGGCGCAATCAACGACGAACTCCGGGATTTATTGCCCGGGTACTTGGTCTTCCGATCCATAATCGCTCGCCGACCGCCCACCCGCCGCACGATACAAGCTCTCGTCGACGACGTCATCATTCCCGGCCTCACTCAATCCAACAGCCATCACCGAACCATCACGCGTCCGGCGACTGTCCCTTGAGCCGGAGCTACTAACCGATGACTGCGTACACCAATCGACCGATTGGTGTACACGAAATCATGTCAGTTGAAAATGTGGGAGCTCCGTATCAGCGGAGCGACGACACGCTTGAGCGAACTGCCTCGCATAGGCACTTTGCGAGCTGCGTCGACTGACCTACGCTTGTGCTGAGCCAAAGCCGACCCGAACCCGTGGGGCAGACCTGAAGAATCTCATCGCCGTGCCGGTCGTGGCAGGTGCAATGATCGCGGCACTGATCGCTCCTGCTGGTACCGCGTCGGCCTCTTGCGACGCCGCGGACTGCGTAGCGAACGTGGCGCGAAATGTCGTCGCGGATGCTCCCTGCGTTCCTCAACCGGTGTTCGAGTTTGGCCTGGACTCCAATTCCAGGACCTTCGTCTGCGCCAGGACGGGCACTTGGTTACCAGCCGGACCCCTGGTAGGCATGCGCGAAGTTGCGCTGCCGTGCGACGCGATCGACCAGTCGGCTCAGGACCCCAACGGGATCCCGTTGTTCTGCGCTTCGATTAATGGGAGCTTGCGGTGGGCGAACCGCGCCGATACACCGGGGCCGCCGCGGTGCAACGGCCCCGGATGTGTCTTCGGACGGATTTGAGTCGGGTTGGTCAGCGCATCAAACCCGCACCGCCGATGAGCAGCATTCAATAAGTCGTCCTTTGGCTGTTCGGTATTGCCTTGTGCGGCAACAATATCGATTCAAGTAGCCCAACGTCTGATCATCAGATCAGATCCATCCATATCAGGCATCTTGACATATGCCAATGAGATTGATAAGCCTGAGACTGTGAATGAAGTCATCGATTTCGATTCGCTTTACCGCCAAGAATCGACCGACACCGGACTGGGTATGCGTCCTTCGTGGAGCCTTGGGGAGCCACAACCCGCGCTAGCCGCGCTGATAGACCAAGGCAAATTCCACGGCGACGTACTCGACGTCGGCTGCGGGGAGGCCGCGATGTCGCTTTATCTCGCTGAACGGGGCTACACCACGGTCGGCCTGGACCTATCGCCCACCGCCATCGAGTTGGCCCGCCGCGAAGCCGGCAAACGCGGCCTGACCAACTCCAGCTTCGCGGTGGCGGACATCAGTTCGTTCACAGGCTACGACGCCCGATTCGGCACCATAGTCGACAGCACCCTGTTTCACTCCATCCCGGTCGAGGCGCGAGACGGATATCAACAATCGATAGTGCGCGCCGCCGCACCGGGCGCGTCGTATTTTGTGTTGGTCTTTGATAGGGCCGCGATCCCGGAGGGCCGCCCCCCGTGTGCGGTGACCGCCGAGGAGTTGCGCGAAATCACTTCAAAGTACTGGATTGTCGACGAGATCAAGCCTGCACGCATCCATGCCATTCTCCCGGATAACCCCGCGGACGTGCCGAACGAGGCTAAGTTCATCGGGATTCGGGACGAGCCCAACGGCCACAAGTCGGTGGCCGCGTGGCTGCTATCGGCACATCTGGGCTGACCATCGTTCTGGCTCATCCACCATGCTTCGAGGTGCGATCATCGACCCCTCGAAAGCACCGGCTGAGCAACTCAACGATCTCAGTGCGGTCCGTGATCATATTGCGGGACATGCAGTTCGCTCATCTGCGGCCGCTTCAGGCCACGCACACCCCTGGCACGGCGATCTTCGTGAAAATGTGCGGTGAAGCGCTGACCTGATCGGGATAGCGCAGGGCGAAGCTTTGAAATTCCGTCGACCAAAATGCTCGGGCGAAAATTTGCGTGTTCTCCCACAAGGCGATGTTGATGTAGCTATTGCTACCTGCCGTCCCCTTATGCAGCTGTGCAGATAGGCAGCCGTGCGCCAACATATACGCGGCATCCTCCTGCCAGAGGCTCAAGAACTCCGCTTCACACTCGGGCGGAACGGTGAACCGATTGATCAGCACTACCGGGCTTGTGTCAGCACTGCCAAGCTGTTCCATGAACGTCGTTGCCGTGTCCATCTCCACCATCTTCATTAGCTACTCCTCACAATCGTTGTCTGCTAGTTGCGCACCTTTATCGCGCAGTGAACATGGGATGTCGACCAAAAGTTCCTCACCGCGCCGTGTCCATCACCGGACAACGGACACCGGCCCGCTCAAGGAGCCCGCGTACAGCACAGCTGTCCGCCACGAAGGTCTCGCGGTAGCGCGCGGTTGGTGGGCTGTCCAGACAGCCACGACGCCGCCAAGACCGGTCGCCACGAGGACGCAGGATCGCTGGGCGGACGGGGCTACGACAGTCTGCTTCACGACGAAGCATCGAGCTCGAGCAGCCGCTTGAGCTCGGCGAGGCTGGCGTTGAGTTGCGGCGTGATCAACGGGCGCATGGGCGTTGTCATCATGCCGGCATCGAGCGCCGCGACGACCCGCGAACCCCCATCGACCTGTTCGACGTCATAGGTGCCTTTGATGGTGGCTGGCCCGCCGCGTGCGGTGAAGGCGAATCGCTTACGGGGCTCAACCGCGGTGAGCTCCACCGTGGTCGTCATCTCCTGCCCCATCATCTTCTGTGTTCGGCGGTACTGCGCACCGACCGTCGCAGGCGTGCCCGACACATGCGCGCATTCGGCGACTTGCTGATTCCACTGCGTCTCGTTCTCCAAGGAGACCAAATAGCCGAAGACGTCTTCGGGACTCCGCCTGATTTCCACTTCGCAACGAATCGGATTGGCCACTTTTATCTCCTCGAGGAATCTCTCAACCGGGACCGGCGCGCCGCAGCCGCGTCGTCACATCCACGCTCAACCCGAGCGCCTACGGCCGTGCAACGGCTGATCCGCTGATGCGTCGCCGCGTCGTCGACCTGCGCGCGGCCGCAACCCGGGAACGACAGACGATCACGGACACCGCGGTGAACAAGTTGATCGCCAACCTGAGCCGCTTGCCGTCGCGACCCGCAGGTAGCCCCCCGGCCGCGTCGCACCCGACGGCACGTGAAAGTGACCGAAACCGCTGACACCGACACGTTCTGAAGTGGGGACCACCCCACCCCTGCCTGACGTCAGCCCCAACGCTGTCTCCTTCGGTGAGTGGCCTGGCTCGCTGCCGTCCAATTAATCGCAGTGTTCACTACTATACGTCAATGCTGAACATGCTGTCGAGGCCGGTCGTGTTTTAAGAGGCGTCGAGCAGTGCGCCGCCGAACGCGGTGACGATGTCCTGAATCGAGGGCGGCTCGGACTCCAAAGGGGTTTCATTGCCGGGCCGCAGACTGTCGACGAGCAGCCGAGCATAGCGTCGCCGCAAATTCGGGCCGAGATCTCCCAGCACCCGAGCCACTCCGCCGGAACTCGCCAGCAGAAACGGAATGTCCTCCTTGGTGATGTCGTTTCGCACGACGCCGCCGCGCTGCGCGCGTTGCAGCAACTCCGCCCACGCGCCGATCAATTCCGCGTGTAGTTCGGCCGAAATTGCGGCCTCGATCAGCTGAACGAGCCCGCGATCTCGTGCCTGCATGGCGAGGATGTCCTCGAACGCCTGGATCAGGGGTTCGGCGATATCGTCATTGGCCAAGGCGCGCTTCACCAGATCTTCGACCGCCTTGACGCGCTCGCGACTGATGGCCTCAATGAGGTCTCGCTTGCTCGGAAAGTGCCGAAAAAGCGTCGCGACAGTGACATTGGCCCGCTCTGCGATCTCTGCCACGCTCACCTTGAGTCCCCGTTCAGCGAACAGTACTGACGCTGCTTCGAGTAAGCTCTCACGGTTGCGTCGGGCGTCGGCTCGCTCCGCGCGCGGTGTTCTGGGCTTCGGCTTCGCCGGCCGCCCGGCCCACTTGGCGGCCCGCTTAGGCGTCGAATTGAGATCATCGGGATCGATGTCCAACTCTCGGGCGATCGCGATCAGCAGCGCAGCCGACGGAGCGGCAAGGCCAGTCTCAATCTGGGATATGACGCTGGGCGAGCGTTCGACACGGCGTGCCAGCTCGCGCACAGACAGACCACGGCGCGTCCGCGCCGCACGCAACGCTTGGGCGACGACGCGATCACCCTTCGGCATGGCCGCAGTGTACAGCGCTCATGCATGCACAACGACCATCCGCGTCCTGTCGCTCTATCGGTCTCGCAGTTCGCCCGTAAGCCCCAGCGGGCAAACTGGATCACGTCCGGTACACCGCGAGCGAAGCAAGCAGATCCTCGACGCCGATCCGAGGCGGCTGCGGCTCGCTGAACGCGTCTTCAGCACACTCCTGAAGACGGGAAGCAACGCCAAAGCAGCCTACGAACATCGCTCGACAGTCGTGGTTCCTCACACGGCCAACGTCTCTCCGTCACCGCGGCGCTCAGGCCGCGAGGCGACTCACTGTTCAGCGCCGTGCGTGGCATGGAGGAGGACTCGTTGGCGCGCTATCACCAAACCGCTTGCGGCGGCGCTAGTTGCCGCCGAAGCCGAATGCGTGGTTGAGCGAATCCCAACCGGCCTCGCAGCGACCATGTGGTACATGAGAAACAATCGAAGCGTTCACTGCGGTAGAGTGGTCTTGGCGATGTGGTCCGTCAAGGCCCGCTCGTCTACCGCCTTAACCGACGCACCCTAGGAGGTGACCGTGCGGTCCGGAGTCGCCAGCAGCACGCCGACAGTCGCGGCCGCGAGGCCGTGATGGCGCGCAGCAACCGCAACGGCGCGCCGCCGCACACGGCTTCCCCCAGCAATAAAGGGCCCATGTCGACGAGAGACTCGGAAGACAAGCTCGGCGCTGCCGAGGCCACGGCCCTGGCCGAACTGGCGGATGCGGAGGCGGCTGAAGCCGAGGCGAAGGCTGCCGCGGCCCGCGCGCGCGCACGCGCGATCAAGCTGCGCCGACAGGCCGAGGATGCCGAGGCAGCCAAATCGGAGATGGCCGAGCCTGCGCCCGGGCGCACAGACGACACCGAGGCAAGTGACACCGCCACCGTCGAGGGGGCCGACGGGGGGGAACAGGATCGAGAGGGCGACGCCCAGGCGACGACACCGGCCCCAGCCATGCAGCGGCGCCGCTGGCTGCGCCTACATAAGTGGACCACCGTGCTCGCCGCGCTCGCAGTCGCCAGCAGCTGCGCATTCGGCGCTGTGATCGGCGTCATTGCGTGGCAACACCATAACGCCACCCAACAGCGGCAGCGGACGGCGGAGTTTGCCTCTGCCGCCCGGCAGACCGTCTTCAACCTGATGTCGCTTGATTTCCACAGGGCCAAGGAAGACGTGCAGCGGATCATCGACAGCTCCACCGGCGACTTCAAGAAGGACTTCGAAAGGCACGCCGACGATTTCGTCAAGGTGGCCCAGGAGTCGAAGGTTGTCACGACCGCCACCGTGACCGGCACTGCGGTGCAGTCGATTTCGGATAATCATGATTCAGGAGTCGTGCTCGTCGCGGCTCAAACCGAAGTCACCAACGCCGCGGGGGCCAAGAACGAGCAACGCAACTGGCGCCTCAGCGTCACCGTGACCCGTGACGGTGGCCTGCTCAAGATGTCGAAAGTCGAGTTCGTACCGTGACGCAAAACGAGAAGTCGGCCCCCGAACTCATCGACGAGGTCGACAAGCAAGCCGGCGACATCGGCGAGCACACGGGTGGCGACGAGAAGCCTGCTAGTCGGCTGGCAAATCCACGCTGGCTTCGCCTCCCGCGCCGAAAGCTCGTGGCGATACTGCTGGCGCTATTCTTCGTCGGTTCCGCCGGCGTTGCATCCTGGATGTACGTGTACCAGTACCGCCCGGACCAAGAAACCAACACCGCGGCATCCGACGCCGCTACCCGCGCTGCCAAGGACGGCACCGTCGCGCTACTGTCGTACGCGCAGGAAAGCATCGACAAGGACTTCGCGAACGCCAAGTCCCGTCTGACGGGTGAATTCCTTGACTACTACAGCAAATTCACGGCGCAGGTCGTTAGCCCTGCGGCGAAGCAGAAGGGCCTCAAGGCAACCGCCATCGTCGCCCAGGCCGCGGTGTCGGAGTTGCATCCCGATTCGGCTGTGGTCCTGCTGTTCGTGAATCAACAAACCACAAGCAAGGACCGGCCCGAGCCGTCGATCGCGGCAAGCAGCGTGCTGGTCACGCTGACGAAAGTCAATGGCAACTGGCTGATCTCGAAACTCGAACCGGTCTGATCAGCGCAAGCGAACTCTCATCAGCGTGCCGGTGGTTTCAGCGGCAATTGGTTGCGAACCTCGATAAACCGCGGCAGCTTGAACCCGTCGTCCGCTGGCGACTCCAGACGGTCAGCTCCTGTTCTGACACATCGGATGTCGTCACCACGAACGCCTTGCCGACCTGCCCCCGGCGCTCCTCGGGAATCCCGATCGCCGCGGACGCCCGAACGGCCTTCACATTCGGTTCACGCCGGTCTGAGTGGAGTTGACCATCAGCCAATTTTGATCAGCCTGAAGGGCATCTTGATGGCGAGCCATTGATTGACGCCGCAGGCGCCGCTCGGGCCGACTGTCTTAGTCCAGCCGACGAAGTTTGCGTCATTGGTCATATCCGGTGAGAACGCGTATGTTTGGTCCCCGGGGGCCGCGGTGCCGTCTCGGCAGGGCTCCCAGTTGTCGAGGTGGCGACGAACCTTCCATAGCCCGGACTGACAGGTGGCGTCCGCGCTCCATCCTTGACTGCTGGCGACGCGACCGGTGCAGTCGATGAAGTCGCTACAGGTGGAGCCGATGGTCCACGTGCTGGTGACGGTCTTTTCGTTGTGATACGTGTCGTTGGTCTGTGCCCACTGACCGTCGGCAATGGCGGTGTAGATCCCGTTGATCGGTGGGTCGCAGACGGTCGCGCCGGCCAGGGGCGCGGCGCCGCAGCCGAGGACTGTTGCGGCGGCCACCGATGTCGCGCCCGCGATTGCTCGAACTAAAGGCATCGTTTGCTCCTCACGAGGGGCTTCATCAGGCCGACGTGTGCGAGGTCAAGATCAGGTCTTCCCAGGTCCTGGGTGTCCCTGGGGCAACCAGATCCGACTGTTGATAGAGGTGGCCGTTCGGACCGACATAGCGCCCGGTGTGCGGGTCGTATTGCGCGACGGCGGCCGATGGGGTCGGTCCGGATCCGTTGGTGGTGAACGAACTTGGCGCTGCGGGCGGGACGCCGCTTCCCATTCCGGCGGGCGGCGCCGGAACACCTGACGGCGGGGGCGGCGCTGTGCGCCCGGCGTTATCCGGGCTGGGCGGCACTTCCGTCCCGGGCGGCGGATTTTCGACGCTACCCGATGGTCCCAGTGGCGGAGGCGCTCCCGGTCGCGGAGGCGCCCCGGGCGGCATCGGCGTCCCCTCTACCGGCCCAAAGGTCCGGTCAGGGAAGGTAATTCGGTCATCGGGTGGGATGCCCTGCGCGAGCAGATTCGGGTCCAACGGGTTAGGACCGAGTGCATGTTGCCGCATGGCCAGCGGCTCAAAGGGCTTGTCGCTGTCGCAGATCTCAACAGTCGGGGCGCGCTTTCCCGGGTGCCCCATACAGGGGTAGTTGCGGGTGCCGCGCACAGCGATAGGCGAATCCTGCGGCAGCTTGCAATACACGCCATCGGGCGTGTCGGCCTCGGAGGTGTCGGCCGGGGATCGCCACATGTTGGGCGGCAAGTAACCGACGGTACACGGCGGCACGTCTTCTGCCGCGACCTCGAAGTCACCGATGGGCATGCCGGTCGGGTTCCCAGCGGGGCTGCCCGACTGGGTGGCGGCGACGAACGGCGGGTACAGCACCAGGAGTTGCTGCAGTGACGCGTGGTAGGTGACGGCGACTTGGCCGACAGTCTTGAAGTTCGCGAGCAACACCGGCAGCGTCGGCTTGATCTGCTCGACGAGCCGCGACGCTTCATCGACGGCTCCGGGCCCGTTCTGCAACAGGGTGCGGAGCGGCGCGTCATTGGTCACCACCTGCCTGCTCACTGCGGCCAGGCTGCGCGCCCACGTCCGGATCGCGTCGGTGGTCTCGGCTTGTGAATCCAGCAGCGGCACAGTGTCATCGACCAGGGTCCGGCTTCGGTCGGCGATTCCGTTGAGGTCGTGGGAGACGGTGGCCGACGAGTCGACCAGCGAACTCAGGTCGTAGCCGGCCCCGTTGAAGCCCTTGAACAACTCATCGAGCAACACGCTGAGCTTGTCCTTGGGAATGCTGCGGGTCAACGCGCTGACCTGATCCAGCATCGGCCCGACCGCTTTCGGGATTGTGGCGTCGCGCATGGCGATCACCGACCCGTCGCGCAGATAGGGCGGCGAGTCGGTGCGCGGCAGCAACTCCACATACTGCTCACCCACCGCCGAGACACTGCGCACCTGCGCTTGCAGATCCGCGGGTATCTTCGGCGAAGTGCCCAGCGACAGCGTCGCTTTCGCGCCGGTGGGCGTCACCCCGACCGCGGTGACCCTGCCGACCTGCACCCCGCGATAGGTGACGTTGGAAAACCGGTACAGCCCACCGGCGGCGGGCAGCTCCAGCGTGACGGTAATCCTGCCGATGCCCAGCAGCGCGGGCACCTGCATGTAGGAAAGGACCATCGTCACCACACCGACGATCGATGCAATCGTGAAGATCACCAACTGGATTCGAATGAAACGCGTCAACATCAGGTGCCGCCCTCATCCCAGGGGCTGAGCGATAAGTCGAGCGGCGGGGCGGCGGGTGGCGGCTGCGATACGGGGGCATACAGACCCCCGGGCGCATACGAACCCCCGGGCCATGGCGGTGGCAGATTCACGACCGGTGGTGGTGGGGGGCCGGCCGGCGGCAGCGGCTGACCCGAGGGCGGCGGTGCCACCCCCTCGGGTTGCGGCGGCAGTGTCCCAGGCCACGGCGAGGATCCCAAGCCCCCGGATCCGGTTAGTGGCGGCGGCCCACTGCCTTCCGGCGGGATCGCTACCAGGCCGCCGAGCGGGTTCTTCGTATAGAACCAGTCGTAACCCGGGTCCCCCGACGCCGGCACCAGCTCGGCGCCGTCAACACCCCAGTGGGTGCCCAACAGTAGCTCTCGCCGCAGCCGGGTAACCGTGAGATCCATAACGATGAACAGGTTGAAGTAGTCGCCCCGCAGGCCCCGGTCGATGATGTTCTGCGTCCACGGGAACACGGTTGCCGCCGCCAGGGCGTCGTCTATGCCCGGCCCGATGTCGGCAAGCGCCCGGATGGTCGGCTCCAGGTTCTGCAGGTTTTTCACCAGGTCGGCCTGGGTGTCGTTGACTACCGCGGTCGCGGTGTCGGTGAATACCCTCAGCTTGTCCAATGCGGTGATCAGGCGCGGCTTCTCCTTGATCAGCACGTCCAGCGCCGGCGGTATCTTGTGCAGGGCCGCGGCGATGACCTCGTGCCGCGCACCGAGGGTGGCCGAGAGCCGGTTGAGTTGCTGGATGGACGCGATGAGGTTGTCGCGCTGCTGATCGAGCGTGCCCACCACCGTGTCTAGGCGACTGATCAGATCGCGCACCGCGTCTTGGTGCCCCGACAACGCGGCGCTGAAATTGTGGACGATATCTCCGATCTGCCCCAAGCCCCCGCCATTGATCACCGTCGACAGCGACGCCAGGGTCTGCTCGGTCGACGGATAGGTCGACGAGCGGTTCAACGCGATCGTGGCACCTGATTCGAGTCGGCCGACCGGCGGCTGGCCGGACGGCGGATCGAGCGCCAGGTGCATGGACCCCAGCAGGCTGGTCTGCCCGACGGTGGCCACCGCATTGGCCGCCACGACGATGCCTGGCGACACCGACACATCGACATCGGCATGCCAATCCCGCACCGTCATCTTGCCGACGCTGCCCACCACGACGTTGCCGATCATGACCGGCGAATTCGACTCCAGCGTGCCGACATTGGCGATCTCGACGTGAAAGATCTGAGCCGCCGGCCCGCGTCCCACGGCGCCCGGCAGCGGAAGCGAGTTCAACCCGTGAAACGCACATCCGGTGACGGTGAACATCGCGCAACCACCGGCGACCAGCAGCCGACGTGCCGAACCCGCGCCGATCATGATGGTGGTGTCCCCTCGGCGGGTAGCGCCGGCAGCAGCAAGCCCGGCAGGTCACCCGGCGGCACCACAAGCGGTGCGGTGGGGTTCGGCGCGCCCGGAAACCACGCCGGGGTTGGAAATGCCGGCATCGGCGGCTGTGTATACAAGCCGGGCGCCATGGGAGGCAGGCCCGCACCGGCCCACCCCAGCGGGGGCGGCACATCGCCGTTGCGCCCGGTGTACGCCGAGACCGCGGGCTGTTGCTCGGGCGGCCCCGGTGGCGGTCCCACGCCGCCGGGCGCCAGGTCCGGGTCGGTGTAGATCAGGTTGGTCGGGCTCGGCCCGAGAAACGGCTTGAAGGGAATTGGGCTGTAGTTGAAGTTGAACTGGCGCAACGCGGGACCGAGGTACTGCGAGCACAGCTTCCCGGTCTCGATCGCGGTGACGTTCTCGATAGCGCCGATCGAGCTGCAGAACAGCTGCACAGGATTGGAGAAGTTGCTCAACACAAACTGCCCGACGAGAGTTCCGGTGTTGGGGTTGTACGCACCAAGGGTGTTCGCGAGGCCATTCGGCGCAATGTGTAGAACCTGTTCGAGGTCTTTGCGGTGCTCGGCCAGGTTCTGGGTGACATCGGCCAACCGCGCAAGCTCGTCGCTGGTCTTGTCGCGGGTCTCTGCGATGAATCGCTGGACCTCCGTGACGGCGCTCGACACGTTCGTCAGCGCCGCGTCCAGGTCGGAGCGGCTGTCGTCGAGCACGCTGGTCAGCGTGGCGAAGCGGTCCTGGAATTGCACGACCTGGGTGCTGCTGTCGCGCAGCGCGGCGACGAAGGTTTGCAGGTTCTTGATGATGTCGACGATGTTGCCGCTGCCGTCGGCGAGGATCCGGCCCACCCCCGCCAGCTGAGCCAGCGTCTGGCGCAGCTTGTCGCCGTTGCCGTTCAGCGCGTCGGCGGCACTGTCGATGAACCGCGCGACCGAGGGGGTCGACACCTGGCTGCTGGGGCCCAATTCCGCAGCCACCCGGCTGAGTTGCTCTTTGACCTCGTCCCACTCGACGGGTACCGCCGTGCGTTGGATCGGGATCACCGCACCGTCACCCATCGTCGGGCCGCTCGACCGGTAGGTCGGGGTGAGCTGAACGTAGCGGGCCGCGAGGACATTCTGGGCGACGATCACGGCCTTGGCGTCGGCGGGGATGGGCACTGCGCGGTCGACGTTCATGGTCATCTTCGCCTGCGTGCCCTGCGGCCGAATCGAGACGATGCTGCCCACCTTGACCCCCGAAACCCGAACCTCGTCGCCGGGGTAGATCGCGGTCGCGGTGGTGAAGTACGCGGTGATCACCTTCGGCCGGAAAAATGCCTGACGGACGACTACCGCTGCGCCGCCGACGAGCAGCAGTGCCAAGACGATCGCCATCGCAGCAGCGAACCGGTTGCGCGACATCATGGCTGGCCCCCCGGACGGTCGAACCATGGACGGTCCCCGGGCTGCGGAATCCCGTTGACCGGGAACGGGAACTCCGCCCGCGGCCCGGCGTTATCCGGCGGTTGCCCGGCATTCGCGCCCCTGCGGAACCCGAATATGTAGTCGAGGAACGGCTGGGTGGTTTGCAGCTGTAGAAGATTGCCAACGAACACGCTGTAGAAGTTGCCGCTGGCCACGACGTCGCCGAGGGTGACCGCGAACTTCGCCAGACCGGGCAGCGCCTTGGTGATGTTGTCGCGGTTCTTCTCCAGCACCTCGGTCACCGAGTTCAGTTTGTCCAGCGTCGGGGCCAGCTTGGCTTCGTTGTCGTGCACCAACCCGGACACCTGCTTGGCCACCGCGGACGTGTTGGCCAGCAAATCGACGATCGCCTGGCGGCGCGCCACCAGCACTCCGAGGAGATCGTTGGCGTCGAGGACCAGGGCGTTGACCTGCTGGCTGCGCTCCGACAGGATCCCGGTGACATCGCTGACGCTCTTGAGCAGCTCGCCCAGCGTCTGGTTGCGGCCGTTAAGCGACCTCGACAACCGGGTCAGCTCGTCAAACGTCGGCCCCAACTGCGGTGCGATCGCATCGATGGTCTCCGACAGCTTGTCCAGCGATTGGTTGAGGGCGTCAGTGTCGGTGGCGGCGACGTTTGTCGTGAACTCGCTGACGGCCTCGCTCAGCGAGTACGGCGACGAGGTGCGCGAAACCGGGATCACATCCAACGAGTGCAGCCTGCCGCCTCCCGCTGACTCCAAGGTCAGCACCCGCCCACCCAGCGGCGTGCCGGTGCGGATGTGCGCAGTTGTGCCCGATCCGAGCACCACCTCGCTGTTGATCGTGAACGTCACCAGCGCATCGCCGTTGCGCAGCGACACGCCCGACACTGTGCCGACCTTTATGCCCAACACCGTCACGTCGTTGCCGGCCGTCAGGCCGCCGGCTTCGGAGAACAGGGCCTGGTAGCGCACCGCCGTCGCCAACGACATTATGCGCTGGTACTGCAGCGCGACGACGGTGACGAGCACCACCACAACCACGCCGATGAATCCGGCGTTAAAGAGCTTGGTTCCGCGGTACTTAAGCATCAGGGTTCCGCGCACCTCCCGCCTTCTTGCCGAAACCACGGGAATACCGCGGTGCGTCCCTGCAGGTCGGTGACGCGGAGGGTGATTCCGCACATGTAGAGGTTGAAAAAGCTGCCGTACGCGCCCGTCCGGATGAGTTTGCGGTAGTTCTCCGGCGCCTTCTGCAGTCCGGTGTCGAGGCGGTCCTTGTGCGCATCGAGCAAGGGTGCCAACCGACTCAGCTGCTCCACCGTGCCGGCCAGCGGCGGCCGGGCCCTGGTCAGCAGGTCGGTGAACGAGGCCGTTCCCCTGTCGAGGGATTCGATGGCGGCGTCGATCGGATCGCGGTCTTGCGCGAGCCCGGTGACAAACCGCTGCAAGCGGTCGAGGGTGCCGGAGAACTTGTCGCCGTCCTTGGCCAATGTGGCCACCACCGTGTTGAGGTTGTCGATGAGTTCTTGAACGGTTTGGTTGTTGTCGGCCAACGCCTTCGAGAACGACGACGTTTTCGCGAACAGCGACTCCAGGGTCGAGCCCTGGCCCTGCAGGATGTGCAGCAGCGATGCGGTCAGGGCATTGACGTCTTGCGGGTTCAGGCCCCGGATCACCGGTTTCAGCCCGCCCAGCAGCAGATCGAGGTCCAACGCGGGCGCGGTGCGGTCGGCCGGGATCTGCGCGCCGGCCGGCAGAATTCTCGTCGATCCGGGACCGTCGACCAGCTCCAGATAACGATCGCCCACCAGGTTGAGGTAGCGCACCTCGGCCTTGGTGCCGGTAGTGAGCACGATGTTGCGGTCGGCGTCGAACGTGACCAGCACCGTGTTGTTCGGGCGCAGCGAAACGCCGTTGACCGTGCCCACCCGGATGCCGGCGACCCGTACGCTGTCTCCACGCTTAAGGCGCGACACATCGGCGAAGACCGCCGTATACCCGTTCGTCGCACCGGTGCGGTACTGGCTGAAGATGAAGAACAGAAACGTGATCAGCACCGCCATCACGACCGCGAAGGTCGTGAACTTGACCAGCGTCGCGCGCCATGTGCCCGTCATCCAGGCATGCCGAACTGTTCGGTGTTGCGCGGCGGCCCGGCGATAGGCCCGAAAAGCGACTGCTTGAGGGCATCGGAGTTCAGCAGTATGCCCTGGTTTCCATACCTGGCCGGGTTCATGCCGACGTCGGCCACGACGTATGGCGCACGGGCCTCGAACGGCACGCGCGGAAGGTCGACGCATAACGGCCTGCCCTTGGCCGCCACCTTGGGCAGGTCCGTCGGGTACCGATAGCGCTCCATGCCGAGAGTGAAGCCCGCCAACAGCACGATCCCCGGGAATGCCAGCGGACTTTGGTAGGCCAACGGCAGGATTCCGGCGAGCCCGCAATACAGCGCCTGGTTGTACTGGTTGGTCAGATCGGTGCTCGGCACCAGCAGATGCAGCACATCGGTCAGCGGTTGGCGGTTCTCGCCTAGGACCTGATTGCCGATGTCGGCCAAACCGATCACGCTGACCAACAGCGCATCCAGGTTGTGTTGTTCGTCGACCAACGTCCCGCTGAGGCGGGTCGCGCTGTCAGCGGTGCTAATCAGGTCCGGGGCCGCGTCGGCATAGGCGCCGATCACACCGGGGGCCACCGCCAGCTCGTGGCTCAGGTTGGGAAGGCTCGGATCCAGCCGGGCGAGAATCGAATCGAGGTCAGACAGCGCCTGGCCGAACTTCTGGCCCCGCCCGTTCACGCTCTGCGCGAGCGCGCCCAGCGTTTCATTCAGCTTCGCCGGCTCGATCTTCGACAACACCGACGTCAGTTCCTCGAACAGCGTATTGGTCTCGACCGTGACGTGCTTGGCGTCCAGCACTTGGCCCGCGCGCAGGCGCTGCGGCGACGGGTTATCAGGGGCGGCCAACTGAACGAACTTGGCGCCGAACACCGTTGGCGCAGTGATGTCGACCAGCACGTTGGCCGGAATGAGGTGCAGCTGCGACGGATCCATCGCCAGGTGAAGGGCGGCCTGCCCGTTCGGCAGGTCCTCGATGGAGACAACCCTGCCCACCTGAACGCCGTGCAATTTGACCTTGGCGCCCGGGTTCATCACCAGACCGGCACGTTGCGACAAGACCGTGACCGGCACATCCGAAGTGAACCCGCCCCGAAACAGGTTGGCGCACACGGCGACAATCGCGACCACGAACAGAATCGTCACCAGACCCGCTAACGGACGCCAGAACGAGCGCGCACCGAAATGCACGCCGACAGACGCCGCGACCGGAGTCGCGCCGCTGCGGGTTTCGGACCGGTGTATCGGACCCGGTCCGAGGTGGTCTGTCACGACTCCCCTCTCAGCCGGCCGCCAGCGCCAAGAAGCCGACGATCACGAGTGATCCACCGATCATCGCCAATGCGCCTGCGCCCATGCTGATTTCGGTGACCCGCCGCGCAATCCCGCGCCGGTGGTGGGTAGCCGCGAACGGCGCTACCGCGAACGCCTTCGCACAAAATACGGTGTGGTTCACCGATGCGGCTTAACGTGCCGATCGGTCTTTCGACTTCGCGGAAGAATCGCGGATAGGCGGCGCCCTGTGTCATGGCAGTCCCCCGGGTCATTTGGTCGTCATCCGGATGCCGACCGCGGTGACCACCACATTGACGACGAACAGGCTCATGAACGCGTACACCACGGTCTCGTTGACGGCGTTGCCGACGGCCTTGGCGCCACCGCCGGCGATGATCAACCCGCGATAGCAGGCCACCAACCCGGCGACAAGGCCGAACAGCATCGCCTTGACGCAGGAAATGATCATCTCGGGTACACCGGTCAGCAGCGTGATGCCCGCGGCGAACGCACCGGGGTTGACGTCCTGAATGAACACCGAGAACACGTAGCCGCCGAGGATCCCAATGATGACGACCAGGGCGTTGAGCAGCAGCGCGACCAGACCGACCGCGAGCATCCGCGGGGTCACCAGTCGCTGGACAGGGTCGATGCCCAGCACCTCCATGGCGTCGATCTCTTCGCGAATGGTGCGCGACCCCAGATCGGCGCACATCGCGGTGGAGCCAGCCCCGGTCACGACCAGCACCGTGACCAGCGGGCCGACCTGTGTGACCGCGCCGAACGCCGCGGCCGCGCCGGACAGATCGGCGGCGCCGAGCTCACGAAATAGAATGTTGAGCGTGAAGCTGATCAGCACCGTAAATGGGATGGCCACCATCAGCGTCGTCACCAATGCGACCCGAGCGACGAACCAGCACTGTTCCACAAACTCCCGCCATTGAAACGGCCTGCGGAAGACAAACTTCACCGCGTCCGCCGACATCGCGAAAAACCCCCCGACGGCCTGAAACGGTCCCGAGGCGTATCGCCCCATCATGATTCCTGACGGCCACCGCCCCACCCGTCTACTAGGCATGGACCGCAGGTCCTTCGAGAATCGTTACCGCCGAAACCGCGATCGGGCCTCCGAGGTTTTGCGCCAAGCCGACACGGGCGGAGTCGATTTGGTTGACTGCCCGCTGCTCGAAAAGCTCCACGCACTGTGCGACTCCCGTCGCGCCGGATGGGTGAACCTCCGCCTTCAACCCGCCGTTCGGGTTGATCGGCAGCGCCCCGCCCACGCTGGTGACCTCGGCCTCGACGAGCTTGTAGTCCCCGAACCGCTCGGCGAATCCGGAATCCTCGCAGCTGATCAGCTCGATTCCGGTGAAGAAGTCGTGTACCTCGGCGACATCCGCATCCGACGGCGTTATTGCGTCCATCGCAAACGCCTGTTTGGCGTCGCGGACCGTGGCGGGGAACGTCGTCATGTCCGACTTGTGTTGACGCATCACCGAATCCAGCCCCAACCCAAAGCCCCGTATCCACGCCGGTTGGTTCGTGAACCGATCGACCGCGTCTTCGGTGGCGAGCAAAAGCACAGCGGCACCGTCGCTTTGGGTCGAAGCGGCGTAGGGCATCGGCTTCTCCGGCGGACTAGGCAGCCGCTCCCGCCGTTTTGAGCTCGATGATGCGGTGCCATTCCACTCCGAGTTCGGCAAGTATGTCCTCGGATTGCGTGGCGAACGTCGGCGCCGGTTTTTTCGGGCGCAGTCACATCAAACTGCACCGAATTGGCCAGCAGCTCGAGCTCACCCGCCCGCACGATGTAGTCGTCGGCGCGGATCTGGGCGTCGCCCACGGCCTGCAGCGTGTCCTGGACCGTGGCCCACGGCTCGGCGAGCGTCGCGAAGCGTTCGCTCCGCTCCGCCGGCCTGCGGGTGGCCATCACCCTGCGTAGAACCTCCACGGCCTCGGCTGGATTGACGGCGATCTGCTCGAACTTAAGGGCAACCTTGTTCTTTGATGTTTGCGAGAGTCGAGTCGTCGCGTAGCCCATCAACAACGCCCTTTCCGTGGCGCAGGGAAAAGCGTAGTGTGTACTACGGTAAAGGACTGATGACCGTATCGTCAACACGTTTGAAGGGTTCGCTCGCCCCGCGCTGAGATAGGGGAATAGCGGCACCAACTGGGTCTGGCCGAGATTGTGTGTGGCGAGGACGAACAGGTTCACCTTCAGCGGGCCGCGAGGCGACTCACTGTTCAGCACCGTGCGCAGCATGGAGGAGGACTCGTTGGCGCGCTATCACCAAACCGCTTGCGGCGGCGCTAGTTGCGGCCATGGCGAGGCCCCAGCCATTGCCGGCCGCACTGAAGCCGAATGCGTGGTCGAGCGAATACTTGCCAGGTCCGGTGAACGCGAGAGAAGCGGCGATCACGCCGTAGAGTAGCGCCAGTTCCGAACCCCCCCTGAGGTTCCAAAGTCCGTTGGGAGCGGTGGCAGCCGCGGCGACAATCATCGTCGCGACGACTACCGCGCTGCCCACCGGAGTGAAAAGCCCCACCGCCAAGAGGAGACCGCCGACGAGTTCACTTATCGCTGCGAACGCGGCCATGGCTTTGCCCGGACGGTGGCCCCAGGTCTCGAAGAGCTTCCCAGCCTGGTCGAGACCAGGTCCCTCGGGCCAGGCGAAGAGCTTCTGTGTGGCATGGCCGAACACGAGCAACAAGGCGACAGCCACTCGCAACAGAAGCAAACCTGTGTCCATCACACCAACCCTTCGAAGGATTAATCGAAGCGTTCACTACGCTAACCAGGTGGTTAGCGGTGGTCAAGCAGGCCGGCCATATCGCCTCGTCCGGTAGTGACGTGCATGACCATGGCACCGCTGCGGCGGTGCCGGCCTGCGCGACCTCCCTACAAAGCAGCGGGCGATTGACGCGAAGGGCGCGGACCCCTTATGGTAGGCGTAGTGAACACTCCGGTTAGTTTTCCCGCAGAACCGTCAATGCAGAGAAGCGTCGTGCCGCGTTCGATGCCAGCGTGGCGGGGACCGGTCGTAACTTGGAGGTTCCCACGATGACGGCATTTGGTCCTGGCGCTCCGATGCGGTCGCTTGGCGCGTTTTCGGACGCCGAGAAACAACGGCGATGGGCCGTTACCCGAACGCTCATGGACGATTCGGGCGTCGACTTGCTGATCGTGTTTCCAGCTTTTCTACCGGCCGACGCGATGTGGATTGCGGGCCAGCCTGGCGCGGTCTTGTTCCCGCGAGACGGGGAGCCGCGAATTCTGCTCGGCGGAGAAGATGCTGCGCTTGAAATCACGCGGCCACCGGGGTGGATTGGCGAACGTGAATTCGTCGGGTTTGCCAATGGCGTGTTATGGGGGGACGCGGTCGCTGCACAGCTCGCGAAGATGGGCCTTGCCGGTCGCACCATCGCAATCGCGGGGATGACCGGCGACGAATACCTGAACATGCACCAGCCTGAAGGGTACTTGAACTACACGACGATTCGCTCTGTGGTCGACGCGCTCCCCACTTCGTGCAAGGTGATCGACGGGACGCCCATCTTGTCGATGGCCCGATACGTGAAAAGTGCCGAGGAGATAGACCGGATCCAGGAATCGGTGCGTCTAGGTGAGACGGTGGCCGACCGCATTCGTCAGGAGCTACGGCCGGGCCGGGCCCAGGCGGAGGTGTTCGCCGCGGCGACACTTGCGACGATTAGCGAAGGCAAGCTGGCCAATTTCGGCTGGTGTCCGGGACGCTGGGGCGAACCGCGAACACGCATGGTTGGCCCACCTCCCGGCGTCGTCGAAGCCGGGCTCTACCTCGCCACGGAGATAGTCGTGCCGGTCGCCGGCTACGCCGGTCAAATCGCCCAGGCCTTCGTCGTCGGCGAGCCTAACGACGAAGCCAAACGATTATTTGAGATCAACCGAGCAGCGTTCGAAGCGGCTCGCAATGCGATGCGACCCGGGGCCACATGGGGCGAGGTGGTCGATGCCACAAGCGAGGCCGCCAGGGGCAGCGGCTGCTTTGTCGAGTTCATCTTGCACGGCTGCGGCACTGGGCCGCTGATCACGCCCTACAACAGCCACGAGAACGTCAAGGACGATGTCCTTGTGGAATCGACGACCTTTATCCTCAAGCCGTCCGCCGTCCCCGACGGGGTGGAGTGGTCGGCCAGGAGCTGGGACGTGTCATGGGGCGACATGGTTGTGGTGCGGCCCGACGGCGCGCAACGTCTCGGCACACGACCAGTCGAGTTGCTGGCGTGCCGCTGAGCGCACGGAGGAGCTGCTTGGCAGATGTTTCCGAAGTATCAATGCAGATGGCTACGGCCGGAAAGGCAGCGGAAAATGACTGAGCACCGGTTGAGTGCGCCGGACGGGCGCCGTACGCCCGTGAAGCGGAACGTGTTTGAAATGGCGCAAATCTCGAATTCTCAACTGTGTCCGATCTTTCCGTATCTCGGCGAAGGCGCAGTGGTGCCGGCGGTGGTGGTGTTCAAAGCCGGGTACCGGGGCGGCCCAGATTCCCCGCTCGGCGGCTTCCAGCACCTCAATTCGGTTGACGAGGTCATGATCAGCTTCTCGGGCTTCCCCGGCTTCTCAAGCGTGACCGGCCGGCTCCATCCCGTCTTCGACCCCATCATGGCAACCGGAGGCGACAATCCAGACGCGTCGATGGTTGCAACAGTTACCCAACGCCAACTTACCGGCGCCACACAGCACGAGGCCATCATCCTGCGCTGCGAAAAGTGCAACCACCTGCTGCTCAAGCACGAATTCGACGTGGTTCCCGCCGACGCCGACACTGGCCTAGGGCCAGCGCGGTTCGCGACCATCGTGGGCTCGGCAGAAGCGGTTCATCGCTATAACGCGGACGAATCGCTGCGAACCTGCAAGAAGTGCGAATTCGTGAATGAACCGTTCCCTGTTGAACGCTGGGGATGGGGAGCGTACGCGGCGCAGGCCGAAGCCGCCCATCTGGGTAAATCCGGACTCCACGAGTTGCTTAACGAGGCATAGGCGGCCCCTCGCCCGCGGCCCCGGGGCTAGGAGGCGCTGCCACCAGCTCGAACGGCTGCCTACCAGCCGTCGAGCAATCTCCTTGAGCCGACTCGGTCGAGGCGGCCGCTCGTGGGGGTCGATGCGTGAACATCACCCAGTCCATCCAGTCGGCCATTGAGAATTTGTGGTGCATCCATAGCCCAGCTCCGGACCCGAGAGGATCCGTCCGTGGTGTGGCGCGTGGTTAGTCTCGGCGAGTAGCGGCCACTGCCCATGCGGGCATATGCACCCGATGATTGTCGTCTAGCAGCGGCTCGATAACACGCAGTCGATCCTGCAGTTCCTTGAACCGCTGCGCCCTCTCCGTGCGGGACTCCATCATCGCAGTCATAAATGCCAGCGTTTCCGGGCCGAAGATGCCGACATAGGTCGAGGCACCGACATAGTCGACGCGCCACCCGGCCGCACCGAGCACCCGCTCGAAGTTGTCGGCCGGCACGCCTTCGAACTCGATACCGTTCACATTGTGTCGGCTGAACTCGAACATGAACAGCCGCGCACCGGGTTTAGTCGCTTTGTGCAAGGCCTCGATGTACTGCCCTTGAGCGTCCTCGTCATCAGTGAGCACGTGGTAGAAGGCGCTGTCAACCACGGTGTCAAACCGTGCTTCGAACCCGTCCAGTCTCGTGGCGTCGGCCACCTGAAAGTTCACCTGCACTCCGGCGCGTTCGGCGTTGCGTTTAGCTAGTTCAATCGCCGCCGGAGACCCGTCTATCCCGGTAGCGGAATAGCCGTGAGACGCGAAGTGAATCGCGTGATACCCCGGGCCAGTTCCGGGGTCGAGCACTTCGCCGCGGACGGCGCCAAACGCTACCAACTGCTGAACCACCGGCTGCGGGCCACCGATATCCCACGGAACAATCCGGTGAGCCGACTGGTCACCGTACAGCGCCTCAAATGTCGGATCGATATTGCTTGTCATGCGTCGCCCTCTAAACGGTTCGGTGAAGCTGTTTGCAGGCAAAAACGTGCACTCTCGTTGTCAGCGCTATCCGCCGAAGATGGAAGAAATGCAGCGACCATTAGGGCGCTGTGCGTTCACGAGCTTTGAGCCCAGGCGCCGGCCCCGCTAGAAGATCGAGCGGCGACCGTACCGGTGGCGTGGGGCCGCTGTTCGGCCGCCCCGGCTGCTGTGCGAATCAGCTCCGCGGTTTCTTGCCATCGGATACCGGTGAGATCCACGGGCTCGTGCACCGTCTCACAGTTGTCACACGTGCGAAGTGTCGCGTCGCTGTTGAAGACGGCGCACGCGGCTACGTACCCGTCCTGAACAAGTTGCTCCTCCGTCACATCGAACTCGATGCGGTGGACCTCGCTTGCGCAGTTGTCACAGAACCACGCGACACCTTCCACCGCCGGCTTCGCGGCTTTGAAGCGGACGTGAACCGATGGCTCCAGAATTTCGATCCGGTGCGGCGTCCGAGCCGGCACGTAGAGAAAGTCGCCGAGTTCAAGGACTTCCCACAGCACCGGTGACGACATCATTCGAACGCGACTCGTACCGGCCATCTGGATGAGCACCGTATCGTGGTCGCAGATGAGGAAGAAGGGCTGATCGCGATCATTGCGGCTTAGGTGCAGCTGCGGGTCGATCTCCGCCAGCAAAACGGGGTACTCGTCGTAGGCGCTAAGTTCGGCGGCGGCATCCAACAAACTCAGTTCGCTCCTACGCTCCATTGCTTTCTCCTCTGCTCATCGATCGGCTTGGCCATCACTTGGGGGTATCGGGCCTGGCAGTCATCACTGCAGGCTGGCTTGTCGCATCATGAACTGTTTGCACTCGTGTGCTGCCAATCCCGAGCACGGACTGCGCAGTGAGATCAAGGATCGCCCTTTTCTGACCCGCCGTGAGGTGTTCGCAGCCCTCGATATATCTGACCGCGTCGATGGGTTTGATGCGTGGTGTGTCACTTCCGAACACCAGGCGATCGGCCCCGAGGACATCGCTCGCGCACAACAGCAACAACCGTTCCTCAATGATGCTGGTGTCGTAGTACATCGACCGCAGACCATCGAGAGCACCGCCGACCTTCGCATACAGCTCGGGCGTGCTGCGCCTGAACCCATCGTCAAAACGCCTCGCCAACAAGGGGATCGATCCGCCCGTCGTCGCGACAACGAATCGCACCCTCGGATAGCGAGTCGTCACCGCGCGTACCACCAGGCGCAGCACCGCGACCGCGATCTCGGCCGCGCCACAGATCATCGGCGCCAACGCGAAGTCCTCCGAACCCACCGCACAACCGGGTATGACGCCCGGATGGAGGAACACGACCGTCTCGTAGCGGTCAAGCTCCGCCCACACCGGTGCAAAGCGTTCATCATCGAGAGCGTATCCGCCGGCAGAGCAACCCAACCCCACACCGGCGAAGGCGTCATCGCCGGCGCACACACGAATCTCCTCGAGGGTCTGATCGATGTGGGGCAGGGGCAAAGCAGCGAACGCGACAAACCGCTCCGAATACCGTGCGATGATCTCCCGGTATTCGTCGTTGACGATTCGAGCCGTGTCGGCGGCAGTGGCGGCGTCAGCCAAATAGGGTTGGAACGCACCGACACTGAGCACCGAGCGATCGATTCCTGCCTCCTCCATGTCGGCTATGCGGCTCGCAAGCGCTGCATCTGCCTCCGGCGCGCCTTGCACTGCTTGTGCCCCTAAAAGCAGCGGTCTGTAGGTCTTGAAGGCGGCCAATTCCTCGAAGGCACCGACGCGCTGCGCCGCTTCGACGAACCGTGACGGATAGAGGTGTGTATGAACATCAACGCGCAAGCCAAGGCCCCCCTATTATGCGCACTCTGGCAGGTCAGTCGGATGAGTCGTCAGTCGCTCAGCGCCGTGCTCGTGAATGAGGTAGGTGTCGGCTCTCATCAAAAAGTTGTACTGCTGATCCGCGACGACTGGATGGAAGATCAGCACCATACCGGCCTGCAACTTCAAGGACGTGCTGCCCACGCGAGGCTCCGCGAGCTCGACCCCGCACAGGTGTCCGATGTCCGATGACCTCATTTCGTGCCCGTGTTCACGCAAATCGGTGGCGATCGCCTGCGATACGCGGGCGAGATCGGCGCCAGGGACGAGCTGCGATTGGGCCGCAGCGCGGGCCTGTACACCAGCCTCAAACCCGGCTCGCATCGCCGGGTTAGCTGGTCCCATCGAGATCACGCTGGTGAGTTGTGAGAAGTATCCGCCGAATTGTGGCGAGACCTCGAGGATGAAGACGTCTCCGGATCTCAGCGTGTGGGTCGGAGGCAACCGGTCGAACTCCGCGTCGGGCAGCGGGATGACTAGGTTGAAGGATCCGTCGCATCCGCGCCGGCGCAGACTGTGTTCGATATCGGCGAGCACCTCGTGGGCGTGTCGGCCACCTCGAACGATGTCGTGCACCTGTGCCCAAGCCTCATCCGCGATGGCGCAGCTCTGCCGGACCAGCGCAATCTCCTCGGCGCTTTTGATCCAGCGCGCTTTCGTCAGTTCGGCGCTGATGTTGACGACGTCATCATGCGACAGGCGTTCCCTTAGGCCGTTGTACCAATGGTGGGGCACCCCTTCGGGACCTGCGATGCCGATGCGTTGAACGTTCTTCCTGCTCAGGCAATCGAGGAGTTCGATACCCGTCCCGATCGTGCGTGTCTCCGCCCAGCTCGTCTTGGAGGCGTAATAGGACATAACCCCGTCGGGGAGCGCGAGGATGTTGGTTCCGTCGCGGAAGATCACGAAGGCGGCACTGTCGATAGGCGGCGCGAACAAGGTCAGATACCGTAGATGCCCATTGGCCTGCGACGTTCCGTACACCAGGACCGCTTCCAGGTCGTGGGTATCCATGAGCTGTGTCAGCGCCGCCCACCGGCGGTCGCGTTCGGTCTGGCTCAGCAGCATGATCTGTGTTCCTCCTGTGCAAGGTCGCCAGGGTGCAGCAGCATGGGTACTCCTAGAAGAAGTGGCCGGGGTTGGTGATGCCCCCAACGCCGAGGAGCACCGTGCCGGCGACTTCTGTCACCCAATCGGAGTCGAGGGTGAAGTGACCCAGGATCATGTCGACGTCGCGCTTGTAGTGCTGGGTCAGATCGTTCGTCTTGTAAATGCTCGAGCCGGAACCTTCAATGACGGTGCAGACGGCGCTTCGGGCCGTCTGCGCGCAGTTGAGTAGCTCGAGTTTGAGAGCAACACGTTCCTGGTCGCTGAGCTGGCGGCCGGACGCGTCGGCTTGGATGATGGTATCCGTCGCGTGGTCGAGAAGTATGTCGGCGGTCTGAACTTCCCCCGCTGCCTTGCCAAACCGAGCTCGGCAGCTCGACATGTCGATTTGCGGTCCTGAAGCGAACGGCAGCCTACGCACTGCCAGGCGGTCCCGATAACCCTCAAGCACGGCCCGAGCCGCGCCCGCCAGCACGGACGGAAAGATCAGGCCGAATATATCGCGAAAGTCGTATCGGGTCAGCGGCTCAGCGTGCACCTCGGCTCCGGGATTGTCCGCAGAACCCCAGAGCTCGAAGTCGATGGTCATATCGGAGGGGACGAAGACATCCTCGACCGATACGTCGTTGCTCCCGGTGCCGCGCATACCTGCGGTGTGCCACGTGTCGTGAACCGTGACCTCGTCGCGCGGAAGGAGCAACCACATCGGGCGGCGCTGCTCCTCCGTCATCCCGGTGCAGGCGAACCAGTCCGAATGCATGATCGCTGACGAATACGGCCAACGGCCCGTTAGCCGATAACCGCCGCCGACACCTATCGCGCGTCCCGGCGGGTTGGCCACTGCCGCCGCCAAGGCGACAGGGCCATTGGCGAAGACAACCTCCTGGGCAGCCATGGGGAAGCGAGACAGCAGCCAGTGGTGGCTAATAAGGAACGACAGCGTCCAAGCGGCCGAAGGATCTCCCTCCGCCAGCGCCTTCGTTACTGCGACGAAGTCACGCAGGCTGCCGCCCTGACCGCCCCATCGCCTTGGCGATAACAGTTCGAACAGTCGGGCGCGTCGTGCGTCTTCGATCGTCTCGTCCGGCAGGCGACGGAGTCGTTCTGCGTCGGCCGCGCGGGCCCGGAGAGCAGGAATCAGTTGTCGTGCACTCTCTAAGGGGGCCTCGCTGGTCAGCGTGGGTAATTCCGACAAGCTAACTCCCAACGGGCCGCGCAGCGCCCGTTCCCGTTCGCCACTAACCGAAGTGTTCACTGCGAATCGTAGTCTCGCTGATTGCACCCCGTCAACCCCTGCGTGCAGCGGCGATGCCGACGGCGCTGCGGTGCGGGCACGACCCTCGACGGCGACTGCCGTGACGAGTGAGGGACATGCGTGAGGCCGTCGCACAGGTCCGCGGCCGGCTCGACCGTGGCCGAGGATCCGCTTCCCCCAGCGTCAACTATGCGCCACGGACCCTATGCCGACATGACCTGCGGCCAGATCAGCGCGGGCGGTGGAATTTAGCGGCTTCACTACGATCCTCCAGCCCGCGGGCTTGGAAGTACTTGCGGCTCTGGTTAGTGACAGAGAAATGAATGCTAAGGAGAGCGCAGCGGGACACGCAGCGGATCAACTCGTCCGAGCCGCCGGTCCCCGCCTATCGATGTTTGCCCACCTGGCGCCGTGGCCACGATGGACCAATTGACTTGGTCCAACGCTTGCGGCGTGCCCGAAACCCTACGAGATGCTTAACATTGAGGGTCCTCTGTGTTATGCCGTGCTGCGGAAGGTCAGTGCCTCACTCGACCATTTGCTCTCTGCCGCAATGGAATTTGTGATCTCGATAGCCGCTCCATAGCCCAAGTCGAGCTCAACCGTATACCGGAACTGACGTTGAGCTGGCCAAATGCCTATCTGGCCGGCTGGTACTGAGCCAGCGAGGCACTCGGATTTCACTACTAGGCAGAGGCGCATCGCGCCTCACGATGCCGACCTCAGCGGCCGCCCAAAATCTTGCAGCCGGTACCGACAGCGGTGCCGGTTAGGGCACTCCGCCCCCTCCGACCGGTCGAGAAATCAATCATGGGTAACTACTGGTATCCATCGGGGTGCGGCATGTCGGCGCCGCGTCCGAAAGGTGCTGCAAAAGCACAGCCCGGTTAATCGCCTCGCGGTCAGACCGGACCTCGCCACCGAGGAACTCCAGAACGGATGGCCATCGCCTTCCCATGGTCGGTCCTTGGTCGGTGAATTCGCGACACGCCGTGGTACGAGATGGCGACCGATGGCGTTAAATTGCCAGCTCATAACGGCTTTTGGGGCCGCGACCGGGAGAGGTTGCAGGCTCTCCTAAAGCCGGTGTCGCAGGTTCGAATCCTGCCGGGGGCACTGTGGGGCACTGTGGGCACTGTGCGCACTGTGCGCACTGTGCGCACTGTGCGCACTGTGCGCTCAAGGATAGCGGCGCCATCGGCTGAGGGCCGCTAACGGGCGGCCAACTCGAGGCGCTCCCGTCGCCGGACCAGGATGCTGGGCAACCATTCTCCGACGTCGATCGCGTCCACCCACGTGGTGCGCTCGAGCAGCATCCCCAACACGATTCGGGCCTCCAGGCGGGCCAAGGCGGCTCCCAGGCAGAAGTGCACTCCCCTACCGAAGGTCAGATGCCCCTTCCCGGTGCTGCGGTCGAGACGAAATTCGTTTGGCGACTCGAAATGCTCGGGATCGCGGTTGGCCGCTCCCCACAGCAGAAGCAGATGAGCATTCCCCGGCACCTCCACCCCGCCGAGTGTGGTGTCGCGCCACACATGGCGGTAGTGGCCACGGAACGGCGGCTCATAACGCAGCGATTCTTCGATGAAAGCGCTTAGTAATTCCGGACTTTCGCGGAGTCGCTGTTGGACTTCGGGGCGGTCAGTGAGAATCCATGCCGCGCTGCCCAACAGCGACGCGGTCGACTCGCCGGCGGCACTGAACAGCGTGAGCATGATGCCCATCGCCACGGCCTGGTCCACTTCGCCGCAGGCGTAGCGGGCGGCCATGTCCGGTATCAGCCCGGATTTGTCTGCGGTATCGGCCTTCTCGAAATGCTCCATGACGTACGCGGACAGTTCGAACGCGGCAGCCCCGGCCTCCGCGAGCTGCGCCTCGGTGACAACGCCGTCGAGCAGGGTGGTTGTGGCGTAACCCAGGCGGATCAGTTTGTCGACATCGGCATGGGGCAGGCCCAGCAATTTGGCGACCACCATCATCGGGAGCCGGTTCGCCATCGCACCCATCCACTCGATGCGCCCGTGGTGCAGGTTCTCCTCCCATAGGCGCTCGGCGGTGTGAGCGGCGAACTCCTCGATGATCCGCACCCTCCGTGCGGACAGATGCGGGAGCAAGATCTTGCGGTGCAGCGCGTGCGCCGGATCATCGGCAGTGGCCAGGGCGTGAGCGGGGCTTCCCGCCTCCATCATCGGGAACGCCGCGACGCTGCCGTCCTCGCGGAAAACCATTGTTGCCGTGAGGTTGGACGAGAAGTCCTCGACCCGAGTGACGGCGTCGATCAGCGCGTCCCAGCCACACACGGCATAGAAGTCGGAATCAGCGATGCGGTGCACCGGAGCCATGGCGCGCATCCGGTCATACATCGGATACGGATCCTGTAATGCCTCGGCACCGAAGAAATCGACCGGATCGCTCAAGACCGCCATAGACCCAGGCTGAATGTGACCATCGGCGCGGTCAATAGGGCGAGAAAAGGTTGATAAGCCCCACGTCGCGCCGTCAGCGCACCCGAAACCTCTTGCTTTCAGGACCAGCGCGTTAGCCTGAGAATAGTTGCTGATAATTCTCACCTTGAGGGAAGCGTCTGTTGGCTGTACCCGGAGGGGTTGCATGGCACAAACCGACTGGCTGGTGGGCCGGGATCGCCGCAGCGCAGCCGCCGAACGGATTTATGCGGCGGCCGCCGATCTCATCTCGCACGTCGGCTACGACGAATTCACCATCGAGAGCCTGGCCGAAACGGTCCACTGCTCACCGGCGACGATCTACCGGCACGCCGGCGGAAAGGCGGCCATCCGGGACGCGGTGGTTGGCCTCCAGGCATCCCGGATCGTCGATACGGTGCGCGAGGCCATCAAAGACCTGACCGGCCGCGAACGGGTGGTGACGGCCACCATCCTGGCTCTGCAACGCATGCGCACTGATCCATTGGCTCAGCTCATGCAGACGGCACCAGCGGTGCCGCGCAGCGAGTGGCTCACGAACTCGCCCGTTGTCAGCGCACTCGCGTATGAAATGCTCGGCCCGGACAACGCGAACCCACTTGCCGCCCAATGGCTTATCCGGGCGTTTCTGGCGCTGTGGTGCTGGCCGCTGAAGGACCCCGCCGACGAACGCGCCATCGTCGAACGCTTCCTCGGCCCGTCTTACCCCAACACCGTGTGAGCGCCGAATCACCGACCCGGCACGGCCATCACGCAGGACCCGCCGCCGCCCATCGCCTGCGCCAGCCGACGCGAGGATCGGCAACTTGCCGCGAATCCGCTTCTCCGCGAAGCTGACCCACCACCTCGGCGACCTGGGCCAGTCCGGTCGCACCGAACGCGTGACCGCGAGCAAGGCAGCCGCCGTCGGGTGTTGGTTGGCAGCCTGCCTTTGGATCCCAGGCCGCCTGTCTGGGCAAGCTCGGCCACCTCTCGACGTCGATAGGGTGGGGATTGGTCATCGATCGGGCTACGACACGCCCGATCAGCGCGGATATCCGCAGGTCCTGTTACACCAAGTCCCTGGACGCGGCTGGCCTCGATAGCGAAAGAAATGGAATCTCGGCCATGCCCGGCGTCCAACGCTGCCTCTGGCTATTCAAGCCTTTCCGGCCGAAAAGCTTGTCGGCAATCGCAATGACATAACAGTATGTAGATGGGGTAATGGACCTATAGGAGAAACCAATGGCCCCAGACGGTCTGAGCAGTCTCATGGGTGTGTGCGCCGCGTCGCTCGCTGTCGCACTGTCGCTTCCCGCAATTGCCTCCGCCGACCCTCCGTCCTGGAACGGCGAGTACGCGATCACGTTCATCGTTGGTCCAAAGGATGGGACTAGCGTGGCTGCGAGTCAGCCTGAGAGCCAGTACACCGATACCTATGGGTTCCGGTCGAGCTGTACGAGCGGAAAGTGCATCGCCACGATCATTAGCGGCCCTCCGCCGAGGAACCCGACGGTTCCGCAACCGGTTCAATTCACCTGGGATGGGTCGTCCTGGACACAAGTCAGCGATTTCCAATGGGACTGCATGATGCCCGATACCACGATCCAATGGAGTCCGGCCCGAGGCGAAACCCGCTACACACCTCAGCCAGACGGGTCGCTTTCCGGCACCATGCACACCGAGATCCTGAGCGGCCCATGCCAGGGCACGCTTGACATCAATATGACGGCCGTGCGCGTGTGAAAGCACGTTGGTACGGCCCGGTGTTCATGTGGTGGCTCGTTCCGGCCTGAGGTGGGCCAGACACAGATCCGGTTCGGCGAATGCGTCGAGTCGGTCCACGGCGAGCGATGCCTGCCAACTTTCCAGGGCTCCCTGCATGAGCCCCAGGTGGATCGGGCAGACGACATCGGTTCTGGCCTCGGCGATTTCGAGAAAAGGGCAGTGCCGCAGACCGACCCGTTGCTCCCCGCCGGATTCGCGGCGCTCCGGGGCGAACCCAAGTTCGTCGAGGACCCCGACGAGGTGGTCGACCGATTCCGCGGCACCCATCGCCATTCCTTGCGGCACCGGCGATTCCAGCCGCCGTCCCCACGCACGGCCCGCGGCGAGCGACGTGGCACCCGGATCCCGGCCGGCGGCGACAGTCATCGCGAGAATCTCGGCGAGCAGCCGATAACGGCGGGGTCCGCCGGCATCCATCTGGCGGATCGCCCGGAACAGCAACGGCGGGCGCCCCGGCCGTTTGCGGTGCGGCTCGACATGCTCGACGCGGCCGTGGTTGACCAACGTGTCCAGGTGGAAGCGCACGGTGTTGGGATGCACGCCCAGCACCTCGGCGATCGCGGTGATGCTCATCGGGCTGCGGGCCGCCACGAGTACCCGCAGCACATCGCGACGGCGACCGGACGGTTCGTCGGATGGCCTGCCGATAGCGCTCACGCTCCGTGAGAATCCTGCTTGGGCAGGCCGGCCACCAGCGGTGTGTCGACGCCGAGCGCGCCCATCTTGGTCGCGCCGCCCGGTGACCCCAGGGGCTCGTCGCGACCGGGCAGGGTTTCGAAGAAGAACGCTGCATTGTCCGCTAGATAGGGATGCAACTCTTCGGGCAAGTCGTCCTCGTAGTAGATCGCCTCGACGGGGCAGACCGGTTCGCACGCCCCGCAGTCCACGCATTCGTCGGGATGGATGTAGAGCGCCCGGCCGCCCTCGTAGATGCAGTCCACCGGGCACTCCTCCACGCAGGCCCGGTCCATTACGTCAACGCATGGCTTCCCGATCACATACGCCATGGCGTAAAGTTTACACAAGGAGGTTTGTACAAACTGGAAAAGCGTGAGCCGGATGCCTGACAGCGAACCCGACGTTCAGCAGTCCCAGGACGAAAACCGCGGCAACGCCGTGGCCACTGCTGCGCATGACGACGAAAAGCCCGAGCCAAACGACGATGCCCGCAACGGGCACCAGGCCGCGGGGTATCGCACGGAGCTGAACCTCGCCGAGAACATCGTCAACCCCGAGACCTGGGCCGGCGGGATGGAAGACACGCGTGCGATCGCGCCGCGACTGCGCGTCGGCCGCGACAAGTGGTTCAACCTGCTGTGGTTGATTCCGATTGGGTTCGCGCTGCTGGTCGCGGGAGTGGCAATCGGCAAAACCCTGTATAACATGCCGGCCGTACACGCGTTCATTCAGCAATATCCCGGCACCCATGTGCCTTCCGGGGCCAGCCCTGGCGTCCCCGCCTGGGTGAACTGGACACACTTTTTCAACCTGTTCCTGATGACGTTCATCATCCGCTCGGGGCTTCAAATCCTCGTCGACCATCCGCGGCTTTATTTCAGCCGCAACGCCACCCCGGGCAAGGACGAGTGGCTGCGCGTGGCTAAACCAGTGCCAGACGATCCGTTCTATACGGCCAAAGACGATTCGGTTGGGCTGCCCCGTCAGTTGGGATTGCCGGGGATTCGGCATTCTATTGGGCTGGCTCGGTGGTGGCACCTCGGAGTCGACGTCTTGTGGCTCCTCAACGGCGCGGTCTTCTACGCGCTGCTGTTCACCACCGGCCAGTGGCGCCACATCGTGCCGACCAGTTGGGAGGTCTTCCCCAACGCGGCATCCGTGGCAATCCAATACCTGTCCCTGAACTGGCCGACCGACCACACCTGGGTGGCCTACAACTCCCTGCAGCTGCTGTCCTACTTCACCACCGTCTTCATCGCCGCACCGCTGGCCGTCATCAGCGGGCTTGGCATGTCACCCGCGCTGTCGATGCGTCTCACTGTGATCAGTAAGCGGTTCAACATCCAGGCCGCACGCTCGCTGCATTTCCTGGTGATGGTGTATTTCCTGTTCTTCATCGTCGTCCACGTCACGATGGTCTTCACCACCAAGGCGGCGCGCAACCTCAACCACATGTTCGCCGCCCGCGACAACAACAGCTGGGTCGGTTTCGCGGTCTTCGCCGCGGCCATGGTGGTGGTGGCCGTCGGTTGGGTAGCCGCCACCCCGTTCACCTTTCGCCATCCCCGCGTGGTGCAACGGGTCGGGTATGCGCTCATCGGGCCGCTGCAGCGGCTGTTCGAGTACGCCAACCCGAAGCCGGGCGCGTTCACCGAAAAGGACATCTCGCCCTACTTCTGGCTCAACGGCACCTACCCGGAGACCGTCGAGTACAAGGAGCTGGAGAAGAACGACTTCGTGGATTGGCGGCTACGGGTCTACGGTCTGGTCGAGCACCCGACCGAGTTCTCGCTGACCGACCTGCACGACCTGCCGTACCACGAACAGATCACCCAGCATTTCTGCATCCAGGGCTGGTCGGGTGTCGCCAAGTGGGGTGGTGTGTCGATGCAGACGATCATGGACATCGTCAAACCGCTGCCCGAGGCCAAGTGGGCGGTGTTCTACTCGCTAGCTCCCGGCTCCGACGGCGGAATCTATTACGTGGCGCACCCGATCGAGCAGATGAGCCACCATCTGACCATGCTGGCCTACGACATGAACGGCGAACCGCTGAACTACGGCCACGGGGCGCCGCTGCGGCTGCGCAACGAATTGCAGCACGGCTTCCGGCATGTTAAGTGGCTCAAGGGGATTGAGTTCGTCGCGCACTACTCCGAGCTGGGTAGCGGTCACGGCGGCTACAACGAAGACCACGAATTCTTCGGGCGCCACCAAACCATCTGATGCCCGCCGAACGACGGCTACCCATGGGGCATAGGGACAGTCTTCCCAAAAGCGCACCGATGAGCTAGAGTTTACACAATTGCTATTGTAAAAACTCCACAAACCCCGGGGAGGTGCGCAACCCCATGGCCGACAACCAGCTCGACAAACTCACCGCCGCCCCGCTGCCCCGTATTCCGACGGAAACCAACGTGGATTCGGGCGTACCCGGAGTGGAGTGGAACCTGGACTCGAATGTGGTCGTGCTGGCACCCGACGGCGGAATCGATACGCACACCGGCGCGGACGTCGACGTCTTGATCCACGTGCTGTCCGGCAGCGGCCGGCTGATCACCGAGCAGGGCGCCATCGAACTTGCACCCGGCTCCTTCGCGTGGCTACCACGACGATCACAGCTGCAGTTCACCGCCGGTCCGAGCGGACTGCGCTATCTGACCGTTCAGCAAAAGCGTGAAATCCTGCCCGTCACACCCACCGCGCGCTACGCCGTCTGATGGCCAACATCGTGCTGCATCACACCTCCCGGAGACACCGCAGAAGGTTGATTCCGCGGTGCGGAGGTGGAAGGCGGCCGATCTAAAGCACCCGCAGTAGGAGGCTCGATGGCGACGGGAATGGCCCAGCGAGAATTGGTGGCGCACCGCCCCTTTCCCGCCCGGCTGGCGCCCAAGGGCAACCTGATCTACAAGCTGATAACGACGACCGACCACAAGCTGATCGGCGTCATGTACATGGTCGCCTGCTTCACGTTCTTCTTCATCGGCGGGTTGCTGGCGTTGCTGATGCGCGCCGAACTCGCCGCCCCCGGCTTGCAATTTCTATCGAACGAGCAGTACAACCAGCTGTTCACCATGCACGGCACGATCATGCTGCTGTTCTACGCCACACCGATCGTGTTTGGGTTCGCAAATCTGGTGTTGCCGCTGCAGATCGGGGCGCCCGACGTCGCGTTCCCCCGGCTCAACGCCCTGTCGTTTTGGTTGTTCGTATTCGGCGCGCTGATCGCCATCGCCGGGTTCATCACCCCGGGCGGGGCCGCCGATTTCGGATGGACCGCCTACGCGCCGCTGTCTGAGGCTGCGCACAGCCCGGGCGCGGGCGCTGACCTGTGGATAGTGGGTTTGATCGTCGGAGGTCTGGGCACCATCCTCGGCGGGGTCAACATGATCACCACGGTGGTCTGCATGCGCGCGCCGGGAATGACGATGTTCCGGATGCCGATCTTCACCTGGAACGTCTTGATTACCAGCATCATGGTGCTGATGGTCTTTCCGCTGCTGACCGCGGCGTTGTTCGGGCTGGCCGCCGACCGGCACCTGGGCGCCCACATCTACGACCCGGCCAACGGCGGGGCGATCCTGTGGCAGCACCTGTTCTGGTTCTTCGGCCACCCCGAGGTTTACATCGTCGCTTTGCCGTTCTTCGGCATCATCACCGAAGTCATCCCGGTGTTTTCCCGCAAACCGGTCTTCGGCTACACCACGATGGTCTACGCCACCATGACCATCGCCGGCCTGTCGACGGCCGTGTGGGCGCACCACATGTTCGCCACCGGAGCGGTTCTGCTGCCGTTCTTTTCGTTCATGAGCTATCTGATCGCGATCCCGACCGGGATCAAGTTTTTCAATTGGATCGGCACGATGTGGAAGGGTCAGTTGACCTTTGAGACGCCCATGCTGTTTTCGGTCGGCTTCGCGGTCACCTTCTTGATGGGTGGCCTCTCCGGTGTGCTGCTGGCCAGCCCGCCGCTGAACTTCCACGTCACCGACACCTATTTCGTGGTCGCGCACTTCCACTACGTACTGTTCGGCACCATCGTGTTCTCCACCTTTGCCGGGGTGTACTTCTGGTTCCCGAAGATGACCGGCCGGCTGCTGGACGAGCGGCTGGGCAAGCTGCACTTCTGGCTGACCCTGATCGGTTTTCACACAACCTTTTTGGTGCAGCACTGGCTGGGCAATAGGGGTATGCCTCGCCGGTATGCCGACTACCTGCCCACCGACGGCTTTCAGCTGCTAAACATTGTCTCCACCGTCGGGGCGATAATTCTGGGCGTGTCGATGCTGCCGTTCATCTGGAATGTGTTCAAGAGTTGGCGCTACGGCGAACCGGTCACCGTCGATGACCCATGGGGATTCGGCAACTCGCTGGAGTGGGCAACCAGTTGCCCGCCGCCGCGGCACAATTTCACCGAACTGCCCCGCATCCGCTCCGAGCGGCCCGCCTTCGAACTGCACTACCCACACATGGTCGAACGGATGCGTAACGAGCAGCATATCGGGCGTACCGTCCATGACAGATCTTGATGTGCTCCGCTGGCCAGCGATGCCGTGGGCAATCTGAGATGCATTGGCTAGCAGGCCAGAACGGAGACGCCAAATGACGTACACCGCGAGCATGCGGGTGTGGCGTGGCGACCGTGACGGCGGCGCGCTGCAGGACTTCACGGTTGAGGTCAACGAGGGCGAGGTGGTGCTCGACGTCATCCACCGGTTGCAGGCCACCCAAGTCCCGGATCTCGCGGTGCGATGGAACTGCAAGGCGGGCAAATGCGGATCCTGCTCGGCGGAGATCAACGGCTACCCGTTGCTGATGTGCATGACCCGGATGTCGACCTTCGCCGAGGACGAGGCCGTCAGCGTCACCCCGATGCGAACATTCCCGGTGATCCGCGATCTGGTCACCGATGTCTCGTTCAATTACGAGAAGGCGCGCGAGATTCCGTCCTTCACACCGCCGAAAGGGCTACAGCCGGGGGAATACCGGATGGCGCAAGTCGACGTCGAGCGCTCGCAGGAGTTCCGCAAGTGCATCGAATGCTTCCTGTGCCAAGACGTCTGCCACGTGATCCGCGACCACGAAGACAACAAGAAGGCCTACGCCGGACCACGCATCTTCATCCGCGTTGCCGAACTGGAGATGCATCCACTCGACACCGCGGATCGGCGAGACCTCGCCCAGGACCAGGCGGGCCTGGGCCTGTGCAACATCACCAAGTGCTGCACCGAGGTCTGCCCGGAACACATCAAGATCACCGACAACGCCATCATCCCGCTGAAGGAACGCGTTGCCGGCCGCAGGTACGACCCGGCAGTCTGGCTGGGGCGCAAGGTCTTCCGCCGGCGATGAGCCACGGGCGTGCCGTGCGGCGTATCCAGCTCAGTTATGCGCCTTCACCCTGACAAGGCATAGTTCGGGCTCGACGAAGGGCTCCAGCTCTGCCCGCATCACCGGCCGCGAATCACCCTCGGTCACTGCCGAATTGGCGAGGAGCCCTTGCAGCAGCCCCTGGTGCAGGGCGCACCCTACCTCTGGGTGGGCCCGAGCCAGTTCCCGGACCGGGCAGCTGTGCAAGCGAATGGTCCGCTGGTTGGCGGTCCTCGACATCGCGTCGGGGGCCAGCGCGGGACCGAAACCCATCCGGGCGAACACCGTCGCGACCGTCGCTACTTGCTCCTCAAGGGTCTCCCCCGCTCCCGCAGCGTTCGGAAAACGTTGCCCCTCAGCACCGTCGCCTCCCGCCTCGGCGGTGATCCGCTCGGCCCACCGTCGGCCGGCGGCCTCGGCGCGGCGGCGTCGCTTGGCGTTGGTGTCGCCGAGTTCCAGCGCCAGAATCTCGGCCAGGACCCGATAGTTCAGCCGCTCGCGCACGGCGAGGTAGCCGGTGCGCGGACGGCCGATGCCGGCCCGTGAGATCCGGGTGCGCTCGACGACCCCTTCGCTGCACAACGCGTCAAGGTGAAACCGCACCGTGGTCGTGTGCAGCCCCAGCCGCGTAGCGAGCTCGGCTGCATCGACCGGCTCGTCGTGCGCGCGCACCAGGTCGAGGACTCGTTGGCGCTGCCGGTTGCGGCCCGTGCGGCGCGGTCGTCCGCTCTGGTGCTCGGCTTGGTCGTCCACCCCAGGCGTCCTCTCGTCCGGTTGCCCTGCCTCTATTTAGAGGATATTATTCATTAATAATAGCACCGGACGCCAGAGCCGAATCGTAGCCGACGAGGGCGTGACCACATCGGCTCGCAAGAGGCCCGGGGCGGAAGAGAAGACCGGAGGCGGGCGGTGTTGGATACCAGTGTGGAAACCACGGTCATCGAGAATGCGGTCCGATTGGCGTGCCGAGCCCCATCGCTGCACAACACTCAACCGTGGCGGTGGGTGGCCGAGGCCGGCCGGTTAGACCTGTTTCTCGATTCGAGCCGTGTGCTGCGCGCGGATCGATCGATGCGGGAAGCCCATATCAGCTGTGGCGCGGCACTCGATCACCTGCGAGTGGCGATGGAGGCCGCGGGGTGGAGGGCCGATGTCGACCGATTCCCCGACCCGGAAACCCCCGAGCACCTGGCCACGACGGAGTTCACGCCTATCGACCGGGTGACCGACGACCACCGTCGCCGCGCCGACGCGATTCTGAAACGTCGCACCGATCGGCTTCCGTTCCTCGACCCGACCGACTGGGAAGCGTTCGAGCCGCTGCTACGCAGCAGGGTTGGCGCGGACACGGTGCGCCTGGACGTATTGCACGACGAGATTCGTTCCCGCCTTGCCGAAGCGGCCGAGCTCACCGAATCGCTGCGCCGGTACGACTCCGCGTATCATTCCGAACTCGATTGGTGGACAGGGTCTTTCGAGGTGTCGGAGGGAATTCCGTACAGTTCGCTGGTTTCGGCCGACGAGTCTGGCCGGGTAGGCGTCAATCGAGCATTTCCCCCTGTCCGCAACACGCAAAGGCGCACCGGGGTCGGACCCGATTACTCGAAGGTCCTGATGCTGTCCACCGAAGACGACAGCCGCGGCGACGCTTTACGGTGCGGCGAGGCCCTGTCGACCGTCCTGCTGGAATGCACGATGGCGGGCCTGTCTACCTGCCCGGTGACACACTTGACGGAGTTGTCGGTCAGCCGCGAACTCCTCGCGGCGCTCACGGATCACACCGATCTACCCCAGGTCCTGATCCGGGTCGGCAACGCACCCGCGCTGGAGGCGGTGCCACCGCCCACCCCGCGACGACCGCTTGCCGACGTGTTGCAACTGAAGAGTTGAGCGGGAATGCCACGATGCGTGCTCGACACCGGCATCGAAGGTTCCGCGTGGAGTGTGTGATCGTCAATCCACTTGTCTGACTATGCTTTACAACCGCTTCGAGGTGAATGTGATGACATCGGACAGCTTTGGAACCCTGGATCAGCTCAGCGTCGGCGACGAGAAGTACGTCATCCGCCGCCTGGCACGGATCGACGGTGCAGACCGGTTGCCCTACAGCTTGAAGGTGTTGCTGGAAAACCTGTTACGCAACGAGGACGGTCGGCTGGTCACCGCCGAACAGATCACCGCACTGGCGGCCTGGGATCCGGCGGCCGAGCATGGCCGGGAGGTGGCCTATACCCCGGCGCGGGTGCTGATGCAGGACTTCACCGGGGTGCCGTGTGTGGTGGATCTGGTCGCGATGCGCGATGCCATCACCGAACTCGGCGGTGACACCAAACGCATCAACCCGCTGTGCCCGACCGAGCTGGTGATCGACCACTCGGTGATCGCCGACGTCTTCGGCCGCCCGGATGCGTTCCGCATCAACGCCGAGCTGGAGTTCGAGCGCAACGCCGAGCGCTACCAATTGCTGCGTTGGGCGCAGCAGGCGTTCACGGATTTCAGCGTGGTGCCACCGGATACCGGGATCTGCCACCAGGTCAACCTGGAATACCTGTCCCGAGTGGTGTTCACCCGCGACAGCGCGGAAGGAACGCTGGCCTACCCGGACACGTTGGTGGGCACCGACTCGCATACCCCGATGGTCAACGGGCTGGGTGTGCTGGGCTGGGGCGTGGGCGGCATCGAAGCCGAGGCGGCCATGCTCGGCCAGCCGATGAGCATGCTGATCCCGCAGGTGCTGGGCCTGAAGCTGACCGGTGAGCTGCCGCCCGGCACCACGGCCACCGACCTGGTGCTAACGGTGGCCGAACTACTGCGCCGTACCGGTGTGGTCGGCAAGTTCGTCGACTTCTACGGACCCGGCGTGGCCAACGTGCCGCTGGCCAACCGGGCCACCATCGGCAACATGAGCCCCGAGTACGGGGCCACCTGCGCGATTTTCCCGATCGACGACGTGACCCTGGACTACCTGCGATTGACCGGTCGCCCCGGACACCAGATCCGGCTGGTGGAGGCCTACGCGAAGGAGCAGGGCCTGTGGCACGACCCCGACCACGAGCCGACGTTCTCGCAGACGATCGAACTCGACCTGAGCACGGTCGAGCCGTCGATCGCCGGACCCAAACGACCACAGGACCGCATCCCGTTGCACGTCGCTCCCCAGGCGATCGCCGCGTTGCTCTCAGGTCAGACATATACCGAGGCCGTGGAATTGGGTCTGGATGAGGCGTCCGCCGAGTCGTTCCCCGCGAGCGATCCCATCGCGGTCAGCAGCGACCACCCCGGCGACCGCCCGCACGCGCCGCAGACCAACGGCGACGGGACCAACTGGCCGCGCAACCCGGTCGAGATCAGCCTGCAGGGAGACCGGGTCAGCGTCGACAACGGGGACGTGGTGATCGCCGCGATCACCTCCTGCACCAATACCTCCAATCCGTCGGTGATGCTGGGCGCGGCACTGCTGGCGAAAAAGGCGGTGGAAAAGGGGCTGAACCGCAAGCCCTGGGTCAAGACCTCGCTGGCACCCGGCTCCCGGGTCGTCACCGATTACTACGAAAAGGCCGGACTGACACCGTATCTGGACAAACTCGGTTTCAACCTCGTGGGCTATGGATGCACCACCTGCATCGGCAACTCCGGACCACTGATTCCCGAGGTCAGCCAGGCGGTGACCGAAAACGACTTGACCGTCTGCTCGATGCTGTCGGGCAATCGCAATTTCGAGGGCCGCATCCACCCGGAGTGCAAGATGAATTTCCTGGCGTCACCACTGTTGGTCGTCGCCTACGCATTGGCGGGCACTCTGCACACCAACTTGCTGCGCGATCCGCTGGGCACCGGGAGCGACGGACAGCCGGTCTACCTGCGCGACATCTGGCCCACCACCGACGAGATCACCGAGGTGATCGCCGGCTCCGTGCGTTCCGAAATGTTCAGTAAGGACTACGCCGACGTGTATGCCGGCGACGAGCGCTGGCGCTCGCTGCCGGTTCCAGACACCGACACCTTCCAATGGGATCCAAACTCCAGCTATGTGCGCAAGCCGCCCTACTTCGACGGTATGGGCCGCGATCCGCAACCGGTCGCCGACATCACCGGTGCACGAGTGCTGGCCAAGCTCGGCGACTCGGTCACCACCGATCACATCAGCCCGGCCGGATCCATCAAGGCCGACTCACCCGCGGGAAAGTACTTGTCCGAGCACGGGATCGAGCGCAAGGATTTCAACTCCTATGGCTCACGGCGCGGCAACCACGAGGTGATGATCCGCGGCACGTTCGCCAACATCCGGCTGCGCAACCAGCTCGCCCCGGGCACCGAAGGCGGATGGACGCGCGACTTCACCCAGCCCGACGGCCCGGTGGCGAC
This sequence comes from Mycobacterium sp. 663a-19, assembly GCF_035616495.1. NCBI lineage: Bacteria > Bacillati > Actinomycetota > Actinomycetes > Mycobacteriales > Mycobacteriaceae > Mycobacterium > Mycobacterium sp. 663a-19. The sequence continues at coordinate 392,501 of NZ_JAPJAV010000001.1, read as the reverse complement.
CATCTACGACGCATCGGTGAACTACGCCAAAGCCGGTACGCCCCTGGTCATCCTCGCCGGCAAGGAATACGGCTCCGGGTCGTCGCGCGACTGGGCGGCGAAGGGCACCGCCCTGCTCGGTGTGCACGCGGTGATCGCCGAGTCCTACGAACGGATCCACCGCTCCAACCTCATCGGGATGGGCGTGCTGCCGCTGCAGTTCCCCGAGGGGCAAAGCGCGGACTCACTGGGATTGACCGGCGAGGAGACCGTCGACATCACCGGCGTCGACGCACTCAACGACAGCATCCCGGACACCGTGCGCGTCAAAGCCGGCGGCGTCGAGTTCGACGCGGTCGTGCGCATCGACACGCCCGGCGAGGCCGACTACTACCGCCACGGCGGCATCATGCAATACGTCCTGAGGCAATTGCTCGCCGACAGCCCCGCCGCCACAACACCCTGACGACGGACCCCGCACAGGAAGGAGTAGCTATGGCCGAGGATATGTACCACCCCACCACCCCCGAGATCCACAAACTCCGCAAGGAACTCGTCCCGCACACCCACGACGCGTTTGAGGCGTTCAGCCGTGCGGTGTTCGCCGATGGTGCGCTGCCGGAGAAAACCAAACAACTCATCGCAGTCGCGGTCGCTCACACCACCCAATGTCCCTACTGCATCCGCGGCCACACCCGGCTCGCGCGCCGGAAGGGTAACAGCGACCAAGAGATCATGGAGGCCATCTGGGTCGCGGCCGAGATGCGCGCCGGCGGCGCCTACGCGCATGCCACGCTGGCCCTCGAAGAACTCGCCAAATAACCGGCGAAATGGACACCGAAAACCGCGAACCGGAGAGCGGGATTGCCGCGGAGGTTGCCTCATGCGTGCTCCGGGTGTCGAACTTGGAGCGGTCGCTGAAGTTTTACTGCGACGTGTTCTCCTGCCGTGTGCTCATCCGTGAGGCTGACATGGCTCTGCTGTTGGCACCCAACGGCTTTCAGCTCTATGTGCATGCAGACCGTGGATTCCGGCATCGCGACCCGGGCACGATCGGCGTCCAGTATCTGATGTGGGCCACCGACAGCGAGTCCGATCTGGAGCGGATCACGCAACGTCTGAAGGCTTGCGATGTTGCCGCCTATTCGTATACCCAGGGCGGGGTGAACTTCGTCGAGGGTTGTGACCCGGACGGGGAACGGGTGATCGTCGCCTATCCGAGCCCGCGGCAACTGCCGCGCGAAGTGATTGCGAAGCGCCTTCGCGGTTGAGCGGCTACCGACCTAGCGGATTGGACTAATCACCGATGATCACCCACCCCGCGTTCAGTTGCGAGCCCTGGTGCCTGCGTTTGACGGGGCTCAACGTAGAAGTACTGGCACAGACCGAATCGCTGTTCGCGCTGTCGAATGGGCACATCGGCTGGCGCGGCAACCTCGACGAGGGCGAGCCACACGGACTACCCGGCAGCTACCTCAACGGGGTTCACGAACGGCGGATCTTGCCGTACGTTGAGCCCGGCTACGGGTACCCGGAGTCCGGACAGGTGGTCGCCAATGTTACCAACGGCAAGCTGATTCGGCTGCTTGTCGATGACGAACCTTTCGATGTCACCTACGGCCGGGTGCACGCGCACGAGTGGCACCTGGACTTCCGCGACGGGGTCCTGCACCGGTACACCGACTGGGTGTCGCCAGCCGGTCGTGCGGTGCGGGTGTCCTCGACCCGGCTGGTGTCGCTGGTGCAGCGTTCGATCGCCGCGATCCGCTATCAGGTCGAGGCCGTCGACCGCCCGGTGCGGGTGGTGGTCCAATCCGAGTTGGTCGCCAACGAAGTGTTGCCCGCGCCGCCACCGGGTGATCCGAGGGCGGGACTGCCCAAGCTCCCGCCGCTGATCAGCGAGGAGCACGCGGCGCGGGGCACCCGGGTGGGGCTGGTTCATTCCACGGCGCGCAGCGAGCTGTGCATCGCCGCGGTGATGGATCACGTGGTCGACGGGCCTGCGACCACCTCGGTGGAGTCCGAAAGTTTCCCGCACCTGGGCCGGGTGACCATCACCGTAGAACTGCGGCCCGGGGAGCGGCTACGGCTGGACAAGTTCGTCGCCTACGGATGGTCGGGGAGTCGCTCGCGGCCCGCGGTATGGGACCAGGCCGATGCTGCGCTGGCCGGTGCAAAACAGACCAGCTGGGATGGCCTGCGCACAGCGCAGCGCGCCTTCCTCGACGAGTTCTGGGCATGCGCCGACGTCGAAGTCGACGGCGATCCCGAAATCCAGCACGCGGTGCGGTTCGCGCTGTTCCACATCGTGCAGGCCGCCGCTCGTGCGGAGGGCCGGGCGATTCCCGCCAAGGGACTCACCGGACCGGGCTATTTCGGACACAGCTTCTGGGACACCGAAGCCTACGTGTTGCCGGTGCTGACCCAAGTGTTTCCCGACGCCGCCGCGCACGCGCTGCGGTGGCGACACTCCATCCTGCCGCTGGCCATCGAACGCGCCGCCCAGCTCGGGCTGGCCGGTGCCGCGTTCCCGTGGCGCACGATCCACGGCGAAGAATGTTCCAGCTACTGGCCGGCGGGCACCGACGCGTTCCATATCAACGCGGCGATCGCCGACGCCGTCATCCGCTACTGCGACACCACTGGTGATGACGCGTTCGAAGGCGAGATCGGCGTCGAACTACTCACCGAAACCGCCCAACTGTGGCTGTCCCTCGGTCACTATGACATCGACGGCCGCTTCCGCATCGACGGCGTCACCGGCCCCGACGAATACAGCGCGGTCGCCGACAACAACGTCTACACCAACCTGATGGCGCAACAGAACCTGCGCGCCGCCGCCGACGCCGTCGCCCGCTACCCGGACCGCGCCCGCGCGCTCGGCGTCGACGAAGCGGAGACCGCCCGATGGCGAAAGGCCGCCGAAGCCATGTACATCCCCTACGACGAGGTGCTCGGTGTGCACCCGCAGGCCGACGGCTTCACCACCCACCAAATCTGGGATTTCGCCACCACTCCACCCGACCGGTATCCGCTGCTGCTGCACCACCCGTACTTTGATCTGTATCGCAAACAAGTGGTCAAGCAGGCCGACCTGGTCTTGGCCATGCACCGGCGTACCAACGCCTTCACCCCCGAACAGAAGGCCCGCAACTTCGCCTACTACGAACGGCTCACGGTCCGGGACTCCTCGCTGTCCGCCTGCACCCAGGCCGTTATCGCCGCCGAGGTCGGCCACACCGCGCTGGCCTACGACTACCTCGGCGAAGCCGCGCTGATGGACCTCGATGATCTCGAACACAACACCCGCGACGGGCTACACATGGCCGCGCTTGCCGGCAGCTGGATCGCCCTGATTGCCGGACTGGCCGGCATGCGAGACCAAGACGGTACCCTCAGGTTCGCCCCGCGCCTGCCGGACAGCCTGACCCGACTTGCCTTCACCTTCACCAAGCGGGCGCGGCGCCTCACCGTTGAGATCACGCCATCCAACGCCACCTATACCCTGCGCGCGGGTGATCCACTTCCCCTGGCGCATCACGGCGAGCCGATCACCGTGACCCTCGGTAATCCGATCACCCGGCCGATCCCGGGCCCGCCGGGGATGGTCGAGCAGCCGACGCAACCGCGTGGGCGGGCCCCGGCCCGGCGAAGACGCTCGAACCAAACTTCACAACAGCCTTAGCCCTAAATCACCGTTCGGGCGAACGCGGTCTCCGTTCAGCATTGCATGCGCAGGACGTCGTCGAGCGGTCGTCGTGGTGTGGGTGGCGGCATTTCTTCCATCGCGGGTGCCACGCCCACCCGGATGAAGACTTGGGGCATGGTGTCGTGTTCCAGGCACGCCTCTACCGTGTCACGCGTGATACGGACCTCGGTGATGTGAGTCACCGTGCAGGTGGCCAGGCCGGCCATCGTGCATTCGAGCAAGATCGCGGAGAGTGCTTCGCCGGATGCCAACGCGGCAGCACGACTGTCGTCGTCGGTGGATAGCAGCAAAATGGTCGAGTTGTCTTCTGGGACTTCGGTGCGCCTCTCGCGCTGGTGGGTCAGCGGGAATGCCCGCCCGATATCGACCCGGTCACTCTCCGCCGCCGAGACCAGCGAACTGTACGGAATACCCTCTGAGACCTCGAATGGTGCTGTCCACCAGCCTAGTTCGGTGTGATATCCGGAATCATAGAATCGCAGCGACTTGGCGATCTGGGATGCCTCCGCCAGACACGAACGCAGGTCATCGGGCATCACGTTCAGATGCACTGCATCGGTGTCGACGGCGTTGCGCAGCACGGGCTCCAACGATTTCCAGTGCATCGGCGCGATGAATGGCAGCCGGTCGGTGCGACGCAGCAGGATCGCGTCGGCGCGGCGGCGATGGTCCTCGGTGACAGACTCCATCGGGGTGAACCAAATCGACGCCAGATGATTCGGGTCGTTAGGATTCGGGAACCGGCCGATACGAGACCGCCACCCGGCCGCGGCCATTGCCACCCGAACATGGTCGAGTGCAGCGCCGCAACCGATCAGCGCTTCGCGCCCCGAGTGGTCCGAGAGCGTTACTCGGCTCGGATCGAGGAACAGTTGTAGTTGGCCGGCGTCGAAGACCCACCGCCACGGCTGGGCGTTGTACAGCGACGGGGCGCGACACGCCAACCGCACCGCATCCTGGATGATCTCAGTCGGCACCATTGTCGCAGGCATGTCGGCCTCCGCTCTCTACCTACCTTCAAGTGTTCTCCGAAATCGCAGCCGGCGGCAAGGCCATTGGTCCTCAACCCGGGCACCATGCGGCCCTGCCACCCGATCTCAGCCCGGCGCCCGAGGCTGGTCGCCGATGTGATGTCGCGGCGGCTGGACCGCGACAGCTTCGCGAGCCACATCCGCGCGGCGAAAGAGGCTAGGGCGTCCGGGCTTCGGTTGACCGTGCCCAGCATCAATCCGATGACGTGATTTCGCTGGCTTGTCGCCGGCGGGTGGGTAAACAATAAAGATCGGATCCACAATGGCAACAAAGGGGAGTCCGCATGGGTGGTCCATTGGATTCGCTCACCGAAGCTGGGGTTTCGATCTGGCTGGACGACCTGAGCCGAGAGCGGCTCAGGTCGGACGGGCTGGCCGACTTGGTCGGCCACCAGCATGTAAGCCGGGGTGACGACGAACCCCTCCATCTTCGCCAAGTGTTTTGACGACGAACTTCCTCAAGGCCATCGCGACGATCAAACGTGTGGAACCGGCTGGCGGTGACCACGCACCAGCAATTGTCCGACGCGCCTGGGGGTTCCTGGCCTTCGCGGTTGAGCGGCGCAAGGGATCCTCACACCAGGATTCGTAGCGGGTGTTCGAGCAGACTCACCAGGTCGCGTAGGAATACTGCCGCCGTGGCACCGTCGAGGACGCGGTGGTCGATGGACAGGGTGAGCTTCAATGTGGTTGCGGCGGTGAGTTGCCCCGCGCGGACGACGGCCTCTTCCTGGACGGCGCCGACGGCGAGGATCGCGGCCTCGGGCGGGTTGATGACGGCGGTGAAGTGGTCGATGCCGTACATCCCGAGGTTGCTGACCGTGAATGTGCTACCGGTCAATTCGTCGGGTGTGAGCTTGCCGGCCCGTGCTCGTTCGATGAGGGTATGCGCCTCGACGGCAAGTTCGGTGAGGTTCTTGCGGTCTGCGTCGCGAACAACGGCTACCAGTAGTCCGTTGTCGGTGGCGACGGCGCAACCGATGTTCACATGGCCATGACGGACGAGATGATCACCGCCCCACGAGGAATTGACGTCCGAGTGGGTACGTAGCGTCATGGCACACGCGCGGATCAAAAGATCGGTGACGCTGATTTTCGGCCCGGTATCGGAAAACTCCGCGTTGAGCTCGGCACGCAACTTCTGCAGCGCGCCGGCGTCAACCACCGAGGTGAGGTAGAAGTGCGGCGCCGCAGCACTTTCCGTCAGCCGCTGGGCCGCGATGCGGCGTATCGACGACAGCGGCACGAGCTCGTCGCCGTCGCCGCCAATCGCCGTCGGGGTCGCCGCCAGGGTCGAAGCGTCAGGTCGGGCAGCGGGCGGGCGCCGGCTGACGACGGCTTCGATGTCTTTGCGCACGATGCGTCCCCCGGGGCCCGTGCCGGTCACGCCGGCAAGGTCGATTCCGTGCTCACGCGCCAGGGTGCGTACGAGCGGAGTGGCGCGCACCGGTGCGGTGGGCGCCGGCGTCGGCGTGGGGATCGGCGCTGGCGCTGGCGTTGGCGTCGGCGCTGGCGCGGGAGCCGACACCTCCGGGGAGACCGCTTGCGCACCAACATGTTCGGTGACAGTGGCCGCTGCCCAGTCGTCGATGACGGCGATGGGCTGACCGATGGCTACGGTGCTGCCGGGGGCAGCGATGATTCGCGTCAGCACGCCGCTGTCGTAGGCCTCGAGCTCCATGGTGGCCTTGTCGGTCTCGATTTCGGCGAGGACGTCACCACGCTGAACCGTGTCACCTTCGTGCTTGAGCCATTGGCCGACAACACCTTCGGTCATGGTGTCCGACAATCGTGGCATCAGCACGTCTGGCATGACGGTCCCTCTCAGTAGGCGAACCGGCTGGCGTCGAGAACCTCGCCGATGACCTTGGTCAGGTCGGCGGCGTCGGGCAGGGCCGCCAGCTCGAGCGGCTTCGCATAGGGCAGAGGCACTTCGGCGCTCGCGACCCGCCGGATCGGGGCATCGAGATAGTCGAACGCACCTTCGGCGATCGTTGCCGCGATCTCGGCGCCGACCCCGTAGCTGAGCCAGTCGTCTTCGAGGATGACAGCCCTGCTGGTCTTGCGTACCGAGGCGCAGATCGTCTCGCGGTCCAGCGGCCGCAGGCTGCGCAGATCGACCACCTCGATGGACACGCCGTTGGCCTCGAACTGGCGGGCGACGTCCAAGGCGATCACCGTGGACCGCGAGTAGGCCACGACGGTGAGGTCGGTTCCCGGCTTGGCAATCGACGCCCGCCCGATCTGGCCGATCTGTTCGCCGTCGGGCACGTCGCCCTTGGTGTTGTACAGGGCCAGGTTCTCCAGGACCAGCACCGGGTCGTCGTCGCGAACGGCCGCGGTAAGCAGTGCTTTGGCATCCGCCGGGGTGGCGGGAGTGACAACTTTCATCCCGGGCACGTGCGCGTACCAGACCTCCAGGTTCTGTGAGTGCGTCGCGGCCAGTTGCTGTCCGCCGCCGCCCGGGGTGCGGATCACCACCGGCACCGACACCTGGCCCGCGAACATCGCGTGCATCTTGGCCGCGTGATTGACGATCTGGTCGACGGCCAACAGGCTGAAGTTGATCGTCATAATCTCCACGATCGGTCGCATGCCGAGCATTGCCGCACCGATCGCGGCACCGACGAATCCCCCCTCGCAGATCGGTGTGTCGATCACCCGGGTGGGCCCGAATTCCGCCAGCAGCCCGGCGGTGATCTTGTAGGAGCCCTCGAAGACGCCGATCTCCTCGCCGATCAGGAAAACCGACTCGTCGCGCAGGAGTTCGGCGCGCAGCGTGTCGTGCAGCGCCTGCCGATAGGTCATCACGGTCATGGCTGTTCCGCCGGACTGGGCACGACGGGATCACCCGGAAGTTGGTGTGGCGCATTGGCTACCGGGGTGGCATAGACGAAGTCGAACAGCTCGCCCGGGCTCGGGTCGGGGCTGGCGTCGGCGAACTCCACGGCGGCATCGACCTGCGCCTCGGCCTGTTCGTCGATGCCTCGAGCCGCCTGGTCGTCCAGGATGCCGGATTCGATCAGCCGGCGGCGAAAAGCCGGAACGGCGTCGAGCCTGCGCAGCCGCTCCGCCTCTTCGCGGGAGCGGTATTTGGCCGGATCCACCACCGAGTGGCCCCTAAGCCGCTGGCATACCGCCTCGATCAGACCGGGCTGACGCGCGGTCCGCGCGCGCGTCAAGGCGGCCCTGGCCGCATCACGCACCGCCAGAACGTCGTCGCCGTCGACCCGTTCGCCGGGGATCCGGTAGGAGCAGCCCCGCTTGTACAGGTCGGGTTCCGCCGCCGCCTTCTCCACCGGGGTTCCCATGCCCAAGCCGTTGTTGACGATCACGTACACGATCGGCAGGCGCCACAACCCGGCCAGGTTGAGCGCTTCGTGAAATGCCCCGATGTTGGTCGTGCCGTCGCCGAGCACGCACATCACGGCCTCCGCGTCGGGACCGGGATCTCCGCGGTAGGTGAGCGCGAGCGCCGCGCCGGTGGCCGGCGGGATCTGGCCGCCGACGATGCCGTATCCCCCGAGTAGGCGCAACTTGATGTCGAACAGGTGCATCGAGCCGCCGCGGCCGCCGGACACACCGGTGGTCTTACCGAAGAGCTCCGCCATGACTCGGCCGGGCTCGACACCGCGGGCAAGGGCGTACCCGTGATCGCGATAGGTCGTGTACAGGTAGTCGCGTCGCTCCAACGCCGCCATCAGCCCGACCACGGTGGCTTCCTCGCCCAGATTGAGATGGCAGTATCCGCCGATTTTGGCCCGCTGATACATCTCCGCCGCCCGCAATTCGAATGCCCGGATCAGCGCCATCTGCCGGTAGTAGTCACGGAGCATCTCCGCGGACTCATTGGCCGGAAATCCTTCGGAGACATCGGAACCGGTGTGCGGGTTCATCGGAGTCGGCTGGACCGTCATTGTCCTCCTGCTTCGCTGCTGACACCGCGGGGTTGTCGGTGCGACACCGACTTACGTGCCCGGTGGTTGCTCCTGCAGCACGAATTGCTCGCCGGTCGCATGACACCTCGGACACATACCGGGCGGGCGCTCGCCACGCGCCGGCTCGCCACAAACCTGACAGACCCACTCGGTGGCCATCGCGGCCACGAGGTCATGGCGGCTCACGATCCCGACCAGGCGGCCCTCCTGCACCACCGGAACCCGGCGAATGCGCCGGTCGATCAGGAGGTGCCGGATATCGTCGGCGGCGCTGTCGGCGGTCACGCTGAGCACCGCCGTCGTCATCAGGTCGCTCGCTACCGCACCGGTCTTGGACAACAGGTCATGCTCGCTGACGATTCCCAACAGCGCGCCGGCCTCGTTGACCACGGGTGCCGCGCTGATTCGGTGCCGGGTCAGGGTTTCGGCCACCCGTTGCGTCGAAGCGTCGGCCGGCACGGTGACCACCGGCGAGCTCATGATGTCGCCGGCCGTGACATGCGCCAGCGACGCCGCGGTGCCGTCCTGTGGATACACGTTCGCAGAGTACTCCGATTGTCGGCCTTCAAGTGATCGGCTGAAACGTTGTCGCCCATGCGCGCAATCACGCTGCGTCGGTTCATAAGTCCGCGTGCCGTCGCCCAGTTGGCATCACCCCTCGCTCTGGTCAGCGCCCGCAGCGATGGTCTAAAGTTTACACAAGTACCATTTGTAAAAACTAGTCCAGGGTGGATTGCAGTAAGGAGTCAGCGACCATGAGCATTGCCGAACGGGCCACGCAGACGATTTGGGAGGGCCCGCTGGAGTCGGGCACGGGCACGCTGTCGGCGAGCAGCAGCACCGCGCTGGATGGCCTACCGCTGACCTGGGCATCCCGGACCGAACAGCCGGCCGGCAAGACCAGTCCGGAGGAGTTGGCGGCGGCCGCGCATTCGTCCTGCTTCGCGATGGCGTTGGCCTTGAAGTTGGGCGAGAACCACACGCCGCCACAGCAACTCGACGTCAAGGCCACGGTGACCCTGGATGCGGTCGACGGTATCCCCACGATCACAACCTCGCGGCTGGAGGTGCGGGCGCAGGTGGCCGGGCTCACCGCCGATGCGTTCGCGGCCGTGGTGGACCAGGCCGCCGCGTTGTGTCCGGTGTCGCGATTGTTCGCCGGCGCCAAGATCAGTGTCGATGCGCAGCTCGACGAGACGCAGCCTGCTCGCGCTGCGGACTGACGAACGGAGCACACGATGCCCAGCCTGGCGCTGTCTGCCGCCCTGGAGCGGGAGCACCGCGAAATCGACAGTGGGATAGAGGCTTTCCTGGAAAAGCTCGACTGCGGCAGCCTGCAGCCCGAACCACTGACCGCAGCCCTGGAGGCACTGCGGCGGCACATCTACATCGAAGAGGTTTTCCTGTTCCCGCCGATCCGCGAGGCCGGGCTGGCGATGCCTATCTTCGTCATGATGCGCGAGCATGGCGAACTCTGGCGCACCATGGACACCCTCAAGGATCTGCTCGCGGACGGACGGGACGGCGGGCGGCTGCGCGATACCTGCCGCCGGCTGTTGGATCTGCTCGACCAGCACAACTCCAAAGAGGAGCCCGTCGTCTATCCGCATGCCGACGCCGACGTGCCACCACAGACCACCGCGGAGCTGACCCGCTTCATCGAGACCGGCCACACCCCCGGTGGATGGGTATGTCAACACGCGGGTGCATGACACCAGTGCCAACGAATTACGTTGGTACCAAAGGGATATCGAACTGTCGGCCTACAGCTTGGTCAACCGCAGGCGCCACGCCTCCGGCCCGCGCTCCTCGTAGTTGATCTCCAGCCGGCCCGAGGTGCGGTCGTTGAGTTGCTGCAACAGCGGAATCGGGTCGTGATGGGCCACCAGGACCAGGGCGCCGCCGGCCGGCACCGCGTCGAACGCGCCGAACACGGTGGCGTGCCGGATCGAGTGCGGCACCTCGCGGACGTCGAGCACGGGATCGTCGGTGTCGTGTTCGCCGCAGCCGCAGGTGTGCGCCGGCTCGGCACCGTCGGCGGGCAGGTGATCGCCGAGAAGTTCGTGCATGCCGTGAACCACGTCGGCGAGGGAGACCTCGGCATCCGCGGCCACGATCGGCAGGATTCGCTCGTTCTCATCCGTCAGGTGTGCGTCGAACACGACCCGCAGGGCGTGGCCGCACGCTGCGGCGCGCAGCGGCGGCTCGATGCGGATGCGCTCGACGAGTGAGCCGATGATGCGGTGCACCGCGACCATCGACTCGACCAGGGGCCGGGCGCGCTCGGCGCGGGTGGCGGCCGGGTACAGGCGCTCCTCCTCGGCGGCGGCGTGCGGCCGCAGCTGGTCGGTCAGGAAGACCAGGGCCGCGGCTCGGGCCGGCTCGAAGTCCGCACCGCGCTCGACCGCCCACAGCATCGCATCGGTGAGCACCGCAAGCCGCCCGGCGAGCTGCGCGTGATGGCTCTTGATGGCTTCGACGGCCTCGGCATCCGCGGCGCTCGACGCGACGATCACATCGTTGGCTGGCATGTTGCGTTCCTTCCGGCTGGCTCCGCTGGCGCGAATGTGACTCATTGCCCTATGTGTTTCACCCGATAATTTACTACAGTTATTTCCGTGAAAAAAGACCTGGCGGCGTTGGGCCCCGAACCGGCGCCGGTACTCGGGACACCGGTGGCGTTGTCCGGGCAGCGGCTGCGGGTGCTCGAGTACGTGCGCGCACACTCCCCGGTCCGGGTCGCCGACGCCGCCGCCGGTCTCGACCTGCACCCCAACACGGTCCGCGAGCATCTCGACGCGGTCGTCGGGCTCGGGCTCGTCGAACGCTCCACCGCGACCGCCCTTGGACGCGGACGTCCCGCCGCGCTCTATCGGGCGTCGGGCGCCGACCCCGCCGTCGCGGTCCGCGACTACGCGGGTCTGGCGACCGCGCTGGCCGGTCACCTGGCGCGCACCAGCGCCCGGCCGGAGCGCGACGCGCGGGCCGCCGGCATCGAGTGGGGGCGCGAACTCGTCGACGAGGGCGGCCCGGCCGGCGGTGATCCGCGGCAGTCCGTGCTCGCGGCGCTGACCCGCCTCGGCTTCGCGCCGGACGACGACGCGACGGATGCGCGCGGGGGCATCGCGCTGCGGCGCTGCCCCCTGCTCGACGCGGCCCGCCGCTACCCCACCATCGTCTGCCAGGTCCACCTCGGCATCGTCGAGGGAATGCTGGAGCGGCTCGGCGCCCCCAGCGAACCGGGGCTCGATCTCATTCCGTTCGCGGAACCCGGTGCCTGCCGGCTGTTCCTGCCCGATCCCGTTGTGCGACATGATGACTGACCGCCGAATCCCACCCCGGGCGCTGCTGCTGGTGCCCGGCGGGTTCGCGCTTTTGGCCGGGCTCGACGCCGCGCTGGTGCTGCTCGGCCTGCCCGCACCGATCAAGACGACCCGGCTCGCCGAGGTGCATGGCATCCTGCTGGTGCTCGGATTCGTCGGCACGGTGATCGCGCTGGAACGAGCCGTGGCCGCGCATCGGTGGTGGGCCTACCTGGGCCCGGCGTTCCTCGGCGCCGGGGCGGTGCTGCTGGTCAGCACAGCACCCCGGAACGTCGGCGGCGCGCTGCTGCTCGCCGGGTGCGCGACGCTGGTTGCGGTGTACGTGGCGCTGTGGCGACGGTCCGCCGACGTGGCGGTCCTGGTCCAGGTCGGCGGTGCGGTGCTGGCGACGGGCGCGGCGCTGTTGTGGCTGGGCGGTGTGCCGGTCCCCGACCTGCTGCCCTGGCTGTCGGGTTTCCTCATCCTCACGATCGTCGGGGAACGCCTCGAGCTCGCCCGCGTGGCGATGATCGGCACCCCGGCCGAGGCGCAGCTCACCCTCGTCGCGGTGGCGATGGTCGCGGGTACCGTCGCCGCGTTGTTGTGGCCGACGCCCGGGTACCCGTTGCTGGGCGCGACGCTGCTCGCGGCGGTCGTATGGCTGGCCCGGTTCGATGTGGCCCGCCGCACCGTGCGCGCGACGGGCCTGACCCGGTACATGGCCGTAGCCCTGCTCGCCGGTTACGTGTGGCTGCTGGTGCCGGCGCTGACCTGGTTGCTGGTCGGCCGAGTCCGCCCGGGTGATTCCGGCGGCGGCTACGACGCGGTGGTGCACGCCGTGATGCTGGGGTTCGTGCTGTCGATGATCATGGCGCACGCGCCCGTGATCCTGCCGGCCGTGTTGCGTCGCCCGCTGCCCTACACCTCGGCGATGTACGGCCCGGTGGCGCTCCTGCACGTGTCGCTGCTGCTGCGGCTGGCGGTCGGTGACGCGCGCGGCGTCCACTGGGCGCTGCAGGCGGGTGGTGTGCTGAACATCGTGGCGGTGCTCGGATTCGTTGCCGTCGCCGGCTATTCGGCGGCGCGGGCGGGCAGTCGGGTGCCGGCATGAACCGCTCGGGATGGCATCTGCGCGCAGGAGCGGTCGTATTCGCCTGGCTCGCCGCACTTTTCGTCGTGGCGGTCGCGCACCGGTTCGTCCCGCTGTCCGGCTGGCTGCTGGTCCATCTGCTGGGGCTGGGCGCGGCCGGCAACGCGATCCTGATCTGGAGTCGGCACTTCGCCGATGCGTTGCTGCGCCGGCCGCCGGATCCGGCACGAACGGCAGAGGTGTTGCGCATCGCGGCCTTCAACGCCGGTGCCGTCACGGTGGTCGCCGGCATGCTCGGCCGGTGGTGGCCGGTCGTGCTGACGGGCGGCGTTGTGGTCGGCGTCGCCGTCCTGGCACACGGGGCGACGCTGCTGCGGCAGCTGCGCACCGCATTACCCGCCCGCTTCGGCGTCACCGTGCGCTACTACGTCGCCGCGACGGCGTGCCTGGCGGTCGGCGCGGGACTCGGGGTGGCGATGGCGAATTCGGCGCTCCCCGGCGACATCCACGAGCGGTTCATCGTCGCGCACGCGGCGCTGAACGTCTTCGGCTGGGTGGGGCTCACGGTGGTGGGCACCCTGGTCACGCTGTGGCCGACCATGCTGCGCACCCGGATGGCCGCCGGGGTCGAGGTGGCCGCCCGCCGGGGCTTACCGGCGCTGCTGGCCGCCCTGGCCGTGGCCGCCGCCGGTGCGGTGGCGGGGTCGCCGCCGATCACCGGCGTGGGCGCCCTCGGCTACCTCGGCGCCGTCGGGTTCGTCCTGTGGCCGCACCTCGACGAGATCCGCCGCAAGCGGCCGCGCGACTTTGCGACCGTATCGGTGTTGGCCGGCGTGGCCTGGCTGATCGGGTCGCTGGCGTTCGTCGCCGTCGCGCTGGCGATTGCGCCGACCTGGCCGACGGCGGCCGCGGCGGCCGGCCACCTCACCGCGCCGGTGCTGGCCGGCTTCCTGGTGCAGGTGCTGCTCGGGTCACTGACCTACCTGGCCCCCGTCGTGCTGGGCGGGCGTGCCGCCACCCTGGCGGCCGGGGCCGAGCTCGAGCGGGGCGCGCCGTGGCGGCTCACCGTCGCCAACGCCGGGTTGCTGCTCTGTGTCCTTCCGACTCCCAGCCTGGTGCGGGTGGGCGCATCGATGCTGGTGCTGGCGTCCTACGCGGCCTTCCTGCCGCTGCTGGTTCGAGCGGTGTCGCGGGCACACCGCGATCGCGACACGGCATCGGCTCCGAACCCGCCGGCGCCGGGGCGACGGCTCGGCGCCGCGGCCGCCGGACTCGCAGCCGTCGTGCTGGCGGCCGCGGCCGGTGTGGCCGCCGACCCCGCGTCGGTCGGCATCGGCACCGCACCGCGGATGGCGGTGGCCGCCACGGGGCACACCACCGCGGCGTCGGTCCGCATCGAGGGCATGCGCTTCGTGCCCGACGCGGTCGAGGTCCCGGCCGGAGACCGGCTGCTGATCACCGTCGTCAACGGCGGCACCGACCAACACGACCTGGTGCTGTCCAACGGCACCCGCACGGGACGCATGGCCCCGGGTGAGAGGTCGGTCCTCGACGCCGGCGTCATCGGCTCCAGCCTCGACGGCTGGTGCGCGGTCGCCGGACACAGGCAGATGGGCATGACGTTTTCGGTCCGGGTGACCGGCGCACCGATGCCCACCATGCACCCGGGCCATCACGACCCCACGCACTCCGCGTCGGTCTCCGCCGCGGACATCGCGCGCAGCCTGGGCGCCGACCCCGGTCGGGGTTTCGCCGCGCGTGATGCCGCGCTGCCCCCGGCGACGGCCGATCACCGTGTGACACTGCCGGTGACCGAGATCGAGCGGGAGGTCTCCCCCGGAATCACCCAGCGGCTCTGGACATTCGGCGGTACCGCACCCGGGCCCACGTTGCGGGGCAAGGTCGGCGACGTCTTCGAGGTCACCCTGGTCAACGACGGCACCACCGGGCATTCGATCGACTTCCACGCCGGGGCGCTGGCCCCCGACGAGCCGATGCGAACCATCCAACCCGGCCAGCGCCTGGTGTACCGGTTCACCGCGACGCGGGCGGGTATCTGGCTGTACCACTGCTCGACGATGCCGATGTCACTGCACATCGCCAACGGCATGTTCGGGGCGGTGATCATCGACCCGCCGGACCTGCCGCGCGTCGACCGCGAGTACTTGATCGTCCAGTCCGAGATGTACCTGGGCGCGCCCGGCGGTGAGGCCGACGCGGACAAGGTCGCCGCGGACCGGCCCGACCTGGTGGTGTTCAACGGCTACGCCCGCCAGTACGACCACGCGCCGCTGGCCGCCCGGGTGGGCGAGCGGGTTCGCATCTGGGTGCTCGCCGCGGGACCGAACCGAGGCACCTCGTTCCACGTCGTCGGGGGACAGTTCGACACGGTGTGGTCCGAGGGCGACTACCGACTCCGGAATGGCGCGGGCGGCGCGCAGACGCTCGGATTGTTCGCGGCCCAAGGCGGATTCGTCGAGTTGACCTTCGGCCAGCCGGGTCGATACCCGTTCGTGTCACACGCGATGGTCGACGCCGAACGCGGCGCCCACGGCATCATCGAGGTGGCCGGGCGATAGCTTACTGCCGGGTCCGACGAGGCGGAAAGTCGCTACGCTGCAATTTATTACGGCGAGCCGCCGATGCTCACGCCGGCCCGTGCCGAACGTCCTTGGCGACGGTCAGCAGGACGACGGAATCTTCGATGGCGCGCAGACCGTGCCGGCTTGGTGGAATCACCAGGTGGTCGCCCGGAGCTCCGTTCCAGCTCGTTTCGGGAGCGGTCAGCTCCACGTGGCCCTGCAACACCTGCAACGTGGCCTCGCCGGGGCTGTCGTGGTCGGCGAGCGTTGTCCCGGCGGTCAACGCGACCAGCGTTTGCCGCAGGGTGTGCTGGTGCCCGCCGTACACCGTGTGTGCTGCACGGCCGCTGTCGGACCGGCGCGCCGCCGCGAGTTGCTGGCGTGCGGCGGCGGTAAGCGAGATCTTATCCATCCGGGTGACCCCTTCCCTGCTCAAAGCGTATGCCGCGGCGCGGCAACTCACTGCTGAAAGTACCGCAGGCAGCCAAATCGTCTGCCTGGCAGGGGCATACCTTCATTGCCACGGGCGTAGGCGGCGGCTTGCGCCCCTTACTGCTCGCCACCGGGCGCGCCACCGCGACTTCGATTCCGCGCGGCCAACTCATCGACATCGGCCACCGCGTCCTGGTCGGCGAGGATGCCGAAAATCCGGTTGCCCTATACCCTATTTAAAGGATATTATTCATTAATAATAGCGGTGACGCAAGGAGCTTGGCAGCCGCCCGCCGCGAATGAGTGGGTGACGCTCCGGCTCTGAGAACCGCTGGGACAGAAGGAAAGTCGGAGGTGGGCCATGATTACCCTGCTTCCCGATGCCGAGACACTCCGCGCGGTCCTCGCGCTGGCTACCAGGGCACCGTCGATCAACAACACACAGCCGTGGCTGTGGCGGGTGGGCCGCAACAGCCTGCACCTGTACTCGAACCCGGGCATGCGGCTGCCCAACACCGACCCGGATGGCCGGGATCTGATGTTGAGTTGCGGTGCAACGCTTAACCATTGCGTCATCGCTTTGGCGGCGACGGGTTGGCGCGCCGAGGTTCATCGCTTATCCGATGCTGCCGACCCCAGTCACCTCGCGGCGATCGAGGTGTGCCCACGCGCCCCCGATCCCGAAGACATCGCCCTCGCCGCGGCAATAGAGCGGCGCCGAACCGATCGGCGAATCTACAGTGCGCGGCCGGTTCCGGCGAACGACATCGCCCAGATGGGCGCTCTGGCCGCCCGGATGGGGGTGATGTTGCGCCGGGTCGACGCCATGGACGAGCTGAACAAGATCGTCAAGCAGGCCGCCCGGGAGCACGCGACCAACCCTGACTATCTTGCCGAGGTCACCATGTGGAGCGGTCGATACGGGTCACGCGCCGGTGTGCCGGCCCGCAACGTCCCGGAGCACGACTGCAATGCGCCGATACCCGGGCGCATCTTCGCGGGGCCAGGCCTGGCGCAGCCGCCGGGCGCCGCGGTCGCCGACGACAAGGCGGTCATCGTGGTGCTGGGCACCGAGGCCGACGACCGTCTGGATCAGCTGCGTGCCGGCGAGGCCGCCAGCGCGATCCTGCTGGCCGCGACCGCGAAGGGGCTCGCGACATGCCCGATCACCGAACCCCTGGAGATCCCGAAAACCCGGGACGCCCTCCGGTCCAATGTGTTCGGCACAGACGGATACCCTCAGATGCTGCTGCGGTTGGGCTGGGCACCGGCCAACGCGGACCCGTTGCCGCCAACCCCGCGACGCAGGCTTTCCCGCGCCGTGGAGTGGCCGAGCGAAGCTGAAGGCTGAGCAAAGGAGGAGTCATGCGCGTGGTGGTGGACCGTGATCGCTGTGAGGGCAATGCCTACTGCGTGAGAATCGCGCCGGAGGTGTTCGAACTCGACGACGACGAGTACGCCGTAGTCACAACCGACCCCGTCCCGGTCGACCAGGAGGCGCTCGTCCTGCAGGCCATCATCGACTGCCCCCGAGCGGCGCTGTCCCGCAAAGACTAAGGGTTGACCACCGCCCCCACCCGACCCGTGATCGACCGGCGGGAGAGGCCGGCAATCATCGCAACTTCTGCGCGAATTCGATGACGTTGCCGTCGGGGTCGGCAATGTGGAGCGTCCTCTCATGCCACGGCCGGTCGATCGGTCCGCTGAGGATCTCGACGCCGAGTTCTCCCAACCGCCCCGCTTCCGCGTCGACGTCTTCGATCAGGAACCCGATCTCGCCGCACGGCGCGTTGCCGCCCTCGCGGCCGATCAGCTCGGGAAGCTTCGACCGTTCGAAAAGCGAGAACTTGGTGTTCGCCATCTCGAACTCGACGTAGCCGTCGCCCTCGATCCGCACCTCGAGCCCGATCACGTCGCGGTAGAACGCCACCGACCGTCCGAGCGATTCGACATATTGGATGACGTAGTCCACGCGACGCATGACATTCGGCTTCCCGCACGGAACTCCGCTAAAACATTGGCGGCGGGGAACGGAGTCCCGGCCAACGTGGTAATTGAGAAGGATTGCGCCGCAGAACGTTTCATGGCTAACCCGGCGCTTAGTCGCGAGGCGTCGGGACGGCCGCCGCTATCTCACTCGTCACCGTCGGTTTCGGCCACATCGAGGCGTACCACCCGCAATTTGCCGTGCGCCAGACAGGCCGCGTATCCGTGGTATTTGCCATACAGCTCCCACGATGTGGTGTTGTCGGCCGGAGGCACGTCGATCTTGTGACCGTCGGAGAACTCGAGGTGGAGATCCCCGGTGTCGTACCAGACTGCGGCTGTGCATTTTGTGCCGGAGAAGTCGAAGAGCGGACGCACCTGGTAGGCCGGTTCTTTCGGAACGATCGTGACGACTTCCACGGGCGAGGTTGCGATGGCCGGGAGGGTCAGACGAATCGGTGCCGTGATGACGAGCTCGTTGTAATCCTCGAAATTCAGCACCAATCCGTCGCGGAACATGATCCGCTGTACCGCACAGCCCTCAAGCCACCGCTCGATCATTTTCTGTTCGGTCATACATTCCACTGTGGCCCTAATTTGTCACATGTTCAAGCAAAGGTATTGCCGTCGGAGTGGGTTATTTCGGCCGCGACCTGTGCATATTCGCTTCGACCGCGGCAGCGGCGGCGCGAATGTCGGCGAGGTGGTGCACACCTTCGTGCATGGCCTGGCGGACCAGCCAACGCGCGCTGCGCCGCTCGCCGGGTAACCGGGTGACGATGCGGTCCCAGTCCTGAGGATCAACGCGGCCGATCTCCTCACCGAAGCCGGCGGCGTTCGCGGCGAGCTCGTCGAGGATGGGCACGACGTCGCGCTCGTTGTAGCGGAATCGGCGCGCCCGCAGGTCATTGAACATCGGTTCCAGCGCGGGCCGGTCCTCGGTGCGAGCGCGGTGCAGCCGGATCGTGAAGCTCGCATATACGTCGCGCAAGTGGCAGACGTATTCGGTGACCGACCACACTTGCGGGCTGGGCCGCTCGCGGCGGGAGTTTTCGGGAACGGCAAACACCGCGTCGCGAACCGCCGTTGGTATCCCGCGGATTACCCCTGCGGCGTGTTCGACCGAAAGTTCGGAATAGTCCAGCGCGCAGCGGGCACACACGAAATCCTCGGCGGCCAACGGCGGCAACGCCGACCGGGCGCCGCCGCTGGCGGGGGCGGTGAAATCCGACATGGTCACCATCGTCCCGGCGCGAGGTCAACCAATTCAGTTACGCCACGCGCACCCGGCCACCCGACGGAAATTTCCGCCCAGCACGGCTCGGATGTCGGCGCCGCTCCACCCCCGGCGACGCAGGTGTTCGTCGAGCCGCAGGAAGGTTTCCGGCGGCATCCACTGAATCGGTCCCCACCTCGTGTAGCTGGCGTCGAACAACTGCGGGTTGCGCGCGAGTTCCCCATTGAAATCGGCGAAATCGAACGAGAAGTCGGTGCTCACCCCGACGTGGTCGATGCCGACCAGCTCGACGGCGTATTCGAGGTGTCGCGTCATCGCCTCGAGCGTCGGGGTGTTGGGCCCCAGGAAGATGCCGACGCCGGTGATCCCGACAACGCCGCCCGTGGCCGCGCATGCGCGGGCCTGCTCGTCGGTGATGTTGCGCGGGTGCTCCCAAACCGCGCGCATGCACGAGTGGCTGTAGACGACCGGGCCGCTCGACGCATCGCACATGTCGAGTCCGGTGCGGATGCTGCAGTGCGATCCGTCCGGCACCATGCCGACGCTGTTCATCTCGGAAACGAGCGAACGCCCCCACGCGGTCAACCCGTCATCGGCGGCGTCCAGACATCCGCTGCCGGCGCGGTTGGCGTGGTTGTAGGTGGACAGCAGCGTGCGCACCCCGAGGCGCGCCAAATCGGCCAGGTTGTCGAGATCGCCGTCGAGCGGAGCGCAATCCTCGAGGTCGAACACGACGGCGATGCGACCGGCGTCGGCAATGGCCTCGATATCCTCGACGCTGCCCGCCAACTCCAGGTCGGGGTGCGCGTCGACCGCACCGCGATAGTGCCGAAGCAGCGCGGTCGTGTCGGCAAGGCTGTGCGGCGCATACCCTGCGTTGACCGACACGAGTGCGCCTCCGGCGCGCCGGTATCGGCTCAGCAAGTCGACGTCGGCGTCGGTCTGCAACGGCAAGCAGGTGTGCTGATCCCACAGCATCGTCATCGAGACCCATATTGCACCAGTCGCTGTACCCGTAATGAGTTGCGGCCCAGCCTGCTTCCGCGCGACACGCCCGGCCGACGAACCCGACACGTCGCTGAGCAGTGGAAAGCCCGCATTCCGGCAGCCGAGCACGGCCGCGCGGCGGGGCCACCGGCCGGGTGGTGATGTTTGCCGCTCGCCGCGGGTGGTAATGCCCACGACGGGTGTGCGCGTCGGCCGGCCAACGCGCGCACCTAGGTCCCGTCGGTTCAGCCCGAGAGCCGACGGGTCCGCCTTTTTCGCGCTACTGCACGTGTGTCGGATAGGCCTGAACGCGTGCGATTCAGGAGTAGCGTGCGGCTTATGCATGACTCGGCACGCGTGTGGATCCTCGGCGGCTACCAGAGCGATTTCGCCCGCAACCTGTCCAAGGAGAACCGCGACTTCGCCGCCCTGACTGCCGAGGTCGTCGAGGGCACGCTCGCGTCGGCCGAATTGGACGCCGCCGACATCGGGGTGGTCCATGTCGGGAATGCGTTCGGCGAGATGTTCGCCAACCAGGGCCACCTCGGAGCGATGCCGGCCACGGTCTGCGACGGCCTCTGGGACGTGCCGGCCACGCGGCACGAAGCCGCGTGCGCGTCCGGCAGCGTGGCGGCGTTGGCGGCGATGTCCGATCTGCGGTCGGGCGCCTACGACACCGCGCTCGTGGTGGGGCTCGAGCTGGAGAAAACCGTGCCCGGCGACACCGCCGCACAGCACCTGGGCGCCGCGGCGTGGACCGGACACGAGGGAGCCGACGCGCGCTATCTGTGGCCGTCGATGTTCGCGCAGATCGCCGACGAATACGACCGGCGCTACGGGCTGGACGACGCGCATCTGCGAGCCATCGCCCAGCTCAACTTCGCCAACGCCCGCCGCAACCCCAACGCCCAGACCCGCGGCTGGACGGTCCCCGACCCCATCACCGACGACGACACGACCAACCCGATCACCGAGGGCCGGCTGCGACGGTTCGACTGCAGCCAAATGACCGACGGCGGCGCGGGATTGGTCCTCGCGAACGACGCCTACATGCGCGATCATCCGGACGCGCGCCCGATCGGTCGCATCGACGGCTGGGGACACCGCACCGTCGGGCTGGGTCTGCGGCAAAAGCTGGACCGCGCCGCCGACGATCCTTACGTGCTACCGCACGTGCGGGCCGCGGTGCTCGACGCGCTGCGCCGCGCGCGGGTGACCCTCGACGACCTCGACGGGATCGAGGTGCACGACTGCTTCACCCCCAGCGAGTACCTGGCCATCGACCACATCGGGCTGACCGGTCCGGGCGAATCGTGGAAGGCCGTCGAAAACGGCGAGATCGAGATCGGCGGCCGGCTGCCGGTCAACCCGAGCGGGGGCCTGATCGGCGGGGGACACCCGGTCGGGGCGTCCGGCGTGCGGATGCTGCTGGACGCGGCAAGGCAGGTCAGCGGCGCGGCCGGCGAGTATCAGGTCGAGGACGCGAAAACCTTTGGCACCCTGAACTTCGGCGGCAGCACCGCCACCACGGTCAGTTTCGTCGTCAGCACAACCAAGGGCTCGTGACATGGATGTTGAGATCGTCGGCAAGTTCCTGTCCACGCTGCCCGAAGACGACGACCACCCCTACCGCACCGGACCGTGGCGGCCCCAGACCACCGAGTGGGACGCCGACGGCCTGGACCCCGTGCAGGGCGAAATCCCGCGCGACCTGGACGGCGTCTACCTCCGCAACACCGAGAACCCGCTGCACCCGGCGTTGAAGACCTACCACCCGTTCGACGGTGACGGCATGCTGCACGTGGTCGGGTTCTGCGACGGAAAAGTCTTCTACCGCAACCGCTTTGTGCGCACCGACGGGTTCCTTGCCGGGAACGAGGCGGGCGGGCCGCTGTGGCCGGGGCTGGCCGAGCCGGTGCAGTTGACCAAGCGGGAAGACGGCTGGGGCGCGCGCACCCGTATGAAGGACGCGTCGAGCACCGACGTGATCGTGCACCGCGGTGTCGCGCTGACCAGCTTCTACCAGTGCGGCGACCTCTACCGGATCGACCCGTATTCGGCCAACACCCTCGGCAAGGAAACCTGGAACGGGCGCTTCCCGGTCGACTGGGGCGTGTCCGCGCACCCGAAGGTCGACACCAAGACGGGCGAGCTGTTGTTCTTCAACTACAGCAAGCAGGAGCCCTACATGCGCTACGGCGTCGTCGACCAGGCCAACGAATTGGCCCACTACGTCGACATCCCGCTGCCCGGCCCGCGGCTGCCGCACGACATGGCGTTCACCGAAAACTACGCGATCCTCAACGATTTCCCGCTGTTCTGGGATCCGAGGCTGCTCGAACACGACGTGCACCTGCCGCGCTTCTACCCCGACGTTCCGTCGCGCTTCGCGGTGATCCCGCGCCGCGGCTCCACCGACGACATCCGATGGTTCGAGGCCGAGCCGACGTTCGTGCTGCACTTCACCAACGCCTACGAGGACGGCGACGAGATCGTGCTCGACGGGTTCTTCGAGGGCGACCCGCAACCGATCGACACCGGCGGAACCAAGTGGGAGAAGCTCTTTCGCTTCCTTGCGCTGGATCGGCTGCAGGCCCGGCTGCACCGCTGGCGCCTCAACCTGGTCACCGGCGAGGTCAAGGAGGAGCAACTGAGCGAGTCCATCACCGAATTCGGCACCATCAACCCCGGTTACGCAGCCGCCCCGTACCGCTACACCTACGCGGCCACCGGAAAACCGGGCTGGTTCCTGTTCGACGGGCTGGTCAAACACGATCTGCTCACGGGAAGCCAGGAGGGATTCTCCTTCGGCGACGGCGTCTACGGGAGCGAGACCGCGATGGCGCCACGGGTGGGCGCGACAAGCGAGGACGACGGCTACCTGGTCACCCTGACCACGGACATGAACGCCGACGCCTCGTATTGCCTCGTCTTCGACGCGGCGCGGGTCGGCGACGGCCCGGTGTGCAAACTTCAACTGCCGGAACGTATTTCCAGCGGTACGCATTCAACGTGGGCGCCCGGTGAGCAGTTGCGGCGCTGGGACACCGCGAAGTCGGCGGCGAGCGCGATCGGGCTGTGACGATGTACCCCGGATCCCGCCGCACGACGCACTGGCCCGAACAGTTGGCGTCGATCGGCGCCATCCGCTTCGCCCGCCGCTCGTCGAACTTCGAAGAGACTGTGCGGTTTTACCGCGAGCTGGTGGGGCTGCCGCTCTACGAGACGTTCGAGGCCAGCTACGGCAGCAACGGCGCGATCTTCGGCCTGCCCAGCTGGAACCTGACCCTGGAAATCGTCGAGTCGACCGACCCCGTCGCGGTGGATCCGCACGAGCAGCTGTGCCTGTACTTCCCGGACGAACAGGCGCAACAGGCGGCCATCGCGCGCCTGCGCGCGGCCGCGATACAGCCCGTCGAGCAGCACCCGTACTGGGCGGCGACGGGCGCGGTGACCTATCGCGACCCCGATGGCCGCGAGGTGGTGTTCGCGCCCTTCGTGTTCGGCGTCAACGAGCCCGACGACAGCTCCGGTTCGGGCCGGCACGAGTTCCCGCCCGCCTGAGAATTCAGCGGCGCAGCCGGCGGGAAGTCAGCGCGGCGATCACCGCGGAAAGCGAGCAGAGCACCGCGCCGACGGCGCCCGCCGCACCCACGTACAGCCCGTATTCGGCCGAGACGGGCGGGTTGACGTTGAGCTTGTAGTACCACACCGTCAGCGCCACGATGAGCAGCGAAATGAGCAGCGCGGCAATCGAAGCCGCCCTGACGGACAGGCCGCGGCCCACCATCGCCCCGGCGACCACCAGCGTCGAGGACAGCAGCACGATGAGCTGGCCGGCCCCAAACCCCCGCGGGAGCTCCAGGTTGCCGTGCGTACCGCCGATGGCGTTGGCCCAGCCGCCGCCGTTGACCGCGGTCGTCAGCCAGGGCAACCAGGCGCTGACCGAAACCACCAGGGCGCACGACGCCACCAGCCAACCGGGGCGCAGGTGGCGAGTCACGGTTTCGACAGTAATAGCGCCCCGGACCGGTCGTCACTCGCCACGCGGCGCGCGACGCTAGCTCTGCAGCGAGGACAGGTTGAAGACGACGCCCGTCGGGTCGGTCGCCGCGGCCAGCCGACCGTACGGCGTGTCCTCGGCATCCCGCACCACGGCACCGCCGTTGTCGGCGATCACCCGCAGCGTCTTGTCGACGTCCTCGGACCCGAAGAAGATCGTCCAATTCGACGGCACGCCCTCGGGGAGGCAGCCGCTGCCGTCCATCACGCCGAGCAGTTGCCGGTCGCCGAACCACGCTGTGGTGTAACGGAATTCGTCGGTGTCGGAAACCTGTTCGGTCCGCCACCCGAACACGTCGCGGTAGAAGTCGACGGCGGCGCGGTGATCGCGCGTGGTCAGCTGATGCCACACCGGGGAGCCGACCTCGCCGATCACCTCGAAGCCACGGTGCTCCAACGGCTGCCACAACCCGAAGAACGCGCCCGACGGGTCCGTCGCCACGCCCATGTGGCCCTTGGCCGGGACCTCGTGGGGTCCCATGCACAGCGTGCCGCCCGCGGCGGTTATCGCGGAGACGGTCGCATTGATGTCGGCGGTGTGAAAGTAGGTGGCCCAGTTGTCCGGCGACCCGAACTCCGGCCGGTTGGCCATCAGGCCGGCGACGGGATGGCCGTCCTTGGCGGCGTTGATGTACCCGCCGTACTCGGGTCCGGCCGACTCGTACGTCCAGCCGAACACCGTGCCGTAGAAGTCCTGGGCGCGGTCGACGTCCGACGTCGTCAGATCGATCCAGCAGGGAGCGCCCAGCGGGGCGCCGTCACGGATGGGCACGATGACCTCCTCAAGTGTGGTACTCCTGGCCCCGCGATCGGGGTTCACACGTATCGACCGGTGCCGAGCCGGAAACTCATCGGCCCGCGGGCCCGGTGAAGACGGTGACGAAGTTCCGCAGCGATTCGCGGATGTCGCTGCGCAGCGCGGCGGCGACGATCATGCCGATCGGTCCGAACAGCGCCGGGCCGCCGAGGTGCACGTCGAAGCTGACGACGGACCCGTCGTCCTTGGGCGCGACCTTGGCCAGCAGCTTGACCTTCACCCCGCCGACGCCGTCGCCGTTGAGGGTCATGCCTTCCGGCGGCTTGTAGCGCACAACCGTCCACCGGATCCGGTTGTACATGCCCTTGACCTCGACGATCGACTCGACGACGGTGCCCTTGCCGATGTCGTCGGGCAACGTGCTGCGCCACACCCGGTGGATGGTCAGCCATTCCCTGTACCGGGAGAGATCGGAGGCGTGGTTCCAGGCCTGTTCGGGCGCCAGGGGTACGTCGATCGATCCGGAGAGTTTTGCCATGCGCTCAGTTCTGTTGGTCGCCCTTGGCGGCCGAGTCGGCGGCCTTCTTGGCCTCCTCCTGCACCTTGTGGATGGTGTCGGAGTACTTGCCCTGCGTCTTCTCGTCGACGAACTCGCCGGCCTTGTCGATCGCCGTCCCCACCTTGTCGGCGTTCTGCGACAGCAGATCCTTCGCCTTGTCCAGGAATCCCATGCGCCGTCCTTCCCCACTGACCCCGAAGATTCCCGGAAATTCTACTTGGCCGCTCCGACCGGCCGACCCCACAACTGCGGTTGCACGCCGAGGATCCGGGCCCTGATCCACCACATCGCCTCGATCGCGGCGGCGCCCACCACCCCGATGCCCAGGGCGGCCGACGTCACCGCCACATTCGACGGGTCGAGCAGAAACTTCTCCCGCGCCAGCGGGATGCTGAAGATGACCACGTACGCAAGCCCGGACGCGATCACCAGCGCCACCCGCCACCACTGGTAGGGACGCGCCGCCACCGCCAGCACCCACAGCGCGGTCACCAGCAACGTGATCAGCGCCGCGGTCGAGGCCTGGTCTTGTTGCTGGAACGTGGCGTGGCGACCGTGGTAGGCGACCAGATACGAGGCAAAGGTCGCCACGCCGACGATGAGCCCGGACGGCAGCGCCGCCGTCAACACCCGCCGCACGAAGCCGGGGTGTGCGCGCTCGTTGTTCGGCGCCAGCGACAGGATGAACGACGGGATTCCGATGGTGAACCACGCCGCGATGGTGACGTGGATCGGCTGAAACGGGTACAGCAGCGGGTCGGCCTTCAACGGACCGGAAAACAGGCATTCGATCCCCACGAACAGCGCCAGCAGCACCGAGTACACCGTCTTGGTCAAGAACAGGTTGGCCACGCGCTCGATGTTGCCGATCACGCGACGGCCCTCGCCCACGACGTACGGAAGTGTCGCGAATCGGTTGTCCAGCAGCACAATCTGGGCCACCGCCCGCGACGCCGGGCTGCCGGCGCCCATCGCGACACCGATATCGGCGTCCTTGAGAGCCAGCACGTCGTTCACGCCGTCACCGGTCATCGCCACCGTGTGACCGCGCGATTGCAGGGCGTGCACGATGGCGCGTTTCTGGTCGGGCCGGACCCGGCCGAATGTGGTGCAGGACTCCAGCACGTCGGCCAACTCGCCCGTCTCCGTCGGCAGCCGACGCGCGTCCATCGTGTCGCCGTGCAACCCGAGCTTGCCGGCGACCGCCCCCACCGACACCGCATTGTCGCCGGAGATGACCTTGACCGAAACACCTTCCACGGCAAAGTAATCCAGCGTATCGCGGGCGTCTGGCCGCACCCTCTGCTCGAGCACCACCAGCGCGGCCGGGCTGACGCGTCCCGGCGCATCGGGGTGATCCACGGCGACCTCCGCGGAGCCCAGCAGGAGCACCCGCAGCCCCTGCGCGCCGATCTCTTCGGCGCGCTCCGCGGCTGCCGACGCCGGGTCGAGCAGCACATCGGGTGCGCCGATCACCCAGCTGCCGTGGTCGCGATAGGACACGCCACTCCACTTGGTGGCCGACTTGAACGGCGCGGTGGCGGTGACGATCCAGCCGGGCGGCTGATCGTAGGCCTCGGCGATCGCCTGCATGCTCGCATTGGGGCGCGCGTCGGCGGCGGCCAGCGCCGCCAGCACGTCGGCGACGGATTGTGCTGTGGGGACTAACTGTTCGACGTCGGAGACCCGCATGCCGTTCTCGGTCAGGGTGCCGGTCTTGTCCGCGCACACGACGTCGACGCGGGCCAGGCCCTCGATCGCGGGCAGCTCCTGCACCAGGCATCGGCGTTGACCGAGCCGGACGACGCCGACGGCGAAGGCCACCGACGTCAGCAGGACAAGCCCTTCGGGGACCATCGGCACCAGCGCGCCCACCGTGCGCAGCACGGACTCCCGCCACCCGGCTTTGGTGGTGAAGAACTGGGTGTAGACGGTGAGCAGCCCGGCTGGCACCAACAGGTAGGTGATGAACTGCAGGATCCGGTTGATGCCGTTGCGCAGTTCGGATTTCACCAGGGTGAACTTGCTGGCCTCCTCGGCGAGCTTGGCGGCATACGCGTCCGGGCCCACCTTGGTGGCGCGGTAGGCCCCGGTGCCGGCGACGACGAAACTGCCCGACATCACCGCGTCGCCGACCTCCTTGTCGATCGGGTCCGCCTCACCGGTCAGCAACGATTCGTCGACCTCCAGGTTGTCCCGCTCGATGATCTGGCCGTCGACGACGATCTGATCCCCGGGCCCGAGCTCGATGACGTCGTCGAGCACCACCTCGCCGGGCGGCAGCGGCTGCGTCCCGGATTGCCTGCGCACCAATGGCTTTGCCTGCCCGATGATCGCCAACTCGTCCAGCGTCTGTTTGGCCCGGATCTCCTGGACCATGCCGATGACGCTGTTGGCAATGATGAGCAGGCCGAACAGCCCGTTGATCACCGAGCCCGTCGTCAGCACGATTACCAGCAGCACGCCCAGGATCGCGTTGATGCGGGTGAAAACGTTGGCCCGAACGATGTCGGCGATGCTGCGCGTGGCGCGTTGCGGCACGGCGTTGCTCTTGCCCTCGGCGGCCCGCTGTGCCACCTCGGCATCGGTCAGGCCGTCGGTCACCGATGAGCTCGTCGGGTTCATCGGGTGAAGCTCCCCAGCTTGTCCTTGTCGTAATACTCGAGGCTCAGCGTGTTTCCGGCGAACACGGCCTTGGAAACCGTTCCGGGCGGGGCGTTTTCGTTCGTCAGCGAGAAGGTGAAGGTGTCGCCGTCCCAGTGGTTGAGGGTGAACGTCTGGTTCTTGGGCCCCAGCGCCAGCCGCAGCACGCCGTCATGTTCGGTCACGACGGCCGGGCCCCAGTAGTCGTTGGCGTACGTTCCGACGTAGTCGCCCAGCGGTCTGGCCGGCGCCGGGTTGGCCGGGGGCGGCTTGCCGGCCAGCGAACCCTCGGGGTTGTTGATCGGGGCGATCGCCTTCCGGTACGCGGCCGCCCAGTCCTCGCGAACCTCCCCGTACTGCACCAGGTCCAGGAACTGCGCGGTCAGCGTCTCCGGCGCGCCGAAGGGCGCGGCGTTGGTCAGGGCGATGATGGCGAGGTCCTCGGACGGCATCACCACGAAGTTGGTCGACTCGCCCGTGGTGAAGGCGCCGGAATGGCTGTAGGTCGTGCGGCCCGACGAGTTAACCGACACCGCGAACCCGTGGCCGTAGAAGCTGGCCCGCGCGTTGGGCGTCGCCGGAGGCCGCGAAACGGCCTGCGGGGTAACGGCGGGCAGCAGGGCCTCCGGCGAGGTGATCCGCCGGCCGTCGTAGGTCCCGTTGGCCAGCACCATCGCCAGCCACCGGGCCATGTCGTTGACCGACGAGCTCACCCCGGCGGCCGGAGACTGGGGATCGGGGTCGCGCTGAAAGCGCGGCTCCCATTTGTCGCCGACCTTGACGTGGTTGACGGCGCGGTTGGGCCGGGCCAGGAAATCGGCGAACCGCGAACTCGTCGACGCCATCCCCAGCGGGCGGTACAGCACCTCGTCGGACAGGTCCTCCCACGATTTGCCGGCGGCGGCCGCCACCGCCTCGGCCGCGGCGGTCAGGCCGAAGTTGGTGTAGGCGTAGCTGATTCGAAAGGGCGCCAGCGGCATGTACCGCAGCCGCTCGAGCGTCTGGCGCCGGTCGTAGTCCATGTCCTCGAGCGGGTCGCCGGCGTGGTCGGGCAGCCCGGAGCGGTGCGAGTACAGGTCGGCGACGGTCACGTGGCTGCTGACATACGGATCGGACAGCGCGAACCACGGCAGCTTGGATGCGACGGGCGTGTCCCAGGCGATGACGTTGTCGGTCACCTCGTGCGCCACCACCGTCGCACCGACGGATTTGGAGATCGACGCCAGCTGGAAGACGGTGTCGGCGTCGACCGTGTTGTCCCGGCCGTCGCCCCTGCGCGCGTCCTTGACGCCGAACCCCTTGGCGTACACCGTCTTTCCGCCGTGGACGATGGCCACGGCCATGCCCGGGACGCCGGTGCTTTTCATCAGCTCGTGCACCAGGCCGTCGACCTTGGAAATCGCGTAGTCGATGCGGCCCGCGGGAATCCGTATGCCGGACACCTCATCGGGATTCGCGTCGGGCAATGCGGATGGCGGGCTCGACACCGGTTGACCGGACCCGCATCCCGTCAGCGCCAGCAAGGCCGCCACGAAAGCGGCCGCTGCCGCGCGTTTCGTCATGGCCGCAAACTTTAGCCGCAGCACCTACCCGCTCAGAGCCGCCACCACGGGTTGAACCTGACGGGACCGGACGGATCGATGCGTTGCCCGGGCGCGGGCACGGCCACCTTGACCTCGGCGGGTTCGGCCGCCGCGAGCAGGCGTTCTATCGGCTCGGCCCACGGATGGGGGGCCAGCCGAAACGTTCCCCAGTGGATCGGCACCAGGAGACCCGAGCCGGAGACCGTGACGTCCAGGTGCGCCCGGACGGCCTCCTCGGGGTTCATGTGGATGTCCGGCCAGGCCGAGTTGTAGGCGCCGATCGGCATCAGGGTCAGGTCGAACGGTCCGTGGTCGGCACCGATCTGCGCGAAGCTCTTGGTGTAGCCGGTGTCGCCGCCGAAGTAGGCGCGATGGCTCGGGCCGATGATCCCCCACGACGCCCACAGCGTGGTGTTGCGATCCGTGAAGCGCCCCGAAAAGTGGCGCGCCGGCATGCAAATCAGGGTGAGTTCGTCGACGTTGCGGCTCTCGTGCCAGTCGAGTTCGACGATGCGGTGCTCGGGGATGCCCCACGAGCGCAGGTGCGCGCCCACGCCGAGGGGCACGAAGAACGGGGCCCGCTGCGTGTGGGCCAGCGCCATGACGGTGTCGATGTCGAGGTGGTCGTAGTGGTCGTGGCTGATGACGACGGCGTCGAGGGCGGGCAGCGCCTCGAGCGCCACCGGCGGCGGATGCAGCCGCTGCGGGCCGACCACGTCGGAGGGGGAGCACCGGTCGCTCCACACCGGATCGGTGAGCACCCGGTAGCCGTCGATCTCCAGCAGCGCGGTGGAGTGGCCGAGCCAGCTGACCGCGAGCCGGCCCGGCTCACCCTCGAAGAGTCCCGGCGCGCCCAACGGGATCGGCGCGGTCGGGCGGCTCTTGCCGCGTCCGCCGACGAACTCCCACGCGATCATCGCGAGCTGCTCGCGGTCCATGTTGAAGGTGGCCGGGTCGATGTTGACGAAGGCGCCGTCGCGGTAGTTCGGTGAACGCTGCGCCACGGCGTGGATCGAGGCCGGGTGGGCGCCCAGCGCCGCCGGTGCGCCGTGCAGCGCGCGCAACGCCCAACCGCCGGCGGCCAGTGTGACGGTGCCGGCGGCCAGTCGTAGCGCGGCGCGCACCATGCCGGTCAGGCTCCCTGGAACTTCGGCGGTCGCTTCTCCAGGCGGGCGACCTGGGCTTCGATGACGTCCTGACTCGCCCAGGCCTTGTCGAAGAGCTCCTTGTGCTCCGGCCACGCCTCCTCGATGGCGCCGTCGTCGTTGAGCACCCGCTTCGCGTGCTGAATCGCCAAGGGGGCCAGGCCGGCGATCTCGGCGGCCCAGGCCTGGGCGTCCTCGAGGGACCCGATGCGGTTGGCCATCCCGGTCAGCAGCGCCGTCTCGGCGGTCAGCTTCTCCGCGGCCAGCAGCATCGCGCGGGCCCGGCCGTGGCCGACGAGCGACGCCAGCCGGCGGATGCTCCAGTTGTCAAGGGCCAGCCCGTATTTCGACGTCGGGAATTGGAAGAACGCGTCCGGCGCGACGACCCGCAGGTCGCACTGCATGGCCAGCTGCAGGCCGGCGCCGATGGCGGGCCCGTTGATGGCGCCGATCACCGGGATCGTGGCGGCGTCCAGCACCTTGTGCAGCTCGATGAGCCGGTCGGGATAGTCGGCGGCGAACGCGTCCCCGCTCAGGTCCGCGCCGGCGCAGAACGCGGTGCCCTGGCCCGTCAGCACGATCGCGCGGGTGGACCCGTCGCCCGCCTTCAAAACCGCCTCCCGCAGCTCCTCGACGAGCTGGGAGTTCAGGGCGTTGCGACGCTCGGGGCGCCGCAGCTCGATCGTCATGACGGCTTCGGCCTGGGTGACACCGATCATGGGGCCAAGCCTATCTAGCCGTCTTCTATATAGCCTCGTCGCGTGAGTCGTATCACGACCGGCCAACTGCGCGACGCGGTGCTGGACCGGGGCTCCTTCGTCAGCTGGGACGCCGAGCCGCTGGCCGTGCCGGCGACCGAGTCCTACGCGCGGGAACTCGCCGACGCGCGCGGCGCCACCGGCGTGGACGAGTCGGTGCTGACCGGCGAGGGGCGCATCCACGGTCGCCGGATCGCGGTGGTGGTCTGCGAGTTCGGGTTCCTGGCCGGCTCGATCGGGGTGGCGGCCGCCGAACGGATCACCGCGGCGGTGGAGCGGGCCACCGCCGAGCGGCTGCCGCTGCTGGCGTCGCCGAGCTCCGGCGGCACCCGCATGCAGGAGGGCACGGTCGCGTTTCTGCAGATGGTGAAGATCGCCGCCGCCGTCCGGCTGCACAAGCGGGCCCGGCTGCCCTACCTGGTCTACCTGCGCAACCCGACCACCGGCGGGGTCTTCGCGTCGTGGGGCTCGCTGGGCCACGTCACCGTCGCCGAGCCGGGCGCCCTGATCGGCTTCCTCGGGCCCCGCGTGTACCGGCTGCTCTACGGCGAGCCGTTCCCGGACGGGATTCAGACCGCGGAGAACCTGCAGCGGCACGGGGTGATCGACGGCGTCGTCGCGCTGGACGGGCTGCGACGCATGGTCGATCGCGCCCTGACGGTGATCGCCGACGCCCCCGAGCCGCCCGTTTCGCCGCGACCGGCCGAGCCGATACCCAACGTGCCGGCGTGGGACTCGGTGGTGGCGTCGCGACGACCGGACCGCCCGGGCGTCGGACACCTGCTGCGGCATGGAACCACCCACCGGGTGCTGCTGTCGGGGACCGGTCAGGGCGAGGCGGCGACCACGCTGCTGGCACTGGCCCGCTTCACCGGTCAGCCCGCGGTGGTGCTCGGCCAGCAGCGGGTCACCGGCGGGCTGGTCGGGCCCGCCTCGCTGCGCGAGGCCCGGCGCGGCATGGCGCTGGCCGCCGAGCTGCGCCTGCCGCTGGTGTTGGTGATCGACACCGCCGGCCCGGCGCTGTCGGCCGACGCCGAGGAGGGCGGGCTGGCCGGCCAGGTCGCCCAGTGCCTGGCCGAGCTGGTGACGCTGGACACCCCGACGGTGTCGGTGCTGCTGGGACAGGGCAGCGGCGGGCCGGCGCTGGCGATGGTGCCCGCCGACCGGGTGCTGGCCGCCCTGCACGGCTGGCTGGCGCCGCTGCCGCCGGAGGGAGCCAGCGCCATCGTCTTCCGCGACACCGAGCACGCCGCCGAACTTGCTGCGGCCCAAGGCATTCGGTCGGCCGACCTGCTGCGGTCCGGCATCGTCGACGTCGTCGTGCCGGAGCGCCCGGACGCCGCCGACGAGCCGGTGGAGTTCTCCCAACGGCTGTCGCGAGCCATCGCCGCCGAGTTGCACGCGCTGCGCGGAACGCCCGACGACGAGCGCCTGGCCGCGCGATTGCGGCGGTATCGGCGCATCGGATTGCCCTGAGCCGCCATACGGCTACCGCGACACTTACACCACGCACACGACACGCCGCCGAACGTGACAGTGGCTTAAGTCTCGGGTTCGCGGCCACGCTGCGCGCCGCCTGAGCCCGCCCGCCCGGGGCGACTCGGCGAGAAGAGGGCGCCGACCCGGTCGGCCTCCCGCAGCCGAGGCCAACAATCCGGCAAAATGGGCGACATGGACACTGGAGTCACCTCACCTCGGGTCTTGGTCGTTGACGACGACTCCGACGTGCTCGCCTCGCTGGAACGGGGGCTGCGCCTGTCCGGATTCGAGGTGTCGACCGCGGTCGACGGGGCCGAGGCGTTGCGCAGCGCCACCGAGACCCGGCCCGACGCGATCGTCCTCGACATCAACATGCCCGTGCTGGACGGCGTCAGCGTCGTCACGGCGCTGCGCGCCATGGACAACGACGTCCCGGTCTGCGTGCTCTCCGCGCGCAGCTCGGTCGACGACCGGGTGGCCGGCCTGGAGGCCGGCGCCGACGATTACCTGGTCAAACCCTTCGTGCTGGCCGAGCTGGTCGCCCGGGTGAAGGCGCTGCTGCGCCGCCGCGGCGCCACCGCGACGTCGTCGTCGGAAACCATCACGGTCGGGCCGCTGGAGGTCGACATCCCCGGCCGGCGGGCCCGGGTCAACGGCGTCGACGTCGACCTGACCAAGCGGGAGTTCGACCTGCTGGCGGTCCTGGCCGAGCACAAGACCGCGGTGCTGTCGCGCGCGCAGCTGCTGGAGCTGGTGTGGGGGTATGACTTCGCGGCCGACACCAACGTCGTCGACGTGTTCATCGGCTACCTGCGGCGCAAGCTGGAGGCCAACGGCGGCCCCCGGCTGCTGCACACGGTTCGAGGGGTCGGGTTCGTGCTGCGCATGCAGTAACCGGATCGAAGCAAGGCCATGAACGTCCTGTCGCGGATCTTCGCTCGTACGCCGTCGCTGCGGACGCGGGTGGTGGTCGCGACGGCCATCGGCGCGGCGATACCGGTGCTGATCGTCGGCGCCGTGGTGTGGGTCGGCATCACCAACGACCGCAAGGAACGGCTGGACCGTCGTCTCGACGAGGCCGCGGGTTTCGCGATCCCGTTCCTGCCGCGCGGCCTCGCCGAAATCCCGCGCTCCCCCAACGACCACGACGCCATCATGACGATTCGCCGCGGCACTCAGATCAAGTCGAATTCCGATGTCACGCTGCCCCGGCTCGATGTCGACTACGCCGACACCTACGTCAACGGGGTGCGCTACCGGGTGCGGACGGTGGAGATTCCGGGGCCGGAGCCGACGTCGCTCGCCGTCGGCGCCACCTACGACACCACCCTCGCCGAGACCAACAACCTGCACCGTCGGGTGATGCTGATCTGCGGGTTCGCCATCGTCGCGGCGGCGGTGTTCGCGTGGCTGCTGGCCGCGTTCGCGGTGCGCCCGTTCAAGCAGCTCGCCCAGCAGACCCGGTCGATCGACGCGGGGGACGAGGCGCCGCGGGTCGAAGTGCACGGCGCCACCGAGGCCATCGAGATCGCCGAGGCGATGCGGGGGATGCTGCAGCGCATCTGGAACGAGCAGAACCGGACCAAGGAGGCGCTCGCCTCGGCGCGCGACTTCTCGGCGGTGACGGCCCACGAGCTGCGCAGCCCGCTGACCGCGATGCGCACCAACCTCGAGGTGCTGTCGACCCTGGACCTGCCCGACGACCAGCGCAAGGAGGTGCTCAACGACGTCATCCGCACCCAGTCGCGGATCGAGGCGACGCTGAGCGCGCTGGAGCGGTTGGCGCAGGGCGAGCTGTCAACGTCCGACGACCACGTGCCCGTCGACATCACCGACCTGCTGGACCGCGCCGCCCACGACGCCACCCGGATCTACCCCGACCTCGACGTCTCGCTGGTGCCGTCGCCGACCTGCATCATCGTGGGGCTGCCGGCGGGCCTGCGCCTCGCGGTCGACAACGCGATCGCCAACGCCGTCAAGCACGGCGGCGCCACCAAGGTCCAACTGTCGGCGGTCAGCTCGCGGGCCGGGGTGGAGATCGCCGTCGACGACAACGGCAGTGGGGTGCCCGACAGCGAGCGCCAGGTGGTGTTCGAGCGCTTTTCCCGCGGGTCGACGGCCTCGCATTCGGGGTCGGGCCTGGGCCTGGCGCTGGTCGCCCAGCAGGCGCACCTGCACGGCGGGACGGCGTCGCTGGAAGACAGCCCGCTGGGCGGCGCGCGGCTGGTGCTGCGCCTGCCCGGCCCGAGTTAGCCGTGCTCGGGCAGACTGGGGCGATGGCGAACAACCCGACCGACAGCGACGCCCTGACGCACATCCGCGACCTGGTCGCCGAGGAGAAGGAGCTGAGGTCGCAGCTGCAGCACCGTGACATCTCCCAGTCCGAGGAGCACGAACGCCTGCGCCAGGTGGAGATCGAACTCGACCAGTGCTGGGACCTGCTGCGGCAGCGCCGGGCGCTGCGCGAGACCGGCGGCGACCCGCGGGAGGCGGCCGTGCGTCCGCCCGGCCAGGTTGAGGGGTATCTGGGCTAGGACCACACCCGGACATGGCGGGCAACCGCGCCCGAGATTGCGATGTCGTCGTGGTCGGCGGCGGCCACAATGGCCTGGTCGCGGCGGGCTACCTGGCCCGGGCGGGCCTGCGGGTGCGGGTGCTGGAGCGGCTGGGGCACATCGGCGGGGCCGCGGTGTCGGCGCAGGCCTTCGACGGCGTCGACGTCCGCGTTTCGCGCTACTCGTACCTGGTCAGCCTGCTGCCCCCACGCATCGCCGACGACCTGGGCGCGTCCGTGCGCCTGGCCCGGCGGCGCTTTTCGTCCTACACGCCCGACCCCGCCGACGATGGCCGCAGCGGGCTGCTGATCGGGCCGCCGAGCACGTTCGCGGCCGTGGGCGCCGCCGGCGACGAGGCAGGTTTCGCGGCTTTCTACCGGCGCTGCCGGCTGCTGACCCAACGGCTGTGGCCGACGCTGCTCGAGCCGCTGCGCACCCGCGAGCAGGCGCGCCGGCATGTGCTGGCCGGCGGTGATCCCGACGCGGCGGCCGCGTGGCGCGCCATCGTCGATGAGCCGATCGGGCACACCATCGCCGACGCGGTGCGCACCGACCTGGTTCGCGGCGTGATCGCCACCGACGCGCTGATCGGCACCTTCGCCCGCCTCGACGAGCCCACGCTGACCCAGAACGTCTGCTTCCTGTATCACGTGCTCGGCGGCGGCACCGGTGACTGGGACGTGCCCGTCGGCGGGATGGGCTCGGTGACCGCGGCCCTGGCCGCCGCGGCCGTCGGCCACGGCGCCGAAATCACCACCGGCGCAGACGTTTACGCCGTCGAGCCGAGCGGGCGCGTGCGCTACCGCAGCGGCGGCCACGAGCATGCGATCCGGAGCGGGTACGTGTTGGCCAGCGTCACGCCGACGGTGTTGGCCGGCCTGCTCGCCGAGGAGCCGGCGCCGACGGCGCAGGGCGCGCAGGTGAAGGTGAACATGGTGCTGCGCCGGCTGCCGCGCCTGCGCGACAACGGCGTCACGGCCGAACAGGCGTTCGCCGGGACCTTTCACGTGAACGAGACGTGGACCCAACTGGATTCGGCGTATTCGCGGGCGGCCGCGGGGCGGTTCCCGGACCCGTTGCCGTGCGAGGCCTACTGCCATTCGCTGGCCGACCCCAGCATCCTGTCGCCCTCGCTGCGTGAGTCGGGCGCCCACACGATGACGGTGTTCGGCCTGCACACGCCGCACTCGCTGCTCGACGGTGCCGACCCCGACGCCGCGCGCGATCGGCTGACCGACCTGGTGCTCGCGTCGCTGAATTCCGTTCTGGCCGAACCGATTCAGGACGTGCTGATGCACGACGCGCACGGGCGGCCGTGCATCGAGACGACGACCACCGCGGATCTGCAACGCACGCTGGCGATGACGGCGGGCAACATCTTCCACGGCGCGCTGTCCTGGCCGTTCGCGGAGGACGACGACGCGCTCGACACCCCCGCGCGCCGATGGGGAGTCGCGACCGCCCACGAGCGGATCATGCTGTGCGGATCGGGCGCCCGCCGCGGCGGCGCGGTGTCGGGCATCGCCGGCCACAACGCCGCGATGGCGGTGCTGGCTTCGGTGTGACTACCGCTGGTCGATCGCGGCGTAGTCGCGCGCCGTGTGCCCGGTGTAGATCTGGCGCGGCCGGCCGATCTTGCTGTCGCCCTCGTCGTGCATCTCGCGCCAGTGCGCGATCCAGCCCGGCAGGCGGCCCAACGCGAACAGCACGGTGAACATCCGGGTGGGGAAGCCGAGCGCCCGGTAGATCAGGCCGGTGTAGAAGTCGACGTTGGGGTAGAGCTTGCGCTCGACGAAGTAGTCGTCGGTGAGCGCCTTCTCCTCGAGCTCCTTGGCGATGCTCAGCAGGTCGTCGTCGCCACCGAGCTTCGACAGGATCTTGTCGGCCTGCTCCTTGACGATCCGGGCCCGCGGATCGTAATTCTTGTAAACCCGGTGGCCGAAGCCCATCAGCTTGACCCCGGCCTCGCGGTTCTTCACCTTGCGGACGAATTCGCCTACGTCGTCGCCGCTCTCGCGGATCTCCTCCAGCATCTCGAGCACCGCCTGGTTGGCGCCGCCGTGCAGCGGGCCCCACAGCGCGTTGATGCCGCCGGAGATCGAAGTGAACAGGTTGGCCCGCGACGAGCCGACCAGGCGAACGGTCGACGTCGAACAGTTCTGTTCGTGGTCGGCGTGCAGGATGAACAACATGTCCAGGGCCCGCACGATCTCGGGATCGGCCTGATACGGCTCGGCCGGCAACCCGAAGGTCATCCACAGGAAGTTCTCCACCAGCGACAGCGAATTGTCCGGGTAGAGGAACGGCTGCCCCACCGACTTCTTGTAGGCGTACGCGGCGATGGTCGGCAGCTTGGCCAGCAGCCGGATCGTGGACAGCTCCACCTGCCCGTTGTCCATCGGGTCCAGCGAGTCCGGATAGTAGGAGCTCAACGCGTTCACCACGCTGGACAACACCGGCATCGGGTGGGCGTTGGGCGGGAAACCGTCGAAGAACCGCTTGAGGTCCTCGTGCAGCATGGTGTGCCTCTGGATCCTGGTGGTGAACTCGGCCAGCTGGTCCTTGTCCGGCAGCTCGCCGTAGATCAGCAGATAGCTGACCTCTATGAACGTCGACTTCTCGGCGAGCTGCTCGATCGGGTAGCCGCGGTAGCGCAGGATCCCGGCGTCGCCGTCGATGTAGGTGATGGAGCTCTTGCAGGAGGCGGTGTTGACGAAGCCGTTGTCGAAGGTGGTGTGGCCGGTCTTGGACAACAGCGAGCCCAGCGCGATGCCGTCAGCTCCCTCGGTGGCGCGCACGATCTCCAGGTCGATCTCGCCCCCCGGGTACTTGAGAGTTGCGGTGTCGTCGGTGTCGGCCACGAGAACCCCTTTGCGCTCCGGCTGGTATGGCTGCCCTGACTAGGTGCTTACAGCTGAAGGTAGTCGTTATCGCGACGGACCGCCTGCCCGGGGTCGCCTCCGCTGATCGTGCCGGTTTCCGTCGCCGAATACCGCGAATTGACTCTGCGCTGACGGCGCGGGCTAGTCGCACTTCTTCGCCATGAACGCAGAGTCAACCGGGTCGACGGCCGCGCTCAGGGCTGCAGGCGTTCGACCCGTCCGCCGACGACCCGGATCCGGTTGTGCAGCCGGTTCTCCCGGCCCTGCCAGAACTCGACGACCTCGGCCGCGATCAGGTATCCGCCCCAGCCCGGCGGCACCGGGATGCGCACCTCGCCGGCGAAGCGCGCGGTCACCTCGGCCAGCTGGTCGAGCAGCGCGGCGCGCGACGCGATCGGCTGGGACTGGTGTGACGCCCACGCGCCCAGCTGCGAGCCGCGCGGCCGCTTGGACCAATAGTCCTCGGTGACCCGCGGATCCACTTTGGTCACCGCGCCGCGGACGTGCACCTGCCGTCCCAACAGATACCAGGGGAAGGTCGCCGACGCGTACGGCGTCGCCGCCAGCTCGACGCCCTTGGCCGAGTCATAGTTGGTGAAAAACGTGATCCCGGTCTCGTCCACGCCCTTGCACAACACCGACCGGCTCATCGGTTTACCCTCCGCGACGGTCGCGAGCACCATGGCGTTGGGCTCGGAGACCCCGAAGCGTTCGGCATCGTCAATCCACTTGCGCAACAACGCAAGCCACCCGTCGTCGAGCCAGTCGGCGTCGAGGTCGGGGCCGCCGTCGCGCTCGACGGACCCGTACTCGACCCGCATCCGTCGCAGGTGTTCGTCGTCCGGTCCGGCCATCGCGCCAACGCTACTAGCAGGGCGCTACCGGCCGGTAGCATCGGCGCGAAAGTGAGGTGCAAGAATTTGCCTATGACTGTGGTCCCGGAAGATTTCGTCCCTGGCCTCAACGGCGTGGTCGCCTTCACCACCGAGATCGCCGAGCCGGACAAAGACGGCGGCGCGCTGCGCTATCGCGGCGTCGATATCGAGGATCTGGTGAACCAGCGGGTCACGTTCGGTGAGGTGTGGGCATTGCTGGTGGACGGCGAGTTCGGCCACGGGCTGCCGCCGGCCGAGCCGTTTCCGCTGCCGATCCACACCGGCGACGTCCGCGTCGACGTGCAGGCGGGCCTCGCGATGCTGGCGCCCATCTGGGGGTACAAGCCGCTGCTGGACGTCGACGACGCCACCGCCCGCGCGCAGCTGGCCCGGGCGTCGGTGATGGCGCTCTCCTATGTGGCGCAGTCGGCGCGCGGCATCTACCAGCCCGCGGTTCCACAGCGTGTCATCGACGAATGCTCCACGGTTACAGCACGTTTCATGACGCGCTGGCAGGGCGAGCCCGATCCCCGGCACATCGAGGCCATCGATGCCTACTGGGTGTCGGCGGCCGAGCACGGCATGAACGCCTCGACGTTCACCGCGCGGGTGATCGCCTCGACGGGTGCCGACGTGGCGGCGGCGCTGTCCGGCGCGATCGGGGCGATGAGCGGGCCGCTGCACGGCGGTGCGCCGGCCCGGGTGCTGCCGATGCTCGAGGAGGTCGAGCGCACCGGCGACGCCCGCGGCCTGGTCAAGGGAATCCTGGACCGCGGCGAGAAGCTGATGGGCTTCGGGCACCGGGTCTACCGCGCCGAGGACCCCAGGGCCCGAGTGCTGCGGTCCGCGTCGGAACGACTGGGCGCGCCGCGCTACGAGGTGGCGGTCGCGCTCGAGCAGGCGGCGCTGGCCGAGCTGCGCGAGCGGCGTCCGGACCACCCGATCGAGACCAATGTCGAGTTCTGGGCCGCGGTGATCCTGGACTTCGCCCAGGTGCCGGCCCACATGATGCCGGCGATGTTCACCTGCGGCCGCACCGCGGGATGGTGCGCGCACATCCTCGAGCAGAAGCGGCTGGGCAAGCTGGTTCGCCCGTCGGCGATCTATGTGGGGCCGGGGCCGCGCAGCCCGGAGTCCGTCAAGGGCTGGGACCGGGCCCTCACCACCGCCTGAGTCGCGCCGGAAAAAGTTGTCGGTGCCGCGCGATTGAATGGCGCCGCCGCGGTGAATTCTCGTCGCGGCCGGAGTCAGTATCCGTGAGCAGGCCCGGGACTGGCCCGGACACCCACAACTAAGGAGACAACATGGCGATCAATGTCGAACCCGCAGTTTCCCCGCACCTCGTCGTCGATGACGCCGCCGCGGCGATCGATTTCTATGTCAAGGCCTTTGGCGCCGAGGAGCTGGGGCGGGTGCCCCGCCCCGACGGCAAGCTGGTGCACGCCGCGCTGCGCATCAACGGCTCCCTGGTGATGCTCAACGACGACTTCCCCGAGTTCCGCGGTGGCCAGTCGATGACCCCGAAGTCGCTGGGCGGCACCCCGGTCACCATCCACCTGACGGTCACCAACGTCGACGCCAAGTTCCAGCGGGCGCTGGACGCCGGCGCAACCGTGGTGATGCCGTTGGACGACCAGTTCTGGGGCGACCGCTACGGCATGGTCGAAGACCCGTTCGGCCACCACTGGTCGCTGGGACAGCCGGTGCGCGAGGTCAGCCCCGAGGAGATCGCGGCGGCGATGTCCGGGCAGGGCGCCGGTTAGCCGAACAGCCGCGCCAGCAGCCGGCGTCGAACGGGCGCCGGTGGCGCGGTCGCCGCGACCGCCAGCATGTCGGAGATGTCGGTGAACTTGTTGCGGGGCCGGCCGCCGTCGCCGCCGCGCGCGATCTCGGCGGCGTCGATGGCGCGCCACCCCGCGGAGTCGACGGCGTCGGGCTGACGGGCGCGCACGAGCCGGTCCAGCGCCTCGGGCCCGGCCGCCGGATCGGTCAACCGGCCCGCGTTGAAGTCGGCGACCAGGGCGTGGACGGTTTGCAGGGAGCAGGACTTGTTGGTGCCGATGAAGCCGGTCGGCCCGCGCTTGATCCATCCCGCGACGTATGCGCCGGGCACCGGTTCACCGGAGCCGGGGTCGACGACGCGGCCGTCCTGGTTCGGCACCACCGCGCCGGACTCGTCGAACGGAAGATCGCGAATCGGCTTGCCGCGGTAGCCAATCGACGTGAGCACCAGGCCCGCGTCGAGCCGGCGCACCTCGTCGGTGCCGGTGACCGAGAACTCGACGCCGGTGACGCGCCGATCGCCCAGCACCCGCCGCGGCGTGAGCTGGTAGGCCAGCCGGATCCGCGGGCGGCCGGTTGACGGCGGCGCCGAAGCGTCGCCGAGCTTGCTCAGGATCTCCAGCTTGGTCCTGGTCGACGCGTCCGGGGCGGACGCGAGATCGCTTGCCACCAGCCGATGGTCGCCGGGATCGAGCACGACGTCGGACGCGCCGGTCAGTCCGATCAGTTCGGGCAACGTGAACGCCGAATGGGCCGGTCCACGCCGGGCGGCGATCACCACCTCGCACACCGCGGAGCCGCGCAGCGCCGCGAGCGCGTGGTCGGAGATGTCGGTCCGGGCCAGTTCGTCGGGGTCGGCGGTGAGCACGCGGGCCACGTCGAGGGCGACGTTGCCGTTGCCGATGATCACCACCCGCTCGTGGCCGAGATCGACTGGCAGATCGGCGAAGTCGGGATGGCCGTTGATCCACGCGACCAGTTCGGTGGCGGTCCCGGTGCCCGGCAGGCCGATGCCTTCGATGTCCAGGCGGCGGTCGTCGGGCGCGCCGACCGCGTACAGCACGGCGTGGTGGTGGGCCAGCAGCTCGGAGTGGGTGAGATGCTTGCCGATCTCGACGTTGAGATAGAAGCGGAAGTGGCGATGACCGGCGACCCGGTCGAACAGCCGGGTCACCTTCTTGGTGTTCTGGTGATCGGGCGCCACCCCGGCGCGCACCAGCCCATAGGGCGTGGGCAGTTTCTCAAAGACGTTGACGCGCACGCCATGTTGGGTGAGCAGTTCGTCGGCGGCATACATCGCCGCGGGCCCGGAACCGACGATGGCGACGGTCAGCGGACGACGGCGGGCGCGCACCTCGGGGGCCGGGATCACCGGCGCCAGCTTGGAGGTCGGCGGCAGCTTCTCGCCGGCGGGCCGTTCGGGGTAGAAC
Source organism: Mycobacterium sp. 663a-19 (assembly GCF_035616495.1). Lineage (NCBI taxonomy): Bacteria > Bacillati > Actinomycetota > Actinomycetes > Mycobacteriales > Mycobacteriaceae > Mycobacterium > Mycobacterium sp. 663a-19. Next base: position 349,718 of record NZ_JAPJAV010000001.1, on the reverse strand, counting down.
GACGCGTTGATTTCGACGAACGGCAGCTGCTTTGGCTCCAGCCGGGTGTCGGGCGCGATTGCGCCGACCGGACAGGCGCTCACGCACGCACCGCAGTCCACGCAGGCCACCGGATCGATGTAGAGCATCTCCGACGTCGCGAAGCCCGGCTCGTCCGGCGTCGGGTGAATGCAGTTCACCGGGCACGCGAAAACACAGGACCCGTCATTGCAGCACGACTGGGTAATAACGTGCGGCATAGAAACTCGAGAAGACCTAGGCCGCCGGCACCGCGGCGAGGTGCTGGCGTTGCGGTTCGCTGCGGTAGCGCGACGGCTTGCCGTTGATCTTGCACAGGCGCCACATGAGCCGCGCGGAGCGGGTTTCCATCAGCCCCGTGTCGTAGGCCAGCATCCGGACGTCGCCAAACATGTCGCTGAGCCATTTCCGCGACTCCGGGGAGCGGAAGAACAGCTCCTTCTTGACCTCACGCGGGATGTCGAACTCCCGCCAGAACGACTTGGGCGGCACCACGATTGCGCGGCACAACATCTTCATGGTCAGCGGCAAGTACAGCGAGACCCAGAACCGCTGCCGTTTGGTCAACTGCGGCAACCGCTTTCGCAGGAACTCGTGCGCGAAGGAGATGTGGCGGGCTTCCTCGGCGACGTGGATGGCCATCACCCGTTCCATGATCGGGTGTAGCGACTTGCCTTCGCGCAGAACGTTTTTCTGCGTGTGGTCGATCGGCTCTTCGCCGGCCAGCACGCCGATGAAGAACGCGACCGGCAGCGGGCCGGCGACCAGCGGGACGAGCGGCGAGATCCAACGCAGCATCCGCGGCATCCCCGGAACGTCGGCGCCGACCCGGTTCACCATCTCCTGGAACATCATCGTGTGGTTGCACTCTTCGACCGACTCGTGCAGGCAGTACCGGTATTCCGGCGAACCGTTGGGCACCCAGAACGTGTAGTTCATCAGCCCGCGGATCAGGATGGACTCGAAGTGCAGTCCCACCTTGGCCACGTTGGCCTGGCGCCACATGCCGATCTTGATCTGCCGCTCCTCGGGCTGGGCCTGGTACCAGGGATGCCGGCCCAGCGGGTCGGTCTTCGGCAGAATCCACCGGGGGTCATTCTCGGTGACCGCGAATTCCGGTGAGTCCCAATCGATGTCGGTGTACGGGTTGAAGTTCCGCCGCACCGACCCCTCGGACAGCGTGGCAAGCATGTTGACGTAGTCGACGTCGTCGCGCACTTCCATGTTGCGGCGCCAGCGCCGGACCATTCGCGTCCTGGCCATATCCAAGCCCTCCCCAACGAGGTTTACATTTGGACGTGCAATGTCTAGACAGTACCGCGGGTACCGGGAATATTCCAGACCCCGTCAACCACTGTGGGCTGACCAGTAGTCAGCCGAACCGTGTGGCCTGGCTCACACCGCGACGTGGCGGCCAGGGCCGCCGGGGCACCGGGTCGGCGTCGCTCACTACGCTGACTGGCATGGCTGACCAGCTCCAGATCCCCGAAAATCTCAAACCCCGCGACGGCCGCTTCGGGTGCGGCCCGTCGAAGGTGCGGCCCGAGCAATTGCAGGCGCTGAGCACCACCTTGGCGCCGTTGTTCGGCACCTCGCACCGCCAGGCGCCGGTCAGGAACCTGGTGGGCCGGGTCCGGTCCGGGGTGGCCGAGCTGTTCTCCGTGCCGGACGGCTACCAGGTCATCCTGGGCAATGGCGGCGCGACGGCGTTCTGGGACGCCGCGGCCTTCGGGCTGATCGACAAGCGCTCGCTGCACCTGTCGTTCGGCGAGTTCAGCTCGAAGTTCGCCTCCTGCGTCGCCAAGAACCCGTTCGTCGGCGACCCCGTCATCATCAAGGCCGACGCCGGCAGCGCTCCGGAGCCGCAGAGCGACCCGTCGGTCGACGTGATCGGGTGGGCGCACAACGAGACGTCGACCGGGGTCGCGGTGCCGGTGCGACGGCCGGCCGGCTCCGCTGATGCACTGATCCTGATCGACGCCACCTCCGGCGCCGGTGGCCTGCCGGTCGACATCAACGACGTCGACGCCTATTACTTCTCGCCGCAGAAGAACTTCGCCAGCGACGGCGGCCTCTGGCTGGCCGTCATGAGCCCGGCCGCGCTGGCCCGCGTCGAGTCCATCGCGGCGTCGGGTCGCTGGGTGCCCGATTTCCTGTCGCTGCCGATCGCGATCGAGAACAGCCTGAAGGACCAGACCTACAACACGCCGGCCATCGGCACCCTGGCGCTGATGGCCGAACAGCTCGACTGGCTGCTGGGCAACGGCGGGCTGGACTGGGCGGTCAAGCGCACGGCGGACTCGTCGCAGCGACTGTACTCCTGGGCGCAGGAGCGGCCGTACACCACGCCGTTCGTCGCCGACCCGGGGCTGCGTTCCCAGGTGGTGGGCACCATCGACTTCGCCGACGACGTGGACGCCGCGGCCGTCGCCAAGGTGCTGCGGGCCAACGGCATCGTCGACACCGAGCCGTACCGCAAACTCGGTCGCAACCAGTTGCGGGTCGCGATGTTCCCGGCGGTCGACCCCGACGACGTCAGCGCCCTCACCCGGTGCGTCGACTGGGTGGTCGAACGCCTTTAAACCCGGCGGTTGACCCGCCGGCAATCGCCGCGCCACCGCCCAGCGTGTCAGCACACGTGATGGGCGTCGGCTGGACTAGAGTGCGCACGTGACGGGTCCGTCGCTGACCTGCACGGAGCCTGCGAGGAGAACACCATGCGGGAACTCAAATTGGTTGGGCTCGATGCCGACAGCAAATACCTCATCTGCGAGAGTGATGACCCCGCGGAGCAGTTCAAGCTGGCGGCCGACGACCGGTTGCGGGCTGCGTTGAAGGGCGAGCCGGCGCAGCCGGAGCAACCGCATCTCGAGATCGACGTCACCAACATGCTGAGCCCCAAAGAAATTCAGGCCAAGATCCGCGGGGGCGCATCCGTCGAGCAGGTGGCCGCGGCGTCGGGTTCGGACGTCTCGCGGGTCCGCCGGTTCGCCAACCCGGTGTTGCTGGAGCGGTTCCGGGTGGCGGAGCTGGCAACCGCGGCACATCCGATGCTCCCCGATGGGCCCGCGGTGCTCACCCTGCTGGAGACCGTCAGCGCCGCGCTGGTGAAGCGCGGGCTCGAACACGACAAGCTCAGCTGGGACGCCTGGCGCAGCGAAGACAACCGCTGGACCGTGCAGCTGGCGTGGAAGGCCGGCCGATCCGACAACAACGCGCATTTCTGCTTCACGCCCGGGGCCCACGGCGGAACGGTCACCGCCCTCGACGACGCGGCCAGCGAACTGATCGACCCGAACTTCGAACGCCCGCTGCGACCGCTCGCCCCGGTGGCGCACGTCGACTTCGACGAGCCGGTGAAGCCGCCGGTCAGCACGCCGGTGCAGCCGGCCGCCGCCAGCCCCAAGGAGCAGCCGGTGCACACCCGGCGCGGCAAGCCCGTCATCCCGGCCTGGGAGGACGTGCTGCTCGGGGTCCGCTCGGGCGGTCAGCGCTAGCTACGAAACCGCCAGCGCGAGCAGCGTCAACCACGCGCCCGTCACGCCCACCCCTGCGCCCAGCACGAACCAGCGCAGCACCGGGGTTCGCCGCCATCCCCACAGCGTGGGTGCCAGTCCTCCGGCGGCGACGAGGTTGAGCCCGACGGCCAGCAGCGGATGCACGCGGACGAGCCCGAGGCTGAGCACCACGATCGCGGCCGCGATCACCGCCGCAACGAACGCGGCCACCGTCAAACCCGTTGCCCAGGGCACAGACTGGGAGCGCTGGCCGCGCTCGTCGCTCACCGGCCGAGCCTAACCCGCTCGTAGAACGCCAGGGCGGCCGCGGTCGCGACGTTGAGCGAGTCGGTGCCCCGCGACATCGGGATGCGAACCCGCACATCGCTGCGCCGCAGCGCGGCCGGCGTCAACCCCGGGCCCTCGGCGCCGACCAGGACCGCGATGCGGTCATCGCGCACCGCCGCCATCGCGTCGGCCAGCGCGCACGCCTGGCCGTGCGGGGTCATGGCCAGCAGCCGAAATCCGCGTTCCTTCAGCGTCATCAGGTCGGCGGGCCAGTCGGTCGCCCGCGCGTACGGCACCAGCAGCGCGTGTCCCATGGACACCCGAACGGCGCGACGGTAGAGCGGGTCGGCGCAGCCGCTGCCGAACACCACCGCGTCCACGCCCAGCCCCGCCGCGTTACGAAAGATCGAGCCCAGGTTCTCGTGGTCGTTGACGCCCTCGAGCACCGCGACCGTGCGGGCGCCGTCGACGACGTCTGCCACGCTCGGCTCGGGCACCCTGCGCGCGGCCGCCAGCACGCCACGATTGAGGTGGAAGCCGACCACCCGGGCCATGACGTCGGCGGAGGTTCGGTAGAACGGGGCGTTGGCACCGGCTAGGTCCTCTTTGAGCGCGGCCAGCCTGCGGTCGGTGCCGAGGAGCGCGTGCGGGGTGAACCGCGACGCCAGCATGCGCTGCACCACCAGCACGCCCTCGGCGATCACCAACGCCTTCCCGGTCGGCAGATCCGGGCGACGGTCGACGCTGTTCAGGTCGCGGAAATCGTCGAGTCGCGGATCGTCGGGATCATCGACGTCCTGGACGTCGAGGCTCACGGGCTTTCGTCGACCAGGGCCAGCATCAGGTCGGCGGCCTCGCGCAGGGTGGCGCGCTTTTCGCTGTCCAGCGTCGCCAGCCGCTCCGCCAGCCACTCCTGGCGGGCGCGCCGGGCCGCCTTGACCAGTTCGGCGCCGGCCTCCGACACCGAGACCAGCACCTGCCGGCCGTCGACGGGGTGCGGGGTGCGGTCGACGAAGCCCTCGTCGGCCAGCGAGGCGATCACCCGGGTCATCGACGGCGGCCGGACCCGTTCGCGGATCGCCAGCGCGCCGGGCGTCATCGCGCCCTCGTTGGCCAGGGTGGTCAGCGCCGAAAGCTGCGACAGCGACACGGGCGACGACGGGTTCCGGAAGCGCAGCTGGCGGGCCAGCCGCATGACGGCCAGCGACAAGTCACTGGCCAGCCGCGCATCGCTGTCAGGCATGGCGCGAGGTTACATCGGAAGCCGAGAAACTAGGAACAATCGGCGCAACCTGTGCCGGACCGGACGGTTCGGACGCGGGACCGCAAGCTATGTTGATCGGGATGTCTGTCGGACCTGGCGAAAGCGAACCCGGCTCAAGCGGGTCAGGCGAAAGCGCGGCCGGCGACAGCCCCGAGGCGCCGCCGCTGCCGCCGGTGCTGCTCGAGGTTTGGCCCGTCGTCGTCATCGGCTTCCTGGGCTGGCTGGCCGCCGCGGCGGCCGCCTTTCTCGTGCCCGCGCTGCAGGGCTGGCGACCGGTGACCCTGGCCGGACTGGGCACCGGGTTGCTCGGCACCAGCATCTTCGTGTGGCAGCTCACCGCGGTTCGCCGCGGCGCGCGTGGCGCGCAATCCGGACTCGAAAACTACCTCAACCACAACTAGTTTCGAACCCGATCGGGAGGTGCAATGATAGCCCCGCTGCTGCAAGCCCAAGTCGACATCGACGCACCGGCCGCCAAAGTCTGGGAGTTGATCTCCGACTTTCGCCGGATGCCCGAATGGAGCCCGCAGTGCCGCCGGATGCAGGCCTTCGGTCCGCTGCGCCCGGGGACCCGCACCCTCAACCTCAACCGCCGCAACCGCTTGTTCTGGATCACCACGTGCACCCTCGTCGAGGTGGTGCCGGAGAAGAAGCTGGCGTTCCGGGTCAACACCAACCGCACCATCTGGAGCTACGAGCTCGAGCCGATCGGCCAGGGCACCCGGTTGATCGAGAGCCGGCACGCCGAAAACGGTGTCACCGCGTTCTCGAACCTCTCGGTCAAGGCCCTCTTCGGCGGAACCTCGAATTTCGAACGCGAATTGGTCGAGGGCATGAACGCCTCGCTGGCAAACATCAAGGCCGCCGCCGAGAAGGGCTAATCGGACTCCGGCTCCGGGGGCTCCGGTGGCTCGGGCTCCGGGGGCTCGGGCTCCTCGGCCGCCGGCTCCGGTGGCGCCGGCGGCTCCGTGACGTCGAGCACGCCGTCGTCGTACGGCTCGTACATCGGCGAGCCGGTGCCCGCGGGAGCCGGGGTGTCAGAGTGCGCGCCGCAGCCGTAGTGCTTGTCGACGACGTGCCCGTCGGCGGAGAGCTCGTTGCCGCATACCCCGAACATCGCGCCTAGCGATCCCGCCAGCGGCAGGTAGAAACCACAGTCGCGGCACACCCGTTTGGTGGAGCGAGCCATCGGCGAATCGGGGCCGTGGTCACCGGTGTGCCATCGCTCGGCGGCGGCGGCGCGGCCCCAGGGGCTCATCACCCAGCGCCGCCCCAGCCCGACTTCGGCGGCGATCTCGTCGACCTGCGGGTCACCGCTGGCGGTGTAGCCGGGGACCAGCCGCGGGTCGTCGGCCGCCGGGGCCAGCAGGTCGCCGGGGCTCAGATCGCCCGGGCGCACCCGCTGTTCCCAGGGCACCCATTCGGGCGCCAGCAGCGCCGTCGGGCCGGGGATCAGCACGATTTCGCTGATGGTCGCGTGGTCGGCGCCCGGATAGGCCGCGACGACGGCGGCCCACTGCCATCCCTGATAGCCGGGCAGATGGGCGAGGAATCGGTGCGTGGCGGCAGTGGGATCCTCGTAGCTGACGCCAAGGTAGTCCCCGACCGCCTCCGGGCCGGCGAACTCCTCGACGGCCGCCCGGGCCGCGTCGACCGCACCCGTGAGCACCGCCGCCACCTCTGCCGGCCACTCGGCCTCGGTTGCTACGGCGGATTCCCCGATGGATCCGGTCACGCCATCCCCTCTCTGCGCTGCGTCTCCAATAGTAGGTTGGCGAGCCACGCCCGGTTGCCCGCCGGCATAGGACAGAATTGATTTGTGTCTGGACGGCGGCGTGATCATCCGGGCCGCGTGGCCTCCCAGCCGGGCCGCCGGACCCGCAACGAATCGGTCAACCAGCACCCCGGCATGGCCAACTACCCGGCCGACGACCCCCATCACCGGCGGGCGCGCCGTTCGCCGACGGTGCCCAGCGCCAACCGCTATCTCCCGCCGCTGGGCCACCAGCCGGAACCGGACCGCCCCAGCGCGCCGCCGCGCGGTCCCGGCTCCGGCGAGCGGATCACGGTCACGCGCGCGGCGGCCCAGCGCAGCCGCGAGATGGGCTCCCGCATGTATTGGATGGTCCAGCGGGCCGCCACCGCCGACGGCGCCGACAAGTCCGGCCTGACCGCGCTGACGTGGCCGGTGGTGGCGAACTTCGCGGTCGACTCGGCGATGGCCGTCGCGTTGGCCAACACCCTGTTCTTCGCCGCGGCCGCCGGGGAGAGCAAGTCGAAAGTGGCGCTGTACCTGTTGATCACCATCGCGCCGTTCGCGGTGATCGCGCCGCTGATCGGCCCGGCGCTGGACCGGTTGCAGCACGGCCGTCGCGTCGCGCTGGCCCTGTCTTTCGCGCTCCGCACGGCGCTGGCGGTGGTGCTGATCATGAACTACGACGGCGCCACCGGCAGCTTCCCGTCGATGGTGCTGTATCCGTGCGCCCTGGCCATGATGGTGTTCTCGAAATCGTTTTCCGTGCTGCGCAGCGCGGTGACGCCCAGGGTGATGCCGCCGAGCATCGACCTGGTGCGGGTCAACTCCAGGCTCACCGTGTTCGGCCTGCTGGGCGGCACCATCGCTGGCGGCGCCATCGCGGGCGGCGTCGAGTTCGTCTGCACCCACCTGTTCCAATTGCCCGGGGCATTGTTCGTGGTCGTGGCCGTCACGGTGGCCGGCGCCCTGCTGTCGATGCGGATTCCGCGCTGGGTCGAGGTGACCGCGGGCGAGGTCCCGGCCACCCTGAGCTATCACAACGACAGCGACCCGCTGCGGCGACGCTGGCCGGAGGAGGTCAGAAGGGTCGGTGATACGCTGCGACAACCGTTGGGCCGCAACATCATCACGTCGCTGTGGGGCAATTGCACCATCAAGGTGATGGTCGGCTTCCTGTTCTTGTATCCGGCGTTTGTCGCCAAGGCGCACCAGGCCAGCGGTTGGGTCCAGGTGGGCATGCTCGGCATGATCGGCGCCGCCGCCGCGATCGGGAACTTCGCGGGCAACTTCACCAGCGCACGGCTGCGACTGGGCAGGCCGGCCGTGCTGGTGGTGCGCTGCACGGTCGCGGTGTGCGCCGTGGCCCTGGCCGCCGCGGTGGCCGGCACACTGCCGATGGCCGTGATCGCCACCCTGGTCACCTCCGGGTGCAGCGCGATCGCGAAGGCATCCCTTGACGCATCGTTGCAACACGACCTGCCCGAGGAATCGCGGGCATCGGGATTCGGACGTTCGGAGTCGACGCTGCAGCTGGCCTGGGTGCTCGGCGGCGCGCTCGGCGTCATGGTGTACACCGAATTGTGGGTCGGCTTCACCGCGGTCAGTGCCCTGCTCATCCTCGGCCTGGCACAGACCATCGTCAGCTTCCGCGGCAACTCGCTGATTCCCGGCCTCGGGGGCAACCGGCCCGTCATGGTCGAGCAGGAGAGCATGCATCGACACCACGGCAGGCGGCCGGCGGCGGTGCCGGAGTGAAACGTGGTGTGGCCGTGGGGCTTACGGCCCTGGTGGCGCTGCTGGCCGTGGGCGCCGGGCTCGGAACGTGGCTGCTGGTGCGCAAACCCGGACCCCACCGACCGGAGATCAGCGCGTACTCACACGGGCACCTGACCCGGGTGGGGCCGTACCAGTACTGCAACGTGCTCAACCTCGACGACTGCCAGTCACCGCAAATACAGGGCGAGCTACGGGTCAGCGAACGCTATCCGGTGCAACTCTCGGTGCCCGAAGCCATCTCCCGCGCGCCGTGGCGGCTGCTGCAGGTGTACGAGGATCCCGTCAACACCGCCACCACCATGTTTCGCCCGGGCACCCGACTCGCGGTCACCATCCCGACGGTCGACCCGCACCGCGGGCGGTTGACCGGGATCGTGGTGCAGTTGCTGACGTTGGTGGTCGATCAATCCGGTGAGCTGCGCGACGCCCCGCACGCGGAATGGTCGGTGCGACTGGTTTACTGAGCGCGCGCCATCGGTTACGCGCCGTGACCGGCTGGCACCCGCTCGGCCTCCAGCGGCGGACCCGGCGGCGTTCCGTCCCCGAAAGGCCTGCCTCCCAACGCCTCCCGACCGTGCGGGCTCAGCCAGCCGGACAGGTCCGGGCCCTTCGGCACGATCCCGGTGGGGTTGATGTCGGCGTGCACGATGTAGTAGTGCTGCTTGATCTGGACGAAATCGACGGTATCGCCGAACCCGGGCGTCTGGAACAGGTCGCGCGCGTACGCCCACAACACCGGCATCTCGGACAGCTTGCTGCGATTGCACTTGAAATGCCCGTGGTAGACGGGATCGAAGCGGGCCAGCGTGGTGAACAGCCGCACGTCCGCCTCGGTGATGGTGTCCCCCACCAGGTATCGCCGCCCGGCCAGCCGCTCGCTCACCCAGTCCAGCGCGGTGAACAACCGGTCGTAGGCGGCGTCGTATGGCTCTTGTGACCCAGCAAATCCGCACCGGTATACACCGTTGTTGATCTCGCTGTAGACCCGCTTGTTCACCTCATCGATCTCGACCCGGAGGCGCTCGGGGTAGAGCCGCGGCGCGCCCTCGCGGTGGTAAGCGGTCCACTCCGTGGAGAAGTCCAGCGTCATCTGCGCAAAATCGTTGGTCACCACCGCGCCGGTGGGAACGTCGACGAGTGCCGGGACAGTGATTCCCTTCGGGTAGTCGGGGAAGCGCTTGAAGTAGGCATCCTGCAGCCGCGGGATCTTCAGCACTGGATCGACGCCCCCCGGGTCAAGATCGAAAGTCCAACTGCGCTCGTCGTGGGTGGGACCGCAAAAGCCAATCGAGAGAACGCTTTCCAGGCCCAGCAGCCGCCGGACGATGATCGCGCGGTTGGCCCACGGGCAGGCGCGGGCAACCACGAGGCGATACCGCCCCGGCTCGACGGGATAGCCATCGCGTCCGTCGGCGGTGACGCGGGTGGTGATGTAGTTGGTGTCGCGGGTAAATGCACCCGACCCGGCGACGTAGGTGGCCACGGCGAAAGTCCTACAGGTTCGCCTCCGTCGGCGCGGACACCGTCAGGAACCGGCGAGCCAGGTTGGGCTCGGTGGACTCGCCCGGTTCCCAGTGCGCGATCCACGGTCCCGTGCCCTCCGACTGGTCGATGATCCCTTCTTCCAGCCAGGTGTAACGGCCCTCCATGAGGTCATGGGTCAGCCGAACGTCGGTGCTGTCGGTGTTGGCCCATAGCGCGGCGAACAGGGCCTCGACGCGCAGCGTCGCCTGCTGGCAGAACGCCTCGGCCAGCTCGTAAGCCTGTTGGCCGACAACGGGATCGGTGGCCCGCTGACCCTCGGCGCGCACGCACGCCGCGGACATCGCGAACAGCTCGGCGCCGATGTCGACGATGCGCCCCAGGAACCCCTGCCGCTGCTCGAGTTTGGCCTGCCAGCGGGCCATCCCGTAGAAGGTGTTGCGGGCCAGCTTGCGGGTGGAGCGTTCGACGAACCGCAGGTGCGACGCCAGCGGGCCGAACTCGCTGTATGCCCCCGGTCGCTGGCCTTCGCCAAAGACCAACTGCGGCAACCACTTCGCGTAGAACCCGCTCGCGCCGGCCGCCGCCGCGGCCTTCTGCTTCAGGCTCGCGTCGGCCTTGGCCAGGTCGCCGGCCGCATTCAGGTGGGCGTCGACCGCCTCGCGGGCGATGAGCAGCCGCATGATCTCGCTGGATCCCTCGAAGATGCGGTTGATCCGCAGGTCCCGCACCAGCTGCTCGACCGGCACCGCGCGCTCACCGCGCGCGGCCAACGACTCCGCGGTCTCATAGCCCCGCCCGCCCCGGATCTGCAAAACCTCGTCGCCGATGGCGCAGGCCATCTCGCTGGCCCACAATTTGGCCAGCGCCGCCTCGATGCGGATGTCGTTGCGGCCCTCGTCGGCCATCTGCGAAGACAGCTCGAGCACCGCCTCGAGCGCGTAGTTGGTGGCGGCGATGAACGAGATCTTGCTGGCCACCGCTTCGTGTTTGGCCAGCGGCTTGCCCCACTGCACGCGCTCCCCGGACCATTCGCGGGCGACCTTCAGCGCCCACTTGGCCGACCCCGTCGCGCTCGCGGGCAGCGACAGCCGGCCGGCGTTGAGCGTGGTCAACGCGATCTTGAGCCCGTCGCCCTCGCGGCCGATCAGGTTTTCGCTGGGCACCCGGACCCGGTGCAGCCGGGTCACGCCGTTCTCGATGCCGCGCAGCCCCATGAACTTGTTGCGCCGCTCCACGGTGATCCCGGGGGAATCCGCCTCGACCACGAACGCGCTGATTCCGCCGCGATGCCCCTCGCTCTTGGGCACCCGGGCCATCACCACCAGCAGTTCGGCGACCAGGCCGTTGGTGGTCCACAGCTTCACGCCCTCGAGTTCGTACGCCTTCCCGTCGTCGACCGGTGTGGCCGTCGAGGCCAGGCGCGCCGGGTCCGAACCCACATCCGGCTCGGTGAGCAGGAACGCCGATATCGCCCCGGCGGCGCACCGCGGCAAGAACTTCCGCTTCTGTTCGTCGGTCCCGGCGAGCTTGAGCGGCTCGGGTACCCCGATCGACTGATGGGCCGACAGCAGCGCGCCGAGACTGGGATGGACGCTCGAAACCATCATCAGCGCGCGGTTGTAGGCGACCTGCGACATGCCCAGCCCGCCGTATTCGCTCGGAATTTTCATGCCGAAGCAGCCCAGTTCGGCCAGGCCCTTCACGTACTCGTCGGGAATCTGCGCGTCGCGCTCGACGACGCTGCCGTCGACGGTGTCCAGAAACTCCCGCAGCTTGTCGAGGAACGCGCGAATGCGTTGCTCGTCGGCGTCGGACGGTTTGGGAAATGGGTGGATGAGCTCCAGCGGAAAACGGCCGAGGAACAATTCCTTGGCGAACGACGGCTTATCCCAACCACTTTCGCGGGATTCCTCGGCGAGGGCTCTCGCTTGCTCCTCGGTAACCTGCGCTTGCTGTGCCATCGCCGCCTCCTCGCTAGCAACCCACATCGAGGCGTGAGTACCCGCTGTTGGCCCGAATACCACGACCTACGGAAGTCGAAGTTACCACCGGGTAGCTTCGGGGCGCACCGGCAGGTTCTGGTTCACCGCCCGGTCAGGCGTCGAGCTCCCGGGCCACCGCCCTGACCACCTCGGAGACCCGGCGGGCCGTCTTGCGGTCCGGGTAGCGCCCCTTGCGCAACTCCGGCTGCACGGCACTCTCCAGCAGCGTGATCATGTCCTCGACCATGCCGTGCAGCTCGTCGGGGCTGTGCTTGTGTTCGGCCGGCCCCTGAGGGCGCGGGCGGGAAAGCGTGGGCGGCGGGTCGATCAGCTTGAGGCTCAACGCTTGCGGACCGCGCCGCCCCGACGCCACGCCGAATTCCACCCGCTGCCCCGTCTTGAGCCCGTCGACACCGGCGGGCAGCGCCGACGCGCGGACGTACACGTCCTCGCCGTCCTCCTGCGACAGGAAGCCAAACCCCTTGTCGGCGTCGTACCACTTAACCTTGCCGGTCGGCACTGGTCTCACCTGCTTGTCTGACGGATAACTAGGATGGGCGACACAAGAAGCGTCCCGCCTGTGCAGGACGCGATTGTGGATTCAGATCCTACTCGGACGGCCGCCCCGCGAGCACCCCCGATTACGGGTTGCTCGGTAGGCTGGGAGGACCGCTGGAGGGGGAGATATGCGCCTGATCCTGAACATTATCTGGCTTGTATTCGGTGGCCTCTGGATGGCCGCCGGGTATCTGCTGGCGGCGCTCCTCAGCTTCCTGCTCATCATCACCATCCCCTTCGGCTTCGCGTCGCTGCGCATCGCGTCCTACGCGTTGTGGCCGTTCGGCCGGACGATTGTCGAAAAGCCGACCGCCGGGACGGGCGCGCTCATCGGAAACGTGATCTGGATACTGCTGTTCGGGTGGTGGCTGGCGCTCGGCCATCTGACGAGCGCGGTGGCCATGGCGATCACGATCATCGGCATTCCGCTGGCGCTGGCCAACCTCAAGTTGATCCCGGTGTCGCTGCTGCCGCTGGGTAAGGAAATCGTTCCGGTCAACTCACCGACCCAATTCGGAGAGGTGCCCGCATGACCCTGACCGCCCTCGGCCTGCCGACGATGCCCGGCGCGGCCTCGACGCGCGAACGCGCCGGCGAGGCACCGACCGACGGCCCGTTGCTGGACACCTACGGCAGGGCCGCCACCGACCTGCGGGTGTCGCTGACCGACCGGTGCAACCTGCGTTGCAATTACTGCATGCCCGCGGAGGGCCTGGACTGGCTGCCCGGCGAGCAATTGCTGCGCCCCGACGAGCTGGCCCGGCTGATGCACATCGCGGTGACCAGGCTCGGCATCACCAGCGTGCGGTTCACCGGCGGTGAGCCGCTGCTGGCCCGCCACCTCGAGGAGGTGGTCGCCGCCGCGGCGCGCCTGCGGCCCCGCCCGGAGATCTCGCTGACCACCAACGCGGTCGGGTTGGCGCGCCGCGCCGCCGCCCTGGCCGAGGCCGGGCTGGACCGCATCAACATCTCCCTGGACAGCGTGGACCGCGCCCGCTTCGCGGCCATCACCCGCCGCGACCGGCTCGGTGACGTGCTGGACGGCCTGGCCGCGGCCAAGGCGGCGGGCCTGACGCCGGTGAAGGTGAACGCCGTGCTCGATCCCGCCACCGGGCGGGAGGACGTCGTCGAGCTGTTGCGGTTCTGCCTCGAGCACGACTACCAATTGCGGGTCATCGAGCAGATGCCGCTCGATGCCGGGCACCAGTGGCGCCGCGAGGCCGCGCTGACCGCCGACGACGTGCTGGCGGCGCTGCGCCCGCACTTCCGGCTGCGCCCGGACCCGGCGCCGCGCGGTTCGGCCCCGGCCGAGCTCTGGCTGGTGGACACGGGCCCGAGCACGCCGGCCGGAAAGTTCGGTGTCATCGCGTCGGTGTCACACGCCTTCTGCTCGACGTGCGATCGCACCCGCCTGACCGCCGACGGCCAGATCCGCAGCTGCCTGTTCGCAGCCGAGGAGACGGACCTGCGCGGCCTGCTGCGCGGCGGCGCGAGCGACGACGAGATCGAGGCGGCCTGGCGCACCGCGATGTGGGGCAAGCCCGCCGGGCACGGCATCAACGACCCCAACTTCGTGCAGCCGGACCGGCCGATGAGCTCGATCGGTGGCTGAGGTGGCCGAGGTGGCTGCGGCGGCCGTCGAACCGGACGGAATCCAGGTCACGGTTCGCTACTTCGCCGCCGCGCGCGCCGCCGCCGGAACCGAATCGGAGTCGGTGATACTGCGCCCCGGGACCACGGTGGCCGATTTGGTTGAAAGGCTCGCGGCCCCGGGTACCCGCCTGGCAACGGTGCTGAGTCGATGCTCGTATCTGTGCGACGGAATCGCCGTTCGCGACGAGACCAAGGCGTTGCGATCGGGTGACACGATCGACGTGCTGCCGCCATTCGCCGGAGGCTGACGGTGTGAGATGCGTCACGTAACGGATTGATAACGGCGCGGACACGCTCCGATCTCGGCCGCTCTGACCTGCGTAATCGGGCCGCGTTCCTGGCGCTTTTCCGGACGACGGTGAGAGAAACGCCCGGTTTGGCCAGACGTGACGGGACCAACAGAACCCGCTAGCGTCTCTCGAGGTTCGCCAAGTCACCGGTGGCGTTCCTCCCTCCCTATCCGCGCCAAGCTCCATCCGATAGGAGGGGGATCCGTTAATTGGATGGAGGCGGGGGACCCACCGGTCCACCGTGATCGGACCGGGGCCGCGTGCGGCTCCTTGGGGTGAAGCCGGCGTCGTTCTCGGCAGGACGACATCGGCCGGGTGGCCTCTCCAACCCGAACCCGACAGCTGACCTCGCAGGCGTGCATCAGAGAGGAAATTTCGGCGCGCATGAGTGGACGGCACCGTAAGCCCACTACCTCAAACATCAGCGTCGCCAAGATCGCCTTCACCGGGGCGGTACTTGGTGGCGGCAGCATTGCCCTCGCCGGCCAAGCGGCCGCGGCCACCGACGGCGAATGGGATCAAGTAGCCCGTTGCGAGTCCGGCGGCAACTGGGGCATCAACACCGGCAACGGCTACCACGGCGGCGTGCAATTCACCTCGGCCACGTGGTCCTCGCACGGCGGCGGCGAGTACGCCCCGTCGGCCGAACTGGCCACCAGGGAACAGCAGATCGCGGTCGCCGAGCGGGTGCTGGCCACCCAGGGTCGCGGCGCCTGGCCCGTGTGCGGCGGACCGCTGTCGGGCCCGACCCCCCGCGAGGTCCCCGCACCGGCACCGGCCGGCCTGGACCTGCCGTGGCTCAATGGCGGACCGCTGGCCCCGCCGCCACCGCCGGAAGCTCCCGCACCAGACGCTCCTCCGCCGCCGCCTCCCCCGGCGCCGGCCGAGCCGCCCGCTCCGGTCGTGCTGGCCTCGTCGAACCAGCCGGCGCCCCCCGCGGAGGTGCCACCCGCGCCCCCCGCGGACCTGGCACCGCCTGCGCCTCCCGCCGACGCTGTGCCCCCGGCGCCTCCCGCCGATGCGCTGCCCCCGGCGCCCCCGGCGGACGCCGTACCGCCCGCACCCCCGGCGCCCGACGCCCCGAAGCAGGTGTCGCAGGTCGGCTACACGCAGCAGCTGTGGGACGCGATCCAGGGCCAGGACATCCACGGCAACGACGCCCTGGACGCGATTGCCCAGCCGTTCGGCACCTAGGCGTTAGGCGTTAGGCCGAGCCCACCCACTCGTCGGTTCCGTCGTCGAAGAACTGGTGCTTCCACACCGGTATTCGCGCCTTGATGGTGTCGACGAGATGGGCGCAAGTGGCAAACGCGGCCTGCCGATTGTCTGCGGCGACGGCCGCCACCAGTGCGGCCTCGCCGATGTGCAGCGCGCCGATCCGGTGGCTGGCCGCAATGGCGCGCACGCCGCTGGCCTGCTCGGCGACCTCCGCGACAACGTCGGCGATGACCTGTGCGGCCGACGGATGCGCGGAATACTCCAGCCGCACGACCCGGCGTCCGCCGTCGTGGTCGCGGATCATGCCGACGAATCCGACGATGGCCCCGGCGGACTGATGGCCCACCAACTCCTCGTGCTCGGCCAGGTAGATGGGTTGCTCGGTCAGCGCGGCGCGCAGGACGAGCGTCATCGCTCGTGGTCTTTGCCGGCGAGCTGGTCGAGCGCGTGGTCGAGCACATCGGCGAGCACGCCGAGGCCGTCACGCACCCCGCCGGGCGAACCGGGCAGGTTGACCACCAGGGTTTGGCCGACCACACCGCATACACCGCGCGAGAGCACCGACGTCGGCACCTTCGGCAGCCCGGAGCGTCGGATCGCGTCGGCCAGGCCCGGGATCATGTAATCCAGCACGGCCGCGGTCTGGTCCGCGGTGCTGTCGCTGGGCGAGATGCCGGTACCACCCGAGGTGATGATGAGGTCGACGCCGTCGTCGACCGCCGCGCGCAGGGCCTCACCCACCCGCTTCCCGTCGGCGACCACCTCCGGCTCGACGGGCGAAAACCCATGCTCCCCAAGCCATTCGGCGATGATCGGTCCGCAGCGATCGTCGTACACGCCGGTCGAGGCCCGCGTCGAGGCGATGATCACTCGTGCCGATCGCGCGGCCATCAGCGTGCCCAGTTTCCGCTTTTGCCGCCCTCTTTGCGGAGCACCCGGATGTCATCGATGCGCGCGGACGGGTCGACCGCCTTGATCATGTCGTAGAGCGTAAGCCCGGCGACGCTGACGGCGGTCAGCGCCTCCATCTCCACACCCGTGCGGTCGGTGCTGCGCACCGTCGCGGTGATCTCGATGTCGGACTCGCCGACGGTGAAATCGACATCGACACCGGTGAGCGCGAGCTGATGGCACAGCGGGACCAGGTCGCTGGTGCGCTTTGCTGCCAGGATGCCCGCCACCCGCGCGGTAGCCAGCGCATCGCCCTTGGGAAGGCCGCCGGTCGAGATCAGCGATACCACTTGCGCCGTGGTTCGCAGGGCACCCGCGGCGACGGCGGTGCGCTTGGTGGCGCCCTTCTCGGTGACATCGACCATGTGCGCCGCCCCGCGCTCATCCAGATGCGACAGCGAACCCGAGCGGGACTCCCCGGTTGCCCTGGATGCCCTGGATGCCCGAGCCATCCTGGGACCTACCGGTTGACGACCGTTACCGGGTGAACGTATGGCAGGTCGTCGGAGGGCAGCGGGAACGTCAGGTCGCCGAAGGGGGACAACGCGCCCGTCCGATCCGTCGCCAGTTCGCTCACCGCATGGTCGTCCGGGTCCGTCGTCGGCCAGCCGTTGTCGACGTACCGGGTTTTGCCCGCCTGGTCCTCAGCAATGTCAGCCACGGGGTCCATTCTGACAGGTGCCGCCCGATGCTAGGCCGCGCGTGCCGAATTCCGGCGTCCTCGCCGTGACCTCGGGCCGCGCGCGCTGCTTTACGCTGGTCAGCAATGACCGACAACACCCCGGACATCCCGCTGGGGTCCTGGCTGGCCGACTTGCCCGACGAGCGGCTGATCCGGCTGCTGGAACTGCGGCCGGACCTTGCCCAGCCGCCGCCCGGCAGCATCGCGGCGCTGGCGGCGCGCGCCGTGGCCCGGCAGTCGGTCAAGGCCGCCACGGACGAGCTCGACTTCCTGCGGCTGGCCGCGCTCGACGCCCTGCTGGTGCTGCAGGCCGACACCGCGCCGGTGCCGACCGCGAAGCTGCTGGCGCTGATCGGCGACCGCGCGCCCGAGGCCGACGTGCTGCGCGCGCTGGACGATCTCAGGCAGCGCGCGCTGGTCTGGGGCGAGTCCGCGGTCCGGGTGGCCGCGGACGCCGGCACCGCGTTGCCGTGGCAGCCGGGGCAGGTCACCCTCGAGGACACGTCGCGCACCCGCGAGCAGATCGCCGAGCTCATCGACGGGCTCGACAAGGCGGAGCTCGACGTGCTGCACAAACTGCTCGAGGGGTCCCCGATGGGGCGCACCCGAGACGCCGCGCCCGGCGCCCCGGCGGATCGACCGGTGCCGCAGCTGCTGGCGAAGGGGCTGCTGCGACGGATCGATGCCGAGACGGTGATCCTGCCCCGCCACGTCGGGCAGGTGCTGCGCGGCGAACAACCGGGCCCCATGCAACTGACGCAACCCGACCCGGTGGTGTCCACCACCACACCCCAGGACGCCGACGCGGCGGCGGCCGGAGCCATCATCGACCTGCTGCGCGAACTCGACGTGCTGCTCGAAAGCCTCGGCGCCACACCGGTTCCCGAGCTGCGCAGCGGCGGACTGGGAGTACGGGAGGTCAAACGGCTGGCCAAGACGACCGGCGTCGACGAGTCGCGGCTGGGGCTGATCCTGGAGGTCGCGGCCGCGGCCGGGTTGATCGCGAGCGGGATGCCCGATCCGGACCCGGCCAGCGGCGACGGGCCGTATTGGGCGCCCACGGTGGCCGCCGACCGGTTCGCCGCGTTGTCGACCGCCGAGCGCTGGCACCTGCTGGCCATCACCTGGCTTGACCTGCCCGGGCGTCCGGCCCTGATCGGCACCCGCGGCCCGGACGGCAAACCCTATGGCGCCCTTACGGATTCGCTGTACTCGACGGCCGCCCCGCTGGATCGCCGGCTGCTGCTGGGCATGCTCTCCGAGCTGCCCCACGGTGCCGGCGTGGACGCGGCGTCGGCGTCGGCGGCGTTGATCTGGCGCCGGCCGCGCTGGGCGAGGCGGCTGCAGCCCGGGCCGATAGCGGACTTGCTGACCGAGGGCCACGCGCTGGGCCTGGTGGGTCGCGGGGCGATCAGCACCCCCGGTCGTGCGCTGCTCGACGAGCCCGACGTCGCCATCGACGCGATGACGCGGGCGCTGCCCAAACCGATCGACCACTTTTTCGTGCAGGCCGACCTGACCGTCGTCGTGCCGGGGCCGCTGCAGCGCGATCTCGCCGAGGATCTGGCCGCGGTCGCCACCGTGGAATCGGCCGGCGCGGCGATGGTGTACCGCATCAGCGA
Organism: Mycobacterium sp. 663a-19; assembly: GCF_035616495.1. Classification (NCBI taxonomy): domain Bacteria; kingdom Bacillati; phylum Actinomycetota; class Actinomycetes; order Mycobacteriales; family Mycobacteriaceae; genus Mycobacterium; species Mycobacterium sp. 663a-19. Next base: position 330,678 of record NZ_JAPJAV010000001.1, on the reverse strand, counting down.
GCAGTCGATCCGGCATGCGCTCGACATCGGCAAGACCCGCGACTGGATGCACGCGTTTTTCGCCGGTCACTCGAAAACCTCGGTGCCGCAAGGGCTCACATACCTCATCGACGACGTCGCGCGCCGGCACGGGCAACTCCGGATCGGGATGGCCGCGTCGTTCGTGCGCTGCGAGGACCCGGCCCTGCTCGCCCAGGCGGTGGCGGCCGCCGCGGACCTGCAGCTGCGTGCCCTGGCCCCGACGGTGGCCGTGTCGCCCGCGCCGATCGCCGAGGTGCTCGTCGCGCTGCGGGCCGCGGGCTTCGCCCCGGCGGCCGAGGACTCCTCGGGTGCCATCGTCGACGTGCGGCCTCGCGGCGCCCGGGTGCCCGCCCCCCAGCAGCGTCGCCCCTACCGCCCACCGCCGCGGCCCAGCGCCGAGACGCTGAACGCGGTCGTCTCGGTGCTGCGTAAGGTGACCGCGGCGCCGTTCGGGAATGTTCGCGTCGACCCCGCGGTCACCATGTCGCTGTTGCAGCGCGCGGCCAGGGATCAGGACACGTTGGTGATCGGCTACCTCGACGCCGCGGGCGTGGCCACCCAGCGGGTGGTGTCTCCGATCACGGTAAGGGGCGGGCAGCTGGTGGCGTTCGACTCGGCGTCCGGGCGGCTGCGGGACTTCGCCGTCCACCGCATCACGTCGGTGGTGTCGGCCGAGTCCGGATAATGGATCAAATGACCGACGGACCGTTGATCGTGCAGTCCGACAAGACGGTGCTGCTCGAGGTGGACCACGAGCTGGCCGGCGCCGCACGCGCCGCCATCGCGCCGTTCGCCGAGCTGGAACGCGCGCCCGAGCACGTGCACACCTACCGCATCACACCGTTGGCGCTGTGGAACGCCCGCGCGGCCGGCCACGACGCCGAACAGGTCGTCGACGCGCTGGTCAGCTTCTCCCGCTACGCGGTGCCGCAGCCGCTGCTGGTCGACATCGTCGACACCATGGCCCGCTACGGCCGCCTGCAGTTGGTCAAGAATCCGGCCCATGGCCTCACGCTGGTCAGCCTGGACCGTGCGGTGCTCGAGGAAGTGCTGCGCAACAAGAAGATCGCGCCGATGCTCGGCGCCCGCATCGATGACGACACCGTCGTCGTCCACGCCAGCGAGCGTGGCCGGGTCAAGCAGATGCTGCTCAAGATCGGTTGGCCCGCAGAGGATCTCGCCGGCTACGTCGACGGCGAGGCGCACCCGATCAGCCTGCAGCAGGACGGCTGGCACCTGCGTGACTACCAGCAGATGGCCGCGGACTCGTTCTGGTCCGGCGGCTCGGGGGTGGTGGTGCTTCCCTGCGGCGCCGGCAAGACGCTGGTCGGCGCGGCCGCGATGGCGAAGGCCGGCGCGACGACGCTCATCCTGGTCACCAACATCGTCGCCGCCCGGCAATGGAAGCGTGAGCTGGTCGCGCGCACCTCGCTGACCGAGGACGAGATCGGCGAATACTCCGGGGAACGCAAGGAAATCCGGCCCGTCACCATCTCGACCTACCAGATGATCACCCGCCGCACCAAGGGCGAGTACCGGCATCTGGAGCTCTTCGACAGCCGCGACTGGGGGCTGATCATCTACGACGAGGTGCACCTGTTGCCGGCGCCGGTGTTCCGGATGACCGCCGATCTGCAGTCCAAGCGGCGGCTGGGCCTGACGGCCACGTTGATCCGCGAGGACGGCCGCGAGGGCGACGTGTTCTCCCTGATCGGGCCGAAGCGCTACGACGCGCCGTGGAAGGACATCGAGGCGCAGGGCTGGATCGCGCCGGCGGAGTGCGTCGAGGTCCGGGTGACCATGACCGACAACGAACGAATGATGTACGCGACCGCCGAGCCCGAGGAGCGGTACCGGCTGTGCTCGACGGTGCACACCAAAATCGCTGTGGTGAAGTCGATTCTGGAGAAACACCCCGACGAGCAGACCCTGGTGATCGGCGCCTACCTCGATCAGCTCGACGAGCTGGGCGCCGAGCTGAATGCCCCGGTGATCCAGGGGTCCACCCGAACCAGGGAGCGCGAGGAGCTGTTCGACGCCTTCCGCCGCGGCGAGGTGCCCACGCTGGTGGTGTCGAAGGTTGCCAACTTCTCCATCGACCTGCCGGAAGCCTCTGTGGCGGTGCAGGTTTCGGGGACCTTCGGCTCACGCCAGGAGGAGGCCCAGCGGCTGGGCCGACTGTTGCGGCCCAAGCACGACGGCGGTGGCGCCATCTTCTATTCGGTGGTGGCCCGCGACAGCCTGGACGCCGAGTACGCCGCACACCGGCAGCGCTTCTTGGCCGAGCAGGGGTATGGCTACATCATCCGCGACGCCGACGACCTGCTCGGCCCGGCCATTTGACCGCGAGCAGACGTAAAAGCCCCCGAAAACCCATGGTTTCGGGGGCTTTTGCGTCTGCTCGCGCCACTCAACAGGTGGGTATTGATACGGTCTACCAGACCAACTGGGTCGTGCCGTATGTCGTCGACAGTCATCGGAATGCTGGTCCAGCCGCATTCCTGAAGTCGGGCAGTTTTCTGCCTGTCATGCAGCAGGGCCTTTGGACCCAGGTGCCACTCGATGCTGTCATATTCGGCGGCAAGCATCGCATCCGGCCAGGCAAAGTCGACGCGCCAGACCTTTCCGTAGTTGTCAACAATGCTGTATTGCAGCTCGGGCATGGGCAGCCGGTGGTCGATGAACACCAGCCGCGCCTCGCTCTCCATCGGCGACTCGGCGAGGCCGTTGGCGTAGCCGATCAATTCCCGAACGTTGACGACGCCTCGGCGGCCCCTGTGTTCGCGGATCGTCGCCTGCAATTCGCCTGTCGTACAAGCGCCGAGGTGCAGGGCGGCATCGAGAGCCGCCAAGGCGCGCGGTCGCCGCAGCGTCCTTGCGACTTCTATGGCCGTCCATGCGGGTGCCGTCGCAAGGCGTCCTTCAACGCGCCGCAGTGGGGCGCCGATTCGTTGATGCACCATGAGACTCGAGGACGGGCGCATCCGGACGCCTGGGTCGAGGATGTGCACTCGTGATGTGGCCTCGGTGTCGAAGCCGTACAACGCCGCGGCGGTGCCCATGCAGGCCACAATCGGTTGACCGGCCAAAAGATCCAGCCCGCCCAGCTTGCCCAACAGGTCCGGCCGACGTACTCCGTAGACCCCATGGCAAACCCGAATTAGTCTGCCCGCCTTGATGAATCCGGCGAGCTGTTTGCGGGTGATCACGGTCAGCAGTTCAGCGGTGGTCGCCAGCCCTCCCCTCGACGCCAGCACCCGTTCGATGTCCATAGCCGGCAACCATGCTGTGGGGGGCAGCGTAGCGGTAGTCAGCTACGTCCGACCTGGGGACAGACGCTCGGCCGTGCACGGCCGAGCAGACGTAAAAGCCCCCGAAAACCCATGGTTTCGGGGGCTTTTACGTCTGCTCGCGAGGGAACTAGAGCGACAGGATGGTCGCCGACGCGGTGCCGGGCGCGCCGTACACCTGAGCCAGCCCGACGCGCGGGTTGCCGGGCACCTGCCGCTCGCCCGCCTCGCCACGCAGCTGGCGCACCAGCTCGTGCATCTGCCGCAGGCCCGACGCGCCGATCGGCTCGCCGTTGGCGATCAGCCCGCCGTCGGTGTTGACGGGCATCGAGCCGTGGATCTCGGTGGCCCCGTCGGCCACCAGCTTCTCTTGCTCGCCGTCGGCGCACAGGCCCGTCTCGGCCATGTGGATCACCTCGGCGCCGGCATCGGTGTCCTGCAGCTGCGCGACGTCGACGTCCTCGGGCCCGATGCCGGCCGCCTCGTAGGCGGCCTTGGCCGCATACACCGTCGGCGAGGAGTCCTCGTCGAGCGGCGCCGAAGTGGCGTGCACCTCGTAGGCGCCGTAGCGGCGGGTGCGGATCTCGCAGGCCCGCACATACACCGGCTTGTCGGTGAACTTGTGCGCCATGTCGGCGCGGCACATGATCACCGCGGCGGCGCCCTCGTCGGGCGCGCAGAACATGTACTGCGTCAACGGGTAGTTCAGCACCGTCGAGTTGAGGATCTCCTCCTCGGGAATCGCCTTGCGGCGGAACGCATTCGGGTTCAACGCGCCGTTGCGGAAGTTCTTGGCGGCCACCTTGGCCAGCGTGGACTGGGAGATATGGTGGTCGTGGATGTACTTGTTGGCCTTCATGCCGAAGAACTTGGTGGTGACGAACTGCCCGTTCTGCGCATACCACTGCGGCAGCGCCAGTTTCGCGGGGTCGTCGGTGAACGCGCCGCGCGGGTGCTTGTCCAAGCCGATGGCGATGCCGAGGTCGTACTTGCCCAGCCGAATGGTGTCGGCGGTCTGCTGAATGGCGCTGGCCGCCGTCGCGCAGGCGTTGAACACGTTGGTGAACGTGATGCCGGTCAGCCCGACGAGCCGGGTCACCGCGTCCGGGTTGGACACCTCGTGGCTGCCGCCGAAGCCGAACTGGATGTCTTTCCACTCGACACCGGCGTCGGTCAGCGCGGATTTGATGGCCTCGGCGCCCATCTCCATTGCGGTCTTCTCGAACCTGCCGAAGGGATGCAGGCCAACGCCGATGATGGCCACATCGTTAGTCATCGCGATGTCCTCCTTAGACCGGCTGGAAGGCGAACGTCATGACTTCGTTGCCGTCGGCATCGGTGGTCAACGGCACCATGGTGAGTTCGACGTCTTGGCCGAACTGCAGTTTCGCCGGGTCGTTTTCGGTCAGCCGGCCCTCGACCCGGATGACGTCGCCGAGCTGCACCAGGCCCACGCCGAACGGGACGAAATCCTCGCCGGTCGGCCCGGCGTAGGGGGCTCCGGGCGGGAAACCCTGGGTCGTCCACGCCACCAGGGTTCCGCGGCGCGGCAACAACAACTCGGTCATCTCGCCGCCGCTGCAGCGCGGGCACCACTGCTGCACGGGAAAGGTGGTGGCACCGCAGCCGCTGCATCGGCTGCCGATTAGGTGCGGGCTCTCGTCGGGCCAGGTGGAGATGTCGGGGGCGAGTGCCTTCTGCATCCGAGGGATCCTCCTGTGATCATTCGCAGTCCGCCAACAGAATAATGCGCTCACTGAAAGGTACAACAGCATTGCCTAAAAGTGGAAATTGCATTCTCATTGCCGTGACCTCCGGCGACCAATAGGCGACCCCGTTGCGGGCCTTCGAAAATAGTCAGTTTCGTTCGGTCGCCAAGACGACCCGACAAGCCCCACTGTTCAGCCGGGAATTGGTCGCGTGAGTCCAGCGCACCGTACGGGCGATTATTCGCCACGAGTGGGCGGTGGCCGTACACTGGACGTACGCTCTAGGAGGTGAGCCGTGGATACCAAGTTTCGCCGCAGGAATCGGCGTATGGACTTGCGCACAACGGCAGAAGAGCGCGAGTTGATTGACCGCGCCGTGAGCGTCAGCGGAACCGATCTGACTGACTTCGTCATCACTCACGCAGCCGAAGCGGCTCGTCGAATACTCGCCGACCGAGACCAGTTCCACCTTGATCCCACCGCTCTTAAACAGTGGGACGACGTCAACGCGCGACGCGCGCGCGACCTGCCAGGGCTGCGCCGGCTGATGCAACGGCCCTCGCCGTTCAGCGATTGAGGACATACCGGCCACCTGAACTGCTCGCCGACCATCACGACCTGACTCGATTCCGGTGTCGCTCAGCGGAGCAGACCCAATGGCTACGCCGGTACGCTCGGCAGTCAGCTGCGACCGGCACCACGCGAGTCTTCGGCGTCACGGAGCACCGCAGCCGCCGCGTCGTTGCTTACTACGCCTGGTGCATGGCCCAGCTCCACGCGGAGGCGCTTCCCAGCCGGGCGCGCAAGGGCGCCGGCCGCTATCCCCAACCGGTGGCACTGCTGGCTCGACTCGGCGTGGACATCGAGCATGAGCGCGCGGGACTGGGAGTCGGACTGCTCCAAGACGTCTTCGCTCGGCTCACCGCACTCTCTGATGACATTGGCTGTCGAGGCCTGCTCGTGCATGCCGAATCCACCGAGGCCCGCGGGTTCTACATTCATCTCGTACCCGAGTTCGAGCCCAGTCCCACCGACGACCTTCACCTCATGTTGCTCATGAAAGACATACGCCGCACCCTTCGGGCCGATCGGCCTGAAACATAAATCACCGTCGGCGAATCGCAAGTTCCTTGCTGCTCAGGCAAACCCGAGCCCGATGTACTGGGCAGTTTTTCGATGACGCAGTCGGTGCGGGTCGACGGTCCCAGGGAGTGCGCCGCGGCGTGGACGCCATCAAGTCCGAGCTCGCGGCCCAGCTCAAGGTGACCCGCGGTGTGAACGTAGACGTTAAGACGCTGGTCAGCGACGGCAGAACCATCATGGTGGAACTGATATCGCCCGCGCCATCGCTTTCGCAGATCATGTGGTGGTCTCCACACGGTGCTGGTGTGACTCGTGGGGCTATCTTGTAATCGACGCCGCAACGAGGAGATGACTATGCCGGTCACCGTGATACTCGAACTCAAATTCAAGCCCGAATCGGTAGCCGCGGCGCGCGACGTCATGGGCCGGGCGCTGCGCGACACCCGCGCGTTCGACGGGAACCTCAAGACCGACGTGCTCGTCGACGAGGACGACGAAGCGCACTGGCTCGTCTATGAGCTCTGGGACTCGGTCCAGCACGACGAGGCCTACCGCAGGTTTCGCGCCGGCGAAGGAAAACTGACCGAACTGCCGCCGCTGCTGGCGGTGCCGCCGGTCAAGACGCGCTACGTCACCACCGACGTCTAGCCGAGCGCGGGGATCACTTCGCGTTCGAACAGCTCGATGCCCGAACGGTCGTATGCGGCCTCGGGGAAGTAGCAGATCGCGTACTCGCACCCGAGGTCGCGGACCTTCGCGATCCGTTCGATCACCTGCTCCGGTGTGCCGGTCGCCGAATCCGGGCCGGCGCCACCGGCGATCATCGCGTCCGCCACCGACTCGGGCACGTAGTCGACCATGCGGTCGCGCACCCGCTGCAGCCGGTCTTTGACGTCGGCATCCGACGTCCCGACGAGCGCGGTGAAGTTGGCCGAGCGCACGATGGCGTCGAAGTCGGTGCCCACCTCGCGGCAATGCTGCGCCAGCACCTCCGACTTGTGGGCGAACGCCGCGGGCTCGGGTGTGAAGTTGGTGTACTGCGCGTATTTCGCGGCGATGCGCAACGTCACCTTCTCACCGCCACCGGCGATCCCACAGTGGAATTCCATTGGTCTGCAATGGCTTCGGGGCCACGATCGCACCATCGACCTGGTAGTGCTTGCCATCGAAGCTGACCTTGCCGTCGCGCCAAGCATCGCGCATGATTTGCACGCCTTCGTCCAGCCGGCCCAACCGGACACCGGCCGACGGAAAGCCGTAACCGTAAGCGCGCCATTCGTGTTCGTACCAGCCGCCGCCGATGCCCATCTGGATCCGGCCGCCGGAGATCATGTCGGCGGTCGCCGCCACCTTGGCCAGATAGACCGGGTTGCGGTAGCTCATCGCCGTGCACATCTGGCCGAGCTTGATCCGCGACGTGGTCGCCGCGTAGGCCGCCATCAGCGTCCACGCCTCGTGGGTGGCTTCGCCCGTTGGCAACGGCACGGTGTGGAAGTGGTCGTACACCCACAGCGAGTCCCACCCGCTGCCGTCGGCGTAGGTGGCCAGGTCGCGCATCACCGCCCAGTGCTTTTCGGGCTCGATGCCGACCAGATCCATTCGCCAGCCTTGCGGAATGAAGAGACCGAAGCGCATAGCAAGGGACTCTAACCCTCTGGCGCGCACCGGGCACGCGCGCAACGGCTAGCCTGACTCGAGAGCGAGGGAGGCTCGTCGTGCGGATTCTGATCTCCGGGGCTAGCATCTCGGGTCCGGTGCTGGCGTACTGGCTCACCCGGTACGGGTTCGAAGCCACCATCGTCGAGCGCGCACCCGCGTTGCGGAAGAGCGGGGGTCACGCCGTCGACCTGTTCCGGCCGGCCATGGAGATCTCGGAAACGATGGGCGTGCTGCCGAGAATCGAGGCGCTGGCCACCGGGACCGACGAGCTCACGATGCATCGCGCGGGCAAACGCCCGATCCGCATCGATCTGACCAAGATCGTGGGCGCCGCATCGGACCGTCACGTCGAGATCATGCGCGACGATCTCAGCGAGGCGTACTACGACGCCGGCCGCGACCGGGTCGAGTACCTGTTCGGCGACTCGATCACCGCCATCTCCCCCGACGGCGAGGTGACGTTCGAACGCGCGGCGCCACGCAGGTACGACGTCGTGGTCGGCGCCGACGGGCTGCACTCGAACGTGCGGCGGCTGGTCTTCGGCGAGGACGCCGGAAAGACGCAGTTCCTCGGCGGATACCTGGCGGTGTTGTCGGCGCCGAAAACGCTTGCGCGCGAGAAAGAGATGGTCGTCCACGTTGGCGCCGGCCGGCTCGCCGGAATCTACACCGCGCAACCACTGGACGATGCGCGCATATTGTTCATGTTCCGCAGTAGAGAGGAACTCGAGTATCACTACCGAGATTCCCTGCGGCAAAAGGAATTACTCCGCGCGGCATTCGTCGGGATGCATGCGACGGTGGACGGCTGGCTCGACGAGCTCGACCGGACGCGGACGTTCTACTTCGACTCGATCACCCAGTTGCAGCTGGATACGTGGTCGCGCGGGCGGGTCACGCTGGTCGGCGACGCCGGCTACTGCCCGGGGCCAGCGGTCGGCGGCAGCACCAGCATCGCCGTCCTGGGCGCCTACGTGCTGGCCGGCGAACTGGCGCAGGCGAACGGAGACCACGCGCGGGCCTTCGCGGCATACGAACGGGAGATGACGGATGCGGTGCGACGGAGCCGCGCGTTCGCGCGCACCGTGGCCAAGAGCCTGATACCAACCTCCGCGGCCGGGGTGTGGGCGTTGACCCGCGGCGTCCAACTGGTCTCGCTGCTGCCCGCCGGGCTCACCATGCCACTCGCACGATTGAACACCAAGGGCGTGCGGCTCTACGACTCGATGCAGTACAAAGACTACGGTGCGGCGGGCGTTCGAGAGGAAAGGTGACTGATGGAGCTTACCGGTGTCGGTGTATGGAGCAGCCAACTACGCTACGGCGACCCGGCCGAATCCGCCGACGCAGCAGCGGAATTGGACGAGCTGGGCTTTACGGCGCTGTGGATTCCCGACGTGGGCGGGCCGGTGTTCGACGCGGTGGGTCGCCTGCTCGCCGCGACCAAACGCGCGGTGATCGCGACCGGAATCCTGAACCTGTGGATGCACTCGCCCGGGGACGTCGCCGAATCCTATGCCGCGCTGACCGCCGAGCACGGCGACCGCTTCCTGCTGGGGATCGGCGTCAGCCACGCGCCGCTGATCGACGCCGACCGGCCGGGGCGCTACCGCAAGCCGCTGGCGGCGACGGCGTCGTTCCTGGACGGGCTGGATGCCGCGCCGCGACCGGTGCCCGCGGCAGCGCGGGTGCTCGCCGCGCTCGGCCCGAAGATGCTGGCGTTGTCCGCGGCGCGGGCCCGCGGTGCGCACCCCTACCTCGTCACTCCCGGCCACACCGCTTCTGCCCGTGCGACTTTGGGTGAGGGTCCGTTGCTGCTGCCGGAGCAGACCGTGATCCTGACCGAGAGCGCCGACGAGGCGCGCCGCATCGGGACCGACTGGCTCCGTGCGTACTTGGCACTGCCGAACTACGCCAACAACCTGCTGCGCAGCGGGTTTTCCGAAGACGACCTGGCACAAGTCAGCGATCGGCTCTTCGACGCGATCATCGCGTGGGGCGACGAAGAGGCCACCATGCGCAGGGTCGCCGAGCATCGCGAGGCCGGCGCCGACCACGTCTGCGTCCAGGTCCTGACGGCCGACCCCACCGAATTCCCGCGCGAGCAATGGCGCCGGATCGCCGCGGCCTGTTAGCCCCGGGTAGGCATACGGTTGAGGTATGGCTTCCAAGCACACCCTGTTTCGAATCTTCTACCGCATCGGCTTCACGCCGTGGGACGGTCATCCGATCGCGCAGAGCCTGCGGGATCTGGTCGAGGGAACCACTGACGCGCCCGCGCTGCCCGCGGGGTCGGCGCTGGAACTCGGTTGCGGCACCGGAGACACCTCGATCTACCTCGCGCAACACGGATGGCGCGTCACGGCGGTGGACTTCGTCGCGAAGGCGCTCGACAAGGCGCGCGCCAAGGCTGGCGCCGCCGGCGCTTCGGTCGACTTCGTCCAAGCCGACGTCACGCAGCTGAGCCAGGAGGGCATCGGCCCGGGCTTCGGCTTGATCGTGGACAACGGCTGCCTGCACAACATGAGCGACGCCGATCGCGGCGCCTACGTCCGCGAGGTCAGCGCCGTGGCCGCGCCCGACGCGCGGCTGTTGGTCGTCGCGTTCCTTCCCGGTGGAAGGTTCGGCGTGCGGGGGGTCGACCCCGCCGAGATGGAACGGCGATTCACCCCGTCCTGGACGCCGTTGTCCGCCGGCCAGGAGCGCGAGCTGGACCACGAGCAGACGCCGACGCGCTACTACCTCTTTCAGCGCCGCGCCTAACGGGCGAGCAGACGCAAAAAGCCCCCGAAACGCGCGGTTTCGGGGGCTTTTGCGTCTGCTCGCGAGCCTACGTCAAAGACGCGGGCGGCAGGAAGCGGTCGCCGTACTTGGCGGCCAACTCGCGGGCCCGGGCGACGAAGGCGTCCTTGCCCGTACCCGCCGGGCCGGAGTAGCCGACGATGAACTGCGCGCTGCCGCCGGTCCACGGCGGGAAGCCGATGCCCATGATCGAGCCGATGTTGGCGTCGGCCGTCGACGTCAGCACGCCCTCGTCGAGGCACTTCTGCGTTTCCAGCGCCTCGGCGAACAGCATCCGGTCGATCATGTCCTGCAGCGGCGGCCGCGACGAACCGGACTTGAACGTCTCCCGCAGCCCGGGCCACAGCCGGGTGCGTTTGCCGTCGACGTATTCGTAGAACCCGGCGCCCTTCAATCGCGAAGGCCGGCCGATCTCGATCATCTTCTGGACGACGGCCTCGGCCGGGTGCGGCTCGTAGGTGCCGCCGGCGTCCTCGACACCCTTGCGGGTGGCGACGGCGATCTTGTGCATCAGCTCCAGGTTGAGCTCGTCGGAGAGCTGCAGCGGCGGCGCCGGGTATCCGGCCTGCGAACCGGCCTGCTCGATGCTGGCCGGCTCCACACCCTCGCCGAGCATCGCCAGCGCCTCGTTGACGAAGGTGCCGATGACGCGGGAGGTGAAGAAGCCGCGGCTGTCGTTGACGACGATCGGGGTCTTGCCGATGGCCAGGGTGTAGTCGAACACTCGGGCCAGCGCCTCGTCGGATGTCTTCTCGCCCTTGATGATTTCGACCAGCGGCATCTTGTCCACCGGCGAGAAGAAGTGGATTCCGATGAAGTCCTCCTGCCGCTTGACGCCGGTCGCCAGGCCGGTGATCGGCAGGGTGGAGGTGTTGGACCCCAGCAGCGCGTTGGGCTCGACGATGTCCTCGATTTCCTGGAACACCTTGTGCTTGAGTTCCTGGTTCTCGAAGACTGCCTCGATCACGAAGTCGACGCCCTTGAAGTCGGCGGCGTCGGCGGTCGGGGTGATGCGGTCCAGCAGCGCCTTGGACTTCTCCTCGGTGGTGCGGCCCCGCTCCAGCGCCTTGGCCTCCAGCTTCTCGGAGTAGCCCTTGCCCTTGGCGGCGGCTTCCACGCTCACGTCCTTGAGCACCACGTCGAAGCCGGCCTTGGCCGACACATAGGCGATGCCGGCGCCCATCATTCCGGCGCCCAGCACACCGATCTTCTTGATGGGCGTCTTACCGATGCCCTCCGGGCGCGAGCCGCCGGAGTTGATGTGCTGCAGGTCGAAGAAGAAAGCCTGGATCATGTTCTTGGCGACCTGGCCGGTGACCAGCGATGCGAAGTAACGGCTTTCGATGCGCGTGGCGGTGTCGAAGTCGACCTGGGCGCCCTCCACCGCGGCGGCCAGGATGGCGCGCGGCGCGGGCATCGGCGCACCCTTGAGCTGCCTACGCAGATTCGACGGGAACGACGGCAGGATGGCGGCCAGCGCCGGCGACGCCGGGGTGCCGCCGGGCATCTTGTAACCCTTTTTGTCCCAGGGCTGTTCGTGCGCATCCGGGTTGGCCTTGATCCACGCCTTGGCGGCGGGCACCAGCTCCTCGACCGTCGGCAGCAGCTCGTCGATCAGGCCGATCTCCTTGGCCTTGGCCGGCTTGAACCGCGTGCCCTGCGCGAGGATGTTCACGAACGCGTTCTGGATGCCGAACATCCGCACCGTCCGGGTCACCCCGCCGCCGCCGGGCAGCAGGCCCAAAGTCGCCTCGGGCAGGCCGATCTGGCTGCCCTTGACGTCGGCGGCAATGCGGTGATGACAGGCCAGCGCGATCTCAAGCCCACCGCCGAGCGCCGCGCCGTTGATGGCGGCGACGACGGGCTTGCCCAGCGTCTCCAGCGTGCGCAGCTGACGCTTGACGGTTTCGACGGTGTCGAACACGTCGCCGGCGTCCTCGGGCCTCGCCTGGATCATCGTCTTGACGTCACCGCCGGCGAAGAAGGTCTTCTTCGCGCTGGTGATCACGACGCCGGTGATCGAATCCTTCTCGGCGACAAGGCGATCCACGGCCTTGCCCATCGACTCGATGTAGGAGTCGTTCATCACGTTTGCCGACCCGGACGGGTCGTCCATGGTCAGCGTGACGATGCCGTCGGCGTCTTTGTCCCACTGAATGGTGTTGTCTGCCATGCGCTTAAACCCTCTCGATGATCGTCGCGACGCCCATGCCGCCGCCGATGCACAGCGTGATGAGCGCGCGCCGGGCGTTGCGGCGCTCCAGTTCGTCGACCATGGTGCCCAGGATCATCGCGCCGGTGGCGCCCAGCGGGTGCCCCATCGCGATGGCACCGCCGTTGACGTTGAGCTTCTCGTCGGGGATGTTCAGGTCCTTCTGGAACTTCAGCACCACCGAGGCGAACGCCTCGTTGAGCTCGAACAGGTCGATGTCGTCGATGGTCAACCCGGCGCGGTCCAGCACCTTGCGGGTGGCCGGCGTCGGTCCGGTCAACATGATGGTCGGCTCGGCCCCGGTGGTGGCGGTGGCGACGATGCGGGCCCGCGGGGTCAGGCCCTGCGACCGGCCGGCCGCCTCGGAGCCGACGAGCACCAGCGCGGCGCCGTCGACGATGCCGGAGCTGTTGCCGCCGGTGTGCACGTGGTCGATCCGCTCGACCCAGTGGTACTTCTGCAGCGCCACGTCGTCGAAGCCGCCCAGCGCCGCGAGGCCCTCGAAGGCGGGCTTCAACTTGGCCAGACCCTCCATGGTGGTGTCGGGCCGCATGTGCTCGTCGTGGTCGAGGATCAGCAGCCCGTTCTGGTCGCGGACCGGAACGATGGACTTCGCGAAGTAGCCGCCCGACCACGCCTCGGCGGCCTTCTGCTGGCTGCGCAACGCGTAGGCGTCGACGTCCTCACGGGAGAAGCCCTCGATGGTGGCGATCAGGTCGGCGCCGATGCCCTGCGGCACGAAGCCGACGTCGTAGTTGGTGGCGGGGTCGAGCGCCATGGCGCCGCCGTCGGAGCCCATCGGCACCCGACTCATCGACTCCACGCCGCCGGCCAGCACCAGGTCGTCCCAGCCGGACCGCACCTTTTGCGCGGCGGTGTTCACCGCCTCCAGGCCCGACGCGCAGAACCGGTTGAGCTGCACGCCGCCGACGGTGTCGGGCATCCCGGCGGCCAGCACCGCGGCCCGGGCGATGTCGGCGCCCTGGTCTCCGACCGGCGACACGACGCCCAGCACGACGTCGCTGATCAGGTTCTCGTCGAGGTCGGGGAACCGCCTGCGCAGCTCGTCGATCAGGCCGACGACCAGGCTGAGCGGCTTGACCTCGTTCAACGATCCGTTCTTCTGCTTACCGCGCGGGGTGCGGATGGCCTCGTAGACAAAGGCTTCTTCGGACATGTCGGCTTCCTCTTCACAAATGGGGGTTCGGATCCGTACCAGCACCCTAACAGGGTCGCCCGGCCAACCTGTTGGTTGGGAGGTCATCCCCACAGAGGCGAGGTCGCGCCGAGCGTGAAGCTGTTGCGATTTCCGCGGCGGATTTCGCAACCACTTCACGCTCGACGTCACCGCACCGCCACGCTGCTGAGCGCCTTAAGCTCGAACGCCATGACGGTGTCGCGACTGCGGCCATACGCGACCACGGTGTTCGCCGAGATGTCGGCGCTGGCCGCGCGGATCGGCGCGGTGAACCTCGGTCAGGGTTTCCCCGACGAGGACGGACCCCCGGCAATGCTGAAGGCCGCGCAGGACGCCATCGCCGACGGCGCCAACCAGTACCCGCCGGGCATCGGCATCGCGCCGCTGCGCCAAGCCATCGCCGCCCACCGCAAGCGGCATTTCGGCATCGACTACGACGCCGACACCGAGGTGCTGGTGACCGTCGGCGCCACCGAGGCCATCGCGGCGGCGGTGCTCGGGCTGGTCGAGCCGGGCTCCGACGTGCTGCTGATCGAGCCCTTCTACGACTCCTACTCGCCGGTGGTGGCGATGGCGGGCGCGCACCGGCTGGCCGTGCCGCTGGTCCCCGACGGCCGCGGCTTCGCGCTGGACACCGACGCGCTGCGGCGGGCGGTGACGCCCCGGACCCGCGCACTGATCATCAACTCGCCGCACAACCCGACCGGCGCAGTGCTGAGCGAGGCCGAGCTGGCGGCGGTCGCCGAGATCGCGGTGGCGGCCGACCTTTTGGTGATCACCGACGAGGTCTACGAGCACCTGGTCTACGACGGCCGCCGCCACCTACCCCTGGCCGGGTTCGACGGCATGGCCGAGCGCACCATCACCATCTCCAGCGCCGCCAAGATGTTCAACTGCACCGGCTGGAAGATCGGATGGGCTTGTGGCCCAGCCGAACTCATCGCCGGGGTGCGTGCCGCCAAACAATATCTGAGCTACGTCGGCGGTGCGCCGTTCCAGCCCGCGGTGGCCCTGGCGCTGGACACCGAAGACGCCTGGGTGGCCGCGGTTCGCAGCTCGTTGCAGGCCAGGCGCGACCGGCTGGCGGCGGGCCTGAGCGAGATCGGCTTCGCGGTCCACGACAGCGGCGGCAGTTACTTCCTGTGCGCCGATCCGCGACCGCTCGGCTACGATGACAGCACCGCGTTCTGCGCGGCGCTGCCCGAAAGGGTCGGGGTGGCCGCCATTCCCATGTCGGCGTTCTGCGATCCGGCGGCGCCCCACGCGGACCTGTGGAATCACCTGGTGCGCTTCACCTTCTGCAAGCGCGACGACACCCTCGACGAGGCGATCAAACGGCTGGCCGCCCTCCGCCGTCCATAACTCGCTTCCGAAGCCCCTCCAGCGCGGCATGCAGGATCTTCTTGCGGGCCCGGTTGATCAAGAACTCGGGCAGCGGGGCGGACGGTTCGACGGTGATGCCGAACCGCACGCGGGTCTTGTCGTCGCCCTCGCGGGTCAGGTTGTACTCGCCGTGCTGGCCGTGTTGGTGGATGGTCTTCTTGGCGTCCCACACCATCCAGTCCGGGCCCCAGTGGTACTCGAGGAATTGCGTGTCGACGATGCCCATCACCCGGATCGTGACCTTCACGTGGTGTGGTCGCCCGTCGGGATGGGTGTCGATGACTTCGGCCTTCTTGTGCACCGCGGACCAGGACGGCACGGTGTCCATGTCGGCGAGCGCGTCGATGATGACCTCCGGGCTCGCGTCGATGACAATTTCGGACGACGCTTGTACGGCCATCGCAACTACGTCGGCGCGCTCGAATCCCGGCCGCCGGTGACCAGATCGGTCAGCCCCTTCACCGAGGCGTTGAGGACGTTTTCGGCCGCCCGCCGGACGACGAAACCCGGAATGGGACCCGCGGGTTCGACGGTGATGTCGAAACGCACCCGCGTCTGGTCGAGGCCCTCGGGCTTGATGTTGTACTCGACGTGCTGGCCGTGCTGCTGGGCGGTCCCCTTGGCGTCATAGACCACCCAGTCGGGGCCCCAGTGATACTCCAGGATCTCCTTGTCGACGAGTCCCAGAATTTTGATGACGGCCTTGACGTGGCGGGGCTGGCCGTCGGGATAACGGTCGATCACCTCGACCTGTTTGTGCAGTGGCGACCACGCTGACAGGACGCCGACGTCTCTCAGCGCCTCCATGACCACTTCCGGCGGCGCGTCGACGACAAATTCCCGTGATGCTTTTACGGCCACTGAAGATCAACCTATCAACACCGCCGCCGGATGGGCAGTGTTCGGCGTAAATACTTAGCTACCAGCCGATTTCGGCGATGGGCGTGGTGGTCGGCGGCGGCGGGCCGACGGGCCCGGCCGGCGTTCGGGAAAACCGCGGCGCGGGCGCGGCCTGTTCGACGCCGTGGGCGGTGATCACCGTCGACCGCGCGCGCAAATGGTCGTTGGCCGCGGCTTCGCTCCACGTCAACACGGGTGTGACGCACGCGTCGGTGCCGGCGAAGACCCGGGCCCACTCGTCGCGCGTGCGGCTGGCGAACCGTTGCGCGAAGATGTCGCGCATCCGTGGGTATGACCCGATGTCGAGCTGACCGGGCACCTCGTCGGGCGATAGCCCGAGCCCGTTCAGCAATGCCGCGAAGAACTGCGGCTCGATGGCCCCGACGGCCATGTACCTGCCGTCGGCCGTCTCGTAACAGCGGTAGAACGGGGCACCGCCGTCGAGCAGGAAAGATTCGCGCTGGTCGCGCAGCGCGCCGGTGGACTTCATCGTCCACATCATCTGGGCCAGGACGCTGACGCCGTCGACCATCGCCGCGTCGACGACCTGGCCCTTGCCCGAACGTTCCCGTTCGTACAGCGCGATCGCGATGCCCAGCAGCACCAGCATCGAGCCGCCGCCGAAGTCGGCGACCAGGTTCAGCGGCGGCATCGGCGGCCGGTCGGCGTAGCCCAGCGCCGACAGAGCGCCGGTCTGCGACAGGTAGTTGATGTCGTGGCCGGCGGTCGGGGCCAGCGGTCCGTCCTGTCCCCAGCCGGTGATGCGCGCGAAGATCAGGCGCGGGTTGACCGCCGCGCAGTCGTCGGGCCCGATGCCCAATCGTTCGCAGGTGCCGGGCCGAAAGCAGTCCAGCAGCACGTCGGCCTTCGCGGCCAGCTGCAGCAGCGTCGCCGGGTGCGCCTTGACGTCGAGGTCGACGATCCGCTTCCCGCGGTGCAGCAGGTCGCGGTCCTCGGCCGGCATCGTCAGCCCGCCGGGACGCCGGACCCGCACCACGTCGGCGCCCAGGTCGGCGAGCACCATCCCCGCGTGCGGTCCCGGTCCGATGCCGCCGAGCTCGATGACCTTGACCCCGGCCAACGGCCCCTGGTCGCTCACCGCGATTTCTTGACCGCGAGCACCCGTTTGCGCAGCTCTTGGGTGGCGGCATCCATCGTCCCCTTGACCGCGCGCTTGAGCACGAAGCCGGGCAGCGGGACGTTCGGGTCGACGCTGACCTCGAACTTGACCAGCGTCTGGTCGTCGCCCTTGGGGACCAGGATGTACTTGCCGTCCTGCGACTTCTGCTGGGCGGAACTGACCAGCGTCCAGCTCACCTCGTTGCCGCTCCAGGTGTAGGCCACCACCTGTTCGTCGGTGATGCCCGCCGTCTTGACCTTCATCTTCACCTGACTGGGCCGGCCGCCACCGCCGGTCTCGAGCACTTCCGCGCTCTGGTGAGGTCCCGACCATTCGGGCATCGCTTCGAAATCGGCGATGACGTCGAGAATCTCCTCCGGGCTGGCTTCGATGACGATCTCGCGGGATTCTTTGATGGCCATGGCCCGCACCATAGCGAAGCGGCGTCGGGCCGGAGGTGGTTTCGGCCGAGCGTACCGTCGACCTCGTGAGCGTCTACACCGTCGGTGACTACCTCCTCGATCGCCTGGCCGAGCTCGGCGTCTCCGAGATCTTCGGCGTTCCCGGCGACTACAACCTGGAATTCCTCGACCACATCGTCGCCCATCGGGCCATTCGATGGGTGGGCAGCGCCAACGAGCTCAACGCCGGCTACGCCGCAGACGGGTACGGACGGCTGCGCGGAATGTCCGCTCTGGTAACGACTTTCGGCGTGGGTGAGCTCTCGGCGGCCAACGCGATCGCGGGCAGCTACGCCGAGCACGTGCCCGTCGTGCACATCGTCGGCGGTCCCTCCAAGGACGCCCAGGGCACCAGGCGGGCGCTGCATCATTCGTTCGGTGACGGCGACTTCGAGCACTTCTTCCGGATCAGCCGGGAAATCACCTGCGCCCAAGCCAATCTCATGCCGGCCACGGCGTGCAGGGAGATCGACCGCGTGCTGTCCGAGGTGCGTGAGCACAAGCTGCCCGGATACATCCTGCTGTCCACCGACGTGGCCCGCTTCCCCACCGAGCCGCCCGAGGCCCCGCTGCCCCGCTACTCCGGTGGCACCAGCTCGCGCGCGCTGGCGCTGTTCGTCGAGGCCGCGACCGAACTCATCGGCGACCGGCAGCTCACCGTGCTCGCCGACCTGCTCGTCCACCGGCTGCAGGCGGTCAAGGAGCTGGAGACGCTGCTGGCCGCCGACGTCGTGCCGCACGCCACGCTGATGTGGGGAAAGAGCCTGCTCGACGAGAGCTCGCCCAACTTCCTGGGGATCTACGCGGGCGCGGCCAGCGCCGAATGGGTGCGCACCGCGATCGAGCAGGCGCCTGTGCTGGTGACGGCCGGGGTGGTGTTCACCGACATGGTCAGCGGCTTCTTCAGCCAGCGCATCGACCCGACCCGGACCATCGACGTCGGGCAGTACCAGAGCACCGTGGCCGGCGAGGTCTTCGCCCCGCTGGAAATGGGCGCCGCGCTGGAGGCGCTGGCCAACATCCTGGTCCGCCGCGGCATCACCTCACCGCCGGTGGTGTCGCCGGCCGCCGCGCCCCTGCCGCCACCGCCGCCCCGCGATCAACCGCTGACCCAGAAGATGGTGTGGGACCGCCTCTGCGTGGCGCTCACCCCGGGCAACGTGGTCCTCGCCGATCAGGGCACGTCGTTCTACGGCATGGCGGATCACCGGCTGCCGCAGGGCGTCACCTTCATCGGTCAACCCCTTTGGGGCTCAATCGGTTACACGCTGCCCGCGGCCCTCGGGGCGGCGGTGGCGCATCCGGACCGCAGGACGGTGTTGCTCATCGGCGACGGGGCCGCGCAGCTGACGATCCAGGAGCTCGGCACCTTCTCCCGCGAGGGGCTGTCCCCGGTCATCGTGGTGGTCAACAACGACGGTTACACCGTCGAGCGGGCCATTCACGGCGAGACGGCGCCCTACAACGACATCGTCCCCTGGAAGTGGACCGATGTCCCCGCCGCGCTGGGCGCGGCCAACCACCTGGCGTTCCGGGCGCAGACCTACGGCGAGCTCGACGACGCGTTCACCGCCGCCGCCCAGCATCGGGACCGCATGGTGTTCGTCGAGGTGGTCCTGCCGCGCCTCGAGATCCCGCCCCTGCTGAGCCAGCTCGTCGGGCCGATGTCGGCGGACGGCACCCGGCGCCGCTGAGCAAGCCTAGACCTGCCTCGCCGTTCGGCCCGCCGTCGACGATCGCAGTATCGCCTGCACGGTCCGCCGGCAGCGCCCGCAGTCGGCGCCCGCCCCGCACGCCTGGGCGACGTCCTTGGTCGTCGACGCCCCCGCCTCGACCGCCTCGCCCACCGTCTGGCTGGTGACCCCGTTGCACAGGCACACGAACATCGGCCGGGCTCAGTCCGCCCCGATGCGCATCATGTCGAAGAACCGGCCGACGAACAGCGGCGGATAGGCGCCGACGCCCGCGCCCGAGAGCCATTGTGCGGCGGCGTCCGGATGGTCGATCCACTCCCGCGCGCCGTCCTCGTCGGGAAACTCCTGCAGGATCAGGACCTCGTGGTCGTCGTCGAAAGCCTGGAACACCCAGGTCTTTCGGATGCCGGCCGCGGTGAATCTGTCCATCGCCGAGCGCACGCCGGCGGTCAGCGTCGACACGTCGTCGACGGAGGCGATCGCGGCTACGACGACGCCGGGGGCGTCGGGCGTCGGCGGTGACGCGGGAAGGAAACGATCGATGATCTCGCCGGCGAAGACGGCGGGAATGTCTTCGACGCCGGCGGCATCGAACCAATCGAAGAAGACCCGCGAGCGCAGCAGCTCCACGATGGGCTCGCGGCTGTGCACCCCGATCATCACCAGCACGCGGCCGTAGTCGTGGGTGGACGTGTACACCAGCACGTGGTGTGCGCCGATGTCGGCGAGCGCCTCCTTGTTGCGCTCGAGCAGCGGCCATACCCGGGTCGGATCAGGGACCCGATAGTCCGACGCGATCACCATCGAATGAATGTCGCCGTCACTCAACGGAGTTGGTCCTTCATCACTTTCCCGGTGGCATTGAGCGGTAACTCGTCGAGAAACTCGATGAATCTCGGCGCTTTGAATCCCGCCATCCGCTCTCGGCACCATACCAGCAGTTCATCTTCGGACACTTTAGTTTTGGCGACGATGAAGGCCTTGCCCACCTGGCCCAGTCGATCGTCGGGAACCCCGATCACGGCGGCCTGCGCCACCGCCGGGTGCTCGAGCAGAAATCCCTCGATCTCGGCCGGGTAGGCGTTGAACCCGCCCACGATGAACATGTCCTTCTTGCGGCCCACCACGCGCAGGCGGCCGGTGTCGTCGAAGTTGCCGAGGTCCCCGGTGTGCAGCCAGCCGTCGTCGTCGATCGCCTGGGCCGTCCCAGTGGGATCGTTCAGGTAGCCCTGCATGACGCCGTAGCCGCGGACCAGCACCTCCCCGTCGTCGGCGATGCGCACCTCGACCCCGTCGCAGGGCAGGCCGGCAGTGGTGGCCACCTGCTCGAACGAATCGCCGGGCCGGGACAGGGTGACGTTGCCGGCCTCGGTGAGCCCGTAGCCGGTCATCAGCGTCTGGAAGGGCAGTTCGTCGTGTATACGGCGAACCAGTTCGACGGGGATGTCGGCGGCGCCGGTGACGCCGGCCCGCAGCGTCGACAGCTTGGCCTTGTCGCGAACCGTCAGCAGCGAGTGGTACAGCGTCGGCGGGCCGGGCAGCATCGTAATACCTTCCCGCGCAATGAGTTCCACCACCGTGTCGACGTCGAAGACCGCGACCGGCAGCATCGTCGCGCCGCGCAGGAACGACGTGATCAGGCCCGCTTTCAGGCCGAACGTGTGGAAGTACGGGTTGATCTGCAGGTAGCGGTCGCCCTCGCGCAGGTCGGCGAGCGTCGCCCATTCGTCGTACATTCGCAGCGTCTGCCGATGGTTCATCATCGCGCCCTTGGGGCGGCCGGTCGTACCGGAGGTGAAGATGACGTCGGCGATGTCGGTGCCGCTGACCGCGCGCTCGAACGGCCTACCGCCGGAAAGGAAGTCGGATTTTAGGTCGATGACGGGGACGCCGGCGGGCGCGGTGTAGTCGCGCCCCAGGAATCCCTTCTGCACCAGGACGGCCTTCGCCCCGCTGCGGCCGATGATGTCGCCCGCCTCGTCGTCCTTGAACCGCGTGTTGACCGGCACGAGCACACCGCCGGCGGTGAGCAGCCCGAAGGCCGCGATGATCCACTCGGCCGAATTGGGCGCCCAGATCGCGACGCGCTCGCCCTTGGCGACGCCGAGATCGGCGAAAGCGCCCGCGGCGCAACGTATTCGCTGGACAGCCTCGGCGAACGTCAAGCGCAGCGGACCGTCGACAACCGCCTCCGCGTCGCCGAAGCGGTCCGCCGCGCTCAAGACCATCTCGGGGATGGTCTTCCAGGGTGTCACACCGTGACGAGCCGACCGAGGTTGCCGCCCATGATCTTCGCCTGGTCCTCGACGGGCAGGTGCGACAGCGCGTTGACGTAGAACGTCGGCTCCGCCAGCCCCTCCGGATGCGGCCAGTCCGAGCCGTACAGGACCCGATCCACACCAACGAGGCTGACCAGGTCGTCGATCCCGTCCTCGAAGAACGGGCTGACGTGGATGCGGTTCTTGACCATCTCGACGGGGTCGCTGGGGAAAACCTCCGGGGCCTTCCGGAAGACCTCGGCCAGGCCGTCCAGCAGCGGCGTCATCCACTTCGAGCCGGCCTCGACGATCGCGACCTTCAGCTTGGGGTGGCGGTAGAGCGCGCCGTGAATCACCCACGACCCCACCGCGTCCTGGATCGGCCGCCACTCGTTGAGGATGCCCATCGCATTGGTCTGGAACGGCAGCATCTCCTGTTCGGCGCCGTCCCACTCGGAGGTGTACCGGGAGTAGCCACTGTCGCTGGAGTGCATGCCGACCAGCACGTCGTACTCGACGACGCGCTCCCAGAACGGGTCGAACTCGGGCACCGCGAACGACCGCGGCCCACGGAAGCCGGGGACGGGAGCCGGGCGGATCAGGATGCAGCGAGCGCCGCGCTTGACCGCCCACTCCAGCTCCTCGATCGCCTTCTCGACGATCGGCAGGGTGATGACCGGGGTGGTGAAGATGCGGTTCTGGTAGTTGAAGCCCCACACCTCATCCAGCCACTGGTTCAGCGCATGGATCAGGACGTGGACGGCGACCGGGTCGTCGCGCAGCCGCTCCTCGAGCAGGCTGGCCAGCGTCGGGAACATCAGGGTGCGGTCCAGGCCCAGCTCGTTCATCTTCTCCAGGCGCGGCCCGGGCTCGAAGAACGCCGGGATCGCGCGCATCGGCTCACCGAACAGCTCGCGCTTGGTCTTGCCTTCGGGGTTGCCGAACTTGAAGTACTCCTCCCAGGCGCCAGGCCGCGCGACGACCTCGAAGGTCGGGTTGGGGATGTAGTTGCTGATATGTCCCCGGATCGCGATCTTGGTCCGCCCGTTGACCTGCACGTACTGGACGAAGTCCTTGTACTCCTTGGGCAGGAACTTGGTCAGCGCCTCCGGCGGCTCGTAGAGATGATTGTCCGCGTCAAAGATCGGAAACGGGACGTCTTCCCGATGCGACAACTGGCCCATGAAATCCTCCTTCGCAATTTGTGAGAATACTATTCTCTACAGATGCCCAACCGCAACGTGCGCCGGCGCGCTGCGGGACTTCAGCAGGTGACGACGATTTTGAAGGTCGCGGTCGCCGGTTCGTTCGGCTTGTCGGCCTTGTAGCCGTTGGCCGTGCCGGTGATCGTGAACTTGCCGCCGCTCAGGCTGCTGTTGGCGTCACCCTCGCCGCCTTGTGAGTACATGCCGGTGAAGCCGCTCAAATTGCGGATGTGCACCGACTTGACCGCCACGGGCTCCGCGCGTTCGTCGACGGAGACCGTGGCCCCGGAAAAATTGCCGCCGATGTCGATCGTGCGGAACCACTCCACCTGGGTGCACTTGACGATCTGGAATTTCGCGTCGTTGCCGTTGACGGTCACCGATGCCGTGCCGCCGGCCGGGGTCTGCGTCCTCGGGGTGCAGGCCCCGAGGACGGCGACGGAGAGCGCCACAGCCACCGCGGTGATCCGGTTGAGCATGGGGCACCTCCGGCCTCGTCGACGAAGTTCTGGGCCTGCAACGATGATGTTATTCTCCCAAGAAGAGAACGCCAATATCGGCTTTTCGGCCAAGGAGCAACGACGCATGGTGGATCTGGAGATCGACGATGGGTTGGCGGTGCTCACCATCGATCGCCCGCACGCGCGCAACGCGATCGCGCTGGACACCATGGAGCAACTGGAAAAGGCGCTCGACGCGGCCGCGGGCGCTCGGGCCCTGGTGATCAAGGGCTCCGGCGATCGGGCCTTCGTGTCCGGCGGCGACCTCAAGGAGCTGAGCACGCTGCGGACCGAGGAGGACGCCGCGGCGATGGCGAAGCGGATGCGGTCGATCTGCGATCACCTCGCCGGTTTCCCGGCCCCGGTGATCGCCGCGCTGAACGGTCACGCCTTCGGCGGCGGTGCGGAAGTTGCTGTCGCCGCGGACATTCGGGTGGCGGCCGACGACATCAAGATCGGCTTCAATCAAGTGGAGCTGGAAATCATGCCGGCCTGGGGCGGCGCCGAGCGACTGGCCACCCTCGTCGGGAAGGGCAGGGCACTGCTGCTGGCGGG
This sequence comes from Mycobacterium sp. 663a-19, assembly GCF_035616495.1. Taxonomy (NCBI): domain Bacteria; kingdom Bacillati; phylum Actinomycetota; class Actinomycetes; order Mycobacteriales; family Mycobacteriaceae; genus Mycobacterium; species Mycobacterium sp. 663a-19. The sequence goes on along the minus strand of NZ_JAPJAV010000001.1, from coordinate 306,628 downwards.
CACCGGCACCACGCTCACCGCGGCCGAGGCCGAGCGGATTGGCTTGGTGGACCTGGTGTTCCCGCGCTCGTCGTTCGACGAGGGCTGGCGATCGGTCGCCAGCTCGTTGGCCCGCCACCCGGCGACCGAGATAAAGCGGGTAATCAGCGGAGTTTCGCCGGACGAGGCGATAGCATCCTTTGCACGACTCTGGGTCGCCGACGCGCACTGGCGGGCCGCAGAGCGAGTAATGAACCGCAGCACCAGTCCGCGCCCGGGAGGCGGAGGAGCGACATGACCATCGCATACAGGTTGCTGGGCGCGGGCTCGGCGATGTTGGTCGCAGTGACGGGTTTATCGCTGAGCACCGGATCCGCACACGCCGACGACCCGGTGATGCATCACGTCAAATACACCATCAGCGTGCAGAATCCGATCTACGCCAACATCTATTACATCGATCACGAACCGGCGATGTTCTCCGACTACAGCCACAACCCCTACTCATTTACGCCGAACGTCAAGACCGACATCGCCCCGGACAAGCCGTGGAGCTACGAACTAGATTTGGCGAAACCCGAATACTGGGCCATGGTCGTGGTCAACACCGGCACCGAGCCCGGCACGCCGCAGTTTCATTGCGACTTGTCGGTGGACGGAACCGTCGTGGTGTCCAAGGACGGGCCCAGGGGCGTGCTCTGCTCGACCCGCAACTGGTGAACCACCCAGGCCGGCGGTATGCCCTCGATCGGCTGCGGCTCGCCCTCCAGGCGGCGCAGGTAACTCTCGACGAGCTCCAGGGTTTCGGCGTGACCGCCGGAAATGCCAACCGCCTTCTCCAGCACCAGAAACCGCGACAGGCTGGTCATCAGCACCGTCCAGACCACCGGGGGCATCTCCTCACTGGAGACGCCATAGCGCTGCAGCGCGGACGTCACCGCCTTGCGTTGCTCATCCCGGAAACGCTCCGCGTAGTAAGCGATTTCGGCGCGCAGCTCCTTTCGGTGATTCGCCAGCGCCATGAATTCCATGGAAATCCGGGTGAACGCGGGATCGGTGCCGAACCTCCACAGCGCCCACAACGGCTGAGGCGATTGCAGCGCGCGCGCCTGCACTTGAAGGCCCTCTTCGGCGCGCCGGCGGAAGACCTCGAGGAACAGCTCCTCCATCGTGCGGAAGTAGTAGTGCACCAGCTGGGGTTTGAGGCCCGCCTTGCTCGCCAGCCGGCGCGACGTGACCGCGGCGTAGCCCTCCTCGATCATCAGCTGCTCGGCCGCGTCGAGCAGCAGGCCGCGATTCTTCGCGTCCGGCGCCCCGATCCGGCGGGCCGATGTCATGCCGTTACCCCGTATTCTCTGCGCTTCCGTGCCGACCACACGGATCGTATCGTGGCGCGGCGTCGTGACCTTGACCCTGACATTACCGCCATGCTAAGCAGGTGCTCAGCACATTCTCGATATCGAAACCGGGCGGCAGCACGACTTGCCACCGAACACGCAGCCCAGGGGGACGCAATCCGATGAGCGACTTCGCTTCGATCGACTTCTTCACCGATCAGTCACTGGTCCCCGATCCGCACCCGTACTTCGACTACCTGCGCAGCCAAAACCCGGTGCTGCGCCTGCCGCATCACGGGGTCGTCGCCATCACCGGCTACGAGGAGGCCACCGAGGTCTACAAGGACCCCGACACGTTCTCGAACATCGTCGCGCTCGGCGGGCCCTTCCCCCCGCTGCCCTTCCAACCCGAGGGCGACGACATCAGCGCGCAGATCGACGAGCACCGCAGCTACTTCCCGATGTACGAGCACATGGTCACTATGGACCCGCCCGAGCACACCCGGGCCCGATCGGTACTGAGCAAGCTGCTGACCCCGAGCCGGCTGAAGCAGAACGAGGAGTTCATGTGGCGCCTCGCCGACCGCCAGCTCGACGAGTTCCTGCACAACGGCGAGTGCGAGTTCATCTCCGAATACTCAAAGCCGTTCGCCACGTTGGTGATCGCCGACCTGCTCGGCGTCCCGGAGGACGACCACAAGGAGTTCCGCACCGTCCTGGGCGCCGACCGGCCCGAGGCGCGGGTGGGTGCCCTGGACCACGAGTCGGTCGGCATCAACCCGCTGGAGTGGCTCGACGACAAGTTCTGCTCCTACATCGAGGATCGGCGACGCGAACCGCGCAACGACGTGCTGACCTCGCTGGCCAATGCGAAGTATCCGGACGGATCGACGCCGCCGGTCATCGAGGTGGTCCGCTCGGCCACGTTCCTTTTCGCCGCGGGGCAGGAGACCACCGCCAAGCTGCTCAGCGGCGCGTTGCAGGTGATCGGCGATCGGCCGGACATCCAGCAGCGGCTGCGCGACGACCGCAGCCTGATTCCGAATTTCATCGAGGAATCGCTGCGCATGGAAAGCCCCGTGAAGAGCGACTCGCGGCTGGCCCGCAGGGCCGCCCGGATCGGCGGCGTCGACATACCCGCGGGCACCGTCGTAATGGTGCTGCCGGGCGCCGCGAATCGCGATCCGCGCCGGTTCGAAAACCCGCACGAGTTCGATCTCAACCGCAAGAACGTCCGCGAACACATGGCCTTCGCCCGAGGCGTTCACTCGTGCCCCGGTGGGCCGCTCGCCCGAGTGGAGGGACGTGTCTCGATCGAGCGCATCCTGGATCGGATGTCGCACATCGAGATTGACGAGGCCCACCACGGGCCGAGCGCCCACCGCCGCTACACCTACGAGCCGACGTATATCTTGCGCGGCCTGAGCCAACTGCACCTGACGTTCACGACCGCCGATTCGGTGGCAGCTGCGAGCTGAGCGTTCTCGCGGGTTGCAATCAGGTCTCTTCGAGATCGACGGTGGCGCGAAAAAGAGCGAGTAACTTGCACGCCAGCGTCAATCTCGGTGTCCAAGACGTCTCCCAAGCCGGAACTACCCCACCTGCATGCCGATGAAGTAGCAGGCGAGCATGCTTGCCGCGATGAGCACGACCCAGGCGTCGGTCAGGCGGCACAGCAGGACCGGGGCCTGGCGGACTTCCATGAATTCCCGAAAGATGATGCGCACCTTGATGACTGCGATCACGATCACGGCTGACGTGACCGCGGCGCTGGCGGTGTTCGCGCGATCGGCGCGGTCGATCCACAGATACGCCAGGGTGAGCGAGGCCAGCACCACCCAAACGATCAGCAGCCTCTTGTTGAATTTGACCACCGATCACCTCACCACGTAGAGCATCGCAAAGATGAGCACCCAGAGGAAGTCGACGGTGTGCCAATAGGTGGCGCATGTTTCGACAAGTTCCTGGGATCGCCGTGCGGGACTTCGCAGTTGATAGACCACGACGCCCAGGACGACGAAGCCGATCAGCAGGTGCACGAAGTGGATTCCGGTGAGGAAGAAGTAGTAGGTGAAGAAGTCGTTGCTGTCGAATCCATTTCCCATGCGGACCAACCGGGCCCACTCGAACACCTTGAAAAGCAGGAAGATTGCGGCGAATGCGGCCGTGATGTAGACGTCCCTGAGCGCCGCCCGGTAGGCGCCGGCGCGCGATGACTGCACACACCGCGCTACTGACCAGGAGCTCAGCAGTAACACCAGCGTATTGAAAACCCCGATGCGTAGGTCCAGCTGCGCCTGCGAGTGCAGGAAGAGCTCGGGGCTTCGGGCGCGATAGAACAGGTAGAAGCCGAAATATCCGGTGAAGACCAGCGTTTCGAACAACACGAACGCCCACATGTCCGGCTGCCCGGGCACGAACCTGGCCGGCTTGTCCTTCCTGGCGAGGTCCGTCATTGCGTTGCCACCGCCTTGCGCGCGAGGTCGGGCAGGGGCCCGGTGCCGAAGTCTTCGCGGCGGATCATCCGAAACAGCATCACGATGAAAGTGACTTGGTAGACGCCGAACACGACCATGTCCAGCCACCACGCGATCTGGCCGTTCCATGCCAGCACGCCGCGCTGGAAGATCCAGCAGGGCGCCACCACGACCTCGGTGAGCGCGTTGCACAGGTTCAGATAGCCGAACCACTTGGGGAACACCCGATTCTTGTCGAGCAGAATCGCGAGCATCCAGATCAGCGAGCCGATCAGGAACACTCCCATGGTTCCGTCGAAAGACAAGAAGGCGAAGTCGTAGAGCCAGCCGATCGCCTTCGGGTCGCGCTCGGGCCGCAACGTCCCGACGATCAGCGCGACACAGAGCAGCAGCAGGCCCGGAAGCGCGCTGAGCGAGTAGATGAGCAGATACGAGTACCCGAAGGCACGGCTGACCGACATGCGCCGCATCGAATACGCGATGAGGGCGTTGTTTATCGCCGTCATGCCGGTGATGGCGAAAATGACACCCAGGCCAATCGGTATCCCGAGGTGACGTTCATGGAACCAGTGGACCTGCGTCGCGAGGTCCCAGGTGGGTTGCGGCGGGGGCTGGACTTGCGCCACCACGAAAATCATCGCAAAGAAGACGTTGTAGAAGACGATCATCACCGCCCAAGCCAGCCACAGCTCGCGCTTGGGGCCGCGCCACAGCTGCCAGGCGATCCGCTGCGGCAGTGGCCCTGCACTCATGCGTCGACCAGTTGTTCTCTGGGACCGGCGTTCTCGGCGCGCTCCCGGTAAATGGCTTGGCCCAGAACCACGCCCATCACGATGATCCAGACGGCAATGGCAATGTTTTTCACCCAGAACGTCAAGAAGCCGTCCCACGCCAGCGGCCCGGTCAATGACACGCCGACGAAGGCGGCGGGCACCAGAGCGGCCGCCACCAGAAGGTTGAAGTGAGCCACCCAACGGCCGAATATCGGATGCGGCTGATCGTCGAAATAGATTGCCAGGGCGAGGATCACGCTTTGCCCGATCAGAAACGGAACCACGATGGTGAACGTGATCCAGCCGAAATCGTTGAGCAGCTGTGTCAGCTCCGGGCTTCTCTCGGGACGGAAGGCGGCCAGCAGCCAGCAGACGTTGGCGACGAGAAACAGGGTGGGACCGCCGGCCACGCAACCCAGCATCGCGTAGGAGAAGATCGGCGTGCGATGCGCCATCCTGCGGATCTGCAGCACGACCAGAACCAGCACCGGGACCAGGCAGACGCCGAACCAATTGAAGACGATCATGCTGTAGCGGATCTGTGGCAGGCGCGCCGGATCGCGATAGAACGCGGCCACCTGGTCGGCCGACATGCTGGGTGACATCGGCGGATTGAATGCCGGAAACAGGAAGAAGGCGGCGATCCAGATGATCACCGTCGCCGGCAACGTCCACAGCAGAATCAGCTCACCATCGGTCCGCCGTCGGGCAACGCGGCCTGCCGCCGCATCGCCCCCGCCGACGTCGGACATCGGTACTCCTCCCCACGCGGTCGCCTGCCTACACGACTAGTCAGCGAAACTAGCCGATCGGCTAGCCTCGGTCAATAGCCGATCGGCTAGTCTCGTTCTGTGAGAGCAGCACGACAGCCGGACACCGACGGCGAGCTGAGGATCGTCCAGCACAGCCCGGCCCGCACGCGGGTACTCGATGCCGCGCTGGACCTGATCGCCGAGCACGGTGCCAGCGGTACATCGCTGCAGATGATCGCCGACGCCGTGGGGATCACGAAAGCTGCTGTCTACCACCAATTCCGGACCAAAGACCAGATCGTGCTCGCGGTTTCTGAGCGCGAATTCAGTCGACTGCTCCCGGCACTCGAGGAAGCGGAAGCGCACGGCGACGGGCCGGAGGCGCGCGACGCGCTGTTGGTTCGCATGGTCGAGATGGCGGTTCGCGATCGCCAGTTGGTCCGGACGCTGCAGTTCGATCCCGTGGTGGTTCGACTGCTGGCCGAGCACGAACCGCTGCGACGTTTCATGGACCGCGTGTATCGAGTGCTGCTGGGCAACGCCGGTCTGGATGGACGGATCGAGGCGGCCATGTTCTCGGGCGCGATCAGCAGTGCGGTCATGCACCCCCTGGTCGCCGATATCGACGACGAGACGCTGATCGATAGGCTTACCGAACTCAGCCGGCGCCTACTCGGTCTGCATCTGGAAGCACACGACTGACCGACGTGTCATCCGGCCGAACGATGCGTGCGGCTAGGTGTCGGCGCGGATCCAGCTCAAAATGCCGTCGTGGGCATAACAGATCAGGAACAGACCGTCGGGCGCCTGCGCGACGTAGTTCTGGTAGTTCTGGCAATTGGCGCCTTCGTCCTTGACCCCCGCCATCGGCGGTGACCGGAACCATCGCGGCTGGTATCTCCGCGGTGAGCCGCAGAACATCAGCCGTCCGGGTTGCGCGGCGGGGGGAACGTTGCTGTCGTCGACACCGAAGACGTAGTAGGTGGTGTTGTCACACGGCGCTCCCAGGACCTGATGCGGCATGATGCCCGGGGTGCAGGCGGGGTAGTCGCAGACGGTCGGCCCGGCGAAAGATGGCGGCGCCGCCAGCACGCCGGCGCCGATTAACGCGGCAAACAGGGCCACGATTGATCGCACGCAAATACTGTGCCACATCCGGAAAGATCCGGAAAGAAAATTCTCCTCCTCGGAGAAGGTCGCCTGGGCCAGGCCGGTCGTCCGTTCCGGCCGCCCCCGAACACCCCTCGGCCTGGTGCCCGACGAGCGAGCATTTCCGCATGTAAGAGCCTCGGAGGGAGCCACCCGATGCCGGCGTTGAGCCCAGGCCGAAGTGATAAGCTGCTTCTCCGTGCAAGATCCGGATGGGCCCGACGCCGACCGTTGTGACGAGCCGGCGGACGTGGACGCCGAAGACGAAGTTGCCGCGGCGGAAGCGCGCGCCGAGGCGGCTCGGGCCCGCCTCGCGAGGCTGCGCGAGGCTGCCCAAGATGCCGAGCGGCGCTCCGCGAAGTCGACCCGGAGACGGATCCGGTTGCCGCGGCGTCCCCGGCGACTGCGGCGTCCCACGCGCCCGCGGTGGCTCCGACGTCCGGGGCGGAAAGCAATAGCCGCCGGCGTCGGCGTCGTGCTCGCCTCCGTTTCCCTCGCGGCGAGCGGCTACATGGTGTGGCAGCACCGCACCACCGTGCACAAGCAACAGATCACCGCCGAGTTCGCCGCCGCGGCCCGGCAGGGGGTCACGGCGCTTCTGTCGATCGACGCCAACCATGTCAGGGACGACTTCCAGCGCATGATCGACGACTCCACGGGCGACTTCAAGGCCCAGCTGTCGGCGTTGTCAGGCCTGCGGGCCAAGCAGGCGGAGGAATCGAAGGTGACCAGCAAGGGCACCGTGGAAGCCGTCGCCGTCGAGTCGCTCAGCGATGATTCGGCGGTCGTGCTTGTCGCGGCGAAATCCGATGTCACCAACCCGGACAACACGAAACGGCCAACGGTCCCGCTGCGGATCAGCGTTGGCCTCAAGCGCGACGGCGGTCAGCCCAAGATGTCGAAAGTCGACTTCCTGCAATGACTGTCGAGCCTGGCTCGTCGCTGGACGACATCGAGACCACAGCGTCCGACATTGAGTCGCCCCCCGGCTCCGCGGGATCGGCTCGCACCGGTGGGCCCGCCACGATCGGGCGCTGGATCCGCCGGTGCAGGGCGAGGTGGCGTTGGATAGTCGCGACGATGCTGGTCGTTACCGCGGTGGGCGTCGCCGCCGGTTTGTACTTCAATCTGTACCGGCCGGATCAGCGGGTCGGCGACGCGGTGGCCCACCGGGCGATCCAGGCGGCGTCGGAAGGTTCCGTGGCGGTGCTGTCGTACTCTCCCGACAACCTGGACCGCGACTTTTCCAAGGCGAAGTCATATCTCACCGGTGATTTTCTCGCCTACTACACCAAGTTCACCGAACAGATCGCGGCGATGGCACAGCAGAAGCAGGTCACGCAGACGGCCCAGGTGGTTCGGGCCGCCGTCTCGGAGTTACACCCGGATTCCGCCGTCGTGCTGGTGTTCATCAACCAGACCGCCAAAAGCAAGGAGAAGCCGGAACCGCAGACAACCGCGAACACCGCCCGGGTGACGTTGACGAAAGTCAATGGTGCCTGGCTGATCTCGATGTTGGATCCGCTGTCGTGACCGCTGCCATTTCTGGTCCGATCGGCATTTTGTCGGAGCCGAACCGGTGTTAATCTCATTGCACGAAAAGCCGCAAGCAATGTCGAAAACCGCATAACAATGTCGGTTAATTGAAGCGGGTGGAGGAGCGCCTGATGCGTTCAGTTCGAACACTCACTACCGCAACGCTGGTGGCCGCCACCGTATTCGGCGGTTTGGGCACGGCATCCACAGCCCGGGCGACAACAAAGGAAGAAGTGGCCGTCAACGGCACATTCCGCGCCACCTCCATCGGCGATTGGGCCCAGAGGAACGATCAGTACTACGGCGAGCCGACGGTCGTCCAGACATGGACCATCAGCTCGACGTGCGAAACGTTTCAGGAATGCCACGGCACGGTGACGAGCGACCAGGGATGGAGTGCGCCCCTATATATGAATGACGGGGAGATGTGGAAGGTCAAACGCGAGGTCCGGGACTGGGAGCGGTGCGAGGACGGCACCGCCTACACCGGACAGCAGACTTTCTTTTTCTATCCCGTGAACGACTACGGCGGATATCAGCTGGGGTCGCCGACGATGGCCGGAAAGGACAAGACGGTCGGCCCGAGCGGTGCCTGTGGGCAAAATCAGTGGCTCGATATCACGATGCCGTTGCGCCTGGACAAGATAGGCTGACTCGGCCTCAGGTGGGAAGCATGTCCTGCCACGTCTTGTGGGACTTCGGGGCAACGAGATCCGACTGCTGGTACAACTTCCCGTCCGGACCGACATAACGACCGGTGCGCGAATCGTACTTCGCCACCGCGACCGTCGGCGCGGGCTTAGATGCGTTGGCCCCGAATGAACTTGGCGCGGCCTGCGGCCCTTCGCCGCCGGCCGGGTCGGGTAGTGCGGCATCGGGAGGAGGCGGCGGTGCGGGCGCGGCGGGTGGCGGGGGAAGTTCCCCGGGTGACGGGACGTCGAGCGGCGCTATGGGCGGGAGGTCAGCCGACATTCTCGACATGGGCGCCAGCGGGGGTGGTCCCGACGACGGCACCGGCGGGACGGCCGCTCCAATCGTGCCCGGCGGTGGATTTTCTCCGCGCGGCCCGGGCGGCGTGCCGCGCGGCACCGCCCCCGGCGGCAACGGCGTTCCCTCGAGCGGGCCAAAGAGCCTGTCGTTGACGGTAACCCGGTCATCCACCGGCACGCCCTGGGCGATCAGGTTCGGATCCAGGGGGTAGGGACCGAGAACGTGCTGCTTCATCGCCAAAGGCATGTATGGCTTGTCGCTCTTGCAAATCTCGACGGTGGGCGCACGTTTTCCGGGCTTGTCCATGCAGGGATAGTTGCGGGCACCGCGAACCCCGATCGGTGAATCCTGCGGGAGTTTGCAATACAACCCGTCCGGCGTGTCGATGTCGGTGAGGTCGTCCGGGGATCGCCATGTGTTGGGTGGCATGAAGCCGACCGTGCAAATCGGCGGATCGTCGATCGTGAGCGCGAAGTCGCCTTGGGCCGTGCCCTCGGGATGGTTCTCCGCCTGGGCGGCCTGCTCGATCGCAACCGCCGACGGCAGCAACACCAGCAGCTGCTCCAGCGACGGGTGGTAGGTGACGCCGATCTGCCCGATGGTGGTCAGGTTGGCGAGCAACACCGGCAGCGTCGGCTTGACTTGTTCGAGAAGCCGGGAAGCTTCGTTCGCCGCCTCCGGACCGTTTTGCAAGATGGTGCGGAAGTGGGAATCGTTGTTCACCAACGCATCCGAAATTCCGGCGAGGCTACGTGCCCACGTTCTGATCGAATCGGTGGTGCGTGCCTGCGTATCCAACAGCGGCCCGGTGTCTTCGGTTAGGGCCCGGGTGCGATCGACGACGCCGTTGGCGTCGCGCGACACCGTCGTCGTGGAGTCGAACAGCGACCCCAGGTCGTAACCGGAACCGTTGAAGCCCTGGAACGACTCGTCGAGCAACTGGCCGAGTTTGGTCTTCGGAATGCTTTGCACCAAGGCATTGACCTGGTCGAGCATCGGCCCGACCGCCTGCGGAATCTTCGTGTCGCGCGCGGCGATCACCGAACCGTCGTGCAGGTAGGGCGGCGAATCGGTTTTGGGTCGCAAGTCCACATACTGTTCACCAACCGCGGAGACACTGAGCACCTCCGCCGTCAGGTCCGCGGGGACCTTCGGTGAAGTGCTAAGCGACAGCGTCGCTTTCGCGCCGGTCGGCGTCAAACCGACGGACGTGACCTTCCCGAGCTGAACCCCACGATAGGTCACGTTGGAAAACCGGTACAGGCCGCCGGTGGCCGGCAGCTCCAGCGTCACGGTCATGCGGCCGATCCCCAGCAGCGTCGGCGCTTGGATGTAGAACAGGACCATCGCGATCACGCCGATGATCCCGACGATCGTGAAGATCGCCAGCTGGATCCGAACGAAGCGCGACAACATCTATCCGCCGCCTTCCGTCGGTGCCGGTGCCTGTGCAGCAGGCGGAGGTCCGGGCAACGGTGCCGCACCCGGCGGAGGCCCGGGCAGCGGAGGCAGGGCCGCCGGGTCGACCCACGGTGGCCGCACGGGATCGTGCAGCGGATCGTGGGTGTACTGCAGGTAATACGGGTCCCCGGGCGCCGGTACCAACGGCTGGTCCAGCTGGCCCCAGTGAGTCCCCAACATCAGTCCGCGCTTGAGGCGTGGAATCGACAGGTCCAGATCGACGTGCAGATTGAAGTAGTCGCCTCGGACGGCTCGGTCGACGAAGTTCTGCGTGAACGGGAACACGAACGCCGCCGCGAGCGCCGTGCCCAATTCGGGTCCGACGTCGGCGAGCCCACGGAGGGTCGGCTCCAGGTTCTTGAGATCCTTGACCAGGTCGGCCTGGGAGTCGTTGATCAGCCGGGTGGCGGTGTTACTGAAGACGCGAAGTTTGTCCAGGGCGGCGGTCAGCCGTGGGCGCTCCTTGATCAGCACATCGAGCGCGGGCGGTACCTTCTGCAGCGCCCGGGTGAGAACGTCGCGCTGGTCGGCGAATGTGCCGGCAAGCCGGTTCAGCGCATGGATGGAGTCAACAATGTTGTCCCGCTGGTCGTTCAGTGTTCCGACGAACGTGTCGAGTCGGGTGATCAGATCACGCACGGCACCCTCCCGCGCGGACAAGGCGACGGAGAAATTGTGGACGATCTCGCCGATCTGTCCCAGCCCCCCGCCATTGACGACCGCGCCCAGCGACGAGAGCGTCTGCTCGGTCGAGGGGTAGGCCGACGACCGGCTGAGCGGGATGGTGGCGCCCGGCTGCAGCCGTCCGGTTCCCTGCTGGCCGAGCGGCGTATTGAGCTCCACATGCATCGACCCCAGCAGGCTGGTCTGGCCGACGGTGGCCACCACGTTGGCCGGGACGACGACATCGCGCTTTACCGAGATCTCGACGTCGGCGTGCCAGCCCTGCACTCTCATCGTGCCGACGCTGCCGACTACGACGTCGTCGATCATCACCGGCGAATTCGACTCCATCGTACCGACATTCGGGAGTTCGACGTGGTAGATGTTGGCCCCCGGCCCGCGTCCGACCGCGCCGGGCAGCGGCAGTGAATTCAGGCCGTGGAATGCGCATCCCGTCACCGTCAACATCACGCAGGAGCCGACGGCGAACACCCGTCGCAGGGCCGCTACCCGGGCGATCATTGTTGGGGCCCTTCGCCAGGCAGCAGCATGCCCGACACGCTCGGCGCCGGTGGTGGTGCCATCGGTGTCGACGGCGGGGGCGGCAGCGGCATCGCCGCACCCGGTATCCGCGCCGGCGGAACCGCCCCCGGCGGTCCCACCGGATCACCGGGCAGACCGGTATAGGCGGATACCGCGGGCGGGATCTCGGGCGGTCCCGGTTTCGGCCCCTCGCCGCCGGGTGCCAGGCGCGGTTCGGTGTAGAGGATCTTGGAGGGGTCTATCGACTTCTGCAGGAATATGTTGATGGGAATCGGCAGGCTGTTGAAGTTGAGCACCCGCAACCCGGGACCGAGGAACAGCGAACACAGCTTGCCCGATTCAACAGCGGTGACGTTCTCGATGGCGCCGAGCGCCGTGCACCCGGGCACGGGCAGCGGAACCATCAAACCCGAAAACGTGGAATTCGCGAAGTTCATGATCCCGAACCCACCCACGATGGTTCCGGTGTCGGCGTTGTAGTCGTTGAAGAAGTTGCCCAGGGCGTTCGGCGAGGTGTGCAAGATATTTTCCAGAGCCGTGTGCTGATCGACCAGGGTCTGCGTGACGTCGGCCAACCGGGCGATCTGCTCGCTGGTCTGGTTGCGCGTCCCGGCGATGAAGCGCTGCACCTCGCCGACCGCCGTCGACAGGTCGGTCAGGGCCGCGTCCAGGTCGGACTTGCTGTCGTTGACCACGCTGGTGAGCGTGGCCAGGCGATTGTTGAACTGCACGATCTGCACGTTGCTGTCGCGCAGCGCGCCGACGAAGGTCTGCAGGTTTTTGATGATGTCGACTATGTTGCCGCTGCCGTTGGCGAGGATGCGGCCCACCCCCGACAGTTGACCGAGTGTCTGCCGCAACTTGTCGCCGTTGCCGTTCAGCGCATCGGCGGCGCTGTCGATGAACCGGCCCACCGACGTGCCCGATACACCGCTCTTGGGTCCCAAATCCGTTGCCAGCCGCATCAACTGGGTTTTGACCTCGTCCCACTCGACCGGTACTGCGGTCCGCTCGACCGGGATAACTGCCCCATCGCGCATGACCGGGCCACTATCGCGATAGGCCGGCGAGAGCTGGACGTAGCGGGCGGCCACCAGATTCTGGGCGACGATGACGGCCTTCGCGTCCGCCGGAATGGGCACGCCGTGGTCGACCTTGAGGGTCATCTTGGCGTGTGTGCCCTGCGGCTCAATGGATTTGATGTCGCCGACTTTGACACCCGAGACCCGCACCTCGTCACCGGGGTAGATCGCGGTGGCGGTGGTGAAATATGCCGTAATCGTCTGTGGGCCGAACACCGTAGCACGGACGAGCACGACGGCGCCGGCAACGATGAGCCCGACCAGGACAACGGCCGCCGCGACCGTCAACCTGCCGCGAGGGATCCGCGAGATCACTGTGATCCTCCGATCCTGCCGCCCAAGGTGCAGGCGGGGCACACCGGAATACCGTTGTACGGCCAGGGAGTCAGTGACCGAGGCACCGGTGAAGGATAGCCAGGACCCTTGGACGTATCGAACGTGCGGAATCCCCAGAGGTAGTCGATGATCGGTTGGAAGAGTTGCGGGGCAAGGAAGTTCGGGACGAACGCCTGATAGGCGTACATGCTGGAGATGCCCTCACCGACCGTGATCTCGAACTTGGCAAGGCCCGGCAGCGCCTTGCTGATGTTGTCGCGGTTCTTTTCCAGCATCGCGGTCACCGAATTCAGCCTCTCCAGCGTCGGTGCCAACTTGCTTTCGTTCTCGTGCACCAATGCCGTCAGCTGCTTGGCCACCGCCGACGTGTTGGCCAGCAGGTCCACGATCTCTTGTCGCCGCTCCACCAGCACTTCGAGCAGGGTGTCGGAGTTGAGGATGAGTTTGTTGACCTGCTGGCTGCGTTCGGAGAGCACCCCGGTGACGTCGCCGGCACTCTTGAACAGCTCGCCCAGGTTCTTGTTGCGGCTGTTGAGGGTTCGTGACAACCGGGTGAGCGCGTCGAAGGCCGGCCCCATTTGAGGTGCGATCTGGTCGAGCGTGGCCGACAGCGTGTCCAACGACTGATTCAGTGCCGTGGTGTTCGTTCCGGCGGTATCCGTCGTGAAGTCGCTGACCGCTTCCGTCAGCGAGTAGGGCGAAGACGTGCGCGAGACGGGGATGAGAGCCATTGGATGCATCGTGCCGCTGCCGGCGGACTCCAACGTCAGCGTCCGCTCGCCCAGCAGGGTGCCGGTGCGGATGTGTGCGGAAGTCTCCGACCCGAGCAGGATGTTGCCCTTCATCGCAAACGTCACCAGAGCATCGCCGTGGCGCAGCTTCACATCCGACACCGTGCCGACCTTCATCCCCGACACGATCACGGGGTTGCCGGTCGCAAGGCCACCGGCTTCGGAGAACAGCGCCTGATACCTGACCATCGTCGCCCACGAGATGAACCGGTCGGGTGCCAACCCCACCAGAATGACCATCACGATCAAGACCGCGCCGATGAATCCGGCCTTGATGAGCCCCACTCCGCGATACTTGAGCATTAGGGTTCCGTGCACCTTCCAGCTTCAGATCGGAATATGGGGGCTTTCACCGTCTTGCCCTGAAGATCCGTGCCGCGGATCTCCAACATGCAGAGGTAGTACGGGATGGTGGAGCCGTTCGCGCCGAGCCGAACCAGCTTGCGGTAGTTCTTCGGCGCCTTTCCGATTGCCGCGTCGAGGCGGTCCTTGTCGTCGTCGAGTATCGGCGCCAGCCGACTCAACTGATCTATCGTGCCCGACAGCGGCGGCCGGGCGCTGCTCAGCAGATCCGCCAGCGAGGCGGTTCCGTTGTCCAGGGCGTCGATCGCGGACCCGATGGTGTCGCGGTCGTTCGAGAGCCCGGTGACAAGCCGCTCGAGGCGATCGATCGCGGCCGAAAAGTTACCGCCCTCCTTGTCGATGTACGCCACCACCGTGTTGAGGTTGTCGATCAGTTGCTGGACGGTTTGATCGTTGTCGGCCAAGGTATTCGAAAACGATGTCGCCTTGGTGAACAGCGAGTCGAGAGTCCCGCCCTGACCCTGGAAGACCTGCAGCAGTCCTGCGGTCAGCGCGTTCACATCGCGCGCATTCAGGCCCTGGGTAACGGGTTTCAGTCCGCCGAGCAGCAGATCGAGGTCGAGCGCCGGCGCGGTGCGATCGACGGGAATCTGACCGCCGGCCGGCAGACGCCTGGTCGGGCCCGGACCATCGACGAGCTCGAGGTAGCGATCGCCCACCAGGTTGAGGTAGCGGACCGCCGCCCTGGTGCCCTCGGTGAGGACGATGTTGCGGTCGGCGTCGAACTTCACCACGACCTTCTTGTCCGGCCGCAGCGCAACGCTGTTTACCGTGCCGACCCGGACTCCGGCTACCCGCACCGACTGCCCCGGCTTGAGACGCGACACGTCGTTGAACACCGCCGAATACCCGGTCGTCGCACCCGTCCGGTACTGGCCGAAGATGAAGAACAGGAAGGCGGTCAGCATCGCCATCACGACCGCAAAGATCGCGAATTTGATCAGCGTGGCGCGTGTCCTCATCCGGGCATCCCGACCTGAACGGAGTTGCGTGGCGGACCGGCGATCGGGCCGTACAACAGCTGCTTGAGCAGATCGGAGTTGATCAGCAGCTGTGGGTTTCCGTACCCCACCGGGTCGGCCCCGATATCCGCAATCAGCTGCTTGGGATTCGAGTTGAACGGGATCCTCGGCAGACCCATGCACTGGGGGCCACCCGTCGCCGCAACCTTGGGCAGGTTCGTCGGATACCGGTAACGTTCGCCGCCCCACGTGAGGCTCGCGGATATGTTGATGCTCGGTTCCGACAACGGCGAACCGTGCCCGATGGTGATCAGCCCACCGAACGCACAGGTGAACACCTCGTGGTACTCGTTGGTCAGATCGGTGGTCGGCACCAGCAGATGGAACACATTCGTCAGCGGTTGGCGGTTTGTCGACAAGACGTTGTTGCCGATGTCGGCCAAGCCGATCGCGCTGATCAGCAACGCATCCAGGTTGTGTTGCTCATCGACAAGCGTCTTGCTGATCGTGGTCGCGTTGGCCGCGGTCTTCACCAGGTCCGGTGCCGCGTCGGCATAGGCGTTGGACACCGTTGGCAGGACGGCAAGGTCGTGCCTGAACGCGGGAAGGCTCGGCTCCAGCCTGGCCAGGAACGAATCCAAGTCGGAGAGCGATTGGCCCAGCTGTGGGCCCCGCCCGCTGAACGCTTGTGCCAGCGCACCCAGTGACTCGTTGAGCTTCGGCGGGTCGATGTGTTCCAGCACCGAAACCAGTTGCTGGAACACCGTGTTGACTTCGACCATGACGTGCTGACCCTGCAGCGTCTGGCCACTGTGTAGCCGCTGCGCCGAGGGTTGCTCGGGCGGTACCAGCTCGACGGACTTCGCGCCGAACACCGTCGACGACGCGATGTTGACGAGCACGTTGCTCGGAATGAAGTGCAGCTGCGACGGGTCCATCGCCAGGTGAATGGCCGCCTGGCCGTTGGGCAGCGATTCGATCGAGGCGACCTTGCCCACCTGCACGCCGCGCATCTTCACCTTGGCGTCCGGGTTCATGACCAGCCCGGCGCGTTGCGAGATCACGGTCACCGGCACGCTTGGGGTGAAGCTGCCCTGAAACAGGCCCACCGCCAGAACGAAGATCCCGACGACCAGCGCGACGGTGGCCAGGCCGGCCAGGGGCCGCGCGTACGAACGGGCGCCGAAGTGCTGCCCCGGCGCGGCGCCGATCGGCGTTGCGGCACTGGTGGTTTCAGACCGGTGGATGGGGCCCGGCCCGAGGTTTCCCGTCACTTTTCTGTTCCCATCCTCTCCTACCCGGATAGGTTGAAGTTGCCGTTGCTGCCGTAAATGGAAAGCGAGACCAGCAGCGTTACCGATACCACGACGATCAGCGAGGTGCGCACCGCGTTACCCGTCGCGTTGCCGACACCGGATGGCCCGCCGGTAGCGAAATACCCGTAGTAGGTGTGTATCAGCAAGATGGTCAGCGCCATCAACACGGCCTGTAGGAACGACCACAACAGGTCGATCGGGTTCAGGAACGTGTCGAAGTAGTGATGGTACAAACCCTGCGACTGCCCGAAGAGGAACGTCGTGGTGAACTGGCTGGCGACGAACGACAGGATGACGGCGATGCTGTACAGCGGCGTGATCGCGAGCATTCCGGCCAGGATCCTGGTGCTCACCAGGTACGAAATCGGCCGAATGGCCATGCTTTCCAGCGCGTCGATCTCCTCGTTGATCCGCATGGCGCCCAGCTGGGCGGTCACCCCGGCGCCGAAGGTCGCCGCCAGACCGATCCCGGCGACCACCGGTGCCGAGATACGCACGTTGATGAACGCGGCAAGAAAGCCGGTCAGCGCCTCGATACCGATATTGCCCAGCGAGCTGTAGCCCTGAACGGCCAGCGTGCCGCCCGCCGCCAGGGTCAGGAACCCGACGATCACAACGGTTCCGCCGATCATCGCCAAAGTGCCTGCGCCCATGCTGATCTCGGCGATCAGTCGAATGACTTCGCGGCGGTAATGCACCGCCGCAAACGGTATGCCGGCGAGCGATTTCCCGTAGAACAGGGTGTGGTCGCCGATCCGCCCCAGCGCGCCGACCGGCTTTTCGAGTTGATGGCTCAACCGTGGATATACAGCTCTCAGCGCCACCGCAGCCCCCTACTTCACCGTCATCTTGATGCCGATCGCGGTGACGACCACGTTGACGACGAACAGGGACATGAACGCATATACCACGGTTTCGTTCACCGCGTTGCCGACGGCCTTGGCGCCGCCGCCGGTGATGATCAGGCCGCGATAGCAGGCGACCAGTCCGGCGATGAGGCCGAAAAGCGCTGCCTTGACACAGGAAATGATCACCTCGGGCACCCCGGTGAGCAAGGTGATACCCGCGGCGAACGCGCCGGGGTTGACGTCTTGCACGAACACCGAAAACGTGTAGCCGCCCAAAATGCCGATGATGCAGACCAGGCTGTTCAACAACAGCGCGACCAGACCCGACGCCAACATCCGCGGCGTAACCAACCGCTGCACCGGGTTGATGCCCAGCACCTCCATCGCGTCGATCTCCTCGCGGATGGTTCGCGACCCCAGGTCCGCGCATATCGCGGTGGCGCCGGCACCGGCAACGATCAGCACGGTGACCAGCGGGCCGACCTGGGTGACCGCCCCGAACGCGGCACCGGCGCCGGACAGGTCCGCGGCACCGAGTTCGCGCAACAGGATGTTGAGCGTAAAGCTGATCAGCACGGTGAACGGGATTGCCACCAGCAACGTGGGGGCCAGCGCGACGCGCGCGATGAACCATGACTGTTCCAGGAACTCGCGCGCCTGGAACGGCCGGCGGAACGCGAACTTGACCGCGTCCGCGGACATCGCGAAGAGACCCCCAACCGCCTGCATGGGCCCGGAGAGATTCCTGGTCAGTCTCAGCTGGGGCAGTCCCGGTGACCACCGGTCGTCGCGGCTAACCGACATCGGCCTCAGATCCTTCCGAAGTTATGAGACCGGCAGTCTTGTTCTTGCGCAACGGCTCCGGTAAGTTCAGCTGAACCGGGGGTTCGGGGTCCACGCCACCGACGGCGAAATGCCCAGCGGGCAGCCACATTCCGGCGTTCGTCTCCGGCGTGACAGCCGCTACCACCCTCACGCCAGTCCTCCGTTTCGTTGCGTGAGTCGGCGCTCCAAGACAAGGCGGGCCGAACGAGACCACTTGTCTTGCAGCGTCCGGAGATTATGACTCATGCCGCGTCCAGGTGGAATGGAAAACGCATAACCGTTATCGGACGGCCCGGACCCTCCGCGCTCGCGCATGAGCGGGTCGACAGCCGCGACCTTCGGCTCAAACATTGGCAGCTCCGGTATCAGGTGACGGCGCCGGCCGTCTTGAGTTCGATGATGCGGTCCCAGTCGAGGCCGATCTCCATCAAGATCTCGTCGGTCTGCTCGGCGAATCCGGGCGCCGGGCCGGTCTTCGGCGCGGTGACATCGAACTGAACCGGGTTGGCGACCAGTTCGAGTTCACCTGCGCGCACTACGTACTCGTTCGCACGGATCTGCGCGTCGTCGGCCGCCTGCAGGGTGTCCTGCACGGGCGCCCACGGCCCCGCGAGCGTAGCAAAGCGTTCGCTCCATTCGGCGAGGGTGCGAGTCGCGATGGCCTTGGTCAAGATCTCGACCGCGTCGGGTGTGTTCGCGGCGATCTTCTCGACGGTGGCGAAGCGCGGATCGTCGGCCAGTTCCGGCTTGTCGATATGCCGGCACACGTCGGCCCAGAACTTGGTGGGCTGCATCATCACGAAGGATATGTAGCGGCCGTCGGACGTTGTATACAGCCCCACCAACGGGTTATTCGGCGCCCCGTGCACGCCGGGCGGCGGCGATTCCATTCGCTGGCCCAGGTGCCTTGTCAACGCCACCGTATGTCCCAGCGACCAAAAGCCGCTGCCCAGCAGCGACACGTCCACGACGGACGCTTCCCCGGTGCGCTCGCGCTTGAGCAACGCCGCCGCGATGCCGCCGGCGAGGTTGGTGCCTGAGATGGTGTCGCCGTACGCCGGCCCGGGCGGCGCGATCATGCCGGGCATCCCCGCCGGGGTGATGGTGGCGGCGGTCCCGGCCCGGCACCAGAACGCGGTCATGTCGTAGCCGCCCTTGGTCGCCTCTTCGCCGCGCGGACCGAGCGCGCTTCCGCGCGCGTAGATGATCGACGGGTTCACCGCCCGGATGTCGTCGACGTCGATGCCGAACTTCTGCCGGGCGCCGGGCAGGAAGCTGGTCAGGAACACGTCGGATCGGCGCGCCAGCTCGTAGAGCACCTCCTTGCCCTCGGGCACCGACATGTCCAGTCCGATGCTGCGCTTGCCGCGGTTGGCGTGCTCGATATTGGGGTTCGGGTCGCCTTCCACGCGCAACATGCCGGTCTGCCGAAGCCCGCGCTGCGGATCGCCGGTCACCGCGTGCTCGACCTTGACCACGTCGGCGCCCCACTCCGCCAGCACGGCACCCGCCGATGGGACGAACCCGTACATGGCGACTTCCAGCACGCGGATGCCCTCCATTGGCCTCATGCCGGTGTCCCCGTGTCGCGGCCGTCCTGCGCTGGCATTCGACTCCCTGGTGTGGTTACGGTCACGAAAATTTCATTCTCTTCCCCGGCGAATCTTACATTCGAGTCTCGAGAATTCAAGAAAGTCTCAGGAATGAGATCGGCCTGCTGACCAGCAACGTAATCGATGCTGTGTTGCCGCGCTAGGACTCTCAGCGCTGGCCGACTGCGGTTTTCTGGGTATGTTGCACGCCGCTTCGGCGCGAGAGTAAGGTTCTCATAATTGTAAGGGAGATTCTTTGTGACTGAGACGGCCCAGTTCGCGGCAGAGGCCTCGTCGTGAAGACCGCGGTGGTCACCGGTGGCGGATCCGGCATCGGCCTCGCGGTCGCGCATCGACTCCGTGCCGACGGCCTCGACGTCGCCACCATCGACCTCAGGTCGTCCGACGCCGACCTGTCCTTCACCGCCGACGTGACGGACCGCTCGCAGGTGGACGCCGCGCTGTCGGCGATACGCGCCCGGCTCGGGCCGGTGACTGTTCTGGTCAACGCCGCGGGCCTGGACGGGTTCAAGCGGTTCAACAACATCACGTTCGAGGACTGGCAGCGCGTGATCGACGTCAACCTCAACGGCGTGTTCCACACGATCCAGGCCGTGCTGCCGGACATGGTGGAGGCCGGGTGGGGGCGGATCGTCAACATCTCGTCGTCGAGCACGCAGTCGGGCGCTGCCTACATGAGTCATTACGTGGCGGCCAAATCCGCGGTCAACGGACTCACCAAGTCGTTGGCGCTCGAGTACGGGCCGAGCGGCATCACGGTCAACGCCGTGCCCCCCGGTTTCATCGACACCCCGATGCTGCGCAGCGCGGAGAAGCAGGGTTACCTCGGCGACATCGAGGAGACCATCGCCCGGACCCCGGTGCGCCGGATGGGCAAGCCGGAAGACATCGCGGCGGCGTGTGCCTTCCTGGTGTCGGAGGAAGCCGGCTACATCACCGGTCAGATATTGGGCGTCAACGGCGGTCGCAACACCTGAACGCACCCGATCCCTGAAGGAGACACCGTGAAGGTCTGGGTTGATCCCGAACGCTGCCAGGGCCACACCCTGTGCTCGATGATCGCTCCGGATTCGTTCCAGCTCAGCGACATCGACGGAACTTCGTCGGCGATCGACGAAGAGGTGCCGACAGAACATCAGGACAGCGTCCGCGAGGCCGCGCGGTCCTGTCCCGAGCAGGCCATCATCATCACCGATGAATGAGGGAGACAGCGCATTGAGTGTCGACGACGTAGTCAGCGACAGCGATCGTGAAGCGCACCGGTATCACTTCGACCGGCACACCGCCGAGTACCGCACGCGGTTCAACGCGATCACCCAGGAGATGCACGCCAAGTGCCCCATTGCGTGGAGTGATACCTACGGCGGCCATTGGGTGGCGGCGGGCAGCCATGAGGTGTTCGAGCTCGCCCGCTGCCCCGCGGTGTCCAACGATCACGATGTCAACAACGAGAGGCGTGGCTACAAGGGCATTTCCATCCCGACGGCCAGCCGCATCAACGGCGTGCGCGGCGGCATCCTGGAGATGGACGACCCCGAGCACCGGATCTACCGAAACGTGCTCAACCCTTATCTGTCGCCGGCGGCGGTCAAGCGCTGGGAGCCGTTCGTCAACGACGTGACGCGCGCCTGCCTCGACGAGAAGATCGAGGAAGGCAGCATCGACTTCGTCGACGACTTGGCCAACGTCGTGCCCGCCGTTCTGACGCTGGCACTCATGGGCATTCCGCTGAAGAACTGGAAGATGTACAGCGAGCCGACGCACGCGGCGATCTACACACCCGAGCACTCCCCGGACATTCAGCGCGTCACGGAGATGCACCGGCAGATGGGGCTCGACCTGGTCAACAACATGATCGAGATCCGCGAACATCCGCGACCCGGAATCGTGAACGCTCTGCTCGAGATGCGCATCGACGGCGAGCCCGCCCCCGATCTGGAAATTCTGGGCAATCTTGGATTGGTCATCGGTGGTGGCTTCGACACCACGACGGCCCTGACCGCCCACTCGCTGGAATGGCTTTCGCAGCACCCCGACCAACGCGAGCTGCTCAGCAAGGAACGCGACACCCTGCTCGACCCGGCGACCGAGGAATTCCTGCGCTACTTCACCCCGGCACCCGGCGATGGCAGGACCTTCTCCGACGATGTCGAACTCGACGGCACCCACTTCAGGGAGGGTGAGCGGTTATGGATTTCCTGGGCGATGGCCAACCGCGACCCGTCGGTGTTCCACGACCCGGACGAGATCATCCTCGACCGTAAAGGCAACCGGCACTTCAGCTTTGGACTCGGCGTGCACCGGTGCATCGGATCCAACGTGGCGCGCACCGTGTTCAAATCCATGCTCACCGCGGTTCTCGACCGGATGCCCGACTACCGGTGCGACCCCGAAGGCACCGTCCACTACGAGACCATCGGTGTCATCCAGGGCATGCGGAATCTGCCCGCCACCTTCACCCCCGGCCGCAGGATCGGTGCCGGCCTGGACGAGACGCTGGACAAACTGCAACGCATCTGCGACGAGCAAGAGCTCGCCCGACCGATTACCGAACGCAAGGAAGCCGCAGTAATCGACTGAGCCACTTCCTGGTCGGCGTGGCTACGAGTTATATTCAGGCCGATCGCGTGCGCGGAGATGGGAGACGCATCCGTGAAGAGGTTCGCAATATGCGTTGCGCTGATCATGGCCGCGGTGACGTTCGCCCCGACGGCCCACGCGGACATGCAGATCGGCAACTACCGGGTGGTCACTGACCGCGATCCCGGCCACGTCTGGATTTGGGCGATTCGGCCGTGCGTTTCTCGCGAACCGGGATGTCGCACCGTCCAAGGGGTGCCGCAACCCAACGGGCAAGCGGCGCCCTGGAAGGCGGACGCTTACCTGTCCAACGGCCGCTACACCATGACCGTCGACGTGCCCGACGGCGTGCGCTGCGTGGTCCAGTTCTTTCCCTCGCATGATGTCTATTCGTGGGATCCGGTCTCACTGGGCGGTGAGTTGGTCTCGACCTATGACGCGGGTTGCGGCGGCGGCCCCGGGGGCACCAGCACGTACCCCTTCTCGCTGGTGCGGTGGTAGCTAGGGCGAACTTGTCTAGGCGCGTGGCAGCCCGAGCACACGCTGCGCGATGATGTTGCGCTGGATCTCCGATGTGCCCCCGGCGATGGTGCCGGAAAAGCTTCGCGCATAACGCTCGAACCAGCTGGCGAAGTAGTGGTCGAGGTTCATCGGCGCGTACGGTCCGGTCTGCCCCGGGTGGACGAGCCCGTCGGCGCCGGTGCTGTGCAGGGCATGTTCGAAGCCGCGTAGTTCGGCTTCGGATCCGAGCAACTTGAGCACGGATATCGCGGCCACGTCGTCTTCGCCGCGGGCCGCGCGGGCCAGGGCCACCGAACCCAGCAGGCGCAGCGCCTGTTTGTCCATGATCGTCGTGGCGTACTGATCGCGCTCCAGCTCGGTGGCGGGACGCCAATCGGCGAGCAGGTTTTCCATGCGATCCGCGAAACCCAGCCACATCATCGTGCGTTCGTGCCCGAGTGATCCGTTGGCCACCCGCCAGCCCTGATCAAGCTCGCCGACCAGGTTCTCGGCCGGCACCCGCACGTCGGTGAAGAACACCTCGTTGAAATCGAGGTCGTCGACGCCGCAGATCGACGGGAACGGCCGGCGCACGATGCCCGGGGTGTCGGTAGGGATTATCAGCGCGCTGATTCCCTTGTGCTTCGGGGCATCCGGATTGGTACGCACGAATGTCAACAAAATGTCGGCGTCGTGCGCCCCCGAGGTCCACACCTTCTGCCCGTTGACCACGAAGTGGTCGCCGTCGAGCACCGCGCGGGTGCGCAGCGATGCCAGATCGGAGCCGGCGCTCGGCTCGCTCATCCCGAGCGACGCGGTGATCTCGGCGCGCAGGATCGGCACCGCCCACCGCTGCTTCTGTTCGTCGCTGCCGAACGTCAACAGCGATGCCGCAACGATATTCACGCCCTGCGGGTTGAGGCTGTGGTAGATCCGCCGGCGGCACAGTTCCTCGAGGTGAACGAATTGCTGGACGACGGTCGCGTTGCGCCCGCCGAATTCGGGGGGCTGGCCGGGCAGCAGCCAACCGTTGTCGAACAGCAACCGCTGCCAACGGCGCGCCCATTGCGGCATGTGCGAAACCGAACGCGGGCGCTCCAGGGTTTCGCTTGCGGGAGGCAGGTTTTCGTCGATGAACGCCGCGAACTCCGCCCGGAACGCCTCGACGTCGGGATCAAAAGTCAGCTGCACGGTATTCCTCTGCGATTCGCGCGCGATGCTCCGCCGCGCCGCCGAGCATGAGCTCACCCGCCTTGGCCCGCTTGAGCGCGAACTGCAGATCGTTCTCCCAGGTGAACCCCATCGCGCCGTGCAGTTGCAGGCCGTGCCGGAATACCAGCGCTTGGCACTCCCCCGCCGATGCCTTGGCCATGGCGGCCGCCAACCGGCGGCGGGGATCGTCGGCCGAGATCGTCAACGCGGCGAAGTAGGCCAGCGCCCGGGCGCGTTCCACCGCGACGTGCATGTCGGCGCACTTGTGCTGGACGGCCTGGAACGAGCCGATCGGCACGCCGAATTGCTGCCGGCTTTTGACGTGCTCGAGGACAAGGTCGAGGATGCGCTGGCAGGCGCCGACGATGTGGATCGCCATGCCCGTCAGCGCAATGTGGTGGGCGCGCTTGGAGTCGACGGTCAGCCGGTCGCTGTCGGGCACCCGAACCCCGGCGAAGGACAGGTCGGCGACATGCAGCACGGGGTCGAAAACCGTAGAGCGCCGGGCGGATACCCGATTGGCCGGCACGAGGAACACCCCCGCGTCGGTCACCACCGCCAACCGGTCGACGCGATCGCCGTCGAGGACGTGGCGCGCCGTGCCGTCCAGCACCCAGCCCTCGGCGTCGCGGTGCGCCGACACCCCGTTGTGCACGGCGGTACCCGACTCGTGCGGGTCGAACCGATCCGCGGCCAACGGCGCGAACTGACTCATCGTCGCCAAGAAGGGCGTGGGATCGGTCGCGCGGCCCAACTCCTCGAGGACGATCGCGAGCTCAACCGTGCCGGCCGGATCGTTCAGCTCGGTCCAGCCCTGGTCCACGTACGACTTCCACAGCGGGCTGGGGTCCACGCCCTGCTCGGCCACGCTGCGCACCAGCGACGGCGGACACTGCTTGCCGACGACGTCGCGCACCGTGTCCTGCCACAGCCGCTGATCAGCATCGAACTCCAACAGCATCCGGGCCGCCTCCTGTCGTCGCCATCGCGAGAATAGCATTCTCTGTTCCGAAAGTAATAATCTCGAAAATGGCGTATGACGTGACGCGACCGCCTTTGGACAGCGAGATCGACGCCAGCGTGCACGTCACTCGCACTTCTTCGCGCCAGCGTCGATCTCGGCGAAAAGTCAGTGAGGGCTAGGGCACCGCGGCGATCAGGTCGCCGGCCGGCTCCCCCCAGCGGTCGAGGTTCACGAACTCGACGAGCGGGCGGCGGCGAACCGGCCCGTGCTTGCCCTTCGGCCACCCCACCACGATGTGGCCGGCGATCATCCAGTCCGCGGGCACGCCGACGGCTTCGCGCAGCAGTTGCTCGCCGCCGTACGAGGCCCAGCTGGTCAT
This sequence comes from Mycobacterium sp. 663a-19, assembly GCF_035616495.1. NCBI lineage: Bacteria > Bacillati > Actinomycetota > Actinomycetes > Mycobacteriales > Mycobacteriaceae > Mycobacterium > Mycobacterium sp. 663a-19. The sequence goes on along the minus strand of NZ_JAPJAV010000001.1, from coordinate 281,196 downwards.
GCATGCCCCCAGTCCCTGGGCGCGGGCGGCGAGCAGAAAGTTCTGCATGGCGGGAAAGATCGAACCGCCCAGCAGGAGTTCGGACGCGGTCGGATAGTGCTGCTGCGCGAACAGGACCGAGGTGAATTCGCCCGCCCGGTCGTGCAATTCGTAGGTCGCGCGGTAGGTGCGGGCGCGGCGGCTGTCGTCGTCGTCGGCGGGCCGGGTCATTCCGTACACCGGCTCGATCACCTCCAGCGCGTGCGCCGCGGCCTTGGCGACGACGGCCCGCCGCTCGGGCGATCGCAGCACGACGAAGCGCCAGCCCTGCGCGTTGGCACCGGAGGGCGCCCACCTGGCCGCTTCGAGGCACCGGGCCAGGGTGACGTCGTCGACCGGCTCGTCGGTGAACCGCCGGATGGTCCTGGCGGTCGACATCACTTCCCAGATGTCGCTGCTTGCTCCCATGGCTGACAACCTATGCGATGTCGTCGTCGCCCATCCAATGGACGAATCGCTGCAACGGATACATGGCATCGTGCGGGCTGCCGAGGACGTGAGCGTTCGCAGTTCCCAAGCGGCACAGGCGTTGAGCCCCGGCGCTGGCCAGCCGGTCTCGTAGTTGTGCCTTGCGCTCGTACGGGTAGACGCCGATGGTTTGGGTGGCGACGTTGACGTAGCGGACCGCGTCGTCGAGCGAATCGACCATGACTACGTTCGAGGTCTTGTTGGTGGGCTGGAACTCCACCGGCCGGTCCGACAGGATCACCAGGCCTCGGCCATCGAAACCGCCCCATACGTTCACGTCGCCCATCGCCTCCATCACCTGGATTTCCTCGCGGCGCTCCGTCGACAGTGGCGGGCCGCCGGCCGACGCGAACTCACGGTCGGCGCCCAGGCGCTCCGCAAGCTCGGCGCAGAACGATTCCACCTGGGGCCGTTGGCCTTCCACGAAGGCGTAGCGGCTGGCCAGGCAGGCCTCCTGGTTGAACACCGTCGTGTCGGCGGCCAGCAGCTCGGCCACCTCGGCGACGCGGTCCTCGGAGTCGAAGGCCTCGCGGCCGATCATCGAGATCGAGGATTTCGGGTCGAACGAGATCAGCTGGATGCCGGGTCCCAGGTACTGGATCACGTTGTTGATCGCATCGCCGCCGCCCCAGGCGACGATCTTGTCGAAGTACTGCGGCCGGTACAGGGTGCGCTCGACCGCGGTGTCCCCGCCCTGCCAGTAGACCGCCGACATCGACCGCACCACAGGATGTTTCGGATCGATTTCTGCCATGGTGCGAAGCACCGCGACCGTGGTGAACGGGTCACTCGAGGGCATCTTGAACAGGTTGACCGCCTTGACCAGCGCGCCCTGCGCGATCGACGACACACATCCCGAGGGGGCGTTGCCCGCCAACATGTGCACCATCCGCGGAGGGAAGGCCCGGATCGCCCCCTTGTTGCCGCAGATGTCGACGCGCTCGACCCACCCGTCGAGCGCCTCACGGTTGGCAAAGTTCGAATCGACGATGCTTTCCAGAAGCGGCCTGGTGAGGAAGTAGGGGGCCTGGCGGTAGAGATTCTCCACGACGCGCCGCGGCAAGGGATTGGTGGCCGCGATCAGTTCGAGGCACTGCTGAAGGTGCGGGTTGCGATCCAAATGCAGGCGTTCACCGGTTTCGACCAGGAAGTCGATGATCTCGGCCAGCTTGACGTCGAGCAGCGGCGGCAGCCGCGACCGCGGCAACACGAGGGAATCGAGATCGATTGCGGGAGTGATGAAATCGGCACCCAGATCGCGGGATCTGTGGCGGACGGCGTCCCCCTCCACGACCGCGCCTTGCACGAAATGGGGCGCCGGCAACGCGGTCATGCGATTCCCCGCACGTAGGCGTCGATGCTGCCCGCGCAGGTGATCTTGTCGCCTCCCGGCAGGTCGGCGTAGCGGGTGATGTCGCGGCCCACGGTCGGACCCCGGTGTCCGCATGGGCACCTCGCAAAGCCGACACGGACCCGGTCCCCGCTGATCACCCCACCCCAGCGGCCTTCGATCGAAGCGTCGAAAAAGGCTGCGCGGGCCTCGATCTCACCATCAGCGGGGTCCAGCAATTTCTCGCCGGAGGCATCCAGCGGCAGCAGGATCACCCACGGCGAGATGTGGTACCGCTGGGCGCGGCACAGCGGGAACGTCGCGTTGATCTCGCGCATGCTGTACGCGTGGTACAGCCGCTCCTCGGCGACATTGAACGTCTCCAGTACGTATTCGCGGTAATTCTCCGGCAGCGCGGCGCCTTTGAGTCCGCCCGCGACCATCATCGCGTTGTTGGGGTTGAAATCGTCGCCGCCGTGGCCCTTGGCGCGGATGCCTTCGGCGATCTGGTACAGGGTGGCGAACATGCCGGTCGCCAGCAGCGGCAGGTCGCGCGCGTCGATCACCGCATCGATCGCCTTGTTGGCCGAGGCGTCCATGTCACTCGCGCGCTGAGTGGCGATGCGTTCGAACTCCGCGATCTCATTGGGGCGTGCGGTGCCATCGGCCAGCTTGCGCCGCAACGTGATCATGTCCACCATCGACCCGACCGTGATCGGCTCGCCGTCGCCGAACTGGTAGGGCGGGTATCGCGACGAGAAGCAATCGACCATGGCCTGGCGGATGGCGTCCTCGCGCGGGGCGGCGAATTGCGGGCCCAGGCCCAGGAATTTTCGGTCCTCCCCACGCGTGAGGCCGGTCGCCCACAACAGCGCCTCGATGTTGATCCGCGCCGAGAGCTCGATGTCGCCCTCGGTGCAGGACAGCATGGCCGGCTTCCCGCCGGTCCCGCTGGAACACGACAGGTAATGGCCGACGGTCTCCAGCTGCTTGATCCAGTCATCGAGGGTCTGCACCCCGTCGGTGTCGAGGCCGTCGACAGCCCGGGTGGACACGGTGGCCAGCCACCTGCCCATGCGATCCCACTGCCGCTCGTTGAGCCAGCCCTCCGCGTACGTCTTGTAGGTGGTGTGGGCGAAGAGCAGCGGCACCAGGTCGGTGGGCCGCTTGATTCCTGTCACCCCGCCCGATTCCGCCCGGTTGGCCAGCAGCGGGATGGAGCCGAGTTGGCTCTGCAGCCGTTCGTTGGCCGCTGCCAGCTGCACGGGCAGCAGCTCGGCGGGTGCGATGTCAAAGCACTCCTTGGCCCCGACCAACTCCACCAGCTGCCCAGTCGCAGATGTCATCCCTAGCTCCTCGCGTCGGCCCTTAGTAAGTAAACATCACCGTATATTAATGCGGCGCGTTGTGCTCTGCCTGCTGCCGAGCAATCCGCTGATCGTGGATTCTGACCAGCTCGCGGAAGCCGAGCCGCGGGTACTCCGGTACCGGCTGAATACCCCATCGATCCTTGGCCGTGGCGATACCCGCCCCCTCGGGTGCGCCGTTGATCGGCGGGCCGGGGAACGGGTAGGGGTACTGGCATTCCAACGACTCGTTGTTGTAGCGCACCTTCATCAGCTCGCTACAGATGTCGCGGAAGCTCAGGGTCGGGTAGCCGTACCAGACTGCCAGGAACGGCAGGGTGAACGCGCCCTCGAGGACAAGACCGACCAGGCACACCATGATGCCGCGCCGCAGCCACTTGTGCAGCCGCGCATACTCTTTGGTGGTACCCAGGGGCAGATCCGTGGCTTCACCCGGCAACTTCTCGTCGGTGGATGATGCGCTCATTGGATTCTCCTTAGTCCGAGAAGATTTCGCGATTGACGGTGTGCAGGTACGGGATCGCGAGGAATGGGGTGATGTACATGATGTCGTAGATCCACCACCCCAGGACCGGGAAAACCACGCCGGCATAACGGACGTCGGCGTACACGGTCATGTTCATCACGTAGCCGACCCAGATCACCACGCCGAACCAACAGGTCACCAGCAGCCACTGGTAGCCCCATCGCTTCATCTGCAAGAAGGCGATGGCTGCGGCGATCCGCATCGGAAACACGGTAAGGATGAGCGCAACTTCCCAGCCCTTCTCCCCCGGAGCGCTCGCCCCACCGATCCAGAGCTGGTTGTAATGCCAGAAGTATCCGGCGTCAAAAGCGTTGCCCCATGCCGTGTACAGGACCCGGTAGATCAGGGTGTGGTTGGCGACCATGTCGAGGATCCAGCCCTGCAGATTGAGTCCGGCATCGAGGATGACCAGGTAGCCGATCAGGGTGACCATGATCGGCCGCACCGACAGGCCCGATTTCAGTGCCCGTCGAAGCAACGCCAATCCGTACAGGAACAAGGGCAGGCCGAAGATGCCGGGCACGTTGGCCCCCATCAGCAATGTCCCGGCGATGAGCCACTTGTCGGCGCGACGCTGCGCCAGGCGGCTCTGCTCGAGTTGGTCGTCGAGTGAGATGCCGGAAATCCGGTTGGTCAGCGGCAGATTCACGTTTTGCTCCTACCAGTCCCGGGTTGCCCACATCGACAGTTGGATGCCGAACATGAGCAGCAGGTAGCCGTAAATGAAGATCTGAAAGACGATCAGCGCCCGCCTTCGTTGCCGCTCTCTCTCGTTCACGGTTGGCCTCTCGATCAGAAGGTGCCGATGCCGCGCATCACGTAGTACCAAAAGCCGACCAGCACGGCGGCCCCGCCCCATCCGATGCCAAGGCGCACCAATTCCTGCCACACGGTTGAATCTCCAATCGTTCGATCGACACCCGGTCGGTTTACCGAGCCTCCAGGCCGCGGCGCGTGCTCGCGACAAACTCACCGATCACGCGACTGCGTGCGGGCTTGGAGTCGTGGTGGGTGACGAGCAGCGCGTAGATCCCCAGCAAGAAGAAGAGCGCGCTGTTTTCGGGGCTGGCGTCCGGATGGGTCACGCCCTGCAGCTGCGCCCGCGCGATCTCCTGCGCAAGGAGCGCTACGAGTGGATGGTCCGTCGGCTTACCGAATCCGGGCGGGCGCGTCTGTGAAAAATGCAGTGCCAGAACGTCTCTGAACAGCCTGGTGCCGAGCCGTGACTCTGCCGCCACGACTAGGCGTACCACCTCCGACATGGTCGACCAGAGGTCGGGCTCCGAGGCCACGAAGCGGGTTAAGTCACCGGCGAGCCGGGTGACCAGGTTGCGCTCGACCTCCTCGAGAACGTGTTCTTTGGTGGGGAAGTGAAAGTAGAAGGTTCCGCGTGCGATGCCGGCCGCCGAGATGATGGCGCCGATATCGGCATCCGCCATGCCCGATCTCTTGAACTCCGCCATCGCCGCGTCGTACACGCGCTGGCGCGTCTCGAGCCGCTGCGCTTCGCGTCCCCGTGGGCTTTCGTTCGCCTGTGCCCTCATCACCTGACATGGTGACGCTCATCACTGACAAATGTCAATGACAAATTTCAACGAGTGGTGTCAGATCCTCGGGCGCGCAACCGGCAACGTTCGACCAGGATGGCGGCCAGGCGTCCGGGCTGCGAGAACATCACGTCATGGCAGGCGTCGATGCAGATCATGGTGTCGACGCCGCCGAGTGATCTGATCGCGTACAGCTGCTGACGCACCGACAGTGCCCGGTCGGCCAGCGTCATGATCCACGTCCGCGGAACGTCGGCGGGCAGGTCGCTGCGGTCGGCTGGCTCAAAAATCACGTTCGGGGATTCCATGCACAGGCGCGACAGCGTCAGCCTGCGCTGCTGCCGCGTCATGCCGTTGCAGAATGCGTATCGCGCCAGGACCGCGGGCATCGGGAACGACTTTCGTTCGACCCGGCCGGCCGATCTCGCCAACGGAGCCAACGGTCCGCGCAGCGTGTCCACCACCGACGTTCCCTGCGGCGGGACGAACGCCGTCAGCAGGATCATCTCGCGCACCCGCGTCGCCCCGAGTTTCGCGATGATGCCCGGGACGGTGAGCCCGGCCATCGAGTGCCCGACCACCACAACGTCGCCCAGCCCAGCGTCCTCGATGTCGGCGACCGCGGAGTTCACCCAGTCGTCGATGGTGACGGTGTCCAAATTCGCCGGCTTGCCGCCACGGCCGGGCAGATCAACCGCGAGGACGCGCAATTCGGGTGCGCGCCGGGTCAATTCGGCGACGGTGAGATCCCAGCAATCGGCGGCGTGCGCGCCGCCGTGCACCAGTACAAGATCTGGCCACGCCATCGCGGGAGACCGGGTGGCGGGTCAGTCGCGGGGCTGGACGCCGCGAAGGAACAGGTTGACGGCGTGCTGCAAGTGGCGTTCCTCCTCGTCGGCACTGCGATAGATGCCGCAGTCGGCCAGTCGCGCGGGCAGATGCTCGATCATGCCAATGAAGTGGCCCGCGGCTAACTCGAGGTCCTCGACCTCGACGCTCCCGTTCTCCTGGTGGCGCCGCAGCAGGTCCATGACCTGGCGGTGGCGCGCCGACCATGTCATCGAGTGCGCACTGATCGCGAACTCGGGAAAACGCGCCGACTCGTTCATCGCGATGCGGGTCAACCGCACGATGTCCGGGTCGATTGCGCGCGCGAGCCCGGCGCGCCCCAGCGCGATCAGGGAGGCGCGCAGATCGCCCTCATCGATGTCGTCGGCTTCGCGCTCGGTCTTGCGGGTGAGCGCCCAGGGAATGACGTCGACGAACACCGCGCGCTTATCCGGATAGCGGGCATAGAGCGTGCGCCGCGTGATGCCGGCCGCCCTGGCGATCGCTTCCATGGTGGTGCCGTCGTAGCCATACTTGACGAACGTCGCCACCGCGGCCTTGCGCAACTTCTGGTGCAGCTTCTTGGCTTCGGCCTGAGTCGGCCGCCCCCGTCGAGTCGTCACCATCGACAGAAATATACAGTACCGTATAGATACTCGTTGAATGCGACGCACGACAGTCAGGTGCCACCGTGACCATCACACAGTCGTTCATCGACGGCGAATCGGTGGCCTCGGCGGACGTCTACGACAACGTCGACCCGGCCACCGGTAGGCCCCTCGGGCAGGTGGCGCGCGCGGGCGGCGACGAAGTCGGCCGCGCCGTCGCCGCGGCGCGAGCGGCATCGCAGCGATGGCAGGGCACACCCCCGGCGGACCGGGCGACGCTGCTGACGCGGATCGCCGATCTGATCGACGACGATCACGATCGGTTGGCCCGCATCGAAAGCGAGGACACCGGAAAGCCGTTGAGCCAGGCCCGCGCCGACGCCACCGTCGCCGCGCGCTACTTTCGTTTCTACGGCCACGCCATCGACACCTATCGCGGCGAAACCATCCCGCTGTCAACGGATCTGCACGCTTATACCCGACGCGAAGCCTTCGGCGTCACCGGTCACATCGTCGCCTGGAACTACCCGATGCAATTGCTGGCCCGCGCGGTGGCCCCGGCCATCGCGGTCGGCAACTGTGCCGTCGTGAAACCGGCCGATGAAACTCCGCGCACCGCAGTGGAATTGGCCCGACTCGCGGTTCGGGCCGGTTTGCCCCATGGCGTCTTCAACGTGGTCACCGGGCTGGGCGCCGAAGCCGGCGCCGCCCTGACCGCGCATCCCGACGTCGACCACCTGAGCTTTGTCGGATCGAGCGAGATCGGTTCGGTGGTGGCCCACGCCGCCGCCGACCGGGTGGCGCCCACGACGTTGGAATTGGGCGGAAAGTCACCGCAGATCGTTTTCCCCGACGCACATCTGGGGCGCGCCGCCGAGGCGATCGTGAAGGCGATCCTGCAGAACGCGGGCCAAACATGCTCGGCCGGCTCCCGGCTGCTCGTGCACGATTCGATCCACGACACGTTGGTGGACATGGTCTGCGGCTTGATGGGGCGCGCAACGATCGGGCCCGGCACCGAGGACCGCGACCTCGGACCGCTGATCTCGCGCAAGCAACAGCGGCGCGTGCAATCGATGATCAATGCCAACGCCAAGGGCGAAATCCTTTGCGGCGGCGGCCCGCCGGAGGACATCCGGCTGGCCGACGGAGCCTACTTCGCGCCCACCGTGATCGACGACGTCGATCCCGCATCGCCCATCGCCCAGGAGGAGGTCTTTGGTCCCGTTCTCACCATCAACAGATTCTGCGGCGAAGACGACGCGATCACACTGGCCAACGGCACGCAGTATGGGCTGATCGGCGCGGTATGGACCACCGACCTCTCGCGCGCGCACCGGCTCGCGGCCCGGATCCGGGCGGGACAGGTCTGCGTCAACACCTACGGCGCCGGCGGGGGCGTGGAATTGCCGTTCGGGGGTTTCAAGAAGTCGGGGTACGGCCGCGAGAAGGGCTACGAAGCGCTCGACACGTTCACCACCACCAAGACGGTCGTGGTGCGCCTGTGATGAGGTAAAGGAGAACATCGTTGGATCCCGACACCTACCAGCGTGGGCTGGAAATACGCTCCGCAGTGCTGGGCGAGGAGCACGTCAACCGGGCACTGGCCGAGGCCGATGAATTCACCCGGCCGATGCAGGACCTCCTCACCGAATACTGCTGGGGAGCGGTGTGGGGCCGCGAGGGCCTCGCGCGCAAGACGCGCAGCATGCTCAACCTGGCGATGACCTCGGTGCTCAACCGGCCCCACGAATTGCGCACCCACATCAAGGCGGCGCTCACCAACGGCGTCAGCCGTGACGAGATCCGCGAGGTATTCCTCCAGGTCGCGATCTACGCCGGCGTTCCCGCGGCGGTCGACAGCTTCCGCACGGCCGGCGAGGTCTTCGCCGAGCTGGACAAGGACTAGCGCGAAACATGGAAATCGGGTTTATCGGGTTGGGCCACATGGGCTTTCCCATGGCACGCCGGCTCCTCGGCGATGGTCACGACGTCATCGCCTTCGACACCCGTGACGAGGCGCTCGAACGCGTCGTCGCGCTCGGGGCGCAACCCGCGGCGTCGGTCAAAGACGTCGCCGACCGCGCCGAGACGGTGCTGGCCAGCCTCCCCTCGCCCGCCGCGTCGTTGGAGGTGGCGACCGGCGCGGCGGGAGTGATCGAGGGCTCGCGGGTCAAGCGCTACGTCGACCTGTCGACCGTCGGGAGCCAAACGGCCGCGCGAATCCACGACCGATTGGCCGAACGGAACATCGTGGCGATCGACAGCCCGGTCAGCGGCGGGGTCAGCGGGGCCGAAAAGGGGGTGCTCGCCGTCATGGTGTCCGGCCCGCGCAGCGAATTCGATGCCATACGAACGGCACTCGAGGCGATCGGCCGGCCGTTCTACATTGGCGACAAGCCGGGCTCGGCGCAGACGATGAAGCTCGTCAACAACATCCTCGCGGCCAACGTCTTGGCCGCAACGGCGGAAGTCGTCGTGATGGGCGTCAAGGCCGGCCTCGACCCCGGCGTGATGATCGAGGTGCTCAACGCGGGCTCGGGCGCGACGAGCGCGAGTCGTGACAAGTTTCCTCGCGCGATCCTGCCACGAACCTTCGACTACGGGTTTGCCACCGGGCTGATGGTCAAGGATGTGCGGCTCTACCTCGACGAGGCCAAGTCACTGGGCGTGCCGACCGACGTTGCCGAGACGATCGGGCGGCTCTGGGAGACGGCCGCGCAGGATCAAGGCCCCGATTCCGATTTCACGACGGTGATCAAGCCGTTGGAGAAGGCCGCCGGCGTCGTCGTGGGCGGTCCGGGCCAGCCCTCGGGCTAAAACGCCAACCGCGGAGAATGGTATTATCCGCATTGAAGAACGCGACTAGCCCATTGGACACCAATACCACCCACCACCAGCGACGATGTTTAACCGAAACGCTTACCGGAAATGCATTGATTGGCGCCGGATCAGAATGTTAGGTTGTCTATCATATGACTGATTCCGACCCTCTTTGGCGACCGGAAGGGTGGCTTCCGTGATCGAGCACGCCGACGGAACACGCACGCCGGTGATCGACGCGAGCGTGCACATCTTCTTCCCGTCCAACAAGGACCTGCGCTCGTTCCTGCGTGAGCCGTTCAAGAGCCGCGGTTTTCCCGACTACGAGATGGACTGGTACGGGGCACCCGGTGGGGAGTACGCGCCGAACACCAAGGGGCCGGACCGGCAGTACCCGGGGTCGGATCCGGAATTCGTTGCCAACGAACTGTTTTCGAAGCGCGGGGTCGACGTGGCCGTCCTGCATCCGATGGGCCGCGGCATCATGCCGGACCGGCACCTCGGCAGCGCGCTGCATGCCGCCCACAACGAGATGATGGTGTCGCGCTGGCTGGAGTCCGGCGAGTTCGGCGAGAAGTTCCGCGGCACCATCCGGGTCAACCCCGACGACATCGCCGGCGCGGTGCGCGAGATCGAGAAATGGCGTGCGCACCCGCGCGTCGTCCAGATCGGTGTCCCGCTGCAGTCGCGCGAGCTCTACGGCAAACCGCAGTTCTGGCCGCTGTGGGAAGCCGCCGCCGACGCGAACCTTCCGGTGGCGGTGCACATCGAGACGGGCGAGGGCATCGGGTTTCCCCCCACACCGTCCGGGCACACCCTGACCTACGAGCAGTACGTCGGCTTCATGGCGCTGAACTACGTGTATCACCTGATGAACATGATCGCCGAGGGCGTGTTCGAGCGCTTCGGAAGCCTCAAATTCGTCTGGGCCGACGGCGCCGCGGACTTCCTGACGCCGTTCATCTGGCGGATGGACACCTTCGGCCGGCCGCACCTGGAACAGACCCCCTGGGCGCCGCGGATTCCCAGCGACTACCTCCCCGGGCACGTCTATTTCGTCCAGGGCAGCCTCGACGGCCCGGGCGACGCCGAGTTCGCCGGCGAGTGGTTCGGCTTCACCGGCAAGGAAGACATGGTGATGTTCGGCTCCAGCTATCCGCACTGGCAGTGCGGCGACGTCACGAAGCTGCCCAAAGCGCTGTCGGCCGAACAGCGCGAGAAGCTGTGCTGGCGCAACGCGGCCGACCTGTACGGGATCGACATTTCTGTCGACCTGGCCGCGGGCTAGTCGCAGAATAGAAGCGAGGGAGACCTAGGAGTTCGAAATGACCCTGACCCATACGCAGGAACGTGTTCCCGCCGCCGAGCGCATAGCCGTCCGGTGCGTCGACTCGGATGTCCACCCCGTGCCCAAGCGGGGCGAGATCACCCAGTACATTCCCGAGCCCTGGCGCAGCAAGTTCTTCCGTGACCATCGAATCGGCGAGCTGATCTACTACGACGCGCCTGACTACGCGCACAGCTTCGCGATGCGCACCGACACCTTCCCGCCCGACGGCGAGTTCCCGGGCAGCGACCCGGACATGGCGTTTCGCCAGCTGATCATGGAGGCCGGGTCCGACATCGCGATCCTGGAGCCCGGCGGCCGCACCCCGCGCCTGGCCGAAGCGCACCAGGCCTACTCGACGGCGCTGAATCACTGGCAGGCCAATCACTGGCTGGACAGCCACAACAACTGGCACCAGCGCTGGCGCGGTTCGATCTGCGCGGCGGTCGAGGATCCCGAGGGCGCGGCCCGAGAGATCGAGACGTGGGCCGGGCACCCCTACATGGCGCAGGTTTTGATCAAAGCCGAGCCGCGGCCCTCATGGGGCCACCCCAGGTACAACCCGATCTGGGAGGCCGCCACCAAGCACGACATCACGGTGAGCTGCCACCTGTCGCGCAGCAACTACGAGATGCTGCCCACCCCGCCGGTGGGTTACCCCAGCTACAACCACGACTTCATGGTGACCTACTCGCTGCTGGCCGCCAACCAGGTGATGAGCCTGATCTTCGACGGCGTCTTCGACCGGTTCCCGACGCTGCGGATCGTGTTCGTCGAGCACGCGTTCACCTGGATCCTGCCGCTGATGTGGCGCATGGACGCGATCTACGAAGCGCGCAAGTCGCGGGTGGAGATCAAGCGCAAGCCGTCGGAGTACGTCAAAGACCACATCAAGTTCACCACGCAGCCGCTGGACTACCCGGAGGACAAGACCGAGTTGACCCGCGCGATGGAGTGGATGGAGTGCGACAAGATCTTGCTGTACTCCTCGGACTATCCGCACTGGACGTTCGACGACCCGCGCTGGCTGGTCAAGCACCTTCCCAAGGCGGCGCGGGAAGCGGTGATGTACAAGAACGGCATCGCCACCTATCACCTGCCGGAGACGGTGCCGGTCCTCGAGGGCCAAGTCCGGGTGCTCTGAGTTGGCCGAAGAAACCAAGCGGCCCGAACCCCGCCTCGCCCAGGGCCGCGAGCACGTTGTCGCGACAGTAGACGAGATCCCGCCCGGTACGCACAAGCTGGTGCCGATCGGACGCCACGGCGTGGGCGTCTACAACGTCAACGGAACGTTCTACGCGATCGCGAACTACTGCCCGCACCAGGGCGGACCGCTGTGCTCGGGCCGTCCGCGCGGTCGCACCATCGTCGACGAGACCGCCCCCGGCGACGCTGTCATGGTGCGAGACCTGGAATACATCTACTGTCCCTGGCACCAATGGGGTTTCGAGCTGGCGACCGGCACCACCGCGGTCAAGCCGGAGTGGAGCATCCGCACCTATCCGGTGCGCGTCGTCGGCAACGACGTTCTGGTGACGGCCTAACTACAGGAGAGTCGTGTGGCTTCGATCGAGGTGAACGGTGGGAACGTCGTCTACGAAATCCTCGGAGACTCGGGCGATCTCATTGTCCTGACGCCGGGCGGCAGGTTCAGCAAGGAAATCCCCGGCCTGCGCCCACTCGCCGAGGCGCTGGTCGCGGGCGGCTATCGGGTGTTGCTGTGGGACCGGCCGAATTGCGGTGCGTCCGATGTGCAGTTCTACGGGCAAAGCGAGTCGCACATGCGCGCCGAGACCCTGCACGGCCTGCTGGGTGCGCTCGGCGTCCAGCGGTGCATCATCGCCGGAGGCTCCGGCGGGGCAAGGGATTCCATGCTGACGACGATGCTCTACCCCGAGCTCGTGGAGAAGCTGGTGGTGTGGAACATCGTCGGCGGTATCTACGGCACGTTCGTGCTGGGGTCCTTCTACATCGTCCCGAGCATTCTGGCCGCACGCGGAACCGGGATGGAGGGCGTGATCAAAGTTTCCGAGTGGCGCGACCGCATCGAGGAGAACCCGGCCAACAAGCAACGCTTCCTCGACTTCGACAAGGACGAGTTCCTCAAGGTGATGCTGCGCTGGCTCAACGCGTTCGTGTCCAAGCCGGGACAGACCATTCCGGGTGTCGAGGACGAGATGTTCGACCGAATCCAGGTGCCCACGTTGATCATTCGTGGCGGCGAGAACGACTGGGATCATCCCAAACGGACGTCGCTGGAAGTCAGCTGCCTGATCAAGGGCTCCAAGCTGATCGATCCGCCCTGGCCGGAGGACGCATGGGAGCGCGCTTCCGAAGATCGCGCAGCCGACAGGGTGCAGCACTTCAACATGTTCGACACCTGGGTGCAGGCCGCCCCGGCGATTCTCGAATTCTTGGGGTCCTGACGTGTTATTTGGTGCGAATGTGAACCTCACAGTTGAGCGACGCCTCGAGGGCCGTGTGGATCCGGCTCTCCGGAATGTGCTCGAGGTCGTCCTCACGCAGCGTCACGTAGACGATGTCGAACCCGTCGTCGCCGGGCGTCCGCTCGATGTCGCCGGTGAGCCCGAACCCGGACAGCACACCGTGAGCGTCGTCGTCGGTGCCCCGGCTGATGAAGGTGACCACACCCGGTGCCGGACTGGTGCCGAAAGCCTTGGCGCACAAGGCAATAGCAGTGCTCTTGGCCGAATCTCCATCTTCGGCCGCCACCAGCAATTCGACTTCGCGACGACGCGCGGGCATGGCGGCGAGATCGTTCTCGACGACGTCGACACCGGCCGCGCCGGCGAGTTCGAGGAGCGCTGCCATGCCGTCTCGTAATTGCTCCGGCGTGAGCACGCTTCCCGGGTCGACGTTCACGCGCACCACCGCAGTCCGCATGTGCGCAAGCCTAACCAAGACGATGGCGGGCCGGCCGTGAACACCGCTCAATCCGCAAGCATCACCACCGCCAGCGCGCCCGGCTGCCAACGCCGATTGCTCGGTGAACAACCCGGCCGCGAGGACTTCGCCGCCTACCGCGATCTCGGCGGCTACCACCCGCTGGCCGACGGCGATGCTTTGCTGGGCGAGGTCGAGTCCAGCGGGCTGGTCGGCCGCGGCGGCGCGGCCTTTCCGCTGGCGGTGAAGTTGCGCACGGTGCGCGACAACGGACGCGCGGCGGGCGGCGCCGTCGTCGTCGCCAATGGTGAAGAGGGAGAACCGGCTTCGGTCAAGGACCGATGGCTGCTGCGCCACCGCCCGCACATGGTGTTGGACGGATTACGATTGGCCGCGGCGATCGTCGCCGCCGACCGCGCCTACGTGTACGTGTCGGACCCGGAATCGGCGCACAGCGTCGAAGCCGCTTTGGGCGAAGTCGACCCCGGGGCGTTCGGTGTTCCCGTCGACCTGATCACGGTGCAGCCCGGCTACGTGGCCGGCGAGGAGACCGCGGCGGTTCGCGTGCTCAACGGCGGCCCGGCCAAGCCGACGGACAAGCCCCCGCGCCCATTCGAGTCGGGCGTGGGCGGGCGGCCCACCCTGGTGAGCAACGTCGAGACCCTGGCCAACCTGCCGTATCTGCAGCGCCACGGGTCGGCGAGCTTCCGCTCGCAGGGCACCCCGCTGTCGTCGGGCACCTTCCTGGCCACCATCACCGGCGCCGGCCGGCCTCCGGTCCTCTACGAGCTTCCCCACGGCCTGCCGTTCACCGAACTGCTTGCGCTGCACGGTGTTTCGCCCGAGAACGTGCGGGGCGCGCTGTTGGGCGGCTATTTCGCCGGCTTCCTCAACCGCGACGTGCTGGAGACGACACTGGACCACGAGACGATGCGACGGTTCGGCAGCGGCCTGGGCTGCGGTGCGATCTCGGTGATCACCGACGATTGCCCGGTGGCGGTTGCGGCGTCGGTGCTGGCGTACTTCGATCGCGAAAACGCCGGGCAGTGCGGGTCGTGTTTCAACGGCACGGCCGCGATGGCCGCGGTCGGCGGGGCGTTGCGCGACGGCGCCGCGACAACCGAAGACGTCGACCGATTGCGCCGCTGGTCGGTGGTGCTGCGCGGGCGCGGGGCCTGCGCGACGCTGGACGCCGCCACCAATGTGGCCGCCAGCCTGCTCGGCCAGTTCCCCGACGATGTGGCGCGGCATCTCGAGGGCGGTTGCCCGGACTGCGGTGACCGCCCGTTCCGCTTCGATCGCCCCTACGAGGCCGAGGCTGCGAGGCAAGCATGAAAATCCGCCTGGACCGCACGGTGTGCGACGGCTTCGGCATCTGCGCCAAGCACGCGCCCCGCTACTTCTCGCTGGACGACTGGGGCTACGCGTCGCTCATCGGGGATGGCACCGTGGCCGAGGCGGACCGCCACGAGGTCATCCGCGCCCTGCTCGACTGCCCGGTGCACGCGATCACCGAGATCGGCGACCGCACACCGACCGTCACCCACCCGTTCCACAGCGAGTCGGACGAGGATCCCGCCGCGCACGTCAACACCGAGTCGAACGAAGCCCAATGGGGATTCACGCGGTGACTTAGGGGCATCCAAGGCCTAGGCTGAAGCGAACCAAGGTCTGGATGGTCCATCCGGGAGGCCCGCCATGTGGTGGTTCGGTCGTCTGGCCGCCGTTGTCGCGGCCCTGTTCGTGTCGATGGCGGCAGCGGTCGCGGTCCCGGGTACCAGCTCGGCGGCATGCGCGCCCAACATGTCGTTCAATCAGATGACCAACGAGTGCAAACTGCCGCCGCCGCCACCGGCCTGGTACACACCCCCACCGCCCTATGCGCCCGCCTATGCGCCACAGGACGTGCCCCCGCCCCCGCCACGGCCGGCGTGGTCACCGGATGCCCCGATGTGGAGCAACCGCTACCACCAATGGGGTGTCTACGTGGGCGGCACCTGGGTGCCGCTCTGACCGTTCACCAGCAGGTCCGGGGCGGCTTTACTCGATCTTGACCATGCATTGAATCGCCCCACCGACGATGGCAATGTGAGTACGCTTCCATGGGTGGAACTGGGGGTTTTGGGCCCTCTCCAGGTCCGGCAGGGCGGGGTGCCCGTCGCTGTGCCGGGCGCCAAGCCGCGCGCCATCCTCACGATGCTCGGGTTGCACGGCGGCTCCGTCGTGTCCGCCGACACCCTCGTCGAGTTGCTCTGGGGCGAGGATCCGCCGCGCACCGCCGCCAAGGCCCTGCAGACCCACATCTCGTCGCTGCGTCGCGTCCTGGGTGACGGGTTTGTCCTGACGGCGGGCGCGGGCTGGACCCTCGCCGAGAGCGACGTCGATGCCCTGCGCTACAAGGCGGCCGCCCGGTTGGGGCGCGACGCCGCCGCCGCCGGCGACACCAGCCAGGCGGTGGCCCGCTTCGAGGAGGCGCTTGCGCTGTGGCGCGGGATTCCCGAACTGCCCGACGGCCGGCGCGGGACGTCCGAGAAGACGCGGTGGATCGAGGGCCACGCCGCGCTCGTGGAGGATCGGGCCGACGCGCTGCTGGCCACCGGTCGCGCCGCGGAGATCATCGGCGAGCTCGAGGCCGCGGTGGCCGAGGCGCCGCTGCGCGAGAGGCGTTGGGGCCAACTGATGCTCGCCCTGTACCGGGCCGGCAGGCAGGGTGAGGCCCTCGGCGCGTACCAGCGGGCCCGGTCGCTGCTCGCCGACGAACTGGGGGTCGACCCGGGACCCGACCTTCGCCGGCTCGAGGCAGCGATCGTCGCACAGGACACCGCGCTGGAAATCCCTGCGGCACAACAGCCTTCGGTGATGACGCGCGCCGTGACCTTCCTGCTGACCGACATCGAGGGGTCGACGGCCGCCTGGGAGGCCGACGCCGGCGCCATGGCGGTGGCGCTGGCACGACACGACGAGCTCGTCGAACAGGTCGTCACGTCGCGCGGAGGACGGTTGATCAAGACACGCGGCGAGGGCGACGCCACGTTCTCGGTCTTCGAGCGACCGTCGGCGGCCGCGGCCGCGGCAATAGAGCTGCAAGAGGCCATCTTTCACGAGCCGTGGGCGCTGGCCGAGCCGATGCGGGTCCGGGTGGCGTTGCACACCGGGGAGGCCGAGCTTCGCGACGGCGACTACTTCGGCCGGGCGGTCAACCGCGCCGCGCGCCTGCGGTCGCTGGCGGTGGGCGGCCAGATCCTGTGCTCGGGCGCGACCGCCGAGCTCGTCATCGACTCACTGCCCGATGACGTGCTGCTTGCCGATCTGGGCATGCGCGAACTGCGCAACCTCGCGCGCCCGGAACACGTCTTCGAGCTCCGGCTGGAAACGGCCGACGACCATGCGCAGGCGGACGTCTCGACCGATGAGCCCGTGCAGCGTCCGAGCCTGCCCGCCGTGCTGGCCGGCCCCGGGCCGTTCGTCGGGCGCGGGCGCGAACTCGAACGGCTCTTTTCCGCGTGGCAGCGCGCGCTCGCCGGTGGCACCAACGCGGTGCTGATCGCCGGCGAACCCGGCGTCGGCAAGACGCGCCTGGCCGGCGAATTCTCGCGGCAGGCCTATGACCAAGGCGCCCTCGTGATTTACGGCCGTTGCGACGAGGACCTCGGGGCACCGTACCAGCCGTTCGCGGAGGCGCTGCGTTCGCTGGTGCCGTGCATGGGTAGCAGCGCGCTTCGGGGGCTGCGCGGCGTGGAGGCGCTGCTCCCACTGGTTCCCGGGCTCTCCGATGCCCTGCCCGATATCGCGATGCCGACACGCGCCGACCCGGACACCGAACGCTACGCGCTCTTCGACGCCGTCGTCGCGCTGCTCGGAATCGCCTCAGCCGGAACGCCCGTCGTGCTGATCCTCGACGACCTGCACTGGGCGGCCAAACCCACGCTGCTGCTACTGCGGCACCTGCTGCGTTTCGGCGAGCACGCCCGAGTGCAGATCGTCGGCACGTATCGCAGCACCGACCTCGACCGCTCCCATCCCCTGGCGGCGATGCTGGCCGACCTGCACCGCGACGGCACCGCCGACCGGCTGCAGCTCGGCGGGCTCGACGAGGACGACGTCACGGCGTATGTCGCCGAGGCCGGCTACAACGACGAGGAGCTGGCCCGGGCGCTGGCGGCGGTGACCGGTGGCAACCCGTTCTTCCTGATCGAGGCCCTGCGGCATGTGGACGAAAGCGGCGGCCGGTGGGACCAGAGCACGCTGCCGCAGGGGGTGCGCGAGGCCGTGAGCCGACGCCTATCGCGGCTTCCCGCGGAGACCAACAAGGCCCTTGCCGCGGCCGCGGTCGTCGGCAGCCGGTTCGCGTTGGAGCTGGTCGAGCGCGTGGTCGGCGACGACCTGGTCGACGCGTTCGACGAGGCGTGCAAGGCCGGCATCGTGATCGAGGAGCCCGGCGGCCGCTATCGGTTCAACCACGCGATTGTCCGGCAGTCGCTGCTCGCCGAGCTGCCGTCCGTGCGGCGGATGCGGCTGCATCAGCGCATCGCCGCGACGCTGGAGAGCGAGGCCGGCGACGACGACGAGCTTCTGGCCGAGCTGGCTCACCACTACTTCGAATGTGCGTGGGCGGGCAACGCCGCCAAGGCCGTCGAGTACTGCCGGCGCGCGGCGGATCAGGCGATGACTCGCCTCGCCTATGAGGGTGCGGCCGACCTCTACGATCGGGCGCTGCACGCGTTGGAGGAGATTGACGAGGAGCTGCCCGACCGCGACGACCAGGTCGCCGAGCTGCTGATCGCGCGTTGCGAGGCGCTGCTGGCCGCGGGCGACGTGGCTTCGGCGGCCGGTGCGGTCTCTCAATTGCAGGGCGCGACAATCGATTCGGCGCGCCTGGCGGCGTGGGCGACATGCTTTGACGGCCAGCTGTCGATGCTGAGCCATCCGGAACGACTGGACGAGGTCGAGGCCGCGGTGGGCGCGGCGGCTTCCAAACTGGCCGAACTGAACGACGCGGCAGGAGAAGCCAAGGCGCACACCGTCCGTGCCGGCTGTCTCGCCCGCCTCGGGCGGATCGGCGACTGCGAGATCGCCCTCGACGACGCCCTGACGGCGGCGCGGCGCGCGCGTGAACACCGCCGGGTGAACGCAGTGTTGGCGAACGCGCCGCTCGCGGCGCTGTGGGGACCCAACCCGGTGCCGCGCGCGGGCGGCCGGTGCCTTGACGTGGTGCGGCTGCTGCGAATCACGACCGATTCGCCCGCGGTCGAGGCGACGTCGACGCGATGCCAGGCCGTGCTGGAGGCATTCCGCGGCCGGGCCGCGGCGGCGCGCCGCATGATCGACTCGGCCAGGCGCACGGTGACCGAACTCGGTCTGCGCCATGCGTTTTTGGAGGTCGAGCAGTTCGCGGGCATCGTCGAGCTCGTCCTCGGCGATCCGGCTGCCGCAGAGCCACATCTTCGTAAGGCCTACAACGGCTTTCGTCGCATGAGACTCGACGCCGACACCGCCGAGACCGCAGCGCTGCTGGGTCGCGCGTGTCTGGTGCTCGGTCGCGAAGCCGAGGCCGACGAATTGTGCACGGAGAGTGAGCGTCTCGCCGGTCACGCGCTGAAGGCGTCGATCGCCTGGCGTACGCTTCGGGCGCAGCTTTTGGCGCGTCGTGGTGATCACGCCGAGGCCCGGCGGGCGGCCGAGGAGGCTGTCAGCGTGGCCGGGCACACCGACCTGTTGGTGGATCACGGCGACGCGTGCCACACCCTGGCAACGGTTTTGGGTGCCGCCGGCGATGCCGCGGGAGCGCGAGCCGCCGCCGGCCGGGCGGTCGACCTGTACGAGCGGAAGGGCGCCGCGGCACTTGCCGAGAGGGCGCGTCGAGCTCTCGGTGAGCGCGCCGTTCCGCCCACCGCCCCGGCGCCACCCGAAAAGCCAGTTGTCGATCTCGACAATGCATGCGTACGAGTGACCGAACGCGTCTTAGCTGCCATTCATAGCGAGGCCTGGGACGCGCTCGAGGAGCTGTATGCACCTGAGGGCCTCGTCGAGAGTCGTCGGAAGATCGTCGGTTTCACAACCGACCTGCCACCGGCGGACTGGGCACATCTAAGCAGGCGCTCTGTCGAGACGGGCGACGTACGGTTCAACCAAGTCGTTATCGCCGTGCGTGGCGAGCACCTGGCTCTCGCTCACTTGGTGGTGGGCAGCAACGACGTGAGCCCTGGGGCGCCACGAGACGAATTTCTCTCGCTGAACGGCATCGACGAGTCGGGTCGAATCGCGCAGCAGGTGTGGTTCGACGTCGAAGACATGGATGCCGCGATCGCCGAACTCGACGCCGCGTACGCCCGGTTCGAGGCGGAGCACCCGCCCGCGCGACGGCTAGAGAGCGCCGCGACGCGGGTATACGAGCGCCTGCACGCATATTTCAAAGCCCGCGACTGGGACGCAATAGCCAAGCTTCTCACCGACGACTATTGCGGCGACGATCGTCGTTCGGTTGTAGGCGTCGGGATCCGACGCGGCCCGGATGCTGCGATCGAAGACTATCGGTCGGCCGCCGATATCGAAGTCACGGACGCGGGCTCAGAGGCCATCGCGATCCGTGGGGCGCGCCTCGCCCTCACTCGTGCCCGCTACTCGCGCAGCACCCTGGAATCGGAGACATTCCGCGTCGATTTCCTACAGATAGTCGAGATTGACGCGGACGAGCGCATCAAGGCGCTCATCGCGTTCGACCTCGAAGATTTCGACGCCGCCATCGCCGAGCTCGACGCACGCTATCTCGCCGGCGAAGCCGCCTCGCACGCGCGAACGTGGTCGGTCGTCGCGGGTGGCTACGCCGGGGTCAACCGGCACGAGCTGCCCCCGACGACGCCGGACTTCGTAAGCGTCGACCATCGCCGAGGGGCAAAGTTCGCGCCTGGCGACCTGCTCGAATATCTCCGAGCCGCATGGGACCTCCACGAAGACATCACTCTCTATATCGAGGCCGTGCATCGGCTGACGGATCTCGGTGCGGTCGTCACTCAAACGGCGTATGGGACCTCGCGCGACGGTTTCGACGCCGAATGGCGAGAAGTCGCCCTGTTTACGGCTGATGGCGACATGTTCAACCACTGCGAGCTTTTCGACGAGTCCGACCTCGATGCCGCTATCGCGAAGTTCGATCAGCTCAGCCGACCGGCACGGCGGCTAGAGAACGCTGCGAGCCGCGCGGACCAGCGCCTCATGGCGTGCGTCGCAGCCCGCGACTGGGACGCGATGGCTGAGCTCTTAACCGACACTTATTACATCGACGATCGTCGTCGCGCAGTGAACGTCGGGCTCCGACAAGGTCGCGATCTGGCAATTGCGGGCGTGCAGGCGCTCACCGACCTCGGGCTCACGATCAGATCGTCAGACGTGATCGCGACACGCGGAAAACGCCTCGTTCTCAGCCGTACCCTATGGCAGTCGTTAGACCCCGATCAACCGTCCGAGACGTTCCACACCGAGGTACTCAACCTCGTCGAAATCGATCCTGACGAGCGCATCGCGGCGCGGGTCTGGTTCGACGCCAACGACTTCGGCACTGCCTCAGCGGAACTCGACGCCCGCTACCTTGCCGGCGAAGCGGCCGCTTACGCGCACACGTGGTCGGTAATCACGCAGGCCTACGACGCGCTCAACCGACGCGAGATGCCGCCGACGACGCCAGATTGGGTCAACATCGACCACCGGCATGCGGCGTCGTTTGCGCCGGGTGCATTGCCCGCATTACTAGCCGAGTGGCAACTCGCATCGGACGTGAGCAGCTCCATCGAGGTGGTGCACCGGCTGGACGACCTTGGAGCTGTCGTCAGCTCCGTGTCGCATGAAACCTCACAAGAGGGCTTCAAAGCCGAGTGGCGGAGTATCGCGGTCATCACGGTCGACCGCGATCTGGTCGACCGGTTGGAGGTCTTCGAGGAGGCGGACCTCGACGCCGCGATCGCCAGGTTCGAGGAACTGCACCCACAGCCGCGGGGACTGGAAAACACGGCCAGCCAAACGTACGAACGCTTCCGAAGTTACTTTGCCGCCCGCGACTGGGACGGCATGGCGAAACTACTGACTGCCGATACAACTGTCGACGACCACCGACGGGTGGTGAGCGCCGAGATCCGACGCGGCCGGGACGTCGAAATCGCGAACATGCGGGCCTTTGCCGACCTTGGGACCACGAGGAGTACGGCGACGGTCATCGCGACTCGAGGTGAACGCCTAGTCCTCTGCCGGACCTGCATCCGGGGTGAAGACCAGCAACCCGGGGGATTCCACATCGAGATGCTCGTCATCGTCGAAACCTCCGCCAACAAACGGATCCTGGCGCGCGTCGCATACGATCCAGACGACATCGACGCCGCGTTCGAAGAACTGAATGCTCGCTACATCGCCGGCGAAGCCGCAGCGCACTCGCACACGTGGGCGGTCGTAGCGGGCGCCCTCGCCGCGATCAACAGACATGAAATACCCGAGCTGACGCCCGACTGTGTCAATATCGACCACCGGCGCGGAGCGACGTTCGCGAGCGGCGACATGACCGCCTACGTCCACGCCGTGTTTGACGACGCGCCGGACTTCACGTCCTACATCACGGTCGTGCATCGCCTGAGCGACCTCGGAGCCGTCGTCACCATGACATCGCACGGCACCTCGCGACAGGGCTTCCAGGCCGAATGGCGCGAGATCGGGCTTCTCACGTTCGACGGCAATCGGCTCAACCGTTTCGAACTGTTCGACGAGACCGACCTCGATGCCGCTCTCACCCGCTTCGATGAACTGCACCCGCAGGTGCGGCGACTGGAAAACACGGCTAGCCAAATCAGCGACCGCTTCCTGGCGCATTTCGCGGCGCGTGACTGGGACGCGATGGCCGAGATGACGGCCGACGTCTTTTCGAGTGACGATCGCCGTCGCGTGGTGGGCGCGGGACTCCAACTAGGTCGTGACGTCGATATCGCCAATATGCGGGCGTGGGCTGGTGTCGGGATCAAGAACATGACGTCAGACGTCATCGCGATCCGTGGGAAGCGCCTCGTGCTGAGTCGTACCCGGTTCTGGGGTCCCGAGCAACGGCCCGACGCCTTCCACAGCGAGGTGCTCGGCGTCATCGAGATCGATGCGGAAAGCCGGATCGTGGCCCGAGTCGTGTTCGACGCCAACGACATCGACGCCGCATTCGAGGAGATCGACGCGCGCTACCTCTCCGGCGAAGCGACCGCCCACGCGCACACGTGGTCGCTGCTCACGGCGGCCGACGCCGCGCTCAATCGCTATGAGATCCCGGCGCACACTCAGGACTGGGTCAATATCGATCACAGGCGGGCGACAGCATTCGCGCCGGGTGACCTGATCGCATACCTGCGTGCCGGTTGGGATTTCGCGCAAGACATGAAGAATCGCATCCTCGCCGTGCATCGGATGACCGACCTGGGATCAGTCGTCACCCACTTGGCGCATGGCACATCGAAAGACGGATCCGAGCTCGAGTGGCGGGAGATCGCCCTTCTCACGTTCGAAGGCGATCTGATCAGCCGGAGCGAGCTATTCGACGAGGCGGATCTTGACAAAGCGATCGCCTGCTTCGAGGAGCTGAATCGGCCTGAACCCCATCTAGAAAACGCGACAAGCCGACTGGTTGGACAGTTCCTGGCGCATTTTGCGGCCCGTGACTGGGACGCCATGGCGGAACTACTCGCCGACGACATTTCCTCAGATGATCGCCGTCGAGTCTTGAACGCCGGGACGCGACACGGCCGCGATGCCGAGATGGCGAATTGGCATGCCACCGGCGACGTCTGGATGAGCGACGTCAGGGCAACCGTGATCGCGACCCGCGGAGCGCACCTCGCATTGTTTCGTTTCGCTTTCGCGAGCCAGGAGCAGGAGCCCGAGGCATTCCAGGCTGCCGCGCTCGGCGTCGTGGAGACCAACGACGACAATCAAGCCACGGCGTCCATCGTGTTCGATGTCGATGACATCGACGCCGCTTTCGAGGAACTCGACGCCCGCTACGTCGCCGGCGAGGCCGCCGCCTATTCGCAGTCATGGTCGGTCATAACAAGGAGTTACACCGCATTCAACCGGCATGAATTTTCCGCACCCGACTGGGTGAACATCGATCACCGACGTGCGAGAGCATTCGCGCCCGGTGAATTGACCGCATACATGCATGCCACCTGGGACCTCGCACCCAACGTCAGCATCTACGTCGAGGCCGTGCATCGGCTGAGCAACCTCGGTGCTGTCGTCACCCATGTGGTGCGCGGAACTTCGCGAGAGGGCTTCGACGCCGAATGGCGGGAGGTCCTCCTGCTCACGGTCGAGGGCGACGTGTTCAACCGCTGTGAGGTATTTGACGAGGCGGACATCGAGGCCGCGATCGCCCGTTTCGAGAAGCTGCACCAACCGGTGCCGCGACTGAAAAATGCGGCAAGCCAAGTGGCCGAGCGCTTCCTGGCGCACTTGGTGGCTGGCGGCTGGGATGCCATAGCGGAGACGTTCACTGCTGACTTTTGCCAGGACGATCGCCGCCGAGTGGTGGGCGCTGGACTCCGACGTGGTCGAGATGCCGAGATCGCGGACTTGCGGGCAATCGCAGACCTGACGATCACGAACATAACGTCGACGGTCATAGCGACCCGCGGGGAGCGCCTCGTCCTCATGCGAGTCTGCTTCTCGTTCCGCGACCAAGGGCCCGAGGCGCTTCTCGGAGAGCTGCTGGCCATCTGCGAGATCAACGCCGACGAACGGATTGTCGCGGACGTCTCGTTCGACCTCGACGACATCGACGCAGCCTTCGAAGAGCTCGATGCCCGCTACCTCGCCGGCGAAGCAGCCGCCCACGCTCAAGCGTGGTCGGTGATCGCGCGGGGCTATTCCGCGGTCAATCAGCACGAACTTCCTGGCATGACACCGGATTCGGTTTACATCGACCATCGAGGGGTGTTGACGACCGAGACGGAGGATCTGACCGCCTATCTTCCCGCCGTGTGGGATCTCACGCCGGACATCAGCGCCTATGTCGAGACGGTGCATCGGCTGAGTGACCTAGGAGCGGTCGTCACCCATGCCGCACATGGAACCTCGCTAGAGGGATTCGCCGCGGAGTGGCGGGCAATCGTCATGGCCATAGTCGAAGGCGACGTCTACGGACGCGTCGAGGTCTTCGATGAGGCAGACCTCGACGCCGCCCTGGCCCGCTTCGAGGAACTGCAACCACAGGCACGGAGACTGGAGAACGCGGCAAGCCGAGTATTCGAACGCTTCGTGACGCGCTTCGCTGCCCGCGACTGGGACGCCCTGAGTGTGATGCTGGCCGATGACGTTTTCAATGACGATCGCCGGCGAGTGGTCAACGCGGGGGCGCGACTCGGTCGAGATGCCACGATCGCAAGCATGCAAGCATCAGCCGCCCTCGGTGTCTCGACAATCACGTCAACCATCGTCGCGACCCGTGGGGAGCGCCTCGCTCTCAGCCGTGACAGCTTCTCAGTCCGAGACCAGTCATCCGAGACGGTGGTTGCCGAGGTGCTCGGCATCGTTGAGATCGACGCTGACGAACGGATATTGGCCCGCCTCGCGCTCGACCTCGACGACATCAACGCGGCGTTCGCAGAGCTCGATGCCCGCTACCTGGCCGGCGAAGCGGCCGACCACTCACACGCCTGGTCTGTCGTTGCCCGAAGCTACGGCGCATTTAACCGGCGCGAAGACTTTCCGACGACGGCGGACTGGGTGAACATCGACCACCGGCAAGGAGGTGCTTTCGCGCCCGGTGACATAACCGCAGCCATCCATGCGCTGTGGGACCTCATGCCGAACACCAGTTGCCACATCGAGGCTGTGCACCGGCTGACCAACCTCGGAGCCGTCGTAACCAGCACGACGCGCGGGACCTCGCAAGAGGGTTTCGACGCCGAGTGGCGTCAGATCGACATTGTGATTGTCGAAGGCGAGCTCGTCAGCCGTTGCGAGGTCTTCGACGAGGCAGACCTCGACGCTGCGCTCGCCCGCTTTGAAGAACTGCGCCCGGCGGCACCGCGGTTGGAAAACGCGGCTAGCCAAGTGGATGCGCGCCTCCATGCCTACTTCGCCGCCCGCGACTGGGATGCGATGGCCGAGGCTATGACACAGGACTTCGTCTATGACGATCGACGTCGTGTGGCGAGCGCCGGTCTCCGTCGGGGCCGAGACGCCGAGTTGGTAAACATACGAGCGCTCGTCGACCTCGGAGCAACTGTGACGTCGACCGTCATGGCGACCCGAGGGGAGCGCCTCGTTCTGACGCATTCCCGCTTCTCGGGTCCGGATCAACGGCCCGAGGCATTCCACAACGTGATGCTCTCCGTGGTGGAGATCGACGCTGACGAACGGGTCGTGGCACGAGTCATCTTTGACGTCAACGATATCGACGCCGCCTTCGAAGAGCTCGATGCTCGGTACATCGCCGGAGAAGCGGCGCCGCATGCGCAAACGTGGTCGGCCATCCTGCGGGCGTGCGCCGCGCTGAATAGACGCGAAATCTTCGCGACGACTGCAGATTTTGTCGACATCGACCATCGGTCAGTTGCGGCGATTGGGTCTGGTGACCTGAAGGCATACATGCGTGCGGCGTTAAACGATGGCCAGTACAACGTCTACATCGAGGCTGTGCATCGGCTGAGCGACCTCGGAGCGGTCGTTACCCTTGTGTCGACCGGGACCTCGCAAGAGGGTTTCGACGGCGAGTGGCGCATGGCGGACATCTTTGCGGTCGAGGGTGACCTGATCAGCCGCTGCGAAATCTTCGACGAGGCAGACCTCGACGCCGCGCTCGCCCGCTTTGAGGAACTGCACACGGAGACGCGCCGGCTGGAGAACGCGGCAAGCCGGGTGCATGACCGGTACTTTGCATACTTCCGGGACCGCAACTGGGCGGCGATAGCCGAGGTCCTGAGCGACGACAGCTTCGTCGACGATCGCCGTCGCGTGACAAGTTCCGGGTTCTGGGACGGTCGCGATGGCGTGATCACAACCCTGCGAGCGCTCGCCGACGGGGCGCCCATACCGCTGAGCGTCATCGCGACCCGCGGGGAGCGCCTCGCCCTCACTCACATCTGTTCTCCGAACCGAAATCTGCAATACGGAGAGTTCAGCAGCGAGATGCTCATCATCGCCGAGATCGACACCAGCGAACGGATTGCGGCGCAGCTCGCGTTCGACCTCGACGACATCGACGCTGCCCTCGCGGAGCTCGATGCCCGCTACCTCGCCGGCGAAGCCGCCGCCCACGCGCGCGCGTGGTCGCTGATTGCCGACGGCCACGCGCAATTCAATCGACAAGAACTTCCGGCGACGACTGCGGATCCGGTTTACATCGACCATCGACCGGTCGTGTCGATCGAACGGGGTGATCTGGCTTCAGCTGTGCGTGCCGTGTGGGACGTCACTCCGACCGCCAGAGTCTACGTCGAGGCGGTGCATCGACTGGACGAACTCGGGGCCGTCGCCACCCAAGTGGTGAAAGGAACCTCGCAAGAGGGCTTTGACGCTGAATGGCGAACGATCACCGTTTTCACGTTCGAAGGCGACTTGCTAAGCCACTACGAGGTCTTCGACGAAGCAGACCTCGACGCCGCGCTCGCCCGATTCGAGGAACTGCAACCGCGGGCGCCACGGCTGGAAAACGCGGCAGGCCGAATACTCGAGCGATACCAAGCGTGTTTCTCGGCCCCAGACTGGCCCGCCATGGCAGAGCTCCTGGCCGACGACATTGTCGTGGACGATCGCCGACGTGTCGTGAACGCAGGAGTTCGTCGTGGTCGAGATGTGCACATCGCGGACCTGCGAACCGCGGTAGAGGTCGGCGCAAAGACCATATCGTTGAGCGTCATTGCGACCCGCGGAGAGCGCCTTGCCCTCGCCCATGCCCGCGCCTTCAACCGCGACATGCCCGGAGAGGTCGGAGCCGAGTGGCTCGGCGTCACTGCGATCGACGCCGACGAGCGGTTCGTCGCGATGGTCATATTCGACCTTGACGACATTGACGCCGCGTACGAAGAGCTTGATGCTCGCTACCTCACCGGCGAAGCGGCACCATTCGCACGCGTGTGGCAAATCGCTTTGGACACGCTGGGCGAGGCCAACCGTCATGAGCCGGGGCCAATGCTGAACGGATTTGCATACACGGACCATCGACGAGTTCCGTTCGCGCCGGGAGATTTCAGGCGGGCGGTCGAGGAGTTGTGGGCTCTCGTGCCCGACGCCCGCTACCGGATCACAACGGTGCATGCGCTCGATGCCCACGGCCTAGTCGCCAGCTTCGTGATCGAAGGAACCGACGAGTACGAAAACGAATTACAGTGGCCTCGCCTGCTTTTACTCAATCCCGACGAACCGCGGATGGAGGTGTACGAAGAGGATGACGTCGATGCCGCGCTTGCCCGATTCGCCGAACTACATCCGCAGGCGCCGCGGCTGGAAAATGCGGCAACGCAAGTGGCCGAACGCCTTCGCGCGAACTTCGCGGCCCGCGACTGGACCGCACGGGCGGAACTACTGACCGACGACTGCTCCATCGACGATCGCCGTCGGGTCGTGAACGCCGGAAACCTACACGGCCGAAACGCCGACATCGCGAACATGCGTGCCATCGCCGACCTCGGAGTCGCAAATATTGCATTGACGACTATTGCGACCCGCGGCGAGCGCCTTGCCCTCAGTCGTGCCCGCATGTCGGGCCGAGACCAGCGGCCCGGAGCCTTCTACACCGAAACTCTCACCATCCTCGAGATCGACACGAACAACCGGGCCGCGACGCAGGTCGTGTTCGACCCCGACGACATCGACGCTGCCTTCGAAGAACTCGAAGCTCGGTATCTTGCGGGGGAAGCTGCGGCCCATGCGCGAACATGGTCGGTCATCACGGGGGCGTACGCCGCGGTCAACCGACACGAACTGCCGCCGACGACGCCAGACTGGTGCAACGTCGATCATCGCCGAGGGGGCCGAGCGTTCGCGCCAGGGGATCTGGAGGCTTACCTTCACGTCACCTGGGATCTCATCGCGCCGGACGTCAATGCCTACGTTGAGAAGGTGCACCGGTTGAACGACCTAGGTGCGGTCGTCACGCGGGTGATCAAGGGGGCCTCGCGGGAGGGTTTCGACGCCGAGTGGCGGGAGGTTGGCCTTTCGACCGTGGATAGCGATCGGATTAACCGGTCCGAGTTATTCGATGAGGCAGACCTGGACGCCGCGCTTGCGAGGTTCGACGAGCTGGATCGGCACACGCCTTCACTCGAGAACGCTGCAACGCGAGCCCGCGCGCGCACTGCCGAGGCAATCAATCGCCGCGACGTGAACGGCGTTCTGGCGGCAGCCACTTCCGACTCGCGATATCAGGATCGGCGGAAGGGGCTGCGTGATGAACGCACGGTCACGCCGGAAGTTGTGCGCGCGGTTTTCGAGGCACCTACAGCATGGAAGTTAGAGGTAGCGCCCCTTGCGATCAGGGGATCCCGCCTCGCGCTGACCCGAGATGCGTACCGCGACACCGATGATGTCGACCGACCTATCACCGCCGAGCACTTGATGCTCACGGAAGTGAACCCCGATGGCCTCGTGTGCAATTCGGTGTTGTTTGATCCCGACGACATCAACGGCGCGTTCGCTGAACTCACCGCCCGATGGATCGCATCTGGGGAAGTCGAGCATTCGCAAGTCATCGAGGCGATGTGTCGGCTGACCGAGGCCACCAACCGTCACGACTGGGATGCGTTCGCCGCACTCAGCGCAGGCGCTACTTACGTCAACCACCGACAGCTGTCCAGCCCCGGCGTGGAAACCATCGGCGATCACATGCCATCGATCCAGATGATGGCGTCGCTCGTACCTGATTTTTGGGTCGAACAAGCCGAGGTCCTCACGCAGTCGGCGATGGGCGTCGTCAACCACGCGGTCTTGCGGGGCACGTCAACCGATGGCGTTGCGGTCGCGATTCCACTTGTCCTGCTGATGATCTTCGACGCCGAGCGCGTGACGCGTTACGAGACCTTCGACGCAGACCAACGCGACCTAGCCCTGGCCCGGTTCGAGGAACTCAACGTCGAACCCCAGCCGCAATGACCGTCGCCTAGATCGCGCCTGCCCTGCAGTGATAACGTAATTCTCCGATTCGCATAACGGGCCTACCGCCCGCCGTCGGACTCCCGGAGGTGACGTGTCAGCAGCACCGGGTCGTCCGCTGCCCCTGGTCACGCCGGAGAATGAATTCTTCTGGACCTCGGGCGCCGACGGCACGCTACGGCTGCAGGAATGTAGGGCCTGCCGATCGCTGATCCATCCGCCGGCGCCGGTGTGCCGCTACTGCCGATCCCAAGACATCGGTGTGCGGGCGGTCTCCGGCACGGCGACGCTGGCCGGGTTCACCATCAACCATCGGTTCAGCCTGCCCGGACTCCCGGCGCCGTACGTCGTCGCGCAGGTGGCAATCGCGGAGGATCCGCGGGTCCGGCTGACCACCAACGTCGTGGAGTGCGATCCCGATCAGCTGGAACTCGGTCAACAAGTGGAGGTGGTCTTCGAGCAAGTCGAGGACGTCTGGCTGCCGCTGTTTCGGCCCATCGCAAACACCGAACTCGCTCCCCTGCCGGTCGACGAGATCGCGCCCGAACGCTTCGCCGAACACGTCCGGCCCATGCTGACCGCGGAGAAGTTCGAGGACAAGGTCGCGCTCACCGGGATCGGCATGTCGCCCATCGGGCGTCGGCTGATGGTGCCGCCGCTGTCGCTCACGGTTCAGGCCTGCGAGGCGGCCATCGCCGACGCCGGCCTGACGCTCGACGACATCGACGGACTGTCGACCTACCCCGGCGCGATCAACGTCGGCGGCTTCGGGGAGGGTGGCGTCACCGCCCTGGAGGCCGCGCTGGGAATCCGGCCGACCTGGCACAACGGCGCCATGGAGACGTTTGGCCCCGGCGGTTCGGTGATCGCCGCAATGCTCGCTGTCGCAGGCGGTTTGGCCCGGCACGTGCTGTGCTTCCGGACGCTGTGGGAAGCCACCCACGGTGAGCTGATGAAGCAGGGCAAGATCGCCCCGTCCATGGGCCGGATGGCGGGCTGGCAGATGCCTTTCGGCGCCACCTCGGCGGCGCACACCCTGGCGATGAACGCGCAGCGGCACTTTCACCGTTACGGCACAACGAAAGAGACGCTGGGCTGGATCGCGCTGAATCAGCGCGCCAACGCCGAACTAAACCCGTCCGCCATCTATCGCACCCCGATGACGATGGACGACTACCTGAACGCGCGGCCCATCACCACGCCGTTCGGCCTCTACGACTGCGACGTGCCGTGCGACGGCTCGATCGCCGTGATCGTCTCCGCCGTCGACGCCGCCCGCGACCTGGCCAAGGCGCCCGTGCTGGTGGAGGCGGTGGGCACCCAGATCATCGAGCGAATCGATTGGGATCAAAGCACTTTGACGCACGAGCCGCAGGTGCTGGGTCAGGCGGCGCACGTGTGGACGCGAACGTCGCTGCGGCCCAATGATGTCGATGTCGCCGAGCTGTACGACGGGTTCACGATGAACTGCCTGTCCTGGATCGAGGCGCTGGGCTTCTGCGGCATCGGCGAGGCCAGGGAATTCCTGGACGGCGGCAAGAACATCGCCCGCGACGGCCTGCTGCCGCTCAACACCCACGGCGGGCAACTGTCGCACGGCCGCACCCACGGCATGGGTCTGCTGCATGAGGCCGTCACCCAGTTGCGCGGCGAGGCCGGCGACCGTCAGGTCGTCGGCGCACGCGTCGGCGTGGTCAGCAGCGGTGGCCTGACCCCCAGCGGCGTGCTCCTGCTCCGGGCGGACGAATGAGCGCGCCGGCGCCCCGCCCGAGGGTGGTGATCGTCGACGGCGTGCCCATGTCGGCGTTGGTCGCCGAAGCCACCCAGGGCCCCAAGGCCGTCATCGTGGCCATCCACGGCGGCGGCACCACCGCGATGTACTTCGACTGCCCGGGCCACCCGTCTTTTTCCTTGCTGCGAACGGGCGCGGCGGCCGGGTTCACCGTGGTGGCGCTCGACCGGCCCGGGTACGGCAGCTCCGCTCCCTATCCCGAGGCGGTGGCCCAGCCGCAACAGCGGGTCGACCTTGCCTACGGCGCGGTGGATCGCATCCTCGGGCAACAACAGCGCGGCGCCGGCGTTTTCGTCATGGGCCATTCGGGCGGGTGCGAATTGGCGATGCGCATGGCCGCCGACGACCGCGGCGCCGATCTGCTCGGCATCGAATTGGCCGGCACCGGACGGCACTGGCACCCCGCGGCCCGGGAGCTGCTCAAGTCGGCGACCCGGCAAAGCCGACCGGCCGGCATGCGCGAGCTGTTGTGGCACCCGGAGCGGCTGTATCCGCCCGAGGTGTTGTCCGGCGCCACGGTCTATCCGGGCGCCCCGCCATATGAGGACCTCATGGTGTCCAACTGGGCCCGCCAGGACTTCCCGGCCCTTGCGCCCGCGGTGCGCGTTCCGGTGCATTTCAGCATCGCCGAGCACGAGAAGGTTTGGCAGACCGACGATTCGGCGCTGACCGAAATCAGCGACATGTTCTCCGGCGCCCCACGGTTCGCCGTCCACCGCCAGCCCGACGCGGGGCACAACATCAGCCTCGGCTACACCGCGCCGGACTACCATGCGGCGGTCCTTTCGTTCGCGGACGAATGTGTCGTGGCACGTGAAAACCCGACTGCCACTGAGGAGGCCGGGTGAAAGTCGGATTCATCGGGCTGGGCAGCCAGGGCGGACCCATGGCGCGACGGATCGTCGAAAGCGGTTACCCCACAACGCTGTGGGCGCGCAGGCCCGCGTCACTCGAGGCCTTCGCCGACACGCCCGCGAAGTTCGCGGAGTCGCCGGCCGAACTCGCCGCGGACAGCGACCTGGTCTGCCTGTGCGTCGTCGGTGACTCCGACATCGAGGAAATCACCGACGGGCAGGGCTTGCTGGCGGCGATGAAGCCCGGCAGTATCATCGCGGTGCACAGCACGGTGCATCCGGACACCTGCCGAAACCTCGCCAAAACTGCTGCTGCCCACGGTGTCTCGGTGGTCGATGC
This sequence comes from Mycobacterium sp. 663a-19, assembly GCF_035616495.1. Lineage (NCBI taxonomy): Bacteria > Bacillati > Actinomycetota > Actinomycetes > Mycobacteriales > Mycobacteriaceae > Mycobacterium > Mycobacterium sp. 663a-19. Next base: position 248,333 of record NZ_JAPJAV010000001.1, on the reverse strand, counting down.
GCCCGTCAGCGGCGGCGGCGGCGCGGCGTCGGAAGGACGCCTGCTGGTGATGGCCGGCGGCGACGCCGACGTCGTCGAGCGCTGCCGCCCGGTCTTCGAGACCTATGCCGATCCCGTCGTCCACCTCGGCGAGCTGGGCACCGGGCAAACCACCAAGCTGCTCAACAACCTGCTGTTCACCGCCAACCTGGGAACGGCGGCCGCCATCCTGTCACTCGCGCAACAACTCGGCGTCTCCCCGGACCGCTTCACCGAAGTCGTCTCCCGCGGCAGCGGAAACAGCTTCGCGCTCAACGCCCTTGGCGGGGTCGGCGGCCTGGACAGGCTCGCGCCCCTGGCGGGGGCGCTGCTGCAAAAGGATGCCCGGCTGGTCGCCGAACTCGCCGATCGGGCAGCGGCCCACCCCGGTGCCGTGCTCGATGCGGCCGACGCCGCTCTGGTGTCGATGGGGCACCCGCGGTGAGAATCGGGTTCATCGGCGCGGGACGGATGGGCCGTCCCATGGTGGCTCGCCTCGTCGAGGCCGGCCACGACGTCAGCGCTCTCGGTTCCACCGCTGTGACCGAAGTCGCCGAGGAGGCCAAGCAAGCCGACGTCGTGATCGTCTGCGTGTTCTCCGACGAGCAGGTGCGGCGGGTCTGCCTGGACGGCGCGCTGCTGCAGGCCATGCGGCCCCGTTCTGCGCTGGTGGTGCACACCACGGCCAGCCCGACGACGATGCGGGCCATCGCCGCCCGCGCCGGCGACGTCGAGGTCGTGGATGCTCCAGTCAGCGGCGGCCCGCACGACATCGCGGCCGGCGCGATCACCCTGTTCGTCGGCGGCTCCGACGACGCCGTAGCCCGACTGCGACCGGTGTTGGGCTGCTACGGAGGCCCCATCCTGCACGTCGGGCCGTGCGGCGCCGGCCAGAAGGTCAAGCTGGTCAACAACGCCCTGTTCGCGGGCCACATCGGGCTGCTCGCGGAGTCGATCCGGCTGGGCGAGCGGCTCGGCCTGCCCGAATCGACCCTGCTCACAGCGCTGCCGCGCGGCAGCGCGGGCAGCCGGGTGCTGGACATCGTCGGCGCGCGCGGCTCGATCGCGTCGTTCATCGAGGTAACCGCCGAATTCGTCGGCAAGGACGTCGACGTCGTGCGCAACATGGCCGAGGAACTCGGCACCGAGCTCGGCGCGCTGGACGCCGCCATCAAGGCCATCGATGTCGCGGGAAAGATCTGAAATGACTGCATGTTGGCCTTTTCGGCGCGCCACGAAAGCGCTACCGTTGACATTACAGTCGGGCGTTCCACTGTAACGATTCCAGCCCCCAACCCTCACCGCTGAGGAGATGCAGTGACAAAACCGAAAGTCGTCTTCGACCCGTTCTCCGAGGAGTTCTTCAACAACCCCTTCGAGATCTACCGGCGAATGCGCGAGGACGCGCCGCTGTATTACGACGAGAAGGAGGACTTCTACGCCCTGACCCGTCACGAGGACGTGGCCGCCGCGTTCAAGGACTTCGAGACCTACTCCTCGGCGCGCGGTTGCGACCTGGCGATGGTGCGCAAGGGCCTTCCCCCCGAGCAGAAGTCGATCATCTTCATGGACCCGCCCGAGCACCGGCACATGCGCAGCCTGCTCAACAAGGCGTTCACCCCACGAGCCATCCAATCGCAGCGGGACACGGTCATCGAGGTGATCGAGAAGTACCTGAGCGCGGTCGATCCCGACAACTTCGACGTCGTCCAGGACTTCTCCGGGCCATTCCCCGTCGAGGTGATCACCACGATGATGGGCGTGCCGGAGGAGTACCGCCAGCAGGTCCGGCACTGGATCGACGCCAGCCTGCACCGCGAACCGGGCCAGATCGAGGTCAGCGAGGCCGGCATGCAGGCCAATATCGACACCGCGATGTACTACTTCACCCTGGTGCAGGAGCGCCGCGAAACCCCGCAGGAAGACTTCATCACCAGGCTGATCGACGCCGAGATCCCCGGCGAGGACGGTCAGCCGCGCAAGCTCGACGACATCGAAATCACCGGCTTTGCAACCCTTTTGGGTGGCGCGGGCGCCGAGACCGTGACCAAGTTGCTCGGCAACGCCGCGGTCATCTTCGCCCGCCACCCCGACCAGTGGCAGAAGCTGCTCGACGACCGCTCCAAGATCCCCGGCGCGGTCGAAGAGCTGTTGCGCTACGAGGGCCCGGTCCAGTACAACGTGCGCTACACGTTGAAAGAGGCGCACGTCAGTGGTGGCGTGATCCCCGCCGGCAAGCCGGTGTTCCTCATCGGCGCGGCGGCCAACCGCGACCCGGAGGCATTCACCGACGCCGAGACTTTCGACATCGAGCGCGACCAAACCGAGGCGCAGCACCTCGGTCTCGGCTACGGGATTCACAGCTGCCTGGGCGCGGCGTTGGCCCGCATGGAAAGCAGGATCGCGCTGGAGAGGCTGCTCGATTTCATGCCCCGCTACGAGGTGAACTGGGACGGCCTGCAGCGCGTCCACATGCAGAACGTCGCGGGGTGGCAGAACGTACCCGTCAAGGTGATCCGGTAGGGGGATTGCGATGACGAAGAAAATCGAAGTCGACTGGGGCCTTTGCGAAAGCAACGGCGTCTGCATGGGCATCAACCCCGAGGTCTTTCACCTCGGCGACGACGACATGCTGACCGTGCTGCAGGAAGAGGTCACCCCGGAGATCGAATCGGACGTGCGCGAGGCGGTCCGCCAATGCCCGCGTCAGGCGATCTCCATCGTGGAAGGCTAGCCGGGACGTGTCTGGCAAAGTGGGCTAGGACGTCGTCGAACGTGCAGCTGCTGCGAATTTTTTGCCCGGTTTTCGCAACGGCTTCACTCTCGACGAAAGCTGTCGAGGACTAGCCACCCAACCCGGCGAGGATGACCGCGTTGCAGTCGGCGGCCGCTTGGCGCAGTTTCGCCGCCTTCTGGTAGGCCTCGGACTCGTACCACGCGCGGGCCGCGTCGACCGATTCGAACTCGAGCACGACGGTCTGGTCGCCGTGCCAGGTGCCCTCGAGGACCTTGGGGGCGGTGTCCACCGCGAGGACTTTGACACCACGCATCGCCGCCCCCGCGGCCTTCCCGTAGGCCTTCATGCCTTCGAGATCCTTGATGGCCTCGGTGAGAATGACATATCCTTTTGGCCCTGTCGCCACCCGAATCTCCTTACCTGCGTGGGTTATTGGGTCTTGCTGATCGCCTGCTCCGGGCAGCACTCGATGGCCTCTTCGGTGACGGCCTCGAATTCGGTTGGGACGTCGGACTCTATCGCCTCCGCGTAGCCGTCGTCGGTCAGGCTGAACACCTCCGGGCACAGCGTCGTGCACACGCCGTGACCGCGACAGCGCTGGTCGTCGACCGTGACTTTCATGCCGGGGTGAACTCCAGGTGCAGCTCGGTCAGCCCGCGCAGGATGTACGTCGGAACATATTGGTAGCGGCGGTCATTCGCGGGGCCGTGGACGCTTTCGTCGATCCTGATGTCCGACGTCCGGTCGAGCAGCCGCTCGAGCGCCACCCGGGTTTCGGCTCGCGCCAGCGGCGCGCCGGGGCAGCTGTGGATGCCGCGCCCGAACGAGATGTGCTGGCGGGCGTTCTTGCGGGCGGGATCGAACGTGGCGGGGTCGTCGAACCGGCGCGGATCCCGGTTGGCGGCCGCCTGCACCACCATCACGGTGGTGCCCGCGGGCAGGTCGACGCCACCGACGTTGACGGGCACCCGGTTCATCCGGAAGTCGCCCTTGACCGGGCTCTCGTGCCGCAGCGACTCCTCGATGAAGTTGGGGATCAGGCTGCGGTCCCTGCGCAGCTGTTCCTGGATGTCGGGTCGTTCGCCGATGGTCTGCAACGCCGCGCCGAGCAGCCGCACGGTGGTCTCCTGGCCCGCGGAGAACACGTTGCTGGCGACGCGGGCCACGTCTTCGACCTCGGGTATCGAGCCGTCGGGGTAGGTGGCGGTGGCCAGGCCGGTCAGCACGTCGTCGCGGGGCTCGCGCCGGCGGTCCCGGACGTAGTCGGAGAACAGGCCGTAGAGGAATTCCAGCGGGCTGTGCGCCAGCGCTTCCTTGCCGGTGCCGCCGATGCCGCCGCCGGAGTGCTGGCGGATGCCCTTGACGAACTTGTCGCGATCTTCCATGGGCACGCCCAGCAGGTCGGCGATGACCAGCAGGGTGAAGGGACCCGCGAAGCCCTTGATCCATTCCCCGCGGCCGGGCGCCAGGAACGTGTCGAGCGCCTGATCGGCGAGCGCCCACATGGCGTCCTCGTTCTCCTTGAGGCGCTTCGGGGTGATCAGCCGCATCAGCAGGGAGCGGTGGTTGGTGTGGGTCGGCGGGTCAAGCGTGGGCAGCTGGTCGCTGAACGGAAGCTCGTCGCGGTGCTGCTCGATCAGCTCGGTCACGTCGTCACCCTCGAGCGGAACCGGAAAGCCGGGGAACGGTCCCGTCACCGAGATGCACGACGAGAAAGTCTCGGCGTCGTTGAGCACCGCGCAGGCCTCGTCCCAGCCGGTCACCATGGTGACCCCGTGGTGAGCTTCGCGGGTCACCGGGCATTGCTGCCGGAGAGCCTCGTAGTAGGGGTACGGGTTCTCGACGAGCCGGGCATCGCGGAAAAAATCCATCTCGGTGAAGTCGTTCACCTTCAAGCTCCGTTCGAATCTCGACTAGTGAGAATGATCCTCTCAGAGATGAGTATTAGATTTCCACACGGCCCGTTCGCCGTCAAACGACGACGGTGGCGCAGCGGTCAGCCGGCGGGAACGAGGTCGGCGGCGACCGACGGGCAGCTCAGCAACCCGCTCCGGAACCTTTCGGTGTGACCCACCGGGCCCTCCGGCACCGCCGCGGCGGCCAGCGCCCTCCCCTTGAAAATCTGGGCGGCCATGCTCAGCCGGTGCTGCACCAGGCCGACGCTGTCATTCAGCTCGGCGGGCCAGGTCTCGCCCCACAGCGTCACCTCGGTGACGCCATGATCGAGGGCCTGCAACACGCCCTGGCGCACGCGTGAGTCGCATCCGAAGAGGTCCGCCGCGGCGGCCAGGGCCTGGGGCCGGGGGCGGGTGTCCACCGAGGCCAGCGCGTCTTCGAGGTCGAGCACCCCGACGCCGAGGATCTGCAGCGGCCGGTCGTCTCGACGGTCGGCCAGGTCGGCCAGGTCGGCCAGGAGCACGGACACGTCCCATCCCGCCATCGCCCTGTCGAAGAGCCACCCGCCGGCGAATCGCACCACGTCGACGACGTCGGCGGCGACGACGTCGAGCCGGTATCTCAAGTCTTCGCCGGGGGCGCCTTGGGCGGCGTGAAGTCCCGCGCCAATGTCTCGGCGTACTCCTTGAACACCTCGGACAGCGGTATCGACGGATCGAGCAACCATATCGTTTCCATTCCGTGGACGAAGGCGAGAATTTCTACCGCCTTGATGTCGGGGTCTATGTCGGTGCGGTACCGCCCGTCCGCCTGACCGAGCCGGATGAGCTCGGCGACGATGTCGATCGCTTCCCGCTGCCTGGCCAGCATGCGATCGTGCAGCGGGGCGTCGGGAAGGATGCTCTCGGCCAGCAGCACGGTGAACGTGCCCAGCATCTCCGGCGCGCGGTTGAACCGCTCGGCGACGCGGGCGATCTCGACGAGCAGGTCCCCCGCCCGGTCGGCGTGGGAGTCGTCATCGAGGTCACGCGCGTCCAGCACCGCGTGCAGCAGCTGCTCCTTGGATTCGAAGTGATGCAGCAGGCCCGCGGGGGTGACCCCGGCTTCGCCGGCGATCTGGGCGAGTGTCGTGTTGCGCCAGCCGTTGCGGGTGAGCAGACGCTGCGCCACGTCGAGGATCCGCTGCTTGCGGTCCTCGCCCTTGGCGAGAAGCGTGTCGTATCGCCGTGCGTCGGGCACCGGGCTCCTTCGACTTCGGCCGATTGGCGGTCTGAACCAACCTACTGAACAGACATTAGGTTGGTTTGGCCCCCGTGACAAGGGCCTCGGGCGGACGACGGCGTACTAGGTCACCGCGAGATCGGCGTTAGCGTGCAGGCCACTCGAACTTTTCCGCGCCCGCGTCGATCTCGACGAGAACTCGACCGCGCTATTTCACCAGCTCGACCAGGGTGGCGTTGGCCGTGCCGCCGCCCTCGCACATGGTTTGCAGCCCGAACCGAATGCCGTGGTCGCGCATGTGGTGGACCATGCGCGTCATCAGCACGGCTCCGGAAGCGCCCAGCGGGTGGCCGAGCGCGATGGCGCCGCCCAGCGGATTGACCACGCGCGGATCGGCGCCGGTCTCGGCCAGCCACGCCAGCGGCACGGGAGCGAAGGCCTCGTTGACCTCGAAAGCGCCCACCTCGTCCAGCGCGACGCCGGCCTTCTTCAGCACCTTTTCGGTCGCCGGGATGGGGCCGGTGAGCATCAGCACCGGGTCGGCTCCGGTGACCGCGCCGGCGCGGTAGCGGACCAGCGGCGTCAGGCCCAGGTTGATCGCCATCTCGGAAGTGGTCACCAGCAGCGCCGCCGCGCCGTCGGAGATCTGGGAGGAATTGCCCGCATGGATGACGCCGTCGTCGACGAACGCGGGCTTGAGCGCGGCCAGTTTGTCGACGCTGGTCCCCCGCCGCACCCCCTCGTCGTCGACGACGACGTCGCCCTCGTCGGTGAAGACCGGAACGATCTGCGCGGTGAAGGCCCCGGCGTCCTGGGCCGCGGCGGCCCGCTCGTGGGATTGGACGGAGTATTCGTCGAGCTGGCCGCGGGAGAAGCCCCACTTCTTGGCGATCATCTCCGCCGACAGGCCCTGGTTGAAGGAGAAGTCGTCATAGCGGGCAAGGACTTTCGGGCCATACGGCATCCCGCTGGCCCTGGCCGCCCCGAGCGGAACGCGGCTCATCACCTCCACGCCGCCGGCGACGACGACGTCCTGCTGGCCGGACATGACCGCATGCACCGCGAAGTCCAGCGCCTGCTGGCTGGAACCGCACGCCCGGTTGACCGTGGTCCCGGGGATGCTCTCGGGCCAGCCGGCTGCCAGCACCGCGTAGCGCCCGATGTTGCTGGACTGGTCGCCGACCTGGGATACGCATCCCCAGATCACGTCGTCGATGATCTCGGGACCGATGCCGGCACGTTCCAGCAGTTCGTCCAAGACCACGGCGGACAGGTCGGCGGCGTGCATGCCGGACAGCCCGCCGTTGCGCTTCCCGACCGCGGTGCGTACCGCCTCGACGATGACCGTCTCACGCATGTTCACTCCGATCCTGCTCAGATTTCGACAGCGCCCACCGACCAGTAAACGACGGCTCTTGTCGCTCCGCGAACGCGGCATAGGCGGCCGCGGCGTCCGTCGTCGCGAAGTTGACGGCCTGCGCGCGGGCCTCGCTGGCCAGCGCGTCACGCAGGGTGCGGTCGGCGCCCTCGTTGAGCAGGGCCTTGGTCTGGGCGAGCGCGATCGGCGGGCCGGCCGCCAACCGCCCGGCGAGGTCGGTGACGAAGGCGTCGATCTCGGCGGCCGGCACCACCCAGGTCACCAAACCCATGGCGTGCGCCTCCGCGGCGTCGATGGTTTCGGCGAGCAGCGCGAGCCGCTTGGCCTGTTGCAGGCCAACGAGTTTCGGCAACAGCCAGGAGCCGCCGAGGTCGATGGACAGTCCTCGCCTGGAAAAGATCTGGCAGAAAGTCGATTCCGGCGTGGCGACCACCAGATCGCACCCCAGCGCCAGGTTCCATCCGGCGCCGACCGCCACGCCGGTGACTTTGGCGACCGTCGGGATCGGAAGCTCGTGCAGCGCAAGCGCCACGTCCGTGAGGCGCTGCAGTTTGTCTTTCGGATGGACGTCGTCGCGCACGGAGATGTCGGCGCCGGAGCAAAAGCTCCCGCCGGCGCCGGTGATGACCAGGGCGCGCACGCCGCGGTCGCGGCCGGCACCATCGAGGGCGCGTCGCAAGGCGATCCACAGCTCCGGGGTGATCGCGTTCTTGCGATGCGGGCGGTTGAGGGTCAGCGTGCGCACCCCGTCGCGGTCCTCCGACAGCAGCACGGGGTCGTCGGTTGCGGTCATGGGCCGTGGGCGTTCGTCAGTAGCTTCTGGGAAGTTTCAGCGTGTGGGCGCCCAGGAAGTTGAGGATCATCTCCTGGCTGATCGGCGCGATCTTCATCAGCCGGGCCTCCCGGAAGTAGCGCGCCACGTGGTACTCCTCCGAGTAGCCCATGCCGCCGTGGGTTTGCAATGCCCGGTCCGCGGCGGTGAAGCCGGCGTCGGCACACAGGTATTTGGCGGTATTCGCTTCGCGCCCACAGGGTTTGCCGTTGTCGTACAGCCAGGTGGCCTTGCGCAGCATCAGCTCGGCGGCGTCCAGTCGGGCCAGCGAGTCCGCCAGCGGGAACTGGATGCCCTGGTTCATGCCGATCAGCCGGCCGAAGACCTCGCGTTCGTTGGCGTACTTCACCGCCTTTTCGAGGGCGACGCGGCCGATGCCGAGCGCCTCGGCCGCGATCAGCATCCGTTCCGGGTTGAGGCCGTCGAGGATGTACTGAAATCCCTTGCCCTCCTCGCCGATTCGATCCTCGACCGGGACTTCGAGGTTGTCGATGAACAGCTCGTTGGAACTCACGGCGTTGCGGCCCATCTTGCGGATCGGGCGGATGTCGACCTTGCTGCGGTCGAGGTCGGTGAGGAAGAGCGTCATCCCGTCGGTCTTCTTGGCGACTTCGTCGTAGCTCTGGGTGCGGGTCAGCAGCAGGATCTTGTCGGACTCCATCGCCTTGGAGATCCACACCTTGCGGCCGTTGACGATGTAGCGATCGCCGTCGCGTTTGGCGAACGTGGTGATGCGCGAGGTATCAAGCCCCGCACCGGGTTCGGTGACCCCGAAGCAGACGTGCACCTCGCCGGTCGCGACGGAAGGCAAGGTGCGGGCTTTGAGCTCCTCGGAGCCGTGCACCACCACCGGCTGCATGCCGAAGATCGACAGGTGGATCGAGCTGGCCGCGTTCATGCCGCCGCCGGACTTGGCCACTTCCTCGAGAAGCAGTGTGGCCTCGGTGATTCCGAGGCCGTGACCGCCGTATTCGGTCGGAATCGTCATGCCCAGCCAGCCGCCGTCGGCGATGGCCCGGTAGAACTCGGTCGGGAACTCGTGCGCGAGGTCTCTTTCCATCCAGTAGTGGTCGTCGAACTTGCGGGCAAGCTCGGCCACCGACCGGCGGATCAGCTCCTGGTCATCGGTCAGCTCGAAATTCATTCCACCGCCGGGCACGAGCGGTGCCTCCTTTCAGCGCGAGCAGACGCAAAAGCACCCGACACGCCGACGAATTGGGTACTTTTGCGTCTGCTCGTCGACTTGGGCGCGCTCAGTCCTTGTTGCCGGTGAGCTCTTTGGCGTTAGCGGCGAAGTCCGCGAACGACGAACCCGCCCTGGTCTCCGTGTGGTGGCTCGACGAGCGAATGGAAACGTCGTGCCCCTCGGCCGCCTTGCGCAGCGCGCCCACCGAGGCCTGCTCCGGAGTGATGTGGGTGAACGGGTCGAACGAGTACCACCGCATCGCGTTCTCGTGGGTGATCTTCTTGATCTCGTCGTCCGGAACGTTGTTGATGGACAGCACGTCCCACAACTCCTCCGGCGCGCCCGGCCACATCGAGTCGCTGTGCGGGTAGTCGGCCTCCCAGCAAATGTTCTCGATGCCGATCATGTTGCGCAGCGCGACGCCGACCTTGTCGCTGATGAAGCAGGTCAGGAAGTGCTCGCGGAACACCTCGGACGGCAGCTTGCCGCCGAAGTTCTGGTGCGTCCACGTCGAGTGCATCTCGAAGGTGCGGTCGGCGCGCTCCAGGAAGTAGGGGATCCAGCCGGTGCCGCCCTCCGACAGCGCGATCTTGAGGTCCGGGTATTCCTTGATCGGCCTCGACCACAGCAGGTCGGCGGCGGCCTGAACGATGTTCATCGGCTGCAGCGTGATCATCACGTCCATCGGCGCGTCGGGCGCGGTGATGGCCAGCCGGCCCGAGGATCCGATGTGGATGTTCATCACGGTGTTGGTGTCGCACAACGCTTTCCAAAGCGGATTCCAGTACGAGTCGTGGAAGCTGGGGTAACCCATCGCGGCCGGGTTCTCCGTGAACGTCAGGGCGTGCACACCCTTCTTCGACACCCGTCGCACCTCTTTGGCGCACTCTTCGGCATCCCAGATCACGGGTATGGCCATCGGGATGAACCGCGCGGGATACGCCCCGCACCACTCGTCGATGTGCCAGTCGTTGTAGGCCTGCACCAGGGCTATCGAGAACTCCGGGTCCTCGGTGGCGAACAGGCGACCGGCGAAGCCCGGGAAGGACGGGAAGCAGATCGACGCCAGGATGCCCCCGGCGTTCATGTCCTTGATCCGCTCGTCGACGTTGTAGCAACCCGGCCGGATCTCGTCGAGACCCGTCGGCTCGATCCCGTACTCCTCCTTGGGCCGGCCGGCGACCGCGTTGAGCGCCACGTTCGGAATCACCGTGTCGCGGAACTTCCACATGTCCGAGCCGTCGGGGTTGTGCACCAGCCGGGGGGCGTCGTCGAGGTATTTCGACGACAGATGGTTCTTGAACATGTCAGGCGGCTCGACGGTGTGGTCGTCCACGCTGATCAGGATCATGTCTTCCTTGTTCATGGCCGTTCCCTCTCGATCGAATCCATCGGACGCGCTGCTCCCGGGCACGGCGAACCGCCGCTGAGCGCCAAGACCACTATTTTGAAAACTATCTTCTCGCGAAGTGAGAATCAACATCTATCGGCGCCCGCAGCGAACGGCGGCGCCGTGACCAGCCACGAAACAAAAACCCGGATTGCCCGCCGTCGCGACGCGACGGACGCGCTCGGCCGAAGGGTGGGCGGCAACCGCCGGACCGCGGGCGCCGGCGTCGTCGGCCGGTCCCGATCCGTGCGCGCGGGCATTGACCAGCCGACCGAATCATGCAAGTCTGTTAGTTGGAAATGAGAATATGATTCTCTTTGACCGAGAGGACACTGCCGATGCGCGTGCAGCCGCTGCCGGCTGATCAGTGGGACGAGGCTGTCCAGCGGTCGCTTTCCGGCATGCTGCCCCCGGAAAGGTGCAACCCGCAGGACGCCGGCACGCTCATGTCGACGCTCGCACGGCACCCGAAACTGGCCCGCGCATTCTTGCGGTTCGGCGGCTACCTACTACTCGACTCCTCCCTGCCCGCGCGCATCCGCGAGCAGGCGATCCTGCGTGTGGCCCATCGCCGCGGGTGCGAGTACGAATGGTCACACCACGTGGACATCGCGAAGAAGGCGGGCATGTCCGAGGCCGAGATCGCCACCGCCCAAACCGGCGAGACGAACGACGAGTTCGACCGCGCCGTCTTCGCGGCCGTCGACGAGCTCGACGAGAAGTCCAACATCTCGGATCAGACGTGGACCGCGCTTTGCGAACGGCTCGACGAACGCCAGCGCATGGACTTGGTCTTCACCATCGGCGGCTACATCGCACTCGCGATGGCCATCAACACTTTTGGCGTACAGCTCGAGAAGGGTCACTAAGAAAGGTAGAGCATTGCCTCACTTTCCGAAACCAGCCGCAGGAAGCTGGACAGAAAACTATCCCGAACTGGGCACCGCGCCCGTCGATTACACCGACTCGATCGACCAGGCATTCTTCGAAGCCGAGCGCGACGCGGTCTTCAAGCGCATGTGGCTCAACGTCGGAAGAGTCAACCGGCTGCCGCGCACCGGCAGCTACTTCACCAGGGAACTGCCGTCGGTGGGCCCCGGCACGTCGGTGATCATCGTCAAGACCAAGGACGGGTCCGTCAAGGCGTATCACAACGTGTGCCGCCACCGCGGAAACAAGCTGGTGTGGAACGACTTTCCCAACGAGGAGACCTCCGGCACCTGCCGGCAATTCACCTGCAAATACCACGCCTGGCGCTACAGCCTGGACGGTGAGCTGACCTTCATCCAGCAGGAGGACGAGTTCTTCGACGTCGACAAGAGCCAGTACGGACTGGCGCCGGTGCGCTGCGAGGTGTGGGAAGGCTTCATCTTCGTCAACTTCGACAACAACGCGGCGCCACTGGTCGACTATCTCGGACCGCTGGCCAAAAGCATCGAGGGCTACCCCTTCGGCGAGATGACCGAAACCTACTCGTACAGGGCCGAGGTCGGCAGCAACTGGAAGCTGTTCATCGACGCGTTCGTCGAGTTCTACCACGCGCCGATCCTGCATCAGGGGCAATACACCAAGGAAGAAGCCGCCAAGATCCAAAAGTTCGGCTACGAGGCGCTGCACTACGAGGTGGCCAGCCCACACAGCCTGCAGTCGACCTGGGGCGGTCAGGCGCCTCCGGAGGACATGTCCATGGTCAAGCCCATGGACCAGGTGCTCCGCAGCGGGCTGTTCGGCCCGTGGGACAAGCCGGAGATCATCGAGAACCTCGAGCTGCCCCCGGGCATCAACGTGAAGCGGGTGCCGCAGTGGGGCATCGACTCCTGGCATTTCTACCCGAACTTCATGCTGCTGATCTGGGAGCCGGGCTGGTTCCTGACCTACCACTACTGGCCCACCGCCGTCGACAAGCACATCTTCGAGTGCACGCTGTATTTCGTTCCGCCGCGCAACGCGCGGGAGCGGTTGGCCCAGGAGTTGGCCGCGGTCACGTTCAAGGAATACGCGCTGCAGGACGCCAACACGCTGGAAGCGACCCAAACGATGATCGGCACCCGGGCCGTCAAGGAGTTCCTGCTGTGCGATCAGGAGGTCCTGATTCGCCATCTGCACAAGGTGACCAAGGACTATGTGAAGGAGTACGCCAACAATGGCGCTGCCGTCTGAATTCGCCGACCTGGAACCGTTTTTGGATTGGGACCTGGCCACCGAGCCGGAGCGCTACGCCAAGCGACTGGCCTCCACCATGCCCGAGATGCAGGCGTTCTACGACGCGGCATTTCCCCGCCTCAACGACGCCATCGCCTACTGCGACCAGTTCCCGCTGGACGATCTGCCCGAGGACGCGCGTACGCTGATGCACCTCATGCAGTCCCTGGTCATGGTGTCGTTCCCGATAGAGGCCTGGAAGCAGCCTCGAGTGCCCGACAGCGGCGCGGCGTGGGTGGAGCTGATCCGGGAACCGGTGATCTGACAGGTGTTGACGCTCAAGGCCGCCGGGCTGCTCGACGTCGACGCCGGCGAAATCCTGCGGCCCGGCATCCTGCGGATCGACGGCGACCGCATCGAAGGCGTCGGCGGCGACACCGAGGGCGAGCTGATCGACCTCGGCGACCAGATCCTGCTGCCCGGGCTGATGGACATGGAGGTCAACCTCCTGATGGGGGGCCGCGGCGAGAAGCCCGGGCTGTCACAGGTCCAGGACGATCCGCCGACGCGGGTGCTCCGGGCGATCGGCAACGCCCGCCGCACGCTGCGGGCGGGGTTCACCACCGTGCGCAACCTCGGGCTGTTCGTCAAGACCGGCGGCTACCTGCTGGATGTCGCGCTGGGCAAGGCAATTGACGCGGGCTGGGTCGAGGGCCCGCGGGTGGTCCCGGCCGGCCACGCCATCACGCCGACCGGCGGGCATCTTGACCCGACGATGTTCGCCGCTTTCGCGCCGCACGTGCTGGACCTGACGGTCGAGGAGGGCATCGCCAACGGGATCGACGAGATCCGCAAGGCGGTGCGCTACCAGATCAAGCACGGCGCCGAGCTGATCAAGGTGTGCTGCTCGGGTGGGGTGATGTCGCTGACGGGACCGCCTGGCGCGCAGCACTACTCGGACGAGGAACTGCGCGCGATCGTCGACGAGGCACACCGGCGCGGGCTGCGGGTGGCCGCGCACACGCACGGCGCCGAGGCCGTCAAGCACGCGGTGGCCGCCGGCATCGACTGCATCGAGCACGGCTTCCTGATCGACGACGACGCCATCGCCGCCCTGGTCGAACACGGCACGTTCCTGGTGAGCACCCGCCGCCTGGCGGACGGCGATGCCATGGACGTCTCGCACGCCCCGCCCGAGCTGCAGGCCAAGGCCGCCGAGATGTTCCCGAAGGCGCGGACCTCGATATTGGCCGCGCACGAGGCGGGCGTGAAGATAGCGGTGGGCACCGACGCTCCCGCAATCCCGCACGGCCGCAACGCCGATGAGCTTGTCACCCTTGTCAATTGGGGGCTGCCGCCGTTGGCGGTGCTGCGCTCGGCGACGGTGACCGCGGCCGAGCTGATCAACTCGACCGACCGCGGCCGGCTCGCGCCGGGCCAGCTCGCCGATATCATCGCGGTACCGGGAAACCCGTTGGAAGACATAACCGTTACCCAGCACGTCAGCTTTGTCATGAAAGGCGGCAAGGTCTATGCCAAGCAGGACTGACGACCTGGTCGAGATCCAGCAGCTGCTCGCCCGCTACGCGGTCACCATCACCCAGCAGGACATCGACGGCCTCATCGGCGTCTTCACGCCCGACGGAACCTACAGCGCGTTCGGCGACACGTACTCGTTGGACAGGTTCCCCGAACTGGTGGCCGCCGCGCCAAAGGGCCTGTTTCTCACCGGAACTGCGCTAGTCGACATCGACGGCGACTCGGCCAGCGGGACCCAACCGCTGTGCTTCATCGAGCATGCCACCCACGACATGCGCATCGGCTACTACCGCGACACCTACTCCCGCACCGCCGACGGATGGCGGCTCAAGACCCGGGCCATGACGTTCATCCGCCGCAGCGGGGTGCACGACTCCGGACGCCCGCACGCCGTGGGCCGCCCAACCCCGTGAATGTCGAGGAGTTCCGGTCGGGTCTGCGCGCGTGGCTCGATGACAACGACCTGACCCCCCGCCCAGACCACTCGCTGCAGGGCCACATGCGGCAGTTCGCCCGCGTCAGCCGGGCCCTGTATGACGCCGATTGGATGCGCTACGGCTGGCCGGTCGAAGTCGGCGGGTTGGGCGGGCCCGCAGTGCTGCGCGCGATCGTGGGCGAAGAGGTGGTCGGCCGCCGGCTCGCCGAACCCGGACCGTACTCGATGCTCGAAGTGCTCGCGCCCACCATGATCGATTACGCCCCAAAGAAACTCGCCGCCGAGATGGTTCCGCGGCTGCTCAGCGGCCGCGAGCATTGGAGTCAGGGGTTTTCCGAGCCGGGCTCCGGCAGCGACCTGGCCTCGCTGACCACCCGCGCCACACCCCGTGGGGATGACTGGATTGTCAACGGGCAGAAGGTCTGGACCAGTTTCGCGCAGTTCTCGACACGGTGCGTCCTGCTCACCCGCACCGCCCCCGGCCGTGACGGGATCACCGCGTTCTTCGTCGACCTGGACACCCCGGGCATCACCATCCGGCCGCTGCGCACGATGCACGGCGTCGACGAGTTCTGCGAGGTCTACTACGACGACGTGGTGATCCCGTCGAGCCGGATGCTCGGCCGACCCGGAGACGGCTGGCGCCTGGCGATGGACCTGCTCCCCTATGAACGCTCCACCTGCTTCTGGCAGCGCATCGCCTACCTCTACTCGCGGTTCGACGAGCTCATCACCGAGACGGCGCAGGACGCCGACGAATCCGCCTTGGGCGCGGCCTATCTCGCGTTGCACACGCTGCGCTGCCGGTCCCGCGCCACCCAGCACCGGTTCGCCGACGGCGGGCGGCTCGGGCCGGAAACCTCGATCGACAAGGTGCTGCTGGCCACCGCGGAACAACGGCTGTACGACACCGTCCGCGACCTGCTCCCCGGGACGCTGGAGCTCGACGACACGCCGTGGCGCTCGGAATACCTGTACTCGCGCGCCGCCACGATCTACGGGGGCACTGCGGAGATTCAGCGCAACATCATCGCCCGCCGGCTGCTCGACCTCGGGAAGGAGTGAGCTGTGGATCCCGAGGCACTGCGCATGCTGGCCGACTCGCTGCGCACCGCCATGACGACCGCAAGCGGTTCGAAGCTCGACGCGGCGCTGGCCGAACTCGGCTGGCTCGACATGCTCAACGAAATCCCCGACATTGCAATCCCTTTGGTGTTCCGGCTGCTCGGTGAGACGGGCGCGCACGCCGCCGTCCTCAACGATGTCACAGGCAGCGTGCCGCTGCCGTTCGCCGGCGGACGCTGGGTGATGTGGGAGCGCGACGGCGGTCCCGGCACCGCGCTCGACGACGAGCTGCCGCTGCGCCCGGTGTCACGGGAAGAGCCGTTGCCGCCGGCCGCGCTGGCCGCCGGGCGACGCGCCCTGGGGTGGTGGCTGGTGGGCACCAGCCGAACGATGCTCGCAATGGCGCGCCAGCATGCCCTGGATCGTGTTCAGTTCGGCCGGCACATCAGCTCGTTCCAGGCGATCCGCCACCGGCTCGCCGAGACGCTCGTCGCGATCGAGGGCGCCGAGGCCACCCTGCACACCGCGGAAACCGACGACCCCGACGGCCTGGCCAGCCTGCTGGCCAAGGCCGCGGCCGGCCAGGCGGCGCTTTGTGCCGCGCGCCACTGCCAGCAGGTGCTCGCTGGCATCGGGTTCACCGCCGAACACCCCCTGCACCGCCACGTCAAACGCGCGCTGGTGCTGGACGGGCTGCTCGGCAGCGCGCGAGAACTGACCCATGAGGCGGGAAAGGCGCTGCGGTCCAAGGGGTATGCGCCGCGGCTGGCGGAGCTGTAGGCGGCGAAGGTCACGCCCGCTGCCGGGCCGCCTAGAATCGGCGAACATGGGTCGCCCCGCCGCGCCGCGAAACCAGGTCGGCGTCGCATCTGTCATCCTGGGCGCGGCGGCGCTCAGCACCTGCTGGCTGCTGATCGGAGTGCCGCTCGGCATTGCCGCGGTGCTGACCGGTGACGTCGCGCGGCGGCGGGTGCAGCGCGGCGAGGCGAACAACCCCCGCGCCGCAATCGCCGGCATCGTGTTGGGGGCGGCGGCGATCGTCGCCGGGCTCGTCGCCATCGGCTACTACGCCTGGATGGACGCCCGACCACCCGGCCGCTGAATTGGCCGCTCGCGCAGGCTAATTGCGCGGCAGGTCGAGTATGCGTTCGGCGATGATGTTCCGCTGGATCTCTGACGTCCCGCCGGCGATGGTCGCGGCGAAGGTGCGCGCGTAGCGGTCGAACCAGCTGCCGTAGTGGCTGTCCAGGTTCAGCGGCGCGAACGGCGCGGTGACCGCGTGCAGTACGAGCGCGTCCGGTCCCTGCGCATTCAGCGCGTCCTCGCAGGCGCGTTGCATTGCCTCCGAACCGAGAAGCTTCAGCACCGACTGGGCGGGCACGTCCTCATCCCCGCGGGCGGCCTTCGCCAACGCCGCGGACCCCATCAGCCGCAGCGCGTAGCAGTCCATGACCAGGGTTGCGTACAGGTCGCGCTGCAGCGGACCCGACGGACCGGAGTCGACGGTCAGCGCGTGCAGCATCGCGGCGTAGTCCAGCCACAACATGGCGCGCTCGTGACCGAGCGAACCGGTCGCCACCCGCCAGCCCGCGTTGAGCTCCCCCACCAAGTTCTCGGTCGGCACGCGCACGTCGGTGAAGAACACCTCGTTGAAGTCGACGTCTTCGCCGTCGGACACTGACGCGAACGGACGGCGCACCACGCCGGGTGTGTCGGTCGGAATGAGTAATGCGCTGATGCCCTTGTGTTTTGGTGCCTCGGGGTCCGTGCGGACGAACGTCAACAGCACGTCGGCGTCGTGGGCGCCCGACGTCCACACCTTCTGCCCGTTGACCACAAAGTGGTCGCCGTCGAGTACCGCCCGCGTTCTCAGCGACGCCAGATCCGAGCCCGCGCCGGGTTCGCTCATGCCTAGCGACGCGGTGATCTCGGCGCGCAGAATCGGCACCGCCCATTGTTGCTTTTGCGCCGGCGTGCCGAACGTCAACAGCGATGCCGCGATGATGCCGACGCCCTGCGGGTTGAAACTTTGGTAGATCCGCCGCCGCGACAACTCCTCGAGGTACACGTATTGCTGCAACAGCGTCGCATTTCGTCCGCCGAACTCCGGCGGGTTGCCCGGCAGCAACCACCCGCTGTCGAACAGCAACCGTTGCCATCGGCGGGCCCACTCCGGAATGTGCGAACTGGACCGCGGCCGTTCGCATGCGTCGGCCTCCGGAGGCAGACGGGCGTCCAGGAAGGCCACGAATTCAGCGCGAAACGCCTCGACGTCGGCGTCGAAAGTCAGCTGCACGGCGCTCCTTGACCGGGGGTAGATCACGGTTTCCGCTGACGGCGCAGTTCGCTCTTGCGATTCCGCTTCCATACACGCGTGTAAGAGAATAGTATTCTCGTCGTTAGAAAGTTACAATCTCAGACACGTCGTCCGTGAGGGGGTCGAGCGCACCGATGTCACGGCGTTCTCCGGTAGAGTCCAATCATGTTCTCCCCTCGCGGCAATCCCCTGAGCCGGTCGTGACCAGCCCGAGCGAAGAGCCGGCCTGGAAACAGCGCGCCGTCGAGCGGTCGATCAAGACGGCCAAGCTGCGGGCCGCGCAGCGGGTGCAGCGCTTCCTGGACGCGGCGCAGGCCATCATCATCGAAAAGGGCAGCACCGACTTCACCGTCCAGGAGGTCGTCGACCGCTCCCGGCAGTCGCTGCGCAGCTTCTACCTGCAGTTTGACGGCAAACACGAGCTGCTGCTCGCCCTGTTCGAGGACGCGCTGAGCCGCTCGGCGGATCAGATCCGGGCCGCCACGGAAAGCCACAGCGATCCCCTCGAGCGGCTCAAGGTCGCCGTCGAGTTGCTCTATGAGGCCTCGCGTCCGGATCCCACGGCCAAGCGGCCGCTGTTCACCGACTTTGCGCCGCGATTGCTGGTCACACACCCGGCCGAGGTCAAAGTCGCGCACGCCCCCCTGTTGGCATTGCTGACCGAACTCATGGAGGCAGCCAGCGAGGCGGGCAAGTTGCGCGCGGAGATCAACCCGAAGCGGGTCGCCGCGATGACGATGCAGACGGTCATGTTCATCGCCCAGTCCAGCGGGGGCTCCGACGATGCGACGATCCATCCCATCACCGCCGACGAGGTGTGGGACTTCTGCTCTCGCGGATTCGTCCGCTAGCGCGAGCGTGAGCAACTATCGCACGCGACTTGCCCGGTGAGAATCAGATTCTCTAATATCTAGAACTACAAATAGCCAAAACGGATTCGTCGTTGACACTGCTTGGTGGCGACGACAGGGTTCTCAGGCGACACGATGGCGCTCCCCTGGGGGACGGGGCGAACGCGGTTTCGGCGAGAGGCGATTGATCACCCGTGACAGTCAGCGCGGCCAGCGATGTGTACTTCGATCCGTACGACGTGGAACTCAACGCCGACCCGTATCCGATGTTTCGGCGGCTGCGCGAGGAAGTTCCGCTGTACTACAACGAGCAGCACGACTTCTATGCGCTGAGCCGTTTCGCCGACGTCGATGACGCGCTGGTCGATTTCCAGACCTTCAGTTCGGCCAAGGGCGCCATCCTCGAGCTGATCAAGGCGAACATCGAGATCCCTTCGGGGGTACTGCTGTTCGAGGATCCGCCGATCCACGACATCCACCGCAAGCTGCTGTCCCGGATGTTCACGCCGCGCAAGATCAACGAGCTGGAATCCAAGATCCGCGAATTCTGCGCGCACAGTTTGGATCCGCTGGTCGGCACCGACCGGTTCGACTTCGTCGCCGACCTCGGCGCGCAGATGCCGATGCGGGTGATCGGGATGCTGCTCGGTGTGCCCGAGGAGTTCCAGGAAGCCGCGCGCGATCGCGCCAATGCCAACCTGCGCACCGAAGCCGGCAAGCCCATGGACGCCACGGCCGAAAACATGATGAACGGCGAGTTTTTCGGGCAATTCATCGACTGGCGCGCCGAGCATCCGTCCGACGACATCATGACCGAACTGCTGCACGTCGAGTTCGAGGACGAGACCGGCACCGTGCGCCGACTCCGTCGCGACGAGCTGCTCACCTATGTCAGCGTGGTGTCCGGCGCCGGCAACGAAACGACCACCCGGCTCATCGGGTGGACCGGGAAGGTGCTGGCCGAACATCCCGACCAGCGGCGCGCGCTGGTCGCCGACCGGTCATTGATTCCCGCGGCCATCGAGGAGTTGCTGCGCTACGAGCCGCCGGCGCCACACGTGGCCAGGTACGTCACCCGCGACGTCGAGTACTACGGCCAGCGCGTGCCGGAGGGCAGCGTCATGATGATGCTCATCGGCGCGGCCAACCGTGATCATCGCCAATTCCCGCCGGACGGAGACGTTTTCGACATCCGCCGCGAACCGCGCCAGCATCTGACGTTCAGCGTCGGCACCCATTACTGCCTAGGCTCGGCGCTGGCCCGCCTCGAGGGCCGGATCGCGCTCGAGGAGATCCTGAAGCGTTTTCCGGAGTGGGATGTCGACCTCTCCGAGTGCAAGCTGTCCCCGACTTCCACGGTGCGGGGATGGGAGACAATGCCGGCCGTTCTCCACCGAGCGATCAACGAAACGAGGTAGCCATGACTGGACGTGTTGAGGGCAAGGTCGCTTTCATCACCGGGGCGGCGCGCGGTCAGGGCCGCAGCCACGCGGTGCGGTTGGCGGAAGAGGGCGCCGACATCATCGCCGTCGACGTCTGTAAGCCGATCGTGCAGAACACCACCATCCCGGCGTCGACGCCCGAGGACCTGGCCGAGACCGCCGATCTGGTCAAGGGCCTCAACCGCAGGATCTTCACCGCGGAAGTCGACGTGCGCGATTACGACGCGCTGAAAGCCGCGGTGGACAGCGGGGTGGAGCAGCTGGGCCGGCTGGACATCATCGTGGCCAACGCGGGAATCGGCAACGGCGGCGACACGCTGGACAAGACCTCCGAATACGACTGGCAGGAAATGATCGACGTGAACCTGTCGAGCGTGTGGAAGTCGGTGAAAGCCGGTGTGCCGCACATGATCGCGGGCGGCAAGGGCGGCTCGATCATCTTGACCAGCTCGGTGGGCGGGCTGAAGGCCTACCCCCACTGCGGCAGCTACGTCGCCGCCAAGCACGGCGTGGTGGGCATCATGCGGTCGTTCGCTGTTGAGTTGGGGCAGCACATGATTCGCGTCAACACCGTCAACCCCACGCACGTCAGCACACCGATGATCATGAACGAGGGGACCTGGAAGCTGTTCCGGCCGGACCTGGAGAACCCCGGCCCCGACGACATGGCCCCGATCTGCCAGATGTTCCACACGCTGCCCATCCCGTGGGTGGACCCCATCGACATCAGCAACGCGGTGCTGTTCCTCGCCTCGGACGAATCCCGGTACATCACGGGTGTCACCCTGCCGGTCGACGCGGGTAGCTGCCTGAAATAGGGTTCCGTCCATGGACGGATTCGAGGGACGCGGGGCGGTCGTCACCGGCGGTGCGAGTGGTATCGGATTGGCCACCGCCACCGAGTTCGCCCGACGCGGCGCCCGCGTGGTGCTGGCCGACGTCGACAAGCCCACGCTGGAACAGGCCGTTTCCCGGCTGCGCGGCGACGGATTCGAGGCGCACGGCGTGCTGTGCGACGTGCGGTATCTCGACGAGATGGTCCACCTCGCCGGCGAGGCCTTCCGCCTGCTGGGCCAGGTCGACGTCGTCTTCAGCAACGCCGGCATCGTGGTGGCCGGTCCGCTGGCGCAGATGACGCACGACGACTGGCGCTGGGTGATCGACATCGATCTGTGGGGCTCGATCCACGCCGTCGAGGCGTTCCTGCCGCGGCTGCTCGAGCAGGGCAAGGGCGGCCACGTCGCCTTCACCGCGTCCTTCGCCGGCCTGGTGCCCAACGCCGGCCTCGGCGCGTACGGCGTCGCCAAGTACGGCGTGGTCGGCCTGGCCGAGACGCTGGCCCGCGAGGTTCGCGACGCCGGCATTGGTGTCTCGGTGCTGTGCCCGATGGTCGTCGAAACCAAGCTGGTCTCCAACTCCGAGCGGATCCGCGGCGCGGACTACGGGCTTTCGTCGGCGCCCGACGTGACGGGCTCGCTCGGGCCGCTCCCCGCGCAGGACGACACCCTGGGCGTCGAGGACGTCGCCCGCCTGACGGCCGACGCGATACTGGCCAACCGGCTGTATGTCCTTCCGCACGAGGCGGCTCGCGCGTCGGTTCGCCGCAGGTTCGAGCGCATCGACCGCACGTTCGACGAGCAGGCCGCCGAGGGCTGGCGTCACTAACGACCGTTAGGTCGGCGCCGTGCCGATGATGCCGTCGGATTCCAGCTCCGCGATCTCCGACGGCGTCAGGCCCAGCTCGGTCAGCAACTCGCGGTTGTGCTGCCCGAGCAGCGGCGCGGGATTCGCGTGGAACGCGGCGGGCCCGCCGGAGAACCGCATCGGCACGGTGCTGAGCCTGGCCCGACCGTTCACCGGGTGATCGACCTCTTCGAAGAAGCCCCGAAACGCCAGCTGGTCCAGCTCGGTTTGGCGGTGGGGCTGCATCACCTTGGCCACCGGCACACCGGCATCCCACAGCGTTGCGACGATGTCGTCGCGGCCGCGGTGCTCGCACCACGCGGCGAGCCGCTGGTCGATCAGATCGTGGTGTGCGCGCCGCCCGGCTTCCGTCGCCAGCTCGGGATCGGTTGCCCAGGAGGGTGATCCGAGCGCACCACACAGCCTTTGCCACTGCTCGTCGCTCGACACCGCTATGGCGACCCAGCTGTCGAGCCGGCCGAACTCGTCGACATCCGCGGCGCGGTACAGGTTCTGCGGCGCCGCGGTGGGCCCCCGATTGCCCGCCCGCTGCAGCAGCGCCCCGTACGCGGTGTGCTCGATGACCTGTTCGGCCGTAACGCTGAGTGCTGCGTCGACCATGGCGGCCTCGACGAGCACGCCCTCCCCGGTGCGGCGGCGGTGTTCGAGCGCCAGCAGCAGGCCGTTGAGCGCATGCACACCCGCGTTTGGGTCGCCGATCGAATACGGCTCGTAGGGCGGGCGGTCGGGATAGCCGGTCAGCCAACTCAGCCCGGAGGCCGACTCGATGGCATAGGCGAACGCGGGATTGTCGCGCCACGGGCCGTCGAGCCCGAACCCGGGCATCCGCAACATGACCGCGTCGGGCCGAACGGCTTGAACCGCAGCGAAATCCAGCCCGATCTGATCCAGCACCCGCGGCGTGAAGTTCTCCACGATCACGTCACACGTCGCGATGAGCCGGCGCAACACCTCTTGCCCGCGCGGGCCTTGCAAGTCGAGGGTCAGGCCCTCCTTGTTGGTGTTCAGCGCCGCGTAGATCGGCGACTTCTCCCACCACTGGTCCTCGGTGACCGGCACGCCGGCGATCAGCCGGGTACCGTCGGGCCGGCGCGCGGATTCCACGTGCACCACGTCGGCGCCGAGCATGGCCAGAAAGTGGGTGCAGCAAGGACCCGCCCAGAACGTGGTCATGTCCAGCACCCTAATACCGTTGAACGGCAGCTGGTTTGAGCGCGACAGACCTGTCGGCGCGGGGCGCGGCCGCACACCCGCGGCCCGGTAATGCGCGGTGTGCTCGCCCAGTCGCGGTGCGGGGCCGGGCGGGCGAAGCCGCGCGGGCCGCATCCGGTAGGGATGGCCCGGCTGCCGGAAGCCGTCGCGGGGATTGCGCACGAACGAGCCGCGCTCGACGAAGTGGTCCAGCGACGTGATGTTGGCGCCGTTGGCCACCGGCGCATTGGGAATCCGGAATGCCGTTGCGAGCTCACGGATCTCGTCGACCGTGTTGGCCTCGACCCATTTGTAGATGTCCTCGGCATGGATGTTGGCCTGCTCGGTGATGGTCAGCGGCGATCGCTCGTCGATCCATTCCGGGTGGCCCACCATCGCGCACAGGTCGAACCACTGCTGCGCGGTGCCGCAGCCGAGGTCGACCAGGCCGTCCTTCGCCTGGGCCACGCCAGGCACCGTGAGGCGGCGCGCGTCCCGCCAAGGACGGCCGAGCATTTCGAAGTAGGTGACCGGGTAATAGGTCAGGCACAGGATTTGGGTCTCCAGCATCGACAGGTCGATGAGTTCCCCGTGTCCTCCCGAGCCGCGGCCGAACCGCGCCGCCAGGATCGCGGCGCTCGCGTAGGCGCCGGCCATGTATTCCCCGACCTGCCCGCCGATGTACACCGGTGCCCGCTCCGGCAATCCGCGGCCGAGCCCGACGATCCCACCCGACCATGCCTGCAACGTGAATTCGGTTGCGGCCCGGTCCCGCCAGGGGCCGTCCAGCCCGAACGGGGTGATCGAGGCGACGATCAGGTGGGGGTGCGCCCGGTGCAGCGCCGCGGGCGTGAAGTCCTGGCGCTCGGCCAGTTCGGAACCCCCGGACCAGACCGCCGCGTCGGCCGCGGCCAGCAGCCGGTGGACCATCGCGACATCGCCCTCGGCTTCGGGGTCGGCGACGACGCTGTGCTTGGATCCGGCCAAAAAGCTGAACAACGCCCCGTCGTCCCCCGCCTGGATTGCGGCACCGGAGGCCGACCAGCGCCGCAGCGGATCACCCTGCGGCGGCTCGACTTTGACGATGGTGGCACCGCCGTCGGCGAGCAACTTGGTGCAATAGGCGCCCGCGATTCCGGTGGACAGGTCGACCACCGTGTAACCGGCCAGCGGCGGCGCCTGCGGCTCAGGCGAGGGTTGCCGCACTCATGCCTGCCACGACGGACTGCGGGTGAGCACCTCGGGACCGTCGGCGGTGATCAGGACCGCCTCGCGTCCGAAGACCGCGCCGACTCCCGCTTCCCAGACGTAGCCCGTCACGGCCAGCACCATGCCCGGCTCCAGGCGCTCGTCCGCTGCGGTTTCGGGCAGGTGCTGGGAGACGACGGGCGGGTCGAAGCCCATGCCCAGGCCGCGGGCCACCGGCATCGGCGGCGCCGGCTCGCCCGCGGCCCGGTAGGCGGCCAGCAGTTCGCCGGCCGCGGCCCCCGGCTGGCACGCCGCTAACAGCTTGTCCCACAGGGTGTTCCAGCGCTGATACAGCGCTGGGGCGCCCGGGACCGTCCCAACGGGCCAGGTCCGCCCCACCTCACCGATGTAACCGCCGGCCAGCACCCCGGCCGAAAGGGCGACCAGGTCCCCGTCCGCGATGCGGCCGTCACCGTTTACCCGTCGCCAGGGGTGCTCACGCGAGGTCACCCACGCGACATCCTGATTCGACGGTGTGCTCACCCCGCCGGCCGCCACGGCCTCCAGCAGCACGCCGGCCAGCATCTGCTCGCTGACCCCCGGCCGCAGCTCGGAAACCGCGGCGGCCAGGCCCGCCTCCGCCACCGCGATCGCGTCGCGAAGGGCGGCCACCTCCTCGGCCGTCTTGACGCGCCGGGCGGCGCGCATGGCGAGTTCCCCGTCGACCAGCTCGGCGTTCGGAAAGGCGGTCGGCAGCAGCTGCGCGAAAGCCGGTGAGAGCGCATCGGTTCCGACCCGCCGGGCCGCGGCCGCACCGTCGATGCGCTGCAGCGCCGCCATCGTGTTGACCGGATTCCACGAGATGCCGTACAGGTTCTCGTGCGGGATGTCGTCGGGCACGCCCTCGTCCCAGGTGCTGAGCAGGTGAACGGCGCCCGTTTCGCGCACCAGCACGCAGGTCGGGCCGAACGGCCGGGTGCCGGCCACCCACAGCTGCGGCGTGCCGGAGACGTAGCGGACGTTGGCCTGGCGGCCGAGGACCAGGACGTCGAGATCGTCTTCGGCCATCTGGTCCAGCGCGCGCTGCCGTCGCCCCAGGCGCAGCGCCCGAGCGTCGGGCAGGACTTCAGTGGCCATAGGGGTCATAGGGGTAGTCGGTCAACCGGATCCAGCCTCCCTCGGTGATCACCAAGACCTCTTCGCTGCGATAGCCGCCGGTGCCGTCCTCCCACACCACCGGCTCGAGGACCAGCACCATCCCGGGCTGCAGGACGAACTTCTCGTCGAACTCCTGGCCGAGATCGGTTCCGATCATCGGCATTTCGGCGGCGTTGACACCGATGCCGTGGCCGAGGTAGAAGTGCGGCAGCCAGGGCTTGCTGCCGCCGTTGGCCTCGGTCGCGGCCCTGCCCAGGTCGGCGGCGGTGACCCCGGCGCGGGCGACGCCCAGCACGGCGGTCATGATGTCGAACCAGCGGTTGAACTGCGCCTGCTGCCGCGGCGAGGGATCGCGCCCGACGATCCAGGTGCGCCCGAAGTCCGAGCAGTAGCCGTGGTAGGTGATGCTGACGTCGGTCCACAGCACGTCGCCCTCGGCGAGTTCGCGCTCGGTGGAAAGCAGCGGCAACGCCAGGTCACCGTGCGTGGTCCACACGCCTTCGGCCTTGCTCGGCGGCATCACCTGCCAGATCGGTTCGAGCATGCTGGCCGTGGCGCCCAGCTCGAAGGCCCGGCGCAAAAAGCTTGCGGACAGGTCGATCTGGCGGATCCCGGGCGCCAGGCGCTTGTGGACCTCCACCATCGCCTCGTCGGTGATTCGGATGGCGGTGCGCATGCAGGACAGCTCGTCGGGCGTCTTGATCGCTTTGGCAGCCCCGACGATGGCCGCAGCGTCGGCCGGAGGACCGCTGGGAAACAACAGCTTTCCCGCCCGGGACATGGCGCCGGTGCATTCATCGACGGCGACGGCGGCCCCGGCCGGGATCAAGTCGGCCAGCACACGCGCGAAATTCCGTATGCCCTCGTCGAATTCGAGGTAGACGGGCCCGTGCAGGTGATCGGCGGGCAGGTCGGATTCCTGCGCTGCGCCCTCGCGGAACGGCTGGAACAGGTGCGGCCACTCGTCGTCGGCCAGCACCACGGCCACCGGTCGCTCGACGTAGGACAGCCCGGCGTCGCCCAGCGGCCAGCTGATCCCGGTGGCGTACACCACGGCGTTGTTGCCCAGCAGGATCATCGCGTCGGCGCCGCGTTCGGCCATCGCCGACCGGAGCCGGGCCCCGGTCTCGCGACGCATCCGGGCGAGGTCGGGGGTCTCGGGAATCACCAGGCCGATATCGGTGCCGGCGTCCGCCTGCGCGAATGTTGTCATTACAGCCCAAGGAAATTCGTGATGTTTCCGCTGACGATCCGCGCCGCGTCGGCCGGCCCGACCGCATCGACGACGGCCGCCAGCGACTTCTCCGAATAGCCGTAAGTGCTCTCGTTGTGCGGATAGTCGCTGGACCACATCACCTTGTCCACGCCGATCCTGTCGATCAGCTGCAGGCCCAGCGGGTCGACCATGAAGGAGGCGCTCATGTGGTTGTCCCAGTAGTGGCGTACGTCGTGCTCCAGCGGCCGATTGAACATGTGCTGATAGGACGCCACCAGGTGCTCGGCGTCCTGCAGCGCCCACGGCACCCAGGAGATGCCGCCCTCGAACCAGCCGATCCGCAGCCGCGGGTGCCGGTCGAGGATGCCACCGAAGATGTACTTGGAGAACGTCTCCCGGAACCCGTCGATGTTGATCATCATCCCGACGACCACGCTGTTGAACTCGCAGGGGCTCTTCGGTGGCGTCTCGCCGATGTGGTGGGAGAGCGGCAGGCCGGAGGCCTCGATCTCGTCCCAGACCGCGCTCATCGACGTGCTGGCGTAGTCGATCGGGTTGCCGTCGTCGTCCTTGCCCGGGTTCAGCGGCATCAGGAAGGTCGTGAGCCCCAACGATTTCAGCTCGTCCAGCGTTCGCCGCGTGCCCTGTGGGTCCCACCAGTTGATCAGCCCGGCGCCGTAGAAATGGCCGGCCGAGCGCTCCTGCAGCTCGGCGATGTATTCGTTGTAGATGCGGAAGGCGAGTTCGCGCAGCTTCTTGTCCGGGTAGTGGAAGAGCGCCAGCACCGCGTTGGGGAACGCCAGCTCCTTGTCGACGCCGTCGTCGTGCAACTCCTGGATCCGGGCCTCGATGTTGGTGCTCGCGGCGCCGGGCAGGTCGTCGTACTGCATCAGCACCGCGCTGAAGTCGCCCGGCAGGAACGACTGTCCCTTGCGCCCGACCTGGTAGGCGCCGTCCTCGTACCAGATCCGCGGCGCCTTCTCCTTGAGGTCCTCAGGGAAGCGTTCGTAGAAGATGTCGGCGGCCAGGGAAATGTGGTTGTCGGCGGAAAAGACCACGGTCCCTTCGGGCAGACCCACGTTGGCGCCGCCGGCGTGCCCGCGGCGATCCTTAGGTGCGCCAAAGCCTTCGGGCGGGTAGAGCGAAATGGTGCCTGATTGAGTCGTCATCGTTGACCCTCCATTCGGATCGGCTGGGCTACCATGTCACCGGCAATTCGTACACGCCGTAGGCGAGCCGGTCGTGCTTGAACGGGATGTCCTCGATGTCGACCGCCAGCGCCAGCGTCGGGACGCGACGGAACAGCGTGCGGTAGACGATTTGCAGCTCCGCGCGGGCAAGCTGCTGGCCCACGCACTGATGTCGGCCGTAACCGAACGCCACATTGCGGTCGGCACCCGCGCGGTGCAGATACAGCCGGTCCGGCTCGGGGAAGACGCTTGAATCCCAGTTGGCCGGTGCCAGGTCGATGATGATGCCTTCCCCGGCACGAATGACCTCTCCCGCGATGGGGATATCTTCGAGCGCGACGCGGCGCTGACCGTTCTGGATGATGCTGAGGTAGCGCAGCAGCTCCTCGACGGAGCTTGCGATCACCTTCGGGTCTTCGGCGTCGCGAATGACGGCCAGCTGCTCCGGATTCTGCAGCAGCGCAAGCACACCCAGGCCGATCATGTTCGAGGTGGTCTCGTGCCCGGCGATCAGCAATCCGGTGCCCAGTTGCGCGGCCTCCTTGACGCTGAGCTCGCCGGCCTTGACCCGTTCGGCAAGGTCGGACACGGCGTCCTCGGCCGGGTTTTCCATCTTGGCCTCGACCAGCCGGGCCAGGTACTTGTGCAGGCTAATCGCGCCCTTGACGGTGTCCTCGCCGGTCGCATAGCGCGCCAGCCCGACGTTGGCGTGATGCTGGAACATGTCGGCGTCCTCGTAGGGCACCCCGAGCAGCTGGCTGATCACCAGCGACGGCACGGGCAACGCCAGCGCGGTGACGATGTCGGCGGGCTGCGGGCCGGCCAGCATCGCGTCGATGTGGTCGTCGGTGATCTGCTGGATGGTCGGGCGCAGACCTTCCACCCGCTTGAACGTGAACGGCTTGGACAGCATCCGCCGGAACCGGGTGTGCTCCTCGCCGTCGGAGGTGAAGACCGATCGCGGGCGCTTGTGCACCGTGGACAACATGCCCGCGTTCCAGTGCGGGAATCCGGGCACCCGGTCGTCGACGCTGACCCGGGAATCCGAAAACAGCTCGCGCACTTCCTCGTAGCCCGTGATGAGCCACGGTGTGCTGCCGTCCCAGATCCGGACCCGCGACAGCGGCTTGCTCGCCGCCAGCGCCATGACGTCCGGGGGCGGGGCGAAGGGGCAGCTCGCCCGCCTGGCCATCGGGTACTCCGGAATCTCGGCGGTGGCTTGGTTTTCGGTGCCTGTCAGCGTGTCCGACATTTCATTCCTCGACGTGGATGGCCTGCGCGGGGCAGGCGGCGGCGGCCTTGCGTGCGCCCTCGGCCTGCTCGGCAGACGGGTGCTCGGTGAGTAGGACGACAACGCCGTCCTCGTCGCGCTGGTCGAAAACCTCCGGCGCGTTCATGACACAGTTGCCCGAGGATGCGCAAATGCTTTGGTCGACAGTCACTTTCATCGCGACGCTTTTCATTCGTTCGGCGTGACGGGCGCCAGCCACAGCCCCACGATTGCGTCGATGAGGCCGGATGCCGCGCCCCGCCAGGAGGTTTGGTGCATGGTCGAACCGGCCGCCAGCGCGCGTTCCCGGTCGGCGCAGGTGTGCATCAGCAGGTTGCGGGCCATGATGTTGCGTTCGAACCGCACCTCGGCCGGCAGGTTGGGCAGGCAGCTGTTGATGCCGTCGACAACCTGAACCAGTGACGGTGAGCTGAGCGCACCCTTGACGATGATGTTGTAGTAGGCCGGATCGGTCATCGCCTGGGCCGCGAAGCGCGCGTACCAGGTGGGATTACCCAGGTCCGCCAGATGGTCGGTGAGCGGGCGCACCAGGCAGGCCACCCAGTCCCGCATGTCCGCCGGCCCGCCGGAGTCCAGCAGCTCGGCCACCATTTGTTCGCGAAGCTGTTCGACGGGGCCGCGGTGCTTCTGCTCGATGGCGCGCACCAGGTCGGCCTTAGTGCCGAAGTGATAGCCCACCGCCGCGTTGTTGCCCTGCCCGGCGGCCTCGCTGACCTGGCGATTCGACACGGCGAACATGCCGTGCTCGGCGTACAGCCGCTCGGCCGCCGCCAGGATCGCCTCCTGGGTGGAGCTGGCCCGCTCTGTGCGAACGGCCCTGCCTGCCGTGGTCATTGCACCAGTCAACCGCCTCCGCCGTTTTAAGTCAAGCGCTTGATTTAACACGGCCGCATCGAAACGCGCATCGGTTCATGGATCTGCGCATGCGAACATGCAATATGCCTAAGACGATCCAGATCCGCGGCATCGACGACGCGGTGTACGCCGCGTTGGTGCGCCGCGCCGGGTATGAAGGGACCACCGTTCCCGAGTTGCTGCGCAGGACGGCCGCCCGGTTGGCCGCGCGGCCGCCGGTCGCGCAGTGGCTGGCCCGCACCGGCCGGCGGCCGTCGGCGGTATCCACTCCTGAGGTGTTGGCGACATTGGACGAGTGGCGAGGCGAGTGGCCAGATGCTGATCGTTGACGCGTCGTGGCAGCAGATGTCGACCGTCCGAAGCAGGTAACCTGCAAAGCTTTTCAATCAGACTTGCCTGAGTCGCTCCGGCGGCGGATCGGCTTGCCGGCGACCGTTCCGCCGTCCACCGGCAGCACGGTCCCGGTGACGTAGCGCGACCGGTCGGTGGCGAAATACAACGCCGCCTCGGCGATGTCGTCGGGGGTGCCCTCGCGTTTCAGCGGGCGGTCCTCCCGCATCGTCTGGCGAATCTGCGCCTCGAACCGCGCGAGCTGCTCGGGATCCACGTCCAGCGCCGACTTCGACACAATCGGCGTGGGAATGTTGCCCGGCGCGATCGCGTTGACCCGAATCTCATAGTGCGCCAACTCGATTGCCGCGGACTTGGTGAACTGGATGACCGCGGCTTTGGATGCGCGATAGGTCATCACGCCGCCGCCGGCCTGGATTCCGCCGATCGAGGTCATGTTGATGATGGATCCCCCGCCGTGGGCGGCCATGTGGCGGGCCGCATCTCGGGTTCCGGCCATCACGCCCAGCAGATTGACCGCCATGACGCGGTGGAAATCGGCCAGGTCGTCGTCGAGGAATCGGCGGTGCATGGCGCTCGGCACTCCGGCGTTGTTGACCATGACGTGCAGGCCGCCGAACTTCTCGACGGTGGCAGCCACCAGCGCCCCGACCTGCTCGGGATCGGAGACGTCGGTGCGGCGAAACAGGGCGTCGGCGCCCAGCTCGCGCGCCAGGGCTTCGCCCCCGTCCTCTTCGACGTCGGCGATGACGACGCGCGCGCCCTCGGCGACGAATCGCTCGACCGTGGCCCGGCCGAGGCCGGACGCACCGCCGGTGACGATGGCGACTTTGCCCGCCAGTTCGTTGACCACGCGACGAGTTAATCGGCATTGGCTATGTTAAGTCAAGCAGTTGATTTAAGATCGCGGACGCTCTTGCGGGGTTCCGGTCGCCGGGAATGAGCGCAATGATGAGAGGGCCAATTCATCGGCTATCTCGGGGAGGGCTCCATCATGAAGGTGTTGGTCATCGGCGGCAGCGGACTGATCGGATCGCAGGTCGTCGCCAACCTGACCGAGCTGGGACACGAGGCGATCCCGGCCTCACCGCGCTCGGGTGTCAACAGCGTCACCGGCGAAGGACTCGCCGAAGCGGTGGCGGGAGTGCACACGGTGGTGGACGTGTCCAACTCGCCCTCCTTCGACGACGAACCCGTGATGCAGTTTTTCACGACGTCGACCAGAAACCTTCTCGCCGCGGAACGGAACGCCGGCGTGCAGCACCACGTTGCGCTCTCGATCGTGGGTGCCGACCGTGCCCCGGACAGCGGCTACATGCGTGCCAAGGTTGCCCAGGAGAAGCTGATCGAGGAATCCGGCTCCCCTTATTCGATCGTGCGCGCGACTCAGTTCTTCGAATTCGTCGACGCCATAGCCGATTCCGCGACCGACGGCAACACGGTCCTCCTGCCGGACGGGGCGTTCCAGCCCATCGCCGCCAAGGACGTCGCCACGGCCGTCACCGGCGCGACGATCAGCAATCCGACCAACGGCTTCACCAATATCGCCGGCCCCGAAAAACTCGGCATGGACGACTTCATCCGGACCGCGCTCGCCGCTTCCGGCGATCCGCGCCAGGTGGTGGGCGACCCCACGGCCCGCTACTTCGGTACCAGGCTGGACGAGCACACCATCGTTCCCCTCGATAGCGAGAACCTGACGATCTACCCCACCCGTTACAGCGACTGGAAGGCCTCCCGGACTCTCAGCGGTGCGCAGTAGGCGTCCGTCAGCCTGACGTGGAGTCAACACCGATGCCTCGGGTCGCAATGATCACTGGAGCCAGCCGTGGCATCGGCGCGGCGACCGCGCGGGTTCTTGCCGAATGCGGGTTTCGGGTGGTGGTCAACCACCGCGCCAGCGGCGCGCAGGCGGAGGAGGTGGTCTCCGGCATCACTTCGGCCGGCGGCGATGCCGTCGCGATACAGGCCGATGTCACCGCTTCCGGTGATGTCTCCGCCATGACCGACGAAATCACGCAGCGCTGGGGCGGGGTGGACGTCTTGGTGCACAACGCCTTGATACCTTTCGCCGTCACCTCATTCGCCGAGCTCACTTGGGAACAGCTCGGCGGCAAGGTGAACGCGGAGCTGCACGCTGCATATATGCTGACGAAAGCCGTTGTGCCGGATATGATTTCCCGCGGTTATGGCCGATTGATTTATCTCACTACCGGGCTGTCCCGGCGTCCCCGCGATGGAATGATCGCGCTGGGCACGGCGAAGGCTGCCTTGGACCAGTTCGTTCGATTCATCGCACTCGAGCTGGCGCCGCACGGGATAACCGCCAACCTCGTCGCACCGGCCACCGTGAGTGGAACAACGGTGACCGGGCAACTCACGTCGGAGCGGATGCGTCAGCTCGCAGAGAGTGCACCGATGGGACGGCTGGTAACGCCGGACGAGGTGGCCCACACGATAGCGTTCTTGGCAAGTGAGGACTCTGGTTTCACCACCGGACACTATCTGCCGGTCAACGGCGGCCTCGCGATGGACTGAACGCGCCATGCACACGATCGACCTGGCCTATGTCGGGCGCGGTATTCACGAAGAGCTGGTCGCTTATGTTGCCGACCAGGAGGGCTACTTCGAAGCTGAAGGTGTACACGTCGCCGTCAGGGACGGAATCGGCTGGGACACAGAGCGTCTGCGCTCCTGTGCGACGATCGGTCTCGGCCGGGCCCTGTTATCGCGCTTGACCGATGGCATCGAATGGACGGTGCTGAGCGTGAATACCCATCGTCCACTGTTCTGGTTTCTCGGCGGCACCGGGGTGACATCCATGGCGGACCTTCGGGGACGGCGGCTGGCGGTACACGCAGCGCACACAGCCCCTGGATGCTTCGCACGGATCGTGTTACGCCGGCACGGTCTTGACCCCGACCGCGACCTCGAGTGTGTGGCGCGGTCCCCGGGTGACTACCAAATGGATCTGCGGAAGCTCCGAGATAACTCGATTGACGCGGCCTATGTCGGCAGCACCCTGGCACCCGAACAGGTCGCCGACGAGGAAGGCTTTCACGTGCTGGCCTGGGTGGGAGACCACTTCCAGATTCCCACTGTCGGAGTAGCGGTGGATGCGGCCAGTATCGAGACCGACAGCTCGGCGTTGCAAGCGGTAGTGCGGGCCAACCGGCGCGCCCTGCAGACGATTGCCGAGAGACCCGAGTTGGCCATCGATTACATTGCGTCGTTTCTGAACCGGCTGACGCGCGATGAGGCGCAACGCCACTACCAGAACTACATTGGTCCATACTTCACCTCCGATGGCCGGGTGGACCTCGACATCGCCCGTCAGGCGGTCGACGCGGTCGCGGCCGAACTAGGCGTCGCCTCGACGCCTGCTGAGCAGATCTACCAGCGCGCCCGATAACAACGCATCCGAATAGTTGCGTTCCGGCTGCCACCCGAGCACGGTAAAAGGGCGCCGGGGACGGTTTGACCGACAACAAGGAGCGATCGATGCCCGAACTGCCCACGAGCGGGGTCCCCTTCGAGACGACGCAGCTCACCAGGCGCGGCTTCATTGCCGCCGGGATCGCCGGCGGCCTGACACTGGCCGCCTGCGGCCAATCGAAGCCTCATGCAACGGGCAGCGCCGCTCAAATGGCCGCCGCCATCGCCGCGGCCGAGGCGGCCCGCCCGCACAGCGGGCGCACCGTCACCGCGAGCCTGGCCCCGCAGCCGGCGCAGATCGACTTGGGCGGACCCGTCGTCCATACACTGGCCTACGGCAATTCCATTCCCGGACCGCTGATCCGGGCCCGCATCGGTGACGAGCTGGTCGTCACGGTCTCGAACCGGCTCGACCACCCGACATCGGTGCACTGGCACGGGATTGCCCTGTGCAACGACATGGACGGGGCCGCACCCGCGACCCCCAACATCGCTGCGGGCCAAGACTTTACCTACCGGTTCTCCGTCCCGACGCCGGGTACCTATTGGGCCCATCCGCACACCGGGCTGGACGCCGACATGGGGCTTTACCTGCCGGTCATCGTCGACGATCCAACCGAAAGCAACTACGACGCCGAATGGATTGTCGTGCTTGACGATTGGACCGACGGCGTCGGAAAGTCCCCGCAACAGCTCTACAACGAACTCACGAGCCCGAACAACCCACCCAAGTCCAGTGCGCCCACCACGACAGAGACGACCTCGACAACACCTACAACTTCGACCTCCGAAACGACCTCGACTTCGGCCCCGGCGACTTCGACGACCGAGGCGCCACCGGCCGGCGTCGGCAGGAGCGACCTGCTTGGCGGCGACTCGGGCGACATCGCCTACCCGTACTATCTGATCAATGGCCGAATTCCCGCGGCCCCGGTCACTTTCAGCGCCAAGCCGGGGCAGCGAATCCGGATCCGCTTCATCAACACCGGCTCCGACACCGCCTTCCGCGTCGCGCTGGCCGGCCACTCGATGACGGTCACCCACACCGACGGTTACCCCGTGGTGCCCAG
Organism: Mycobacterium sp. 663a-19; assembly: GCF_035616495.1. Lineage (NCBI taxonomy): Bacteria > Bacillati > Actinomycetota > Actinomycetes > Mycobacteriales > Mycobacteriaceae > Mycobacterium > Mycobacterium sp. 663a-19. Next base: position 213,234 of record NZ_JAPJAV010000001.1, on the reverse strand, counting down.
GCAGGTCGACGCCCTGCTGATCGGCATGGCCGAACGCTACGACGTCATCGTGACCGCCGCCGACGGCGTCTTCCCTCTGGTCGCGCTCGCGGAGGGCAAGGGCGCCCTGGCGCGCGCGTTCCTCTCCACTGGAGCCGGCAGCCAATCCGACCCGGGATTTCAACCGGCCGAACTGACAAAGCGCGTGGGCACCATCGACATGTTCACCGCCACCACACCCGCCAACCTCGGTCGCCCGGAACCCGGCCTGGACCTTCCGGTCACATTGGGCGGCAACATGATCCAGTACAACTGGACGATCAACGGCGAGCCCTACAGCAAGACGGATCCCCTGCAGATCCGAGAGGGCCAGCGGCCCACCATCACGTTCGACAACACGACCGCGATGTATCACCCAATACATCTACATGGGCACACCTTCCAGCTGATCAAGGCCGACGGCAGCCCCGGCGCGCGCAAAGACACGGTGATCGTCCTGCCGAAGCAGAAGGTTCTCGCCGTTCTGGTCGCCGACAACCCCGGATCGTGGATGCTGCACTGCCACAACACCTACCATCAAGAGGCCGGGATGCAGACCCGCCTGGACTATGTTTTCTGACCTACCGTCGCCAGGAAGTCCAGCAGCAACTCGTTGACCGCCGCCGGCTGTTCGATCTGCGGGCAGTGACCCGCGTTGCCGATCACCGCCGAGCGGGCGCCGTCGATCTGCTTGGCGATCTGAGCCGCCCAGCCGGGCGGAAGGAGCTTGTCGTCTCCCCCCTCGACCACCAGCGTCGGCACATCGATGCGCTCGTAGGCCCGCGCCGCCGGCGGAGTCGGGGACGGCGCGGCGCCCGGGCGACGAAACCGGGCGGCGGCCACGGCCTCCCAGGCCCCGGGCGCGGTGCTCGACTCGTGGCGGCGGCGCACATAGTCGTCGTCGGCCGGATAGCCCGGGTCGTGGAACAGCGCCTCGACGATGCGCCGCATCGCCGGCACGGTCGCGTCGTACTGCTGTAGCGCCTCGAAGTGTCGGTTCTGCTGGATTTCCCCACCCCCGCAGATGATCACCAGGCTGCGGATCGGCAGCAGCGGCGCATCCGACGTGGCGTCGGTGAGCAGGTTGATGGCACCCATCGAGTTGCCGACGAAGTGCGCCGAGTCGATGCCGAGCGCCTCGCAGAAGCGCGCCACGTGTCGGATCCGCATGCCGCGGCCGTCGACGAAGTCGATTACCTTCGCCGACTGCCCGAACCCCAGCTGGTCGAGGGCCAACACGCGATAGCGATCAGCCAGCGCGGCGATGTTGCGTTCCCAGCCGAGCTCGGCGCTGGCGCCGAACTCGCCGCCGTGCAGCAGCACCACCGGGTCGCCGGCGCCGGCTTCGAGGTAGCTGGTGGCCAGCCCGTCGACCAGCGTGGTCTTGCGGTGCATCACTTGATCGCGATCGGATTCACCGGCGACCCGACGGCGCCGACAACCCTCAAAGGTGGTGCGGTGAGCTGGAATTCGTACACGCCGTCGGCAGCGCAGTCATCGGCCAGCGCGGTGAGGTCCCAGTACTCGCCGAACATCAGCCCCATGTCGCGCAGGCACAGTAAATGCAGCGGCAGGAAGACCCCGTCGACGCCGGACACCAGGTCCTCGACCTGCAGGTTGTCGGCGGCGACCGCGGCGACCTCATGGTCGTGCAGCCACGAGGCGCATCGCCAGTCCAACCCGGAGTAGCCCTCCATCTTGTTGCCGGTCTGCAGAAACCTTGTCCACCAACCGGTTCGGATCAGCACGATGTCGCCGCGCCCGATCGTCACCCCTTGGGCGCGAACCACGTCGTCGAGTTCCTCCGGTGTGATCGGGTTGCCGGGTTCGAGGAAGACCTCCGCGCCGCGGTGGCGAACCAGGTCCAGCAGCACCCCGCGCGAGGTGATGCCCTTGCCGTCGACCTTGTCGATGCCGCAGTGGTAGGCGCCCATGCTGGTCACCGACCCCGCCGGGAAACCGTTGTAGAGCTTGTCGTCGTAGTAGACGTGGGACAACGCATCCCACTGGGTGGCGGCCTGCAGCGGCATGATGATCATGTCGTCGTTGAAGCGGAACGGGTTTTCCGCCATGTATTGACTCAGCTGCTGCGCCAACGGGTTACGCGCCCACCCGGGCCCGTACCTGGCCAGTGTGTTCACATCGCCGCCGTCGATCGTCATGACGTGCACCGGGTTGTGGCGGAACTCGAAGGCGCCCTGCGGTCCCGACGCCCCGAAGTCCACCCCGAGCGGAAATACCTTGCCGTGCCGGACCAGGCTGGCGGCTTGAGCAACCTTGTCCGGCGTGATGAAGTTCAGCGTGCCCAGCTCGTCGTCGCTTCCCCATCGCCCCCAGTTGGAGACGTCGCGGGCGACCTGTCGGAATTCGGTCACGCTGGCCACGGGGCCCTTCCCTCCTCGAGTTCACGGGCGATCGCAGCGCCGACGTTTCCGCCGTCGACCCAGACGACTTGGCCCGAGATGTAGCTGGCTGCACGGCTATTCAGGAACAGCAGAACCGACGCCTGTTCGGCGGCGCCGGCGACGCGCCTCAACGGCTTGGGGATGTCGTCGAGAAAACCCTGCCCGTACGCGGTCCGCAGCTGGTCGAGGATCGGCGTCTCGGTGACCCCGGGGCCGGTGCAGTTGATGCGGATGCCCCGCGCGCCCAGCGGTGTGGCGCTTCGCATGGTGTAGAGGATGACCGCCTCCTTGGACAGTTGGTAGCCGCCGCCGGTCAGCTCGTCGGGGTGATCGTGGCACCAGTCGATGCCCTCTTGCATCGTCGCGGTATTCAGCAGCGGCGCCACGTCGCGCAGGTGTTCCCGGTATCCGGCCGCCGCCAGGGAGGACACGCTCACGATGGCCGACCCCTCGGCCATCCGGGGAATCAGTGCCTCGGTGAAATGCCGCAGGCCGAGGAAGTTGATCGCGACGACTAGCGGCGGATCGCCGACCCCCGAAGAGACACCGGCGACGTTGAACAGCGCGTCGACCCGCCCGCCGATGGACGCCGCGGCGCGATCGATCGATCCCGGGTCGGCGAGGTCGACCTCGTGAAAGTCGTTGATTTCGAAGGCCGGCCGGTGTTTGTCCAGACCGACGACGTCGGCGCCGAGGTCGGTGAGCTGGCGCACCACGTGTTCGCCGATGCCCGACGCACAACCGGTCACGACCGCGCGCCGGCCGTCGTAGCGCCAGAGCTCGTCGATCTGACTCAACACTCAACCCGCTTCCGGCATCACTTGCCCTGCTCCTGCTCCTTGGCGCGCCGCGCCGCCTGGACACGCCCCTCGTTGATCTCCGCCATGGCTTCGGGGATCTCGCTGGCGGTGAACTTACCGCCGCGCCCGGTCGGCAGGCCACCGAAGGAGTAGTTTTCGTCGAATTGCGGTGCCGTCGATTCGGGGCGCCGCGCCTCCACCTTCTCGATGACGGGTGCCAACCGCGCGGCCTTGTCGGCCACCGCCTTTTCGTGACGTTCGATGAACTCGGGCAGCACCTCTTTGCCCATCAACTCGATCGATTCCATGGTGCCCTCGTGGCTGCGCGGGTTGAGCAGCAGGATGATCTCATCGACGCCGCTGTCTTCGTAGCCGCGCAGAAACTCGCGGACGGTGGCCGGAGAGCCGATCGCGCCGCGTCCGGGGCCGTACGCCAGCGTCGGGTCCTTCTCGACCTCTTCGAGGTAGCGCTTCCACACTCCGGTCCGCCCGGGGGTGTGAATGCCGGTCATGTAGTAGTGCATGATGCCGAACGAGAAGAAGCCGCCGCCCTGCCCGAGCCGTTTGAGCGCCTCATCGTCGGTCTTGGCGACCATCATCGACAGGTCGCCGCCGATCGCGAGGATGTTCGGGTTGATCTGCGGGGTGATCGGGACACCGTTCTCCTCGAACTCCTTGTAATAGCCGTTGACCCGCTCGGTCAGCGGGCCGGGGCCCGTGTACGCGAAACTCAAAGCACCGATGGCTTTTTGGGCCGCCATCTGCACGCTGGCCGGCCGGGTGCAGGCCACCCAGACCGGGGGGTGCGGCTTTTGCATCGGCTTGGGAATGACGTTGCGGGCGGGCATCTGGATGTGCTCGCCCTTGAACCCCGCGAAGGGTTCCTCGATCATGCATCGGATAGCGACCTCGAGGGCCTCTTCCCATTGGGCGCGCTTGTCGGCGGGGTCGATGTTGAATCCGCCGAGCTCACCGACCGAGGAGGATTCCCCGGTGCCGAATTCGACGCGCCCGTTGGAGAGCAGGTCCAGGGTGGCGATGCGCTCGGCCACCCGGGCCGGGTGATTCACCGCGGGCGGAAGGTGCATGATCCCGAACCCCAGCCGGATGTTCTTGGTCCGCTGGCTGGCCGCGGCCAGGAATATCTCCGGCGCGGTGGAGTGGCAGTACTCCTCGAGGAAGTGGTGCTCGGTGAGCCAGACCGTCGAGAACCCGGCCTTGTCGGCGGCCTCGACCTCGTCGAGGCATTCCTGCAGCAGGACGCGTTCGTCGTCGGGCTGCCACGGGCGGGGCAGGGCGAACTCGTAGAACAGCGAGATTTTCATCGTTACCTCCTATGAGAATTAACGGTTCGGGTGGCTGGTTGGGCGGCAAGGTGTTTGGCCGCGACGAAGCCGAAGGTCATCGCCGGGCCGATCGTCGCCCCGGCGCCGGCATAGCTGCGGCCCATCACCGGCGCGGCGGTGTTTCCGACCGCGTAGAGTCCCCGCACGACGGTGTCGTCGGACCGCAGCACCCGCGCGTATTCGTCGGTGCGCAGGCCGCCCGACGTCCCGAGGTCGCCGAGCACGATTCGGAACGCGTAGTACGGCGGACCCGTCAGCGGGTACAGATTCGGGTTGGGCAACGTCGGGTCGCCGTAGTAGTTGTCGTAGACGCTGTCCCCGCGGTTGAAGTCGTCGTCGTGCCCCTTGCGGGCGAGTTCGTTGAAACGCGTTGCCGTTTCTATGAGTTGGCGCGCCGGCACGCCGATCTTGGTCGCCATCTCGTCCCAGCTCATCGCCGCCTTGACCACGCCGGATTCCAGCCAGGCCGGCGGGACCTTGCGCCCCGTGGGCACCGGCGCCCCTGGGATTTTGGGCAGCGGCAGGTGGCCGCCGATGACATAGCGGTTCCAGGACCTGTGGTCGGTGATGAGCCAGCACGGGATGTGGGTGACACCGGATTTTTGGCCGTCGATCATGGCGTGGCCGAAGTCCATGTACGGCGCCGCCTCGTTGATGAAGCGCTGGCCTTCGCCGTTGACGATGAACTGCGCGGGCATCATCCGTTCGTTGAGCATGAATTGCATGCGGCGGTCGGGCCATTGGATCGCCGGGAACCACCACGCCTCGTCGAGGAGATCGGTTGCCGCACCTACTTTTTGGCCGGCGCGGATGCCGTCGCCGATGGACGCGGGGTTGCCGAAGCTCCAGTCCTGGTCCACGACGGGTAGCTGTTCTTTGCGCCAGGCAAGGTCGTGATCGAAGCCCCCGGAAGCCAGGATGACGCCCCGGTGGGCGCCGATCCGCTGCTTGACGCCGTGTCGCTGCAGCACCACTCCGGTCACCGATCCGTCGGCATCGGTGAGCAGCTCGACCATCGGCGAGTCCAGCCACAGCGGGATGCCGCGCTCCCGCATCGCCAGCCACAGCCGCGCCGCCAGTGACTGTCCGATCGCCGCCATCCGCTCGTCGAACACCCTCGCCCTGACCATGCGCCAGATCAACTTCAGCAGGACCCCTTTGCCGGCCCACGACTGCCTGATCCGATAGAAGGTCCGAAGCTCCTTGGGGCCCAGCCAGATTCCCTTGGGCGCGAGCGCCAGCGGCTTGAGCAGCTTGTCCTCGTCGGGCCCCAATTCGCGCAGGTCGATGGGCGGAACGTTGATCGTGCTGCCGAGTTCGGAGCCGCCGGGCAACTCCGGGTAGTAGTCGGCATAGCCGGGCTTCCAGACGAACTCAAGCCATCCGGACAGCTGTTCGAGGAACTCCAGCATCCGGGGCGCCGACTCGACGTACTGCCGGATGCGCGCCTCGCTGACCAGGCCGTCGGTGATCCTGCGCAGGTATTCGACGACGGCTTCGGGGTCGGGCACGTAGCCCTCCCTGCGCTGTGCGGGCGCGCCGGGCACCCAGATGCCACCGCCGGACAGGGCGGTGGAACCGCCGAAGTGGGACGACTTTTCCACCACCAGCGTGTCCAGCCCGCAGGCGTGCGCGGTGAGGGCGGCGGTCATGCCGCCACCACCGGATCCGACGATCAGCACGTCGACAACGTGATCGAAGCCCCCGTCGGTCATTGCGGCGTCGCCGTCCTGATGGCGAAGCCGGCGATCAGCTCGGCGGCCGGCTTGTAGTAGCGCATCACGGTCTGGTACGGCCCCGCCGATTCCAGGGCGGCGAAAGCCGCCACCCACGTTCTGATTTCATGCGCCGACCCGCCGCCCTCGTGCACCACGAACGAGTTCGACCACTGATCGAGGTCGTCCAGCCGCCCCGCGTCGATGATCTCGAGGAAGCGATGATCCCACGCCGGGTTGAGCGGCTGCAGGTCGCTTTCGCCCGCGGCGAAGTTCTTGGCCGCGTCGATCACGGTCGCCTGCCGGTCCTGCCGCTGCTCGGGCGTCATCGGCCGGCCGTGCACGATCCGTTCCAGGACCGCCGGGGGTGCGGTCGCCAGTGTCGGCACCGGAGGGCTGTGCGAGAGCCCGCCGGATCCGATCACCAGGACCCGCTTGTCCAGTGTCGCCAGATAGGCGCCGACGGCGGCACCGAGCGCGCGGCAGCGATGCAGCGGCCCCAACGGCACCGCGATCGCGTTGACAAAGACCGGTATCGTCGGCCGCGCGGTGGCGTCACCGAAGAGCCGCTCCAGCGGTTGGACGGTGCCGTGGTCGACGTCCATGCTGGCCGAGACGGCGACGTCGACGCCCGCGGCGAGCACGGTCTTCGCGCATTCGGTTGCCAGCTCCTCGGGCACATTCAGGGGACCGGCGTGGGTGCCGTAATCGCCAACACCGTTGGCGCTCAGGCCGATACAGAACGGCGGCATCACCTTGTAGAAGAACCCGTTGTAGTGATCGGGTGAGAAGATGACCACGAGCTCGGGGTCGTAATCTTCGACGAACGCGCGCGCCCGCGCGATCGCGCCCTCGACGTCGTCAAGCAGGTCCCGCGACGGCCCCGGAAGATTCAGGAGCGGACTGTGGGACATACAGCACAGAGCCAGAGCCACTTCGGCGATCACCCCCTCCCGGGGCGAGCGCGAGGGCATCGAAGAGGGCTTTGCTCAGCTCGGGCGCGCGCTGGGCGATGCAGGCGCCCGCGACGCACCGATCGGGCCGCAGGAACACCACCGATTCCGGGTGCGTGTCGAACCAGGATTTGACGTCGCCGGATGGGTCGCCGACGACCACGACATCGGGGTCGTCGTGCCCGGTCCAGTGCAGCTGAGTCGAGGGCCGCAGCGCAATGAACCTCGCTCCCATGGCTTTCCACGCCGCGAACGACTTTTCGCCGAGGATCTCGCGCGGGTTGTTGTTCCAGCACAGCACCGCGAACCAATTTCCCAGCACGTCGTCCAGCAGGATGTTGTGCTGGCTACGGGTATCCACGCGGGGCTGGGTGAACAGGGTGCCGACCGGCGATTCGGCCCGGCGCGGCGCGTTGTGTACAACCGCGCCCTGCTCGTAACGCGGCATCGGCTTGAACCGCATCTCCAGCACATATCGCTTGAGCGAGGGCACAATTGACGCGGATCGCACGAGCAGGTCTCGCGCCGTCGCCACCCGCCGGTTCGTCGGCGAGATCACGCGACCGACCATGGTGGAAAGGTCGATCATCGCCCGCGCGTGCTTGCGGCGCTCGACGTCGTAGGTGTCGAGCAACGCGTCGGCGGCCTGGCCGTTGACCACCGCCGCGAGCTTCCAGCCGAGGTTGGCCGCGTCCCGGATGCCGCTGTTGTAGCCCTGCCCCTGCCACACCGGCATCAGATGCGCGGCGTCGCCGGCCAGCAATAGCCGGCCCCTGCGGAATGCGCCGGCGATCCGGGAATGGTGGGTGTAGACGCGCCGCCGGATCACGTCGACCCGGTCGGGGTGCGGCACCATGCGCGCCAGCATCCGGGTCAGGAAGGCCGGGTCCTCGGCCTGCTCGTCGGACTCGTCGGCGTGAATCATGAACTCGAAGCGGCGAATTCCGTGCGCGATCGAGATCGAGGCGTACGGGCGTTCGGGGTCGGCGCCGACCTCGCTGTTCGGGTGCCCCAGCGGGTCGTTGGCGATGTCGACGACCAGCCAGCGGGTCGGCGACGTCGTTCCGTCGAAGGAGACGTCCATCATTCGCCGGGTCATGCTGCGGCCGCCGTCGCACCCGACGACGTAACGCGCCCGCACGGTCGAGGTGTCGCCGTCGCCGCCGAGCTCCACGGTCACCCCGTCGTCGTCTTGCGCGCAGGCCACCATCGGGCGGGCCCACCACACCTCGACATGCTCGAATCTGTCCAGGCCGACGAGCAATTCGGCGTCGACGAGCGGCTGCACGAAGCCGTTGCGTTTGGGCCAGCCGAAACGCGCGTCGGGCGGGGCCATTTCGGCAAGCACCCGGCGCTTGGCGTCGACGAAACGCAGAATCTGGTTAGGCACGGTGTGCGGCAGGACGCGGTCGACCAGGCCTATCGACTGGAACGTGCGCAGAGCCTCGTCGTCCAGCCCCACCCCGCGCGGGTAGTCGATGAGCGTGTCCCGCTCCTCGACCAAGAGCGTGCTGACTCCCTGCAGGCCAAGGATATTGGCTAACGTCAACCCGACCGGCCCGGCGCCGACGACCACAACGTCGACCTCCATCAGCGCCCCAGCAGGAAGTCGAGGTGCAGGCGGTTGAAGGTCTTGGCGTCCTCGTACTGGGGCCAGTGGCCACAGCCGGGCATCACCTCGAAGCGCGCATCGGGGATCATCGACGCGATGCGGCGCCCTTCGGTCACGTCGGCGGTCGGGTCGTCGCTGGTCCACAACACCAACGTCGGCGCGGTGATCGACCCGTATTCCGCGGGGCCGAGTATGTTGCGCGCCCGAATCTCGGTGTCTTGCAATGCCATGATGTCGCGCATCGCCGCGACGAATCCCGGTTGGCGATAGATCCGCTGGCGGCTGGCGACCAGGTCGTCGTAATCCTTGGACTTGTCGGCCATCAACCATTTGATGCGGGCCTGGACTGTCTCCCACGTCGGATCCTCGGCGGCGGCCATGGACAACGTGATGATCCGTTGCATCACAGCGGGATCGGCCTGGGAGCCACCGGCGGTGTTGAGGACCAGCCGGTCGACCACGTCCGGATGGTCGACGGCGGCACGAGCGGCCACCCAGCCGCCCAGCGACTCGCCGCTGATGCTGGCGCGATCGACGCCGATGGTGCGCAGCACGGCCATCAGGTGCTCGACGTAGTGGTGGACTTCCAGCGGGTGGCCCGGCTTGTCGGTGTATCCGTGCCCGAGCATGTCGATCGCCCAGGTCCAGAAATACTCGGCGTGCGCCGCCAGGTTGCGGACGTAGGCCTCCGCGTGCCCCCCGGAGCCGTGCAGCAGCAGCAGCACCGGCTGGCCGGGATCGCCGGCACGCAGGTAGCGGGTGCGGATTCCGCCGGCCCCTCCGGCCATGAGGTAACCCTGCGAAAACGCGACGCCCTGGAGATCGCTCCATATGCTCTCGAACTCCGCCACGGTTCCTCTCCGCCGGTAGCCTTGCATTGTGCTAATATCGCACATTGATGTGCGTTATATATTAGAGCTTCGCTCTCGCATGGAGGTCTGTCAAGGCTGTGACGGGTTCTGGCACCGGCTCGCAAACCCTGGCCAGGGGCCTGACGGCGCTGCAGATGGTGGCCGATTCCCCGGCCGGGCTCACCGTGCAGCAGCTCGCCGACCAGGTCGGAGTGCACCGCACCATCGCGTATCGCCTGCTTTCGACGCTTACCCAATTCCGGTTGGTGGCCAAGGGAGAGGACGGGCGGTACCGGCCGGCCGCCGGCCTGGCGGTGCTCGGCGCGTCCTTCGACCGCAACGTGCGCCAACTGAGTCTGCCGGCGCTGCGCGCGCTGGCCGACGATCTCGGCACCACGGTGTCGTTGCTCGTCGCCGAGGGTGACCAGCAGGTGGCGGTCGCGGTGATCGTGCCGAGCCATGTGGCCTACCAGCTGTCCTTCCACGAGGGCAGCCGATATCCGTTGGACCGCGGCGCGGCCGGGATCGCCTTGCTCGCGAGCATGCCCCCGCGCCCCGGCGAACGGGATCTGGTCGCCCGCACTCGGCAGCGCGGCTGGGTGACGACGTACGCGGAGATCGAGCCCAACACCTACGGCCTCGCGGTGCCGGTCCACCGCCAAACGCCGTCCCCGCCAACGTGTATCAACCTCATTTCCCATCGTGAGGATGTGGTGATGCGAGGTAAGGATGCGGTCATCAGGGCCGCCAAGCAATTGTCCGAGCTACTGAGCTGAAGGGATATCAGTCCATGCCTTGGGACTCCGAAGTCGATGTCGTCGTGCTCGGCAGCGGCGGAGCCGGACTCACCGCCGCGCTGTCTGCGGCCGCCGCCGGCGCATCCGTCGCCGTCTTCGAGAAGGCACCGACCGTCGGCGGGACCACCGCGGTGTCGGGCGGCATCGTGTGGATCCCGGCCCATAACCGTTCTCCCGACGGGGAATTGACGATAGCGGACGCGTTGCGCTATCTGCGCGCGCAGTCCCTTGGCTCGATGGACGACGTTCTGGTCGAGACGTTCGTGCGCACCGGCCCGGCGATGCTCGACTTCGTCGAGGCGCACAGCGGTCTGCGCTTCGAGATCGCCACCGGCTTTCCCGATTACCAGCCGGAGCTGCCGGGAGGACAACCTACGGGCGGCCGATCGCTCAGCGCGGTCCCGTTCGATCTCGCGCAATTGGGCGAATGGGCCACCCGGATCACGTTGTTTCCCGCCGATTGGTCCAACGTCGGCTTCGATGCCGAGACGCGGGCCCGGTTGCACGCGGCCATCGACGAGCGGACCAGCCATCTGTGCGTGGCCGGCACCGCGCTGATCGCGGGGCTGCTGAAGGGGCTGCTGGATGCCGGGGTGACACCGCAGGTGAACGCGCGCGCCGAGCAACTCGTGGGCGAGGGCGGGGAGGTCACCGGGGTTCGGGTGGCCCTGCCGGGACGCAGCGTGAGCGTGCGTGCCCGCCGCGGCGTCGTCCTGGGCACTGGCGGCTTCGAGTGGGATCCCGTTCTGGCACAGGCATTTTTACGCGGACCGATGCACGGGGCGGTCTCCCCGCCGAACAACACCGGGGACGGGTTGCGCATGGCGATGGCTGTCGGCGCGGAGCTGGGCAACATGGGCGAGGCGTGGTGGGTGCCGATCGTGCAAATCCCCGGCGACACCATCGACGGCAAGCCGCGCAGCCGCAGCGTGCGCCTGGAGCGCACCCGGCCGAGGAGCATCATCGTCAACGCGGCCGGCCGCCGGTTCGTCAACGAGGCATGCGATTACAACTCGATGGCCGGCGCCTTCCACTACCTCGACCCCCGCGGCGGATACGTGAACGACCGCGGCTGGATCGTCTTCGACTCGGTGCACCTGCAGCGCTACGGATTCCTGGGTGTTGCTCCCGGACAACCGGTTCCGGACTGGTTCTGCGAGTCGGCCGACCTCGCCGAGCTGGCCACCAAGACGGGCATCGACGCCGACGGCCTCACCCGCACGGTCCGGGAATGGAACCAGCACGTGGCCGCGGGCGCCGATCCCGACTTCGGCCGCGGATCGAGCGCATACGACGGCTACTGGGGCGACGACAGCGCCACCACGCTGGCCGGCAAGACGCTGGGCCCGATCGACACCGCGCCCTACTACGCGGTGCCGGTATGCATCGGCGCGATGGGCACCAAGGGCGGACCGCGCACCGACCCGGACGGCCGCGTGCTGCACGTCAACGGCGAGCCGATCACCGGATTGTTCGCCGCGGGCAACGCGATGGCCGGCGCGACCGGCCGGGCGTACGGCGGTGCAGGCGGAACCCTCGGCCCGGCAATGGTTTTTGGTTACCGGGCCGGACATGCGGCCGCCACTGGCAAGTCCGTCGACCTCCAATAGCTGTGTCTTGCGCCTTGCCTTCGCCGAACGTGAAACCGTTGCGAAGGATCTGGCCAATTTTCGCAACAGTTTCACGTTCGGCGCCGCGGGAGGCTAGCCTACGAGATACGTACCGTGGCCTTCGATCACAAGGTCGCCGCTGAACCGCAAGACTTCGCAGACCAGCGCATCCTCTTGGTTGCGGTACACGATGGCGATGGTGTCGATTCCCTGATAGACGCCTTCGATGTCGAAGCGGAGGTTGGGAGTCTGCTGCAACGCCTGGGTCCAGTAGCGACGCAGCGCAGCCTTGCCGTGCACAATCCCCGCCGTGTCCGGCAAGAGCTTGGCCGCAACCGGTGAAGTGAACACCACGTCGTTGTGAAAGTGCTCAAGGACCGACTCCACGTCGTGGGCATTCCATGCTTCTGCCCACTGCTGACTAAAGGCGACGGCGTCAAGGCTCACGGTGGACACGCTAGTAGCCAACGCGGCCGGCGGTCCAAGCATTTTCGGACGCAGTGCCTCCGCCTTGCGCCGAACGTGAAGCTGTTGCGAAGGATCTGGCCAGTTTTCGCAGTGAGTTCACTTTCGGCGCGGTGGACGAATTAACTTGCGTACGCGGGGCCTTCGGGCAACATGTGCCGACGCACGAGTTTGCGCCAACGCCGATGCCGGTAGCGATAGATCCCCTTCGCGAGCGCCGCGACGAAGGGAGTCGCGGCTCCGGCATCGATGTCGACGGTGTCGCTGTAGCGACTCGAACGCTCGTCGATCGGTTCGACGTGCAGCGTGTGGTTCCACGCCTTGAGGAGGCCGCCGTGCTCGTGGGTGCGTACCGTCTTGCGGTCCTGGTCCACCTCGACGATTTCGATCGTGTGCCGGTAGGCCGGTATCAGATGGAAGGCGAACAGCCATCCCGTGCCGCGCTCGCCCAGGCGCAGATTCTCCGAGCGTCCCGACAATGCCGGAAAGCCAAGCAGGCCCTTGCACACATAGAGAAAGGTGACCGGTGACAGCATCGCCGACCACACCCGGTCGGCGTCGGTCGGCAGGATCGTTTCGATGTGGACGGTTCGCACCACTACTCCTTCGGCAGCTTCAATCCTGTTGATCCGTCGGGGACAGCAGTCGTTCGGCCGCCGTGTACGGATCGTCGCGCCCGTCGACCACCGCCTCGGCGAGGCGATCGAGATCCGGCCGGGTGCGCAGCCGCGTTTGCGCCAACGACAGGATCTGCGCTCGGGCGCGGGCCAGCCGGCGCTCGCGGCTGTCGCTGCGGTGATGGTCGTCGATGACGGCCACCAGTTCCGAAATCCCTTCCCCGCGAGCGGCGACGAGGCTGACGATCGGGGCCTTGGTCTCAGCCCGCAGGTCCCGTATGGTCTGTTCGGCGCCGTCGCGGTCGGCCTTGTTGACCACCACGATGTCGGCGACCTCCAACACGCCCGCCTTGGCGGCCTGCACGGCGTCGCCCGCTCCGGGATTCAGGATGACGATGGTCGGGTCGGCCACGGCGGCGATCTCGATCTCCGACTGCCCCACCCCCACCGTCTCGAGCATGACCACGTCGTAACCGATCGCCCCCAGCAGGCGGATGGCCGCCGGAACGGCGGCGGCCAGGCCCCCGAGATGGCCACGCGTCGCCACCGAGCGGATCAATACGTCGGAGTCGTTGATATGCGCGGCCATTCGAATTCGATCTCCGAGCAGCGCACCGCCACTGAACGGCGACGACGGGTCCACGGCCAGCACGGCCACGCGGCGGCCGCGCTCACGGTAGGCGCCGACCAGGGCCGCGATCGTCGTCGACTTACCCGCGCCCGGCGGTCCGGTGATGCCGATGACGGGGCCCGCGAACGCCGGCGCGGACCCGATGTTTGCCAGCACCTCGTCGCGGCGCTCGCCCTCGACCAGACTGAGTAGCCGACCCGCCGCCCGCGGAGACCCGTTGCGGGCTCCGGTGATCAGGTCGGCGATGGTCATTGGGGCATTATGGAGCAGCGACCTCGATGACCGTCGCGGAGCCCATCCCGCCGCCCGCACACATGGCCGCAACCCCGATTCCGCCGCCGCGGCGGCGCAATTCGTGCACCAGGGTGACCAGCATCCTGGCTCCGGTCGCCGCCACCGGGTGCCCCAGCGAACAGCCGCTGCCGCTGACGTTGACCTTGTCCGGGTCGAGATCGAGGATCTTGACGGTGGCCACGCACATCGCGGCGAATGCCTCGTTGATTTCGAACAGGTCCACATCAGAGATCGAAAGCCCCGCACGCCCTAGGGCTTTCGGGATCGCCTCGACCGGCGCCAAGCCGGTGATCGCCGGGTCGACGCCGACGGACGCCCAGGACCGCACCGTGGCGAGCGCGGCTAACCCGAGCCGGTCGCTGGCGATGGTCAACGCCGCGGCACCGTCGTTGGCGCCGCAGGCGTTGCCGGCGGTGATCGAAAAGCCCTCGATCTCCGGATGCAGGGGCTTGAGCGCGGCCAACTTCTCCATGCTGGTGTCCCGACGGGGATGCTCGTCGACCGAAAACAATCCATGCGGCGTCTCGATCGGCACGATCTCCTCTTTGAAGCGGCCCTCATCGATCGCGGCGATGGCGTTGCGGTGCGACCGCAGCGCCCACGCGTCCATCTCCTCGCGGCTCACGCCCGCCTTGACCGCGGCGTTCCACCCCACGGTGATCGACATGTCGAGGTTGGGCGCGTCGGGACGGTCCGGGTGCGTCGGCGGGAACCAGTCGACCCACTCGCCGTCCAGTTGCATGCGTGAGCGCGGCGACGTCGACGCCGAGTTCACACCCCCGGCGATGACGAGCTGATCCATCCCGGCCCGCACGCTTGCCGCCGCGCTCTGCACCGCCGCCTGCCCGGCCGCGCAGTGCCGGTTGTTGGCCAAACCGGGCACCTGCGGCAGGCCCGCCGTGATGGCCGCGTGGCGGGCCAGCACCCCGCCGCCGTAGAGGCCCTCGCCCAGGATCACGTCGTCGACCTGCGCGGTGTCCAGCGTCGCGGCGGCCTCGGAGACGACGTGATTCGCGAGGTCAAATGCGCTGGTGTCGCGCAGCGTTCCCTTTCGGGCGGTGCCGATCGGGGTGCGCAGGGCGGACACGATGACGGCTTCAGGCACGGTTCTCTCCAGTTCAGCGAGCGCGTTGCGGGGCCCGGAAGCCAATCCGCACATTCATGAGAACACTATTCTCTCATTTTGAGAGTCAGAGTTGCAAGGAGCGGTGCGAGGCGGCAAGCGTGTGGATTTGCGATGGTAGGTGCATGACTCAGGGGCGTATCGCGGTCCCGGGCGGGAACGTCTGGTTCAACCGCGTCGGCGGCGGGGCCGGTCTCCCGCTGCTCGTGGTTCACGGCGGGCCGGGTTTACCGCACAACTACTTGCGGGCGCTGGAACGCTTGGCCGACGAGCGCGAGGTCATCTTCTGGGACCAACTCGGCTGCGGGAACTCCGAATCCCCTTCCGACCCAGAGCTTTGGACGATGGAACGCTCGGTGGCCGAAATGGACGCCGTGGTCCGAGCCTTGGGGCTGAACCGCTTTCACGTCTTCGGCAACTCGTGGGGCGGGATGCTCGCGCAACAATATGTGCTAGACGTGACGTCGGGAGCCGTCAGCCTCACCATCTCGAACAGCATCGCGTCCATACCGCAATTCGCACAGATGGTCGCCCGGTTGAAGTCCGAGCTGGACCCGGCGACCCAATCCGCCATCGACCGTCACGAGGCCGCCGGCACCACGCACGCGGCCGACTATCAGGCGGCGATCAGGACGTGGAACGAAACCTATCTGTGCCGGGTCCGTCCCTGGCCCAGAGAACTCGAGGAAGCGTTCCGGAACATGGGAGCCGAGGTCTTCGAAACGATGTTCGGGCCCAGCGACTTTCACATCGTCGGGACCATCCGCAGCTGGGACGTGTTCGACCGGCTATCAGAAATCGCCTTGCCGACGTTGGTGCTTGCGGGCAGGTTCGACGAGTGCGTGCCCGAACACGCGTGGGAAATCCACCGGCGCATAGCGGGTTCGCAATTCGAGTTGTTCGAGTCGAGCGCCCACATGCCGTTCATCGAGGAGCCGGACCGGTTCGATCAGGTGATGCGCGAGTTCCTGCGCCCGCATGACTGATCAGTTCTTGCCCGCCGCCAGCTTGGTGACGATCGACCGGAAGTCCTCGGTTACGAACGACTGGCTTTCGGCCGACAGCGCATAGTCCAGGCTGGCCAGGACCGCCCGCTCCAGATGGATGTTGAGCACCCGCTTGGTGCTTTCCACGGCTTGCTGGGGTAGCTCGAGAATCTTTTTGGCGCAAGCAATTGCCTCCGCGACCGGGTCGGCTACCACGTGGTTGGCCAGGCCGAGTTCGACGGCGCGCTGCGCGCCGATCCGGGTGCCGGTCAGCGCGTACTCCTTGGCCAGCAGCAGGCTGATGTGCAGCGGCCAGGTCAGCGGTCCCCCGTCGGCGGCCACCAAACCCACCTGCACGTGCGGGTCGGCGAGGTAGGCGTCTTCGGCGATGTAGACGATGTCGCTCAGCGCGACCAGGCTGCAGCCCAGCCCGACGGCCGGGCCATTCACCGCGGCCACCACCGGAATTCGGCACCGCGCCATGCCCAGCACGATCTCGCGGCCGTCCCGGATGGTCTTGGCGCGCAGATCGGCGTCGGCCGACAGTTCCTTGAGATACGAGAAATCGCCGCCGGCCGAAAACGCTCTGCCGGCCCCGGTGATCACCGCGGCGCGGGCCGTGTGGTCGTCGGTCAGCCGCTGCCACAGCCGCGCGAGCCCTACGTGCAGGTCGTCGTTGACGGAGTTGAGCGAGTCGGGCCGGTTCAGCGTGATGATGCGCAGTGCACCGTCGGCACGGACGTCGATTTCGGCTGGCATGTGGTACATTCAGACTCCCAATCCCAGGATTCGCGAAGCGATGATGTTCTTCTGTATCTGTGATGTCCCGCCCATGACGCTCTGCGCACGACTGTACAAATAGGCGCTGAGCAGATCGGGATCGCGGGTGCCCGTGACGGCCAGCGCGGCGTGCCCCACGGATTGTTCGACCCAGGTCATCAGCAGCTTGTCGAGCGAGCCCTCGGGCCCGTGCGACACCCCGTCCAGTTGTTCGGATAGTCGCCGCCGGACGTGATGCGTCAGCATCTCCGACCCGACGGCCGCCCACGCCAGCTCGTCGGGCACCGGGCCGTCGTTGCGCGCCAACAACTCTCGGACGAGCTTGCCGTATCTGGCCGCGTAGCCCAGCGTGGATGGCTCGCGCTCGTGCCCGACGACGGTCATGGCGACCGCCCAGCCGTCACCGGGAGCGCCGACCATCCGATCCGCCGGCACGGCTGCGCCGTCGAAGAACACCTGGCCGAATTCGTTGGTGACCCCGTTCATCATGCGCAGCGGGCGCTGTTGCACGCCAGGCTGTTTCATCGCGATCACGAACGCCGAAATGCCGCGGTGGCGTTTGGCCTCCGGGTCGGTGCGGGCCAGCAGCAAACACCAGTCCGCGACGTCGGAGTAGCTGGTCCAGATCTTGTGCCCGTGCACCACGTAGTTGTCGCCGTCACGGGTGGCGGTGGTGGTCAGCGAGGCCAGATCCGATCCGGCTCCCGGCTCGCTGAAACCCTGACACCAGCGCTCGGTGCCGCTGATGATGCCGGGCAGGAAGCGCTTGCGCAGCTCGTCGCTGCCGTGCCTGCCGATGCCGTGTACCAGATAGCCGACGCTGGGGCGCGGCGGGGCACCGGCGCGCACCAGCTCCTCGTCGACGATGACGTCGTACACCGGCGGCAGGTCCTGCCCGCCCCAGTCGCGGGGCCAGGACAGGCCGAAGAAGCCACCCTCGTAGAGGGCGCGATGCCAGTCGGCCATGCGCACCCAATACTCGTCACCGGAGCCGGCAAACTCCTTGGCGTGCACGGAAAGCCACGATCGCAGCCGCTCCCGGAAAGCGGCCTCCTGGTCTGAGTCACGAAAGTCCAAGGTCGATCTCCTTCAGCGTTACCGGCCACAGCTCGGTCGATGTCAACGCGCGCCGCAGGTAGACGTGCACCACGCACTCCCAGGTATTGCCGATGCCGCCATGCACCTGCACGGCAGTCTCGCAGACGGTTCGGGTGGCGCGCGCGCAATAGACCTTTGCGACCTGAGCGGCTCGAATGGCTTCGGCGGGCGTCAGCTCGTCTACCGCCCACGCGGCATGGCGCAACACGCTCACCGAACCTTCAATCAGGGCAAGGCTTTCGGCCAACAAATGGGCGATGGCCTGGTAGGAGCCGATCTGCTTGCCGTACTGCTCGCGGATCTTCGCGTAGTCGACCGCGACGGCATGGGCGCCCCGGGCGATTCCGACCAGGTCCGCCGTCGTGGTGACCAGCGCCAGCGCGCGCCACCGCGCGGCGACGTCGGCGGATACCTCACCGAGCGTCACCGGCGACCCCGCCGTGCTCGCCTCGGCGCGGGTCAAGTCGGCTCCGGTCCGGACATCACCGACATCGGCCGCGAGGATCGTAGTGTTAGAGAGCGAGAGGGCGCGCTGAGCGCCCCGGGCGTCGATCACCCGGTCGTCCACTGCGACGGTCAAGCCCTCGCTCTCGGCACCGAGGTACCGCGCCAGATCGTCGGCCAGCATCGGTCCGAGGAACGGTGCGTCGACGAGTCGGCGGCCGAATTCCTCGGCGACGATGGCAACTTCGACGCCGGATGCCCCGTCGGATCGCAACTCTCGCCAGCCGGTCATCTCAATCTGCTTGTCCAACCGCGTGATTCGACTCTGGTCATCGAGATCCTGCACCGCCCCGGGGCCCAGGTCGTCGGCCAGCTTGGCGGCGGCGTCACGCAGTTGCCGCTGTTCAGCTGTCAGACGTACATCCATAGCGCTCCTTCAGCACTCGCCGCAGCACCTTGCCCGAGGGCAGGCGAGGGATATCGGGCACGAACACGATCCGGCTCAGGTGTTTGTAGGACGCTAGCCTCTCGTCCACGCTGGCGATGAGGTCGGCGGCATCAACCGGTGCGCGCGCCGCCACCGCGGCGACGATCGCTTCGCCGTTGATCCCGTCGGGAACCCCGAACACCGCGCAATCCTCGACGGCGGGATGGCCGTGCAGCACCGTCTCGATCTCGGCCGGCGCGACCTGAAAGCCGCGCACCTTGATCATCTCCTTGAGACGATCGGTGATCCGCAGCCAGCCGTCGGCGTCGAGCCAGCCGACGTCCCCGGTCCGGTACCAGCCGTCGCACATCGCCTCGCCGGTCGCCTCGTCCGGCAGATAGCCGGCCATCAGCGACATCGATCGCGCGTGGATCTCGCCGACCTCGCCCGCGCCCACCGGCTGGCCGGTCTCCAGCGAGACCACCCGCAGGTCGACACCCGGCACGGGGCGCCCGACCGCGTCGAGGCGGGCCCCGTCGAGCGGATTGCACGCGATGACGGGCAGCTCCGTGGTCCCGTACGCGGGCACCCACCCGACGCCGGTCCGCCGGGTCACGGCCTCGGCGACGTTGGCGCTGACCGGCGTCGCGCCCCACATGATGAAGCGCAGCGAGGACAGGTCGTAGGACTCGAGGCCGGGATGCGAGGCGATGGCCAGCGCGATGGGGGCGACCGCCATTTCGATTGTGATGCGGTCGCTTTCGATGTGGCGCAGGATCTGATCGATGTCGAAGCGGCGATGCAACCGCATCCACGCGCGAATCTGCAGGGCCGTGAGGATGTTGAGCAGGCCCAGGATGTGTGAGGGCGGCGTCGCGATCTGGATGCGGTCGTCCCGGGTCAGCCGCAGCGCGTCGCGCCACTGCTGCATCGCCACGCCCAACGACGCGTGGGTGTGCCGGACGGCCTTCGGCAGGCCGGTGGTGCCGGAGCTGAAGACGAGGACCGCGTCGCCCTTCGGCGGCACCGAACACGACGTCGGCTCCGCGGCGGCGACGGGTTCGTCGAGGTGCAACATCGGCATCAAACCGGCCAGCACGGGATGGTCCCCGACGGCGTGGGCCGGACCGGTCAGCGCCAGCGCATGGTCGACCTCGTGGCGCTTCCACGCCGGGCTGATCAGCACCGCCACCGCGCCCAGCCGCCAGATCGCGAGCAGGGCGGCGACGAATTCCGGCCGGTTGGACGCCATCAGCGCAACTCGCTCACCTGCAGCGACGTTGATCCGATCCAGGGTTCGGGCCAGCCCGGCGGCCAGCGCATCGAGCTGCGGCAGGGTGAATCGCCGTTCCTCGAACACGAGCGCGGGCGGCTCGGTCACGTCCCGTCCTTCCAGCAGTCTGGCGTGAGAAGATGCTATCGCCTAGCGAGAATAGTATTCTCTATACTGAAGAACGCAAGTACGGAAGGGGGCGGTCATGGTGGCGGTCACCCGGACCATCGAGGAGACCCGACGGGTGACAGATCCGGTAAACGGCGCCGAGGCCGGCACGGTGACGATCCACCTCGATCGTAAGAAGGTGTCGGTCCCGCTGGTGCCCGGCGAGACGTTGTTGGAAACCGCGCGACGGGCCGGCCTGGAGCCGCCGTTCAGCTGCGAGGCCGGCAACTGCGGCACCTGCATGGCCAGGCTCGAGGAGGGCCACGTGACCATGCGCGTGAACGACGCCCTCGACGAAGACGAGGTGGCCGAGGGCTACATTCTGACGTGCCAGGGCGTGCCCGACTCGGATTCGATCACGGTGCGCTACGAGTAGTCACAGGAGAGGCGGCGACGATGGCCAAGGGAATCATGCTCGTGGAGAGTGTGCCCAGTTCGCCCGATCGCGAGCAGGAGTACAACACCTGGTACGACGAAGTTCACATACCCGAGCTGCTGACGCTCGACGGAATCGTCGCGGCGCGCCGGCTGCGTCCGGTCGACGGGCAGGGTCCGTATGTCGCCATCTACGAGCTCGAGGGCGACGACCTGCAGGCCATCTTGGACAACATGATCGCCAACGCCGGCCAGCTGCACATGTCCGACGCCCTGCAGCTGGATCCGGCGCCGATCCCGCGACTGCTCGAGGTGACAACCGAGCAGCGCGGCTAGGGTGTGAGCTGGTGGCTTCGAGCGTGAGCTCACGGCTTCGAAAGTGAACTGGCGGCGGCATTTTCGACGATTTCGACGCCCTGGATGCACGCTCGAAGCCCGGTGTTCACAGTCGAACGGTCAGCCGTCGCTCAGCTCCGGCGGCGGACGGTATTCGGGCTGATAGCCGGAGACGTTGATCGGACTGCCGACAAGACGGAAATCGCCCGCCGTCACAACCGCTTCCGGTGTCGCCTTCAACGCCTCGGGCAGCGTCCTTACGGCCGCCGCGGGAACGCCGAGCGGACGCAGCCGTCGTTCCCAGCCGGCCGCGCTGTCGGTCGCCAGCATCGCCGTGACGACGGCAAGCACCTCGTCGCGGCGGGCCACCCGCTCCGCCATGGTCTCGAAACCGCCGATGCCCGCCTCGGCGGCAAAGGACTTCCAGAAGCCGTCGTGCGTGATGAACAGCGCCAGGTATCCGTCGGCGGTCGGAAACAGCTGAGCCGGCACGTAATACGAGTGCGCGCCGTGCGGCCGCCGCTGCGGCTCGACACCGTCGTTGAGGTAGGCGGAGGCGTGATAGTTCAGCTGCGACAGCATCACGTCGCGCAGCGACACATCCACCTGTCCGCCGGTACCGGAGATGATCTTGGCCAAAAGCCCCAACGCCGCGCACATTCCGGTGGAGTTGTCGGCCGACGAGTACCCCGGCAGCGTCGGCGGGCCGTCCGGGTCGCCGGTCAGCGCGGCGGTGCCGACGCCCGCCTGCACCACGTAGTCGAACGCCGGGTCGTCGCCGCCGTGCAGGCCGAAGCCGGTGATCGCCACGCAGACGATCCGCTCGTTGTGCCGCCGCAACGCGTCATAGGTGAGGCCCAGCCGGCGGATCGCCGACGGTTTCAGGTTCACCAGCAGCGCGTGGGATTGCGACACCAGGTCGCCCAGGTGTTGCTGTCCGCTTTGCGAATTCAGGTCCAGACAGATGCTGGACTTGTTGCGGTTCAGGCTGGCGAAGTAGCTGGGGCCGACGCCGCGGGAGATCTCGCCGCCGCGGGGCTCGATCTTGGTGACGTCGGCGCCGAGATCGGCGAGCAGCATGGTGGCGTACGGGCCGGCCAGCATGGTGCCGACCTCGAGGATCCGTATCCCCGCCAGCGGTCCGCCGCCCGTCACCGCAACTCCGTCGCGAGCGCGGCGATCATCTCACGGGTTCGACGCTTGGAGGCGACGAGCTCGTCCCGGTTGTCGCCGATGGGCAGCAGCCGCACCGACAGATCGGTCACGCCGGCGTCGGCGAATCGTCGCATCCGGGCCAGGATCTCCCCCTCGTCGCCGGCCGCACATAGATCGCCGACATCGCGGGCATCGCCGCGTTCGAGCAGGCGCTGGTAGTTGGGCGACACCTCCGCCTCCCCCAGGATGCGGTTGGCCCGCTCCTTGGCCTCGTCGACTTGTGCAGGCGCACACAGGCATACCGGGATACCCGCGACGATCCGCGGCGCGGGGCGCCCCGCATCCGCGGCGGCTTTGGTGATCTTCGGCGCGATGTGATCACCGATCGCGCGCTCGTCGGCCATCCACAACACGGTACCGTCGGCGAGTTCACCGGCAAGCTGCAGCATCACCGGCCCCAGCGCGGCGACCAGCACCGGCATCGGGGTGTCGGCACCGATCGCCAGCGGATTGTGCACCGTGAACGAATCGTTCTCGACGTCAACCGCTCCCGGGCCGGCGATGGCGGCGTTGAGCACCTGCAGGTAGTCGCGGGTGTAGGCGGCCGGCCTGTCATAGGGCAGGCCGAGCATGTCCCGGACGATCCAGTGGTGCGAGGGCCCGACGCCCAGCGCCAACCGTCCACCGGTCACCGCATGCGTCGAGAGCGCTTGGCGCGCAAGGGCGATCGGATGCTGGGCCTGCAGGGGCACCACCGCGGTACCGAGCTCGATACGCGAGCTGTGCGCGGCCATCAGCGACACCATGGTCAGGCAGTCGAAGTCGTCGGGCACCTGCGGCATCCACGCGGTGTCCAGACCCGCGGATTCGGCCCATTCGATATCGGAGGCCAGCTTGTGCACCTTGCGAGCCATATCGCCGCGCTCGGCGCCGATCATCACTCCGATGCGCACGTTTCCTCTGTTTCTGTCATTGGTTCGGGATCGCCGGTCAGCGCGCGGATCTCGCGCACCAGCGTGTCGAGCGGTGTCCCGGTGGGGAATACCGCGGCGGCACCGGCCGATAGCAGCTTGGGCACGTCGGCGTGCGGGATGGTTCCGCCGACGACGACGGCGATGTCGGCGGCGTCGGCCGCGCGCAGCGCCTCGATGGTGCGCGTGGTCAGCGTCAGGTGAGCACCCGACAGGATGCTCAAGCCCACCACGGCGACGTCTTCCTGGACCGCGATCGACGCGATGTCTTCGATGCGCTGCCGGATACCGGTGTAGATGACCTCGAAGCCGGCGTCGCGCAGGGTGCGGGCGACGATCTTGGCGCCCCTGTCGTGCCCGTCGAGGCCGGGCTTGGCCACCAGAACCCGAACGGCCATCTAAAACACCACCGGTTGCTGGAATTCGCCCCACACCGCTTTGAGCGCGGAAACCATCTCACCGACGGTGCAGTAGGCGTTGGCGCAGTCGATCAGCTTGTGCATCAGGTTATCGGTTCCCTCGGCGGCGCGCGAAAGCGCGTCCAGGCTGGACTTCACTGCGGCCGAATCCCTTTCAGCCTTCACCTTCGAGAGGCGCTTGAGTTGCAGATCACGCCCCTCGGCGTCGAGCTCGTAGGTGTCGACATCGTGGTGCGGCTCTTCGGTCACGAACCGGTTGACCCCGACGACGGGGCGGGTGCCGGCCTCGACGTCCTGGTGCATCCGGAAGGCTTCGTCGGCGATCAGGCCCTGCAGGTAGCCGTCCTCGATCGCGGAGACCATGCCGCCGTGCCGCTCGAGGTCGTCCATGATCTCGATGATGCGGGCCTCGGTGGAGTCGGTGAGGGCTTCGACGAAGTAGGAGCCGCCGAGCGGATCGGCGACGCTGGCCACGCCGCTTTCGTAGGCCAGGATCTGCTGGGTGCGCAGCGCCAGCGTGGTGGATTCCTCGGTGGGCAACGCGAACGGCTCGTCCCAGGCCGCGGTGAACATCGACTGGACGCCACCGAGCACCGCCGCCATCGCCTCGTAGGCCACGCGCACCACGTTGTTGTGCGCCTGCGGCGCATACAGCGATGCCCCGCCGCACACGCAGCCGAAGCGGAACATCGACGCCTTGTCCGTCGTCGCACCGTAGCGTTCCCGCACGATTGTCGCCCAACGTCGCCGCCCCGCACGATATTTGGCGATCTCTTCGAAGAAGTCGCCGTGGGTATAGAAGAAGAACGAGATCTGCGGCGCGAACTGATCGATGGTCATCCGGCCGCGTTCCACCACGGTGTCGCAATAGGTGACGCCGTCGGCCAGGGTGAACGCCATCTCCTGAACGGCGTTGGCCCCGGCGTCGCGGAAATGCGCCCCGGCGACCGAGATGGCGTTGAACCTCGGGACCTCGGCGGCGCAGAACTCGATGGTGTCGGCGATCAGCCGCAGGGACGGCTCCGGCGGCCAGATCCAGGTCCCGCGCGACGCGTACTCCTTGAGGATGTCGTTCTGGATGGTCCCGGTGAGCTTCGCCCGCGGTATGCCTTTCCGCTCGGCCGCCGCGACGTAGAACGCCAGCAGGATCGCCGCGGTGCCGTTGATCGTCATGCTCGTGCTGATCTTGTCCAGCGGGATGCCGTCGAACAGGATCTCGGCGTCGGCCAGCGAGTCCACGGCGACACCGACCCGCCCGACCTCCTCGCCGAACTCGGGGTCGTCGGAGTCGTAGCCGCACTGGGTGGGCAGGTCGAGCGCGACCGACAGTCCCGTGCCCCCTTGTTCGAGGAGGTATCGGTACCGCCGATTGGATTCCTCGGGGGTGCCGAAGCCGGAGTACTGCCGGAACGTCCACAACTTACCCCGGTACCCGGACGCGAAGTTGCCGCGCGTGAAGGGAAACTCTCCGGGCGGTGGAGGTTCCGCGCCTATATCCGCCGGCCCGTACACGGGGCGCAGCGGGATGCCCGATGGGGTCTGCGGCGCGTTATCCATCGATGAATAACGTACTTGCAAAAAAAGAGAATGCCAATACCACGGTGCTGACCTGGGTAAATGGACGTACGTGCGGCGGGTTGTCGCCGAGGATTGCTGGGTGCCCTCTAAGCTGCTGGGCGCGAGGGCCGAAACGACGCGGAGGTCGACATGACGGTTTCCCGGCCATCGGCGGCGGACATCGACGCCGCGGCCGACCACTTCGGCTTCCACCTCGATGCGGGCGCTCGCCGGGAGTACCTGGCGGTGGTAGACCACATGCTGAGGTCCTACGACGCCGTCGACGAGCTGTACGACAAGTTCGCGCGCCCGCGGGCCCCCGAACGCACCTACCGGCTCCCGGAGCCCCCCGACAACCCCCTCGGCGCCTGGTACGTCACCGCCGAGATCGCCTCCGGCGCCGACGGGCCGCTGGCGGGCAGGACGGTGGCGATCAAGGACAACATCGCGGTCGCCGGCATCCCGATGATGAACGGGTCACGCGCGGTGGAGGGTTTCGTCCCCAGCCGCGACGCGACCGTCGTCGAGCGGCTGCTTGCCGCCGGGGCGACCATCGCGGGCAAGAGCGTCTGCGAGGACCTGTGCGCCTCGGGGTCCAGCTTCACCTCCGCCTCCGGCCCGGTGCGCAACCCGTGGGACACCGCCCGGGAAACCGGCGGGTCGTCCAGTGGCAGCGCCGCGCTCGTCGCCGCCGGCGCGGTCGACCTGGCCCTCGGCGGCGACCAGGGCGGGTCGATCCGGATCCCGGCGGCGCTGTGCGGGGTCGTCGGGCACAAGCCGACCCACGGGCTGGTGCCCTACACGGGCGCGTTCCCGATCGAGCGGACCATCGATCACCTCGGTCCGCTGACGCGCACGGTCGCCGACGCCGCGCTTGTGCTCACGGTGCTCGGCGGGCCCGACGGCCACGACCCGCGCCAGGGCGTGGAGGCGGCCACGGTGGACTACGGCGCCGCGCTGACGGGTGACGTGGCCGGGCTGCGGGTGGGCATTGTCACCGAGGGCTTCGGGCAGCCCGGCTCGATGCCGGAGGTGGACGACCTGGTGCGGACGGCCGCGCAGCGATTCACCGAGATCGGTTGCGCCGTCGGCGAAATCAGCGTGCCCTGGCACCGCCACGCCATCGACGTCTTCACCGTCATCTTCACCGACGGCACCACCTACCAGATGCTGGACGGCAACGCGTACGGCCTCGGCGCGGACGGCCTCTACGACCCGGAACTCATGGCGCACTTCGCAAAACGACGCATCGCGACGGCCGATCAGTGCGCCAACACGGTCAAGGCGACGGCGCTTTGCGGGCACTACGGCCTGAGAACGCTTGCCGGCGTGTCCTATGCGAAGGCACGCAATCTGCTGCCGCGGGTGCGCGCCGCCTACGATGTGGCGCTCGACCGATACGACGTGCTGGCGATGCCCACCGTGCCCGGCACGGCCGACACGCTGCCCACGGGCAACCCGCAGGACGTCGCGCTGCTCGATCGCGCCCTGGGCAAGGCGTTCAACACCGCGCCCATCGACATCACGGGACACCCCGCGATCTCGGTGCCCGCCGGCCTGGTCGACGGCCTACCCGCCGGAATGATGCTCGTGGGCAAGCGATTCGACGACGCGACCGTGCTGAGGATGGCCGACGCGTTCGAATCCCTCTGCGAGGGTTTCCCCCTCGCACCTAACGCGACCCCGTAAGGCTATGCCCGGCACAGTATTTCGCCGTGCGGGATCGCCAGCCAGCCGTCCGGGGCCGTCGCCCAGGCCCGCCACGCCGTCGAGATCTTGTCGAGCTGCCCGGCAGTCGCGAGGCCCAGCCGCAACAGGTCGCGCGCCAGGTCGGAGTGCAGGATCCGGTCGGCCCACATCCCGCCCCACCAGTCGCGGGTCTCGGCCGTCGCGTAGCACCATAGGCTGCCCGTCGGCGTGACGTCGTCGAATCCCGCCTCGAGGGCCCACGACAACAGCCGCCGGCCCGCATCCGGTTCGCCGCCGTTGGCGCGAGCAGCCCGCCCGTAGAGGTCGCGCCAAAGATCCAGTTCCGGCAGCAGCGGAAACCAGATGAATCCGGCGTAGTCGGCATCGCGGGCCGCCACCGTTCCGCCCGGGCGACACACCCGGCGCGCCTCGCGCAGCGCGGCTACCGGATCGGCGACGTGCTGCAGCACCTGGTGAGCGTGAACGACATCGAATGTGTCGTCGGCAAAGTCGAGGTTGTGCATGTCGGCGGTGGCGAACGAGACGTTGGACAGGCCGCGCCGCTCGACCTCGGCGCGCGCGACGTCGAGGACGCCGGCGGATTGGTCGACGGCCATCACGCGGCCGGGCGCGACACGGGCGGCGAGGTCCGCGGTGATCGTCCCGGGCCCGCAGCCGATGTCGAGCACCGATGATCCCGGCATCAGGTGGGGCAGCAGGTAGGCCGCGGAGTCCTCC
Organism: Mycobacterium sp. 663a-19; assembly: GCF_035616495.1. Taxonomy (NCBI): domain Bacteria; kingdom Bacillati; phylum Actinomycetota; class Actinomycetes; order Mycobacteriales; family Mycobacteriaceae; genus Mycobacterium; species Mycobacterium sp. 663a-19. Next base: position 185,581 of record NZ_JAPJAV010000001.1, on the reverse strand, counting down.
GCCGTGCGGCGCTGATGGCCGCGCAGCACCGATTCGTGATGCCCGTGCGTGTAGGTGGCCGGACGCCCGTCGCTCATGGTGTCGAAGCCTACTGGCGGTGATCGCTAGTCGACCGGGACGTTGAGGATCGGGCGGTCGGCGCCGGCGCCGAGACCGTCGAAATGCCACCACTCCCCGGAGTACGGGGTCAAACCGCCATACTTCATGGCGTCCCGCAGCCGCGCCCGGTTCGCCTGGGCGTCGGCGCTTACCCCCTGGGTGGCGAAAGCCGTTGCGCGCGGGGAGAAGTCGTCGAAGTCGGTGCCCATGTCGGCCAGGCACAACCCGTCGGCTTGCCGCTCGGGCGGGCACTGCTGTTGCACGCTGGTGAAGGTCACGTCGACCGAGCGCCCCGACTCGTGGCTGTGCGCATACGGGCCCGGACGGGCGACCCAGGCCGGGTTGGGGACCACGTTGAACATCCTGACCTGAACGTCGTGGGGCCGGTAACAGTCCCAGAACACCATCAGGTGGCCCTGGGGGCGCAGCGCGGTGGCGGCCGTCGCGAGGCCCGAGGCCATGGATTGGTGCACGAGGCATCGGGCGTCGGACGGATACAACTGGGTGTGGGTGAAGTTGTTCGTGGTCGCATAGCGCAGGTCGATCACGGCATCGGGAACCACGGTCCGAACGTCGACGAATCCGGCCGCACGCGCCGCGTCGCTGACCGGCGGCACGTTGGGGTCGGCCTGCGCGGCCGCGGCACCCGAAACCGCGACCAGACCCGCCGCGGACACGAACAGACTGAACCGCCGCAAGCGACACATTCGACCATTGTCCCGGTTGGCTACTTCCGGATCGCATCAGCCACACCGATCACTGCGAAACTTCCGCTGAGTGCTTCTGCAAAGCGCCCGGCGACCTGGCATTGCGCCCACTGCCGCCTCCGTCCGCTGAACGCCTGACATCCGCGGGGTAGGGAGTGCTGGATTTCGCTGCGCCCCAAGTGCTTTGCGTGCGCCGCGCGGCGCGCCGGCAGGTACACGATTCCGCTACACTGGCCCGGTCCACTACTGCTAGAGATCGAGTGGGTGGCTCCACCGGAGACGTTGGAAGCGGGCGAATCCGCGGTCGGCACTGATCCAGGTCGCGTTGTTCTCAAGCGCATAGGCGGCGAGATAGGCGTCGGTGATGTCGTTGCCGCGCGCGTCGATGTCTCCCGCAAGCCGGCGAAACAGCGGCCAATGGCGCTCGCCGGGGCGAAGCTGTACGGCGGCAGGGGCCGTTAGCAGCGCGTCGATGGCCTGCCATACCTCCGGCGAGCTGGTCGGCTTGTTGAAAATCCGACGGGCGGTCATTACTCGCGCGAAGCCGCTGAGGACGGCGTCGGGCAGGCCAAGCGGTTCATCCTCGTTGGCGAGCCGCTCCAGTAACGGCCGGTACTTCGCATGCTCAGGAAGGTCCGCCCGGTGCGCATAGACGAGGACATTCACGTCAACGCAGAGCATCGAACGGCACGCCCTCGTCCATCGCCTCCGCGATCGCAGCGTTAGAGGTGAGATCCACGCCGGGGCGAAGTCCTCCCGCTCCCGTCGGCCGGACCGTGTACCTACGCCCGGACGCGCGGTCCGCCGGGTTGAGGCCGCGTCGGACTGCGTCCTCGAGGACGGCGGCCACGGTCCGTCCCGAGCGGGCGGCCCTCGCCTTCACCTCGCGGTACAGGTCGTCGTCGATGCGGATCGTCGTCCTCATGTTGGCATCTTAGCATCAGTGCCTGATGTTAAGATGTGTCGAGGAGGCATCAACACCTGAACCGAGCACGCAAGGTCAGCGCAAGTAATTAAGTAGTAGTCCTGCGGGGTTCCGCGGCGGCCGAATGCGCTCAGGGCACAACCGTTGGACGGCGTACGAGACTAGGTAGTTCCCAAGCCCTTCGGTGCCGGCGTTTTCCGCACGCGTCGATGCGCGACCGCCTGGCGCGCGAGGGAATCGGCGGAGGTCCGTGATCGTGGTGGCCAGGGGCGGGATCGAACCGCCGACCTTCCGCTTTTCAGGTGGATGGAACGGCCGCTGGCCTGCGGTTTAATGACTCCCATACGTCAAATACGCCGCGCTGAGCGCGTCTGACGCAGGCTGCTCGTCCGGCGATCGGACACAGACCGGACACGGTGACAGCACTCCCGACAAGGGACCCTTCATCGCCCGTCACTCAGTGATGCGCGCTGGGGGCTCCCGGGGAGCAGGTACCCGATGCCCGGCATCACGAGGTCGAGCGCGCATTCAACGAGCTCGATTGCGGAGCGACTCACCCTTCGGCCGGACACAACCCGAACGGCCAGCCGGAACACGGACGGAGCGGCGGACGCCGGTAGACCGCGAGTGCCCGAGGCCGGCAAGGCCGCAGGGCGCGAGAGCGGTAGCGGTCGGTCGGACGGCGGGAGCGGCGTAGACCGTGTTCCGGCTGGGACCAACGGGCTTGTTATATGCGCCAAAAGTGTCCGCGACACCGTCGACGGCATTGTTGATGCGGAACTGTCGGCCTCGGATGCCTTGGGGCTGCGGTTCCCGAGGCCCAACATGGTGGCCTCGGCAGCGGCGCTGTTCGAACCGGCCGAACCATGGGCGCATGGACGGGACCGGCTGGATGTCGAACCTGAGTGCGGGCGATTCCGGATCACGATCGGCCCGGGCGTCGTCCGTCTCGGCTGGACCAATCCCGTTCGCGCGGAGAAGGCATCTGAGCGGACCGTGGGCCAGCACATGCAGGACGTAGCGGGCGAGGTAGACCGCATAAAGGCCGGTCGTGATGTGCCTGACCCGTCGGGCCGTGCGATCACCGAATGGTCCCGCAAGTCGCGTGCGGCGATGTGCCGCACCTTCGCCGAGCTGGACTACACGCCGATGGTGGAAAGCGGACGGGTACCCGCGATGGTCACGCTGACCTACCCCGGCGACTGGGAATCGGTCGCACCCGATGGAGCCAGCGTAAAGCGACATATGATGCTGTGGCGCAAACGATTTCAGCGCGAATGGGGTGAACCAGCGCGCTACATCTGGAAGATGGAATTTCAACGCCGCGGCGCACCACACATTCACCTATGGATGGCTCCCCCGTATACCGTCGGTCGATCAGGCCGTAGGTTCAGCGAATGGTTGTCGCAGGAATGGGCGGAAGTCGTCGCCCATCCCGACCCTGAACAACGCACACGCCACTTGCGCGCCGGTACGGCTATCGACAGCCTCAACGGATTGCGTGCTTGCGACCCCAAACGCTTGGCGATCTACTTCACGAAGCACTCATCACCGAATAGATTGGGCGACAAGGAATACCAGCACATCGTTCCGGAGGCCTGGCGGCGGCCGGGCCGCGGACCGGGTCGCTTTTGGGGGGTCCACGGGTTGGAACGAGCAACCGCAGTCGTTGAGATCGCCCAGGACGCATACCTGACGGCCCGAAGGATCATCCGTCGGTGGTCTCGCTCACAGGCCATTCATAGCGATTGCACCCACTGCTTCCCCACCGCACTCGTTCCGCGAATGACCCGCGTCGCAGTTCAACGAACAAACTCCAAGACTGGCAAAGTACGCCACCGCAACGTCTGTCGGAGGCGACTTCTCTGCCGCCAAGGCGGCTTCGCGGGTGGCTACGCCCTTGTGAACGACGGACCAGCGTTCGCATCCCAGCTCGCGGCAGCGTTATCGGCGGATCGGGCGAAGGCGGTGCGCGACGAACAACTCGCGGGCCGTAAGTGATCTAACGCAATTCACCTCTGACCGTCGCATTGCAGCAACCGGCTACATACGCTTAGCACGTGACCATCGAACTGTCGCCGCGCCTGCCGGATGGTGAGCGGCCGAGGAATCATCAGGAATTGGCCGCTGAGCAGATGGACCTGGACAACGTGATCAACGAGCTACTCCTGCGGCTGGAGGATCATAAATATCGTTGGGAGCTTTATGAATTCGGACTTTCCGACACTGAAGAGCGACGTCAGGTGCACACAGTCATTGAGCAGCTGCGGCTGGCGGTGCATACGGGTGGGCCAGCCGTACTTCATCCGCTGCGTCACGCGCTGTCTGTAGCTCACTCCGACGACCCCGCGTCGCCTGGATGCTCCGGATAGTCCGAGTCGCGGGCCATGCTCAGCTGCGCACTACCGTCCACGCGGTGCGGGGGACGGCTAGCGCGGTCGTAAACCGACAAAAACGAGGTCGTGAATTGTTCTGGCAATTCGATCTTCGTCGAGCGCATCGTCAAGCACTAGGTAGGTCAGTGCGCTGGTCGTGACGGCACCGAATAGCGCGATCGCGGCAACTGCTGGGTTGTCGAGGGTCACGAGTGAGCCGTCGCCGGCGCCAGCGCGAAGTAACGTCTCGACGGGTGCGAAGTATGCGGCGCTGATCATGTCGGCGATGACGGGCATGCGGGCGGCGCGGCCCAGTTCCCCGATGAGAGCGCGGCAGACGGCGGGTCTCTGTGCCATCACGCGCAGCTGGGCACTGATGACTGCGTGCAGGCGCTGAGCGGCGGAGCCTTCTGCCTCCACGACTGCGGCGACCTCGTGCGCGACTTGCTGTAGGACGTCTTCGAGGAGGAAGGCGAGTATTTCCTCTTTGCCGGCGAAGTAGTAGTAAAGGGTGGCCTTGGCGATGCCGGTGGTGGCGGCGACGTCTTCGATCTTGGTGTCGTTGAGCCCGCGGTCTGCGAAAAGTGCCGCCGCCGGCGGCAGGCGGTCGGCAATTTTTCGCGGAACCTCGCGCATTGACGCTCCTCTCGGTTGGACTTACAGTCTAAACTACTGGATTAGACAGCCGTATAATTAGATTCACAGCGGTAGGAGCTCAGATGACGACGGTGCAACTTCGCTACGACCCGTTCGATGCGACGATTCAGGACGATCTCTACCCCATCTACCGGCAGCTGCGCGACAAAGCCCCGCTGTATCGCGCAGCCGATTCCAACACGTGGGTTTTCAGTCGCCACGAAGATGTCGTCAGCGCGCTGCTTGACCATCACACCTACTCATCCGTGGACGGCATATTTCCAACTCCACCGGGCTCAGATTTCCACGCATCGTTCTTGCCCATGATGATTTTGATGGATCCCCCGCGACACGATCAGCTGCGCGCGTTGGTAAGCAAGGCGTTCACCCCGCGGCGCATCGCGGCGTTAAGTAGTGGGATTGAGGACCTGGCGGAGGATTTATCAGATTGCCTTGACCGGGGCGCAGGGTCGGTTGACTTTGCCGCCGACTTTGCCGCCGTCCTGCCGGCCATGGTGATCGCTGATTTGCTCGGCATTCCTCGCGAGGACCGCGCACAGTTTCGGCAGTGGTCAACCACGATGGTCCAGTCCAATCCGGCGCGCGGTGAGATGGGCGAGGGGCTGGCCGCGGCTGCGGCCGTCTATGCCTACTTCACCGACTTCCTCGCCGAGCGTCGACGCGAACCGCGCGGCGACTTGATGTCGGCCTTGGTGTCCGCCGAGATCGACGGAAAGCGTCTTACTGACGAGGACCTCCTTGGCTTTTGCCTGTTGCTGCTCATCGCAGGCCATGAGACCACCTCGAACCTGCTCAGCAACGCCGCAGTAGTGCTTGCGAGCGATCCCGACATTCGCCGACGACTAGTCGCCGATGACAACTTGCTTGGTCCCGCAGTTGAGGAGCTCCTCCGGTATGACTCACCGGTGCAAGGACTTTCACGAACTCTGACCCGCGACGTCACGCTGCATGGCGTCACGATGTCCGTCGGTGATTCAGTGCTGCTGTTGTTCGGCTCGGCTAACCGTGACGAACGAGTGTTTGCTGATCCCGACGTGTTCGATATCGGGCGCAAACCCGAACATCAAGTGGCGTTCGGCCGAGGTATCCACTTCTGTCTCGGTGCGTCATTAGCGCGGATGGAGGCCCGGATAGCGTTGCGCGCCCTGCTGGCCCGAGTGCCCAACTGGGAAGTCGACCTAGAGAACGCGCAGCGCCTGCGGTCGGGCCTCATCCGGGGCTATATGTCTTTGCCTATCTCGTGGTCGGCAAATTAGCCGAACTGCGCGTCAGGCAGAGCGGCTGGGGCGGCGCCATTCCCGCGGAGCGGGATCACTACGATGCGGGCTCGTCGACCTTGCGGCGGTGCGCGGCGAGGAAGTCATCGACGATGCGCTCACAGTCTTGACGATCGATGGCACGCAGCCCGGTGAGGCGCGCGAAGGCGACCGGCCCCACGAGTTGGCACAGGATCAGCTCGGGGTCGAATTCATCGAGGTCGGCGCAGGCTTCGGGGCTTTGCAAAAGTAGATCGAACGGCTGGCGATACTGCTCGATGATCCGGGTCCGCAGCGCGTGCCGATCGTAGGTCTCCTGAGTGCTGTTTGATGTTGGGCCAAGCGCGACCCAAGCCAGTGTGGTGACGTGCAGCGGCGCCTCCTGGAACAGCGTGGCCTGTCGGCTCAACAGTTCGATGAGTTGGTCGCGCAACGATCCCGTCGCCGGCGGAAGGTGAACCTGCGGCAGCAGCCGTTCAAATGTGGCGGCCAGTAGTTGAGTGGAGCTGCTGAAGTGGCGATAGAGGGTCGTGCGCGCAACTTTAGAGGCCTTGGTGACCGCGTCTATGGTGACGGCTTCAATCCCGCCGGCGCTGAGGAGTTTGGTGGCTGCATCTAATAGCCGGGTCCGGGAGCGCACCAGGCGCGGATCGACATCGTCGTCGACCGGCATGTCAAAACCGTCGCGCTCCATATGGTCACCGTAAACCCTACGCATACCTGGCCCGCACCGAATCGCATCTGCATTGGCGATTGATCCAGCCACTACCCAACTAACGCTACTGTTGGTAGCATAGCGCTACCAATAGTACAGTTATTCGTAGGGGTTTGTGCGTAGTAGGGGGATTCGTGATCAGGCAACGGCTCGAACAACCCGTGGTCCAAAAGGCCACCAATGCACGGCTGGCATGTCGGTTCATGAGGCCATCCCACGAACCCTCCCAACTTGTGCGGCAGGGACTCGCACACGCCGAGGATGGCGTTCTGCGATGAATGCGCTGCTTGCGCTAACCAGGACCCAAGTGTGGATGAGTGCGGCTCGCGGTTTCAGGCTCAGCGGCCGCACCATTACCAGTGACATCCACCGAACGCCGCCGGACCAAGACCGCGTTCGTCCTCGGCATTACCCGCCTCGCTACTGCTCATACCTGGACGACAATTTGATGAACCGGGAAATGTACAACCACGTGCACGACGATCCCACCAGGCTAACTTCCCGGCTGGCTTTTCGTCTGCGGCGTTCATGAACCTTTCAGAATTTCGGCGACGGTGCGTCGTCACGGTCAATCAACCTGCGCGCCGAGGGGCACGTCGCGCCAGGCGCGAAATGCTGGTCCGTCGCCTGCGGGGTGCTCTCGGGCCAATCCAGGTGAGTAGTGCGGTAGCGGTCGACGGGTGCACGCCTGTCGCGGTTTCGGCGACGAAGCGAAAGGGTACTAGCGGTACTGTTCCGACACCGTTAGTTTCTTTTGGGATAACGGAGGTGGGGGATGGCGGACAACGGGTGGGTTTCCTCGGGGGTGGCGACGCTGAGTCGCCCAGTTCGGGAGCAACTTCGCAAGGTCGCGGCGGGCGAGGGCGCATACAGTGATCGACTAGCTCGCCTGGCGGGGTTCAGCATCCGACATAAGGTGCTGGTCATCGGGGCGTGGGTGGTGACCGCCGGCGTCCTGGCGATGCTGTTCCCCCAGCTGGAAACCGTTGTGAAACAGCAGTCGGTGAATCTGGTCCCCCCTGATGCTCCATCGCTGCAGACGGTTGACCGGATGGGCACGGCATTCGGCGAGCAGGGGTCCAAGACCACCGTCTTTGTTGCATTCGAGGACCCGACGGGCCTGACTGCGCCGGTGCGTCAGCGCTACAAAACGATGGTTTCGCGGTTGCGTGCCGACTCCCAGCACGTGCGACTGGTTCAGGATCTGTTAGCCGACCCCGTTACTGCGGGTCAGGCGATGAGCCAGGATGGCAAGGCGTGGTATGTGCCGGTCGGGGTAGCTGGCACGCTCGGCGATCCTAGAGCGGCGGAATCCGTTCGGGCGGTGCGCGCTATTGTCGCCGAGTCGTTTAGCGGTACGTCCACGATCGTTCGTGTAACCGGACCTCCCGCGACATTCAGCGATCTAATCGATTCGGCTGAGCAGGATTTGATTGGCATCTCCATCGTGACAGCCGGTCTGATCGCGGTGATTTTGCTGGTCATCTATCGGTCACTAGTTACCGCGTTGCTGCCATTGCTCGTGATCGGTGTGAGCCTGGCGGTCGGGCGCGGGGTGCTCTCGGCGCTGGGCGAATCAGGAATGCCGGTGTCGCAATTCACGATTGCGTTCATGACTGCCATCTTGTTGGGTGCCGGCACCGATTATTCCGTGTTTCTGATCAGCCGGTATCACGAGCAGCGCCGCCAGATGATTTCGGCTGACCTGGCTGTGATTAACGCAACCGCCACCATCGGGCGGGTGATCATGGCTTCCGCCGCGACTGTGGCGTTTGCGTTTCTATCCTTGGTCTTTGCGAAGCTGAGCGTATTTAGCGCATTAGGCCCGGCGTGCGCGATCGCTGTCTTTGTCGGAGTCGCAGCTACAGTAACGTTGTTTCCTCCGGTATTGGCGCTTGCCGCGAAACATGGCATTGGCGAACCCAAAGCTGACCGCACGCGCCGATACTGGAACTGGATCGCCGTGGCCGTGGTCCGCCGACCCGCCCCACTGCTGGCCGCCAGCCTGGCACTTGTATTAGGCCTCGCGGCTGTCGCGCTGACTATGCACATCAGCTACGACGATCGGCAAGGACAGCCGGCGACGACCACCAGCAATGAGGGCTATCGCTTGCTGGATAGGCATTTCCGCAAAGATATCGTCATCACACAGTTCATGGTCGTCGAATCACCCACAGATATGCGCACCAGTAAAGGCCTAGCCGACCTAGATGAAATGGCGTCTCGAGTGTCGCAATTGCCGGGCGTCACCAAGGTTTCCGGTGTCACTCGGCCCACCGGTGCACGCCTCGATCAGGCACAGCTCTCGTGGCAAAACGGCCAGATCGGCAACAAGATGGCCGGCGCGGTCGCCAAGGGAGACGCCCATAAGGACGACCTGGCCAAACTCACCAGTGGCGCCGACCAACTCGCCGGCGGCCTGGCGCAACTTGACACCACCCTGCGCACGGCATTGACACCGCTGACCGCGGTCCTTACCCAAGCCCAGTCCAGCGGATCGCAATTTCAACACTTTCGCCCTCTGCTGCAGCAACTTTCGGCTACCACACCAACCATCGATCAAGCGATCCGAACCGGGCCGGGACTGCGTCAAGAAGCTCAACAAGCCCAAAACGCGATCGCCACGATCGATCCGCTGGTTGGTGCGCTCAACACCTCCCCGTGGTGTGCCACCACACCCGAGTGTGCCCAGATCCGCGATCAGGTGCAGATTCTGGTGACCTTGCGCGATGGCGGCTTTTTCAGCCAGCTCGCCAACCTGGGCGACATGTACCAGCCGGGCAGCGACAATGCGGCGGGCACCGTAGCAGATCTGCAGAGCACGGTCACCTCGCTGAACAAGGCTTTCGGAGCACTCGGCGATCCCGCCGACATGGCCGGCAATATCCGCCGCCTCCAAAACGGCATCAGCCAGCTCGCGTCGGGTGCACAAGCCCTGGCCACCGGCGTGCACACCCTTGCCGACAGCAACATCGAAATGTTGTCCGGCATGAGTCAGGTCGCCACCCAATTACAAAATTCCGCGCGGTCCAGCGCCGGTTCGGACAACGCCAGCGGCTTTTACCTGCCCGCCAACACCTTCGAGAATCGCCAGTTCGCCGATGTGGCAAAACATTTTATGTCGGCCGATGGCAAGACCGCCCGCTTCGCGATCGAATCGAGCTACAACCCCTACAGCAGCCAAGCGATGGATCTCGCTCAGAAAATCACCGAAGTTGCCGGGGCCGCACGCCCGAACACCTCCCTGGCCAACGCCACGATATCGATGGCCGGTTTCCCCGCCGTCAACTCCGATATTCAGCGCCTGCTGTCGGCCGACTTTCATCTGCTGGCGATCGCCACGCTCGTCATCGTCGGAGTGATCCTTGTCCTTCTCCTGCGTGCCTTGCTGGCCCCGCTCTACCTCCTCGGTACGGTCGTACTCAACTATGGCGCGGCACTGGGCATTGGGACGCTCGTCTTCCAATACGGCCTGGGTAAGGAAATCGCCTGGCCCGTACCGCTTGTGGCGTTCATCATCCTGGTCGCCGTCGGCGCCGACTACAACATGCTGCTGATCTCGCGGTTACGCGAAGAATCCGCTCACAACATTCGCGTCGGCGTGCTACGCACGGTCGCAAACACCGGTTCAGTCATCACCTCAGCCGGGCTCATCTTCGCCGCGAGTATGTTCGGCCTGATGGTCGGCTCTGTCGGAATCATGATCCAAGTCGGATTCATCGTCGGCTGCGGCCTACTACTCGACACCTTCGTCGTTCGCACCCTCACGGTGCCCGCGATCGCTACGCTCCTGCGCGAGGCCAGCTGGTGGCCGCAACGGAAATCCTCGACTCACAACGGCCGACCACACCGGACCACATGACAATTGGCCGAGAGCGCATCCGCACCAGCGACGGGATCACTCTCGTGGCCGATTGCTACCGGCACGCCGCGACTCACCCCGTCGTGTTGCTGCTCCATGGCGGCGGCCAGAACCGTCACGCGTGGGCCACCACCGCCCGTCGACTCTATTCCCACGGCTACACCGTCGTCGCCTACGACACACGAGGTCACGGCGACAGCGACTGGGACCCGAGCGGACAATATGACATCGAACGGTTTGTGTCCGATCTGATCTCGGTACGAGGACACGTCAGCGCCGACAGTCCCCCCGCCGTCGTCGGCGCGTCGCTGGGTGGGCTGATCATCCTCGCTACCCATCTGCTGGCCCCACCCGACCTCTGGGCAGCCGTTGTCCTGGTCGACATCACCCCGCGAATGGAATTTCATGGGGCCCGTCGCATCCTGTCATTCATGGCCGGACACCCCGACGGATTCGGCACGCTCAATGATGCCGCCGATGTCATCGCCGAATACAACCCACGCCGCGCGCGACCCGAAAATCTCGACGGCCTGCACAAGGTTCTGCGCCAACGTAGCGATGGCCGATGGATCTGGCGCTGGGACCCGGCCTTCATCAGCTCCAACTTCGATGTCCTCCAAGGCAATCTCATGACGGGCAGCGAGGAGTTCGACGCCATCAGCGGATTCCTCGCCGAAGGAGCACGTCGAATCACGGCCCCAACGCTGTTGGTACGCGGGGCACTTTCAGACGTAGTCTCCCAGGAAACCGTCAGCGAATTCCGCCAGCTCGTCAGGCACGCCGAAACGACGGACGTCACCGGCACCGGTCACATGGTTGCCGGCGACAACAACGACGCGTTCACCGCCGCGGTTACCGACTTCCTCGACCGCGCCATGAGGACCCTGACATAAGCATCCAGCGAGTCTTCAGCCACCCGGGCTACTGATGTGCCATGGCTTTGGGTTGTGTTGCGTCTGAGTCATTCTCGTCGACAGGAAGGTCGTGCCGAATCGCTCGGACGCGACCTCGCGGCAGACACGCCACGTATCCGTGACACTTGCCATAGAGTTCCCACGAGGTCGCCGCTACATCCGGGTCGACGTCGATGCGGTGGCCGGGGGAGAAACAGAGATGTAAGGCCCCGTCGTCGTCGCACCAGGCGCGCGTGCAGATCGCTCCGGCAAGGTCCAACAGTGGCCGCTCCTCGGGCGAAAGGTTGATGGGGTCGATCAACACTTCATCCGACGGCCAGGCTCCTGCCGGCGGGAGGGTCAGTCGCAGCGGTCGGGAAATCACCAATTCGTTGTAACCGTCGAGGTCGAGTATGAGCCCTTCGTGCAGCGAGACTCGCTGAACGGTGCATTGCTCAATCCATTGCGTGTGCATAACCGCCCCCTTCGACGCGTCGGTGAGTCCCATCTATGCTACCGATAGTAGCGCAACGATACTATTAGTATTCCTATGCGCTATCGCGGGCGTTCCATGCATCAAGAATGCGCTGCAAACCTCGATCAATGCGCTCGCGCGCCTCCCCTGCCGTGCGGCTCTGGTGTGGCTGCGGTCGGTTGACCTGCCGTATGCATGCAGTCGTCGGAATGCGAACACTACGGACCGATCTGAGTTGTCATCCCCAAGTGCGACCATCCCAATATGGCGATCACCATCCCATCCGGCCGGCCCAACTGGCGCTTCATGCGCTACGTTCGGCCGCCGACGAGAGACTCGAAGTTGGAGCCTCTGTACCCATTGAGGCCGGCAACGCGCCCGGTGCGGCTGGGCATTGATGTCGGGACCATCGCGGAGCCGCCGGAGGAGGGCTACATCACCGGGTTCCTGACGCGCGACGAGATCGAGGTGCACCTATTGATCCCGGCGGCAACGGAAGCTCCGAGCGGGTGGACCGAGTTGCTCGATGAACCGCCTTGCCACACCGTCAATTTCACGAACGTAGCTGACGCAGGCAAGTTCTGCGACGCGGCCGAGTTCTCCGTCAGCACCGCTCGTGGCGAGAGCTACCGTGCCTGGTCCAAGGCTCGGTTCTTCGCCGCGTACCAGCAGCTCGATGAGCACGATGCGCCGGACGGCCTCCCCCCGTTGACGCTCGATCAGCGACATCGTGCAGCTGCCTATGCTGCCGCCGCCGGGGCTGTTGGCATCGATGCCATCGTCACCACCGCCCCCACTGCGGGACGAACAGATGTCGCCGACAACGATGTGGTCGTCAGCGTGACACCCGACGCGGCTGTACCACTCATCGGTCACTACTTGCGGGTGACTAGCAATCCGGTTGTGACGGTCGAGCGCGGCATGTTGGTGGGTGGCGGAAGCTGGGAGACGACGGAGTCGACTGCGACCATCGTCAATCTTTACGACTGGGGCACGGTCAGCGGATTGCCATACTTCGATGCCGCTTCAATGTTTGCGGCTGCCGCTAAAGGTGGACCTGAGGCCGCAGAGGCATTCACGTCGGTTCGCATCCGCCTGAGACGTGCAGCGCGCGCGTTCGACGATCTGCTGGCCGCGCTGTCGAACCCGCTGGACGGGAAGCGGAACGAAGATGTTGCCGAGGCTACCGCTGAAGCTTTTGACCGTGAATTACTCTATCTTGCAGCAGTTTTCGATATTTTCGGGCGTGCTTACCAAGCGATGGTCGACCCGTCAGTTGATCGGAAAAAGGCTCGGGGATCACTCGACTCGCGGACCTTCATCGACAAGGAAGTGCGAACGCAGTACGACCAGTCACTTTTGGGTGACGTGACGCGCCTGCGGGTGTATGCGTGGCTCTGCAAGCAGTTGAGGAATCACATCCACGATGGCGTTCTTGCCGTCGACACCCACCCTGGCCGCAGCTACGGCAACACGATGAACGTGGCGCTGAATCTCAGTGTGATTCCCGAGTTAGCCCTCGGTGCCGACAATGAGATGACTCAGCACCACTACGACGCGCTGGGAGTGTGGCAGACCGAACCTGTTTCGCCCTTTACCGGTTCGTCAATGGTGGCCGACCTTGCGACAACCGGTTTCACCCTCATCCGAGCGGCGCTCGAGTACATCGAAGCGTTCACGAAACTTATCGTCCGGAACAAACCGGCGAATGCGCCGTCGTCTAGTGCGTTCCTGGGATGCGTGCAGGCTCGTCCGGGCGAGGTCGAGCCAGCGCCCCCAAAGCGAGCAGTGTTCTATCAAGCACTGTTCGGATTACATCCGGACAGCGTGTAGTGGACCCCTAGCAGCCCGACACGAGGTTGACGCCGTCATGGACCCGCGAATGAGTTTCTTCGTCGAACGCGTCCAGTACACGCACCGCGAATGCAGGATTCATCGCTGACTGAACTTCCTCCCTTGTCATCCAACGAACCTCGCGGGCTTCCGCAGTGGGGTGAGTGTCCCCATCGGCCGGATGGCAGCGGTAGACCAGAGCGACAATCCCATGGGTCAGGTTCTTGTAAACGCCGGTGAGACGTTCTACCTTCACCGTCAATCCGGTTTCCTCAAGGACTTCGCGCCGAACACCGTCCTCAAAAGATTCGCCTAGTTCGAGTACACCACCAGGGGCTTCCCAGTGGCCGTTGTCGTCCCGCCTGATCACGAGAACGCGATCATCGTCACGCACTACGATGCCGGCGACACTGACCGAGTGCTTAGGCGAGGTTGCCATTTCTGGGGTCCTCCTTGTTCGATGCCGGCAGAAGAGACACGGGTTGACTGGCTTCCTAGACTAGTCGTCTAGACATGTGATGGAAGGCCAGCGGGTGCTGCAACTTGGACAAATCGACAGAGCCGATGACAAGCCGCCATATCGGCAGATCGCGGGCATGTTGCGAGAAGCGATCCGTTCCAACCGGCTAGCTCCCGGGGAACGACTGCCGTCTGAGACGGAACTTATCGAGCATTTCGGTGTGGCACGCATGACGGTAAGACAAGCTGTGCAGGAGCTTCGTTCCGAGGGACTGGTCGTCTCGCAGCATGGCCGCGGGGTGTTTATTCGCCCGACGCCCCCCATCCGCCGGCTCGCGTCGGATCGATTCGCGCGACAGCATCGCGCGGCAGGCAAGGCGGCGTTTACCGTCGAGGCCGAGAAATCGGGTTACTCGCCGCAAGTCGACAATATTGCGGTGAGCCGCGAGAAGCCGAATTCGTTTGTAGCGGAACGACTTCGATTATCACCGGACGATGACATCGTCGTGCGATCGCGCCGCTACCTGGCGAATGGCCGACCGGTTGAAACGGCGGTCTCCTTCATCCCGGCTGCTTTCGCCGAAGGCACGAGGATCGAGCAGGTGGACACTGGGCCCGGGGGCATCTACGCCCGACTGGAAGAGAATGGCCACGTACTCGGTCACTTCACCGAGGAGGTCGCAGCCCGAATGCCCACTCCCGAAGAACGGCGGCAACTGGAACTCGAACCAGGCGTTCCCGTATTGACAGTGCTGCGAACCGCATATGACGCGAATGACGTGGCGGTTGAGGTCTGCGACACGGTGAAAGTTGCTTCCGCCTACCTGCTCGAATACGAGTTCCCGGCCCGCTGAGCCCAAAGTCTTCGATCAACTGGGCGTCGACCGTTGCACTCCTCTAGACGACTATGTAACCTCAACTTGTCTAGAGCAGTTCTCATGAAAGGTCGACAAATGTCTGTGCCGAAATGGCTCAAGGTGTCACACCAGCAGGTTTTCCCACGCAAAGCGTTTGTGGTGTCCGACGTGACGGCGGTGATCGATTACGAGCGGTCGACGAAGGACAACAAGGTCCAGGCGACTGATCGAGAATCAGGCGCTCCGTTGTGGCAGGTCGAAGTCCTCGACGGCGACCCGACAGCTAGTAAGCGAGCGCGCACTCTCACCGTCAAGTTCGCAACGCCCAAGCAGCCTGTGTGCCCACCGAACACTGCCGGAATGCCCTTCACACCAGTGATTTTCGAGGAACTATACATATTGCCGTACGTAGACCGTTCGAGCGAATCCGGCCGCATCGCGTGGTCGTTTCGGGCCTCGGGTATGACTGCGGACACCGGCAAGGCGGGGTCCTCAGCGGGAGACCGGGTGTCAGCATGAGTCCGTACGACCCCGTAGTACCTAGCGATCCGTATTCGATTCCAGATCCCGACGCCGGCATCGACTTCTTTGACCTCACGCACCTGCTGGCGGTCGGCGCCATGTGGCTCATTGCGGTGATCGGCGTGGTCGCCGTTTCGCTCGTCGTTTGGAGAGTGCGTTCCCCCGCCACATTTGGGCGTTATGTTGCAACACCAGCATGTCGGGCCCGATGGCTGATCTGGGCATCGATCTCCTGGCCACGGGTTGCCAAGGCCTGCGGGTTGTCGACTCCCGAGCACGTCACACGCACGGACGCACAGGGCAAGAGCAGGACGAGGACAGTTTGGACTCATCCTCGCCTTCTCGGGGTGAGCATGTTCGGCGACTGCCTACGGATGACAGTCCGAACACGGACCGGCCAGACGGTGGACGACCTCGAAAACGCGGTCCCCGCAATTCGTGACGCTGTCGGGGCGCATTCCGCCCGCTCGACACTGATCGGCCCCGGCACGGTTCGCGTGGAATTCGTTATGAAACAATGCCTTTCAGAGGCAGAGACCGCTGCATTCCCAACCAGCGTCGAGCCGACGGGCGTCGAGGTCGGCCGGCGTGAGAATGGGTCGGCATGGACTCTGCGCGTCGCCGGCCTGCACACCCTCACTGTTGGGTGCTCGGGTGCGGGCAAGGGCTCCGTTTTTTGGGGCATTGCAGGCGGATTAGGCCCAGCCATCAAGGCGGGAACCGTGCGGCTGTTCGCCGTGGATCTCAAGTACGGGATCGAAGTGTCAGTCGGGTCTGCACTATTCAGCGGCATTGCGACGACCGAGGCCAACGCCGCGAGACTGCTGACCAACTTGGAGGAGCTACTAGACAGCCGCGGTCGCAGGATGGCCGGCCGAGCGCGTTCGCACACACCGAGCACCGCCGAACCGCTCGTCGTGCTGCTCATCGATGAATTCGCGGGCTTGACCGCATACATGACGGACGCGGCACTGAGGAAGCAAGTTGCGGGCTCACTCTCACGCATCCTGACAAAGGGTAGGGCTGTAGGCATCGTGGTCGCCGCATTCATGCAGGACCCTCGCAAGGAGATTCTGCCCATGCGCGGGTTGTTCACCCAAACCGTCGCACTGCGGCTGCGCTCACGCGACGAAGTCGCCATGGTCTTGGGTGACGGCCTCGCCGACGCCGCCCCCGCGCATCGGATCAACCCAAATGAGCCTGGTACCGGATACGTCATCGCCGAAGACGGGTCAACGATGCGAGTACGCGCCGACTTCTGGCCCGATTCGCTAATCCGTTCTGTCGCACAAGAATACGGGCCTACAAGCTCAAGTCGCGCTGGTTCAGCAGAGAACTGAGGACATCGGCATGACAACCCTCGGCATCAAAACCAGCGCCACCGCGACAGCGACCTTTCCAGAGCTTCTAACAGCGGAGCAGGTGGCCGAGCTGCTTGGCGTGTCCGCTGCGACGGTGAGTCGATGGGGCGCATTGCGCGAACACGGCGCAGACGTGGGACCGCCCTGCTACACGCTATCTGATCGCGTAAGACGTTGGGACGCAGCTGAAGTCCGCGCATGGCTTCGTAAGGTGCGTCGCTAAGTGGCCGGATCGGTCCCGCGCGGTATCCGAAAGCGGATCAATTCGGCCGGTCTGCCGCGCTATCAAGTGCGCTACCTGGTGCGTGATTCAGACTCCCCGTCGGGATGGGCTGAGACGTCGTCGACGTTCGCCACCTTGCGAGAAGCGCGGGCATTCAAGGCCGACCGGGATGGCGAAGCGGCGATCGGCGCCAGACGCTTCGACCCCCGACTTGGCCGGGCCAAACTCGCCGCTGTCTGGACGCAATACAGCGCGTTGAAACGCCCCGCAGTGTCGCCCAAGACCTGGAGCGGCTACACCCAGCATTGGGAACTACGCATCAGTCCGCGTTTCGGCCACGTCCCGGTTGATGAAATCAGCCGAAAGGATATACAGCAATTCATCGATTCCATGACCGTCGGTCCCTGGGCCAAACTCGCCACGCTGCGGCTGCTGCGGTCGATTCTCGACATGGCGCGCGAGGACGGTCGAATCCACAGCAACCCGGCTGACGGGGTGTCATCCGGGCGGATACCCACCCGAGAACGCCACCGCTATCTGACCGCCACCGAAGTCGCCGCCCTGGCAGCCGCATGCGGCGACCACGGCGACGTGGTGATCATCCTCGCCTTCACCGGCCTGCGCTGGTCCGAACTCGTCGGCCTGCGGGTCGGCGACATCGACCTAACTGCGCGTCGGCTCTATGTCCGCCAGGCCGCGCCAGAAGTGGAAGGCCGGATCATCGTCGGGCCGCCAAAAACTCGCGCCGCCGCCCGAACCGTCCCACTCCCCCAAATCGTCATCGACGCGCTCAAACCAAGGATCGATAATCGCGCGCCCACAGAACATGCAATCACCTCGCCAAATGGCGGGTTCCTCAGATCAAACAACTGGCGCCGGCATACCGACTGGAACGAAGCCCTAAAGAAAACCGGACTGGTGCCGCTGACGATTCACGACCTGCGCCACACCTACGCCAGCCTGGCCCGGGCCTCCGGCGCCGACCTCCGCTACGTCCAGAAGACGATGGGGCACTCGACGCCGACCGTCACCGCGAACATCTACAGCGACCTCTATTCAGACGAACTCGACCACGTAGCCACGAATCTCGACCGGCTTCAGGACGTCGCCAAAAACCGGGCGAACGGACAGGAACCGGACACACCGAACCATCCATAGAGTGCCATCACCGCGTCCGTGCAGCTCAAGACTGGTGGCCAGGGGCGGGATCGAACCGCCGACCTTCCGCTTTTCAGGCGGACGCTCATACCGACTGAGCTACCTGGCCGGAAGGCAGCTAGTGCCTCGCCGCGCTGGCGACCCTGACGGGACTCGAACCCGCGACCTCCGCCGTGACAGGGCGGCGCGCTAACCAACTGCGCCACAGGGCCTTGCTGCTGCTCCGCGTCACCGCGTCGCACGTACCCCCTACGGGATTCGAACCCGCGTTACCGCCTTGAAAGGGCGGCGTCCTAGGCCGTCTAGACGAAGGGGGCCAGAACCGAATCTCTCCGGGGGCACTCGCAACGCAGTTACCGTTGGGAGCCACGCCAGCTTAGGTTACCGCGGGCAGAATCCTCAAACGAGCGCCGTTCGAGCGCCATTCGAGCGCCGGTTCGAACCCAGTATCCTGATTCTTCGCGGCCCCTATAGCTCAGTTGGTAGAGCTACGGACTTTTAATCCGCAGGTCCTAGGTTCGAGTCCTAGTGGGGGCACCGAAAGCCGCGTGACCTGAGGAAATCAGGCACCGGCGGCGCTCGAAGAGCCCGTCCGGGCACCCGACGCGGCCGGGGTGTAGCCGACGACCCGCTTGGCTATGCTTCGCAGGATGAGCGGCGATGCGGCCTACCCAAACGCCCCCGTAGCCCTGGTAACCATGGAAATCCGTCACCCCGCAACGGATTCCCTGACCGAATCGTCGAGCAAAGAGCTGAGAAATCTGCTCTTCGAATACCTGCCGATCGAACGTCAGGCCCAGGACATGGCGTGGGCGATGGGCGCCGGTGGAAGCCCGACACCCACCGCGGAGCGGTTCGCCCGTTTCGTCAACCGCGACAACACGCTCGCCGCCTCGATGAAGACCCAGGCGTTGGTCGTCGAGACCACCGCCTACACCAGCTTCGAGTCGCTGGTCGACGTCACGATGCGGGTCATGGACGCCCGCTCCCAGGTGTCGTCGATCGTGGGCGTGGAGCGCATCGGCCTGCGCTATGTCCTCGAGGTCCGGGTCCCGGTGGGCGCGGACGGCCGCATCGAGTGGGCCAACTGGATCGCCGAGCCGCTGCTGGGGCCCCAGCACGTCGCTCCCGGCGGCCTGACGTTGACCGAGTGGCAGGGCGCCGCCGTCTACCGCGAAGCGCAACCGGGCAAGTCGATCATCGTGCGCTACGGGCCGGGCCTGGGTCAGGCGCTTGACCCGAATTACCACTTGCGCCGGACGATACCGGTGCAGCCCGGGCCGTTTTTCCTGTTGGATGTCGACAGCTTTTGGACGCCGGTCGGCTCGATACCCGAGTACAACCGGGACGCGGTGCTGGGCACCTTTCAGGACCTCTACGAACCGGCCCGGGCCGTGTTTCAGGAGATGCTCGTCGGGCGCCCGCAGGACGACCTGCTCCGCTCCTAAGGGCTGAGTTCCGCGCTTGTGTACGTCACGTCGGCGAACGCCGCGGCGACGTCGTCGTCGGGATAGGTGAAGCCGTTGGCCGCGTGCAGCTCCCTGACCGTCCGGGTCGAGGTCTGCCACCCGCGCCGGTTCAGGTGGTTGATGATGTGGCTGCGCTGGCCGTGATAGACGAGCTCGTTGAAGTCGATTTCGAACCCGAGCTCACTCATCCTGTCATGGTGGGCGCGCCACCGCTCGTCGGCGAAAACGGCTGTGTCAGGCACGAATTCGAATGCGAGCCGACTGCCGGGAGCGCTCAGCGCGGTGATGTTGTCGAACAGCGCGTCCTGGGCGTCATCCGGCAGGTACAACAGCAATCCCTCGGCGCTCCAGGCCGCGGGCGCCTGCGGGTCGAATCCCGCCGCCTGCAGCGCGGCGGCCCAGTCGTCGCGCAAATCGACGGCGACGGTGCGCCGCTCGGCGGTCGGCTCGGCGCCGAGATCGCCCAGCGTCAGGGTCTTGAACTCGATCACCTCTGGCATGTCGACCTCGTAGACGACGGTGCCCGCCGGCCAGGGCAGCCGGTAGGCGCGCGCGTCGAGGCCCGCCGCCAGGATCACCGCCTGCCCGACGCCGCCTCGCGCCGCGTCCAGAAAGAACCGGTCGTAGAACCTGGTGCGGCAGGCCATTCCCCGGGCCATTCGTTGCGGATCGAATTCGGTATCCCCGCCGACCGGGATCTGGCCGTTCACCAACCGGACGTAGACGTCGATGCCGACCGCCCGCACCAACGGCGCCGCGTACGGGTCGTCGATGTACTTCGCGTCGGAAGACAGCGCCCGCTGGGCGGCGACCATGGTCGCCGTCGCCCCGACGCTCGTCGCGAGGTCCCAACGATCGCTATCGGTGCGCGTCATGCATTCCCTCATCCCGAAGCTCAAACAATATAGACAGTCTAGTTAACACGATGCTTCCGGCCCGTCCGGGACTACCCTGCGAGCTGTGACCGACTTCGCGCAGCGAACGATCGACCTGGCCCGCCGCAACGTCGCCGAGGGCGGTCGTCCGTTCGCGACGGTGATCGTCAACGACGGCCGCGTTCTCGCCGAGAGCGCCAACCAGGCGGCCCAGACCAACGACCCGACCGCCCACGCGGAAATCCTGGCCATCCGGGAGGCGTGCACGAAGCTGGGCACCGAGCACCTGGTCGACGCCACCATCTACGTGCTGGCTCACCCGTGCCCGATGTGCCTGGGCTCCCTGTACTACTGCTCGCCCAAGCAAGTGGTCTTCCTGACCACCCGCGAGTCCTACGAGCCGTACTACCTCGATGACCGCAAGTACTTCGAGGTCTCGTCGTTTTACGACGAGTTCGCCAAGAGCTGGGACCGGCGGCGCCTGCCGATGCGCTACGAACCCCGGGACGCCGCGGTGGATGTCTACCGGTTGTGGAACGAGCGCAACGGCGGCCAGGCCACGTCCACCGTCGTCCCGCGGGGCTGAGCCGCGCTGAGCCGGCATTGAACTGGCATTGACAGCGCCGCCGGCCCTTTCGCTATTGTCTGCGTATGCATGCAGGTAATGGTGAAGATCGGTTGCCGGACGACCAGGCCGGCCTGGTGGTCGAGGTCTTCCGGATGCTGGCCGACGCCACCCGCGTGCAGGTGCTCTGGTCGCTGACGCATCGCGAGATGTCGGTCAACGAACTCGCCGCGCACGTGGGCAAGCCGGCGCCGTCGGTCTCCCAGCACCTCGCGAAGCTGCGGATGGCACGTCTGGTGCGCACCCGTCGCGAGGGCACCACCATCTTCTACAGCCTGGAGAACGACCACATCCGCCAGCTCGTCATCGATGCCGTCTTCAACGCCGAGCACGCCGGTCCCGGGGTTCCGCGCCATCACCGCGGTGACGGTGACCTGAAGGCGGTCGGCGCGAAAGGCCGGTAACCACAACACATTCCACGCGCACGGATTGCTCGCAAACGTAAGCTCAGGAGACCGCCGGGCAGTAGTGCTTCGGGTCGTCGCGCTCGTCAACCGGCGGCAGGTTACGCGCGGGCGTCTGCACCAACGGTGCGTCGGACGGGATTCTGCCCGCGGCGCGGTCCCAGCCGGCGCGGGCCCGCGGGTGCTTTCGGAATCGACGGGGCACGACGGCGAAAGCCAGGCGGACGAGGTCGCCGAAGCGGCGGTGCAGCCATTCGTCGCGGCGTGACCAGCGGTGGCCCATCAGCTCGCGCACCGGCGGATCGTATAGGCCGACGGTGAGCCACACGAAGAACGGCGCCAGCAATTTGCGTTGCGCGGTCCACAACCAATCCGGAACCCATTGGGCGAACGGCGGTTTGGGCAGCTCGGTCAGGTCGAGCACGGCGCGCGCCGCCTCGTTGTTCTCCAAAACGTTGCGGCACATGTGGTCCCAGTAGGCCTGGAATTCCTCCCAGGAGTCCGGCACCGGGCGCATGCTCATGCCGTACATCCGGTACCAGTCGACGTGCTCGTCGAACAGCTGACGCTTCTGCGCCTCGGTCAAGCCGCCGCAAAACCGTTCGGCCACATGGATGGTGCCGACGAAGAAGGTGGCGTGCGCCCAGTAGAAGACGTCGGGGTTCAGGGCGTGGTAGCGGCGACCCTGTTCGTCGACTCCCTTGATGTCGATGTGGTAGTCGCGGACCTCGCCGCCGGTGACCGGCGCGCGTTCGCCGTCGAAAACGACGCCGCCGATCGGGTACAGCGAGCGCAGCAGCCGGGGCCAGCGCTCCCGGAAGAAGGTCGAGTGATCGATCACCGCCGCGCCCAGTTGCGCGTGCATGTTCTGCATCGATCCCGCCCAGGGGCCCTGCAGCATGCCGCGCCAGTCCCCGAAGTACCGCCAGGTCAGGGAGTCGGGCCCGAGCGGCGTCGGCGGCGCGTCGTAGCCGAGCGGCGACACCGGGCAGCCTGCGGCCACGCCGCCCTGCGTGCTCGGGCCGCTAATGGCTGCGGCGCTGGTCAGCGGGCAGGCTGCGGACGTATGTTGAGTCACTGTCACGGATTCCCCGGTATCGGTAATTCTGACTACATGCGTTGTCAGTTTTCAGCTTAGGAGGCATGTGCAGTCCGGTCAACGCCGGGGCCGCTGGACCGGCGTCCCCCTCGAGAGTCGCCTCGCCCTCCGCCGCGACAACCTCATCGACGCCGGCGTGCAGTTGCTGGGCAGTGACCGTGGGCCCGCGCTGACCGTCCGGGCGGTGTGCCGCAAGGCCGCGCTGACGGAACGCTACTTCTACGAAAGCTTTTCCGACCGTGACGAATTCGTGCGCGCCGTCTACGACGACGTGTGCACCCGGGCAATGAACGCCCTCACTTCGGCGAAGACACCCCGCGAAGCCGTCGAGCAATTCGTCGAGCTGATGGTCGACGACCCGGTGCGCGGCCGGGTGCTGCTGCTGGCGCCGGCGGTGGAGCCGATACTGACCCGGTCCGGCGCGGAGTGGATGCCCAATTTCATCGAGCTGTTGCAGCGCAAGCTGTCGCGAATCGGCGATCCCGTGCTGCAGAAAATGATTGCGACGAGCCTGGTCGGCGGCCTGTCGAGCCTGTTCACCGCCTACCTCAACGGTCAGCTCGGGGCCAGCCGCAAGGAATTCATCGACTACTGCGTCAACTTGCTGTTCAACACCGCGGCCCCCTACGTTCGCTCGCCTGAGCTGCGGCAATCCGAGTGACGGTTTTCTTCCGGGGCGGCTCGGGAAACCGGCGACGTGCGGCGAGGGAACTTGTTGCTACTGGGGTACACAGATATATTGGTGCAACCATCAGACACAGATAACTGGAGGACCTATGTCAGCGGAGCTGACAAACCTACAGCTGTTGCAGGAACTTGAACCGGTCGTCGAGAAGTACCTGAACCGGCACGAAAGCATGCACAAGAACTGGAACCCGCACGACTACATCCCGTGGTCGGACGGCAAGAACTTCTACGCGCTGGGCGGGCAGGATTGGGAACCCGGGCAGTCCAAACTGTCGGACGTCGCCCAGGTGGCGATGGTGCAGAACCTGATGACCGAGGACAACCTGCCCTCGTATCACCGCGAGATCGCAATGAACTTCGGCCTGGACGGCGCCTGGGGCCAGTGGGTCAACCGCTGGACCGCCGAGGAGAACCGGCACGGGATCGCGCTGCGCGACTACCTGGTGGTGACCCGCGCGGTCGACCCTTACGAGTTGGAAAAGTTGCGCATCGAGGTGGTGAACCGCGGCTTCAGCCCGGGCCAGAACCACCAGGTTCGCGAGGACCTGTTCGCCGAGAGCCTGTTCGACTCGATCACGTACGTCACGTTCCAGGAGTTGGCCACCCGGATCTCGCACCGCAACACCGGTAGAGCCTGCAACGAGACGATCGCCGACCAGATGTTGGCCAAGATCTCGGCCGACGAGAACCTGCACATGATCTTCTACCGCGATGTCACCGAGGCCGGCTTTGCGATCGCGCCCAACCAGGCGATGAAGTCGCTGCACAAGGTGCTGCGCAACTTCCAGATGCCCGGCTACCAGGTGCCCGAATTCCGGCGCAAGGCCGTAATGATCGCCGTCGGCGGCGTGTACGACCCGCGCATCCACCTCGACGAGGTCGTCATGCCGGTGCTCAAGAAGTGGCGCATCTTCGAGCGCGACGACTTCACCGGTGAGGCCGCCGCCCTGCGCGACGACCTCGCCCTGCTGATCAAGGAGCTCGAGACCACCTGCGACAAGTTCGAGATCTCCAAGCGGCGGCAGCTCGAGCGGGAGGAACGCACGGGCAAGAAGACCACCGCGTTCGAGTTGCACCAGACGGCGGGCACGCTGACGATGAGCCGCCGCTAATCCGGCCTTGCGCATAGGTCCGATCACCCTCGCCAGCCCGGTGGTGCTGGCGCCGATGGCGGGCGTGACCAACGTCGCGTTCCGCACGCTGTGCCGTGAACTGGAGCAGTCGAAGGTCGGCACCGTCAGCGGGCTGTACGTCTGCGAGATGGTGACCGCGCGTGCGCTCGTCGAGCGCCATCCGGTCACCATGCACATGACGACGTTCTCCCCGGACGAGTCGCCGCGCTCGCTGCAGCTGTACGCCGTCGACCCGGCCACCACCTACGCGGCCGCCAAGATGATCGCCGACGAGGGCCTGGCCGACCACATCGACATGAACTTCGGCTGCCCGGTGCCCAAGGTGACCAAGCGCGGCGGGGGCGCGGCGCTGCCGTTCAAGCGGCGGCTGTTCGGCCAGATCGTCGCCGCGGCGGTGCGCGCCACCGAGGGCACCGAGATCCCGGTGACCGTGAAGTTCCGCATCGGCATCGACGACGACCACCACACCCACCTGGACGCCGGCCGCATCGCCGAAGCCGAGGGCGCCGCGGCGGTGGCGCTGCACGCCCGCACGGCGGCGCAGCGCTACTCGGGCAGCGCCGACTGGGAGCAGATCGCCCTGCTCAAGGAGCAGGTGACGACGATTCCGCTGCTGGGCAACGGCGACATCTACGACGCCAGCGACGCGCTGGCAATGATGGCCAGCACCGGATGCGACGGCGTCGTCATCGGCCGCGGCTGCCTGGGCCGGCCCTGGCTGTTCGCCGAGTTGTCGGCCGCGTTCACCGGCAGCCCACCGCCCACCCCGCCCACACTGGGCGAGGTCGCCGACATCGTGCGGCGCCACGGCGAGCTGCTGGCCGCGCATTTCGGCGAGGACAAGGGCATGCGCGACATCCGCAAGCACATCGCCTGGTACCTGCACGGTTTCCCCGCGGGCTCCGAGCTGCGCCGCGCGCTGGCCATGGTCGCCACGCTCGACGAGCTCGACCGCCTGCTGGACCGGCTCGACGGCGCCGTTCCGTTCCCGGACGCGGCGACGGGACCTCGCGGCCGGCAGGGCTCGCCCGCCCGGGTGGCGCTGCCCGACGGTTGGCTGAGCGACCCCGACGACTGCACCGTACCGGCCGGGGCGGACGTCATGCACTCCGGCGGCTGAGCCGACGCGGTCTCGGCATCGCGTCCGGCGCGATAACTCAGTACGATGTGGGCCTTGTTGCATTGCGCTCGGCGGCGGATCGGTTCACCCCGCCGCCCGGGGCCCGCGTTGGACGCACGCACACGGACACCGTGGGTGTCCGCATCAGAGATTCGGAGGCCGGTAGACATTGGGTGACGGCGAGTACGACGCCGCTCTTGGCTATCGGCGCGCGGGCGGCAACGGCGCGCGCCCGTCGCTCCGGGCCGCGCCGTGGGAGCGGTTCTACGAGCCGGAGCGCAACGACGCCGCCCACCGATGGCAGGTCGAGCCGTCGCTCATCGAGCCGCCCGTCGAGCACGACGCCGGTGACGACGGCGCGCCGGCCGGATGTCACACCGCCGGTGGGATCAGCGTCGCCGACCTGATCGCCAAGGTCGGCGCCCCGCCCGCCGGCCGGCCCCGCCACCATCACCTGGCCCCCGAGCCCGCCCCCGAGCCGGACCCGCCCGTCGTCCCCATCGCCTTGCAGGAAACCGAGGTCATCGACACCCCGGCCTACTTGCTCGCCTCGGACCCCGCGCCGCCCGACCCCGACGACGCCGTCGACGAAGCGCCGGCGCCCAAGTCACGCCGGCGGCCGCTGCTGCTCGCCGGGCGCTCGCTGACGGCGATGTTCGCGGTGCTCTCGCTGGTGCTGACGGGCGGGGCATGGCAGTGGAGCACGTCGAAGAACAGCCGCCTCAACACCATCAGCGCGCTAGACCCGGACTCGAGCGACATCCGCGACCCCGGCGGGCAGTACGGCGACGAAAACTTCCTGATCGTCGGGGTCGACTCGCGCGCCGGGGACAACGCCAACATGGGCGCCGGCGACACCGAGGACGCCGACGGCGCCCGGTCGGACACGGTGATGCTGGTCAACATCCCGGCGAACCGCAAACGCGTCGTGGCGGTGTCGTTCCCCCGCGACCTGGCGATCACCCCGATGCAGTGCGAGGCCTGGAATCCGAGCACCGGCAAGTACGGACCCCTCTACGACCCGAAGACCAAGACGTGGGGTCCGCGGATGATCTACACGGAGACCAAGCTGAACTCGGCGTTCGCCTTCGGCGGGCCGAAGTGCCTGGTGAAGGAGATCCAGAAGCTGTCCGGGCTGAACATCAACCGCTTCATCGCCGTCGACTTCGCCGGGTTCGCGAAGATGGTCGATGCGCTGGGCGGTGTCGAGGTCTGCTCCAGCACGCCGCTGCACGACTACGAACTGGGCACGGTCCTGGAACACAGCGGACGTCAAATGCTCGACGGCCCAACCGCATTGAACTACGTGCGGGCCCGGCAGGTCACCACCGAGACCAACGGTGACTACGGTCGGATCAAGCGGCAGCAGTTGTTCCTGTCGTCGCTGCTGCGTTCGTTGATCTCCGAGGCCACGTTGCTCGATCCCAACAAGCTCAACAACGTCGTCAACCTGATCATCGGCGACACGTACGTCGACAACGTCAAGACCAAGGACCTGGTCCAGCTCGGTCAATCGTTGCAGGGCATGGCCGCCGGCCACATGACCTTCGTCACCGTGCCGACCGGCGTGACCGACCAGAACGGCGACGAGCCGCCGCGGATGGCCGACATGCGGGCGCTCTTCGACGCGATCATCAACGACGACCCGCTGCCGGAGGAAAACGACCAGAACGCAAAGAATTTGGGGACGTCCCCGACCTCGGGGCCAACGACGGCGCCCACCACCAAGAAGACGCCGCCCCCCAGCGCGGCTCCGGAGGCGCAACACCAGCAGGTCACCACGACCTCGCCGCAAGACGTCACCGTGCGGGTGTCCAACGCGACCGCGCGGAGCGGTCTCGCCGCGACCGCCACCAGCCAGCTGAAGCGGGACGGCTTCAACGTGATGACGCCGGACGACTACCCGAGTTCGGTGAACACGACGACGGTGCTGTTCTCGCCCGGCAACGAGCAAGCCGCGGCGACGGTGGCGTCGTCGTTGGCCAACGCGAGGGTGCAGCGGGTGTCCGGTTACGGGCAGGTCGTTCAAGTGGTGCTGGGCCCGGACTTCAACTCGGTGAGCAGCCCGGCGCCCAGCGGCTCGCCGATCAGCATGCAAATAGAACGCGGCTCCGGCAGCTCGCCCACCAAGCTGCCCGAGGACCTTGCGGTGACCAACGCCGCCGACACCACCTGCGAATAACCGGTTCTCGCGGTCGGTCGACCGCCTTTTTGGGACTCGAGAACGTACGCTTGGGGACATGCGCACCGCCTACCACGAGCAGCTCGCGGAATTGTCCGAGCGCCTCGGCGAGATGTGCGGGCTGGCCGGGGCCGCCATGGAGCGGGCGACGCAGGCCCTGCTGCAGGCCGACCTGGTGCTGGCCGAACAGGTGATCTCCGACCACGAAAAGATCGCCCGGCTGAGCGCGCAGGCCGAGGAGAGCGCCTTCGTGCTGCTGGCTTTGCAGGCGCCGGTCGCCGGCGATCTCCGGTCCATCGTGAGCGCCATCCAGATGGTGGCCGACATCGACCGGATGGGCGCGCTGGCCCTGCACGTCGCCAAGATCACCCGCCGGCGCCACCCTCAGCACGCGCTGCCCGAGGAGGTCAACGGTTATTTCGCCGAGATGGGCAGGGTCGCAGTCGAATTGGGTAACAGCGCCCAAGAGGTGGTGTTGTCCCGCGACCCGGAGAAGGCCGCCCGGATCCGCGAGGAAGACGACGCGATGGACGACCTGCACCGGCACCTGTTCTCGGTGTTGATGGACCGCGAATGGAAGTACGGGGTGGCGGCCGCCGTCGACGTGACGTTGCTGGGCCGGTTCTACGAGCGCTTCGCCGACCACGCGGTGGAGGTGGCCAGACGTGTCATCTTTCAGGCGACCGGCAGATTCCCGGAGGACGACGCGGCGCCCGCCCCGCGTCAGCCGAAGCGGCCGGAGATGTAGTCCTCGGTCGCCTTCTGAGTCGGGTTGGAGAAGATTTTCTCGGTGTCGTCGATCTCGATGAGCCGGCCGGGCTTTCCCACGGCTTCGAGGTTGAAAAACGCCGTCTGATCGCTCACCCGGGCGGCCTGCTGCATGTTGTGCGTGACGATGACGATCGTGTAGTCCTGCTTCAGTTCGCTGATCAGGTCCTCGATGGCCATCGTCGAGATCGGGTCCAGCGAGGAGCACGGCTCGTCCATCAGCAACACGTCAGGCTGGACGGCGATGGCCCGCGCGATGCACAACCGCTGCTGCTGGCCCCCGGACAACCCGCCGCCCGGCCTGTCCATCCGATCCTTGACCTCATCCCACAGGTTCGCACCGCGCAGCGAATATTCGGCGGTGTCGTCGAGCAGCTTGCGGTTGCGCACGCCCTGCAGCTTCAGGCCGGCCACCACGTTGTCGCGAATTGACATGGCGGGGAACGGGTTTGGCCGCTGGAACACCATCCCGATCGCGCGACGGACGCCCACCGGGTCGATGTTGGGCGCGTAGATGTTCTCGTCGTCGAGCAGCACGCTGCCCTCGACCCGGGCGCCCGGTATCACCTCGTGCATCCGGTTGAGCGTGCGCAGCACGGTCGTCTTGCCGCAGCCGGACGGGCCGATGAAGGCCGTCACGCTGCGGGGCAGGATCGACAATGACACATCCGCGACCGCGTGGAACGTCCCGTAGTAGATATTGACGTCCTTCAGGTCCAAGCGCTTGGCCACCGACTACTCCTGCCTACGCCTTCTTGGGGGCGAAGATCTTCGCGACCGCCCTGGCCGCGACATTGATAACCGCGATCATCAGAATCAGGGTAAGCGCCGCACCCCACAACCGCGCCGTGGTAACCGGGTTGACGCCCGCGCCGGCCGATGTCTGGTGGTAGATCATGCCCGGCAGCGACCCCATGAACCCGCTGAAGATGTTGAAGTTCATCGCCTGCGCGTAGCCGACCAGGACCAGCAGCGGCGCCGTCTCACCCATCACCCTCGCCACGGCGAGCAGGATTCCCGTCAAGATGCCCGACATCCCGGTCGGAATCACCACCCGGGCAATGGTTTTCCACTTCGGGACGCCGAGCGCGTAACTGGCCTCGCGCAGGTCGACCGGGACGGTCCGCAGCATCTCCTCGGTTGCCCGCACGATCACCGGGAGCATCAACAGGACCAGCGCCAACGACACCGCGAATTCCGAACGCGGAAAGCCCAGCGTCGCCACCCACAGCGCGTAGATGAACAGCGCGGCCACGATCGAGGGCACCCCGGCGAGGATGTCCACCATGAACGAGGCCAACCTGCCCAGCGGGGCGCCGCCGCCATACTCCACCAGGTAGATCGCGAGCATGATGCCGATCGGGATGGAGATGATCGCGCACACCAGTCCCTGCAGCACGGTGCCGACGATCGCGTGGTAGGCACCGCCGCCGGCCGCGAACGCCGTCATGCCCGCTTGTGAATGCCACCACCACACGATCGACGTGATCGCCTTGTACCCCTTGACGGTCACCGAGCCCAGCACCCACAGCAACGGCATCAGCGCAATCACCACCGACACCGACACCAGCACGGCAGCAACGATGTTCGCGACCCGGCGGCGCCGGCTCACCACCGAGATCGTCCTCGGTTTCAGGGGGCGGTCCAGCATCGAGGTCACGGATGCAACCCCGCGGTTCTGGTCCCGGTGAGGGCGCCGCGCGCCACGGCGTCGACCACGAAGGTGAGCAGAAAGAGCACCAGCCCCGCGGCGACGTAGGCGCCGGCCCGGTATTGGTCGTTGAACTCCGACGCGGCCGCCGCGATCTTGGTCGCGAGGGTCGAACCGCCGTCGAACAGCGACCAGCCGAACGCTTTTTGGGTGCCGCGCAACAGGATCAGCAGCGCGACCGTCTCACCCATGGCACGCCCGAGACCCAGCATGGCGGCGCTGACGTAGCCGGACCGCCCGAACGGCAGCACGGTGGTCTTGACCACCTCCCACCGGGTGGCGCCGAGCGCCAGCGCGGCCTCGATCTGATCGCGCGGCGTCTGGGCGAACACCTCGCGGGTGACCGCGGCGATGATCGGCAGGATCATCACCGCCAGCACGATCCCGCCGGTGAAGATGGTGCCGCCGCCGGCCACGGATGCGTTCCCGGTGGCGAACAGGAAGCACCAGCCCAGGGTGCGGTTGAGCCACGTCGCGATGGGTCGCAAATGCGGCGCCAGCACGTGTAACCCCCAGGCGCCGTAGATGATCGAGGGCACCGCGGCCAGCAGGTCCACGGTGTAGGCCAGAACCACGGCAACCCGCCGCGGCGCGTACTGGGTGAGACAGGTGGCGACGCCGAGGGCGACCGGCATGGCCAGGACCAACGCGAACAGCGACACGGCCACGGTCACCTGCAGCAGGTCCAGGATTCCGAAGTGCATCGCCGAGGTGTCGGTGGTGACCCAGTTGCCGCCGTAGCCGAAAAAGTTCTCCCGGTTGCGCTGCAAGGCGGGTATCGCGCGCAACAGCAGGAAGCCGCCGATCGCGACGATGAGGACGACGATCAGGACGCCGGAACTCTGCGCCAGCCGGCGAAATATCTGGTCCCCCAGGCGTGGTCGGTGGACTCCCCACGGGCTGATGGGGATGATCGGCGCCGCCCGGGAGGGCGCAGCGACGACCGCCCCCGAACCCGCGTCGGCCGGGTTCGGCGTTGTCACGGTGATCCCGTCACTTGCTCTCACGCTCCCCTATGCCCGGCGGCTACTGCAGCGCGTTGACCGCGTTGACCAATCGCTCCTTGACCTTATCGGGCAGCGGAACATACCCGGCCGCCGAAAGTCCGGCCTGACCGTTGTTGGCGGCCACCGTGATGAACGACTTGATCGCCCGGGAGGTGTCCGCGTCGTAGCCCTTGGAGCACACGATTTCGTAGGTGGCCAGCACCAGCGGGTAGGCCCGCGGTTCCTTGGTGTCGTACATCGGGTTCAGGTCCAGCACCAGGTCGTTGCCGTCGGCCACGAAGCGGGCGGAGTTGACGGCGTTGCTCGCGGTGTCGGTGCGCAGCGGCACCACGCCATTGCCGGTGTCGATCTGGGCGTAGGGCAGGCGGGCCTGGTCGGCGAAGC
Source organism: Mycobacterium sp. 663a-19 (assembly GCF_035616495.1). Taxonomy (NCBI): domain Bacteria; kingdom Bacillati; phylum Actinomycetota; class Actinomycetes; order Mycobacteriales; family Mycobacteriaceae; genus Mycobacterium; species Mycobacterium sp. 663a-19. The sequence goes on along the minus strand of NZ_JAPJAV010000001.1, from coordinate 153,740 downwards.
CCTTCTCGACGTATCCGATGCCGCCCGGTGTGGCCAGCACCGCCTGGATCACGCCTCCGGACTTCGTGGCCCCCTCGCCGACACCGCCCTGGAACTCGGTGCCGACCCCCTTGGTCCAGGTCTGCGGCGCGGCGGCCGTGAGGTATTTCTGCAGGTTGTCGGTGGTGCCCGACGAGTCCGACCGGTAGATCGGCGTGATCTTGGTGTCCGGCAGGGCGACGCCCGGATTGAGCGCCGCGAGGATCGGGTCGTTCCAGGCCGTGATCCTGCCGCTGAAGATCCTCGCCAGCGCGTCGCTGCTGAGGACCAGCCCCTGGATGCCCGGCAGGTGATAGACCAGCGCAACCGGCCCGAACACCAGCGGCAGGTCCCACGCCGGGTTTCCGCCGCAGCGCTTGGCGGCCGGGCCGAGCTGGTCGGCGACCAGCGGAGAGTCCGCGCCGGCGAAGTCGACGTGCCCGGCGATGAACTGCTCCCGGCCGGCGCCCGAACCGGTCGGGTTGTAGGCCACGCTCTTGCCCGGGCAGTACTGACCCCATGCCTGGTTGAACAAAGCCATCGCATTCTGTTGAGCGGTCGACCCCTCCGCCGTCAGCAGGTTCTTCCCGGCGCAGGCGGCGGCGCCGGCCGGCCCCGAGCCGGCGGTCGTCGACGCGGCGCGGTTGTTGTCGCTGCCGCAACCGGTCAGGGCCACCGCACCGACCACCGTCGTCAACGCCGCGGCCCCCAGCCTCCTGCCAACCCTGTCGCGGCTCACCGATCTCGCTTTCTCACGCATCGCGGCGCACGCGGCGCCGCCGGGCCATCCCCAAGGGGAGGTTGCCAAGTCACCGCGAAAGTATGCGTCGGCGCCGGTGTTTCCGTTCAGGCGGGGCGCGCTGCGTAGGCGGTGTCGACGCTGTAGGTGGTGAAACCCGCACGCTCGTAGGTCCGCATTGCCGCGACGTTGTCCGACTCCACGTACAGCATCACCGTCGGTTCGGCCGAGCCGGCGAGCCGCCGCGCCAGCGATTCGATGCCGACGGCCGTCAACAGCTGGCCCAGGCCGCGGCCCTGCGCCGAGGGGTCGACGCCCAGCACGTAGACCTCGCCCAGGCCCGGCCGGTCGAGGTGCACCTTGGTCCAGTGGAAGCCCAGCAGCCTGCCCGCCTGCTCGCTCGCGGGGTCGGCGAACGCCAGGAACAGGCCCGTCGGGTCGAACCACGGTTCGCGGCGCCGCTCCGCCAGGTCGGCCTCGGTCCACCCGCCCTGCTCGGGATGGTCGGCGAACGCGGCGTTGTTGACGCGCAGCAGCTCGGCATCATCGCCTGGGCCCGCGTAGGTGCGCACCGAGACGCCCGGCACCGGGACCGCGGCCTCGGGGACGCCGCGCAGCGGGCGGCGCATCTGGACCAGTTCGCGGACCGGCACCAGACCCAGCGCCGACGCGGTGGCCCGCGCAGGCTCGAGGGTGCCGTGCGCCCAGAACTGGTTGCGCCCCCCGGTCTTGGCCAGCGCCGCGCGCGCCAGCTCGGCGCCGATGCCGCGTCGGCGGGCCCGCGGATGGACCACCAGCTCGGCCATCCCGGCGCCGCCGTCGCGCGGCGGGCTGAGATTGAGGTAGCCGAGGATCGTGGGCCCCGGCGGATTTTCGGAGCCGGTGACCAGCAGATGGTCGGTGCGACCCTGGGCGAGCTCCCGCAGCACCTGCTCGCCCACGGGCGCCACCCCATCGAATTCGGTTGCCGCAGTGATGAGTTCGCGCACGCCCCGTTGCTCGTCGGCGCTCAGCGCCGAGCGCCAGTCGGGCTTGGAATCCGACGACGTCACTGACTGCGTAACGGATCGACCAGCGGGTCCTGCAGGCCGTCGGTGTCGGGTTCGGCTTTTTCGGTGTCGGCCTCTTCGCTGGGCTCGGGCTCGGCCACCGACGCCCGGCCGCGGGCCGGCCGGACGGCCTTGTACCCCACGTTGCGCACGGTGCCGATCAGCGCTTCGTACTCGGGGCCGAGTTTGGCCCGCAGTCGCCGCACGTGCACGTCGACGGTGCGGGTGCCGCCGAAGAAGTCGTACCCCCACACCTCGTGCAGCAGCTGAGCCCGGGTGAAGACCCGGCCGGCGTGCTGGGCCAGGTACTTCAGCAGCTCGAACTCCTTATATGTGAGGTCCAGCGGGCGACCGCGCAGGCGCGCGGTGTAGGTGCCCTCGTCGATCACCAGCTCGCCGAGGCTCACCTTGCCGGCGCTTTCCTGATCGGCCAGCCCGCCGCGGCGGCCGACCACCAACCGCAGCCGGGCGTCGACCTCGGCGGGCCCGGTGCTGGGCAGCAGGATCTCGTCCAAACCCCAGTCGGAGCTGACCGCCACCAGGCCGCCTTCGCTGACGACCGCCAGGACCGGGACCGACCGGCCCGCCGTGCTCAACAGGCGGCACAGGCCGCGCGCCGAGGACAGGTCTGTGCGCGCGTCGACGAGCACGGCGTCCGCGGTTCCGGCCTCCAGCAACGAAGACGGCTCGGGCGGCGCGGTCCGGACGGAGTGCGGCAGCAGCGACAACGACGGCAGAACCGGGTCGGGGTGCAGCTCCGAGGTCAGCAGTAAAAGCTCCAACAGGCCCCTCCAGCTCGTGGGAAAGGCATCTCCCAAATCGACAACGCAATGCGGCGTTAGCGGCCAGGTCATCTAACGATAACTTGCCACCTGGTAGTTCGCCCGGTGACGAAGCCCTTCGGCGCGGAGTGTGACCAACCGCTCTGCCAGGGGTGCGGGCGCCCGCCGTGCGGCGGGCCGACGATGGACAGGCCACAATATCCGGATGCGCAGGGTGCTGATCGGCGTGATCGCGGCGGCGGCGACGGCCGTGATCGCCATCGGGGCCGTCGGCGTCGACTACGGAGCCAGCATCTACGCCGAATACCGGCTGTCGTCCAACGTGCGCAGGGCGGCGGATCTGGGGTCGGACCCGTTCGTCGCCATCCTCGCCTTCCCGTTCCTGCCGCAGGCGATGCGCGATCGCTACACCCAGGTGGAGATCAAGGCCAACGCCGTCGACCACGCGATGGTCGGCAAGGCCACCCTCGAGGCCACGATGTACTCGGTCGACCTGACCCATGCGTCCTGGCTGATCAGGCCGGACGCGGACCTTCGGGTCGGCCGGCTGGAGAGCCGCATCATCATCGACTCGACGCACCTGGGCCGGTACATGGGCATCAGCGACCTGATGGTCGAGGCGCCGCCCAAGGAAACCAACACCGCCACCGGCGGCGTCACCGCGTCGGGCATCTCCGACAGCCACGGCCTGGTGTTCACCGGCACGCCGCATTCGGCCGGCTTCGAGCACCGGGTCAGCGTCTCGGTCGACCTGTCCATCGCCCCCGACGACCAGGCGACGCTGGTGATGACCCCGACCGGCGTGCTGACCGGGCCGGACACCGCCAATCAGGCCGTTCCCGACGACAAGCGGGACGCGGTGCTGCACGCCTTCAGCACCCGGCTGCCCAACCAGCGGCTGCCGTTCGCGGTCGCGCCCACCAGCGAGGGAGCCCGCGGCTCCGACGTCATCATCGAAGGGGTTGCCCGGGGAGTAACGATCAGGCTGGACGGGTTCAAGCAATCATGACGCGCGCCGACGACGATGCAGAGCGTAGCGATGAGGTGGGGGCACCTCCCGCTTGCGGGGGAGAGTGGCGCACATGACGACCGTCGTTGTCGCCGCCGTCGCGGCCGTCCTGGTGGCAACCCTCGCGGGATGGTTGCTCACCCGGCGCACCGGAACCCTCCGCGAAGTCGATTCCGGGTCGAACCCGCTCGCCCCCGCGGACGCCGCCGACCTCGGGCTTTCCCGCGCCGGCCCGACCGTCGTGCATTTCAGCGCGCCGTGGTGCGGGCCGTGTGATCGCGTCCGCCGGGTGGTCGGCCAGGTCTGTGACGACCTGGGCGACGTCGCCCACGTCGAGGTCGACCTGGACGCCAATCCGCAGGCCGCGCGCCGATTTTCGGTGCTGTCGCTGCCCACCACGTTGATCTTCGACGTCGACGGGCGGCAGCGGTACCGGGCCTCGGGGGTGCCCACGGCCGCCGACCTGCGGTCGGCGCTGGAACCGCTGTTGGCTTGAGCACTATGTCATTGGGTAAGCTTGCCGACGTGTCAGCCCGCCTCGAGCCCATGCTCACCAAGCGTCGCGCAGTCGATCTGTGCCGCATCGCGGGTTGTTGCTGTTGCTGTAGCTGCTGAGTAGCCGCGCCCTTCCGCGTAGCTCTCGGAGCAGCCCGGAGCCCCACCGTGGCATGCCTCCCATCGTTTCCGTGCAATAGGCGTACCTAGGAGTCGTTCGTGTCAAGCAGCAACACCAGCACCCGGCCGGACCGCGTCGACGTGCGCGGGCCCAGGTTCACCGCCTGGGTCACGACCGCGGTCCTGGTCGTCACGCTCGTCGTCTCGGCGGTCAGCCCGGTGGCCGCCGCGGTCCTGCTGGGCCTGCAGGCGGTGGTCTTCGCCGTCGGCGCCGTGGGCGGGCCTCGCCGTCATCCCTATGGGCGCGTGTTCGCCGCCGTGGTGGCGCCCCGGCTGGGACCGGTCACCGAGCGCGAACCGGTGCCGCCGCTGAAGTTCGCCCAGTTGGTGGGCCTGGTGTTCGCGGTCGCCGGGGCCGCCGGATTCGCCGGTGGCGCAACGCTGCTGGGCGTCGTCGCCACCGCCGCCGCTTTGGTGGCCGCCTTCCTGAACGCGGCCTTCGGCATCTGCCTGGGCTGCCAGCTCTACCCGCTCGTCGCGCGCCTGCGGCCGACCGACCGTCGCGCGCAACCCGTCTGACCACGAGAAGAAAACCGAAAGGATCCCCACCATGGCACGCTCCGACGTCCTGGTCTCCGCTGACTGGGCCGAGAGCAATCTCGACGCCCCGAACGTCGTCTTCGTCGAGGTCGACGAGGACACCAGCGCTTACGACGGCGGCCACATCCCCGGCGCGATCAAGCTGGATTGGCGCACCGACTTGCAGGACCCCGTCAAGCGCGACTTCGTCGACGCCCAGCAGTTCTCCAAGCTGCTCTCCGACCGCGGCATCTCCAACGACGACACCGTGATCCTCTACGGCGGCAACAACAATTGGTTCGCCGCCTACGCGTACTGGTACTTCAAGCTGTACGGGCACGACAAGGTCAAGCTGCTCGACGGCGGCCGCAAGAAGTGGGAGCTGGACCGGCGCCCGCTGTCCAGCGACCCCGTCAGCAGGCCGGAGACCTCCTACACGGCGGCGCCGCCGGACAACAGCATCCGAGCGTTCCGCGACGAGGTCATCGCGGCGATCAACAACAAGAACCTCGTCGACGTGCGCTCCCCCGACGAATTCTCCGGCAAGATCCTCGCGCCGGCGCACCTGCCGCAGGAGCAGAGCCAGCGCCCCGGCCACATCCCCGGCGCGATCAACGTCCCGTGGAGCAAGGCCGCCAACGAGGACGGCACCTTCAAGTCCGACGAGGAGCTGGCCAAGATCTACGCCGACGCCGGCCTGGACGGCACCAAAGAAACCATCGCGTACTGCCGAATCGGGGAACGCTCGTCGCACACCTGGTTCGTTCTGCAGGAATTACTCGGGCATCGGAATGTGAAGAACTACGACGGCAGTTGGACGGAATACGGCTCCCTGGTGGGTGCCCCGATCGAGTTGGGAAGCTGATATGTGCTCTGGACCGAAGCAAGGACTGGCGTTGCCCGCCAGCGTCGACCTGGAGAAGGAAACGGTGATCACCGGCCGCGTCGTGGACCGCGACGGCCAGGCCGTGGGTGGCGCGTTCGTCCGCCTGCTGGATTCGTCGGACGAGTTCACCGCCGAGGTGGTCGCGTCGGCCACGGGCGACTTCCGGTTCTTCGCCGCCCCGGGTTCGTGGACGGTGCGCGCGTTGTCGGCGGTCGGCAACGGCGATGCCGTGGTGCGACCGTCCGGCGCGGGCATCCACGAGGTGGACGTCAAGGTCGCCTGACCGAGCGGCCCGACCGGGACGCCCCCGCCCACCGCGGGACGAATAGACTTGTCCCCGTGGTGCTCTTCTTCGAGATCATCCTGGTCGCGATGACCGTGCTCATCTCATGGTTCGCGCTGTACACGCTCTACCGGCTCATCACTGACGAGTCGTGACCCGCGCCGGCGACGATCCCGACGGACTGCCCGGTCCCGCGGGTTCCGGCGATCGGGCCGTGGCCGCCGCCGCCGAACGCGCGAAGGTGACCGCAGCCCGCAACATCCCCGCCTTCGACGACTTGCCCGTCCCCGCCGACACGGCCAACCTGCGCGAGGGCGCCAACCTCCACGACGCTCTGTTGGCGCTGCTGCCCCTGGTCGGCGTGTGGCGCGGCGAAGGCGAGGGCCACGCGGCCGACGGCGACTACCGTTTCGGTCAGCAGATCGTGGTCTCCCACGACGGCGGGGACTACCTGAATTGGGAAGCGCGCTCCTGGCGGCTCGACGATGCCGGCAACTATCAGCAACCCGGCCTGCGCGAGACCGGGTTCTGGCGCTTCGTCAACGATCCCGACGATCCCAGCGAGTCCCAGGCCATCGAGTTGCTGCTGGCCCACTCGGCCGGCTACGTCGAACTGTTCTACGGACGCCCGCGCACCCAATCGTCGTGGGAGCTGGTGACCGATGCGCTGGCCCGCAGCCGGTCCGGCGTGCTGGTCGGCGGCGCCAAGCGCCTCTACGGCATCGTCGAGGGCGGCGACCTGGCCTACGTGGAGGAACGGGTGGACGCCGACGGCGGCCTGGTGCCGCACCTGTCGGCGCGCCTTTCACGGTTCGCCGGATAGGCCCGCGACCGGCCCTTCTGCGTGTACTGTTCGACCTCCGGGCGGCCGATATTCCGCGGGAGGAGGTCGGTGGATGCGTCGCACCAGGACACCCTCGCCCGTAGTGCGCTGGGCCGTGATCGGAGCCGGCCTGCTGCTCATCGCCTACCTGGCCGTGCTGGCGGTGCAGCCGTCCATCATCGACGCGATGCCGCCGTGGCTGGGCTGGTTCGGCCGACCGGGATCGATGCCAACGCTCGCCGTCGTGGTGGCCGTGCTGATCGCGGCGGGTGTGCTGATCTTCCGGTCCAACCCCAGTCACCGGTTGGTGGGCGTTTCGTTCACCGTCATCGCCGTCCTGATAGCCATGAGCGCGGTCCTGGGCCTCGCCTCGTACTGGGGATGCCACGACGCCAATCACCCGGCGTTCTTCACCCCGCTGATGGCGACGGCGCAGTTGGTCAAGGGCAGCACCAGCGATTTTTCCGTGGGCGGGCGCACCTGCCCGAACCCGACCCCGGTCGGCCTGGAATTGGCGCGGATCGTGGCCTTGGTGGCGATCTTCACCGGCTTGGGTGGCGTCGTCGTCGGCGTCTTCCGGTCCCAGGTGGACCGGCTCCGCGCGAACCTCGCCGACTCCGTCACCGCCATCGTCGGTATCGACGCCGATACCCAATCGATGATCAGCGGGGTCGCCCGGACGCTGGACCGGCGCAGCACATTGGTCGTTCTCACCGGCGCCGCCGACGACCGCGTGCAGCGAGCCCGCAGGCAGGGCGCCCGGGTGGTGCTGGTGGACTTCAACAATCCGGCCACCCTGGTGTCACTTCGGTTGTGGCGCCGCCTGAATCGGCTCTACCTGATGGCGCCCGACCCGGCCATCAACCTGTTGTGGCTGGACCTGATCGGACGCCGGCTCTCCGAGGTCGCCCACAAACAGCGGTTGCCCCTCATCGTGCGCATGGACGACCCGTGGCTGGCCCAGGCGTGGCGCGCCCAGCAGTTCGGCGGATCGGACACCCGCTGGGCGGCCGACGTTGTCGGCAAGTACGAGGTGACCGCGCGCAGGCTCCTCGACGGCATCATCGCGACGGGGCGAACCACGCGTGTATTCGTTTGCGGCACTTCGCAATTGACTCTCGCGTTGTGCGCGGACCTGACCCAGCGCGCCCTGGAACGTGACTTCTACGCCCCGCCCGGCGCGGTGCCGCTGCCCGCGCTGAGCCTGGTCGCAGGGGATGCCGAGGAGTACCTGCGCGATCACGAGTTCTACCGCCGGCAGGCCGGATTCGCCTCGGAGGGGCCGGCCATCGAGGCGGTGGCGGAGGCGCCGACGGTGCCGACCATGTTGAGGCTGATCGGTGATGTCGACCCCGCAGCCAGCGCGGTGATTTTCGTCGACGCTCATGCCGGGACAACCGCCGCCAGGCTGGCCGCCCGCTTCCCCGACATGCCCATCTACGCCTCGGACCTCAACACGAGCATCAGCGACGACTCGATCCGGGTCGTCGGCCGGCTGCAGTCCTACTCGCTCGTGCTGGACACGCAGGAGGGCCAGGTCCAGGACGCGTGGGAGCGTGCGGCGAGGCTGATCCACGAGCGCTACGTCTCGACGATCGACCCGGAAGGCCCGCGGTCGCCTGCCGCGATGCCGTGGGCCGAACTCAACGAGTTCTACCGCGGCTCCAACCGGCGCCAGGTGCGCAACGCCCTGTGGATGGTCGAACAGATCGCGGGACATACCTGGAACACCTGGGGCAGCCCGCCCGCGCAGCTGTCCGGAAGCGAGATGGCGGGATTGCCGCCGTTGGAACAGCTTGCGCTGATGGGCTTCGACCGTTGCGCGGCGCTGAACATGGCCCGGGCGGAGCATGAGGACTGGTGCCGCTACTACCGCCGCAACGGCTGGAAATACGGTGTGCCCCGGGATGATTCGCGCAAGATCCACAACAAGCTGGTCGACTGGTCGGTGGTCGAAAGCGAGCCGGATCTGCTCAACGCCGCGGTCCGGAGTTTGGCGGGCACCCTGTGGAGCCTGCGCCAGCTGGGCTTCCGGTCGCGTCCGCTGTGGCAATCCTTCACCCGCGTGGGAACGGTCGCCGCCGAACAACGAAGCGCCCCATGGACATGGACGTCGGATTCGGGGCACACAATGCGCGCCGACGCCGGCGACTGGGCGGTCACCGAAGACGGCAAGGTGTGGTCGGTGCGCGACGACATCTTCCGGGACAGCTACGAGCCGGCGGGCGACGGGCGCTGGCGCAGAACGGGGCGGGTGCAGGCCCGCCCCGCGCGCCCGGGCGAGGTGGTCAGCACGCTGGAGGGCCCGACGACCGCGGCGGACGGCGACTGGGTCGTCCGCGGATCCAGCGGCGAGCAGTGGCCCGTCCCCGGTGTCGAGTTCGCCCGCCGCTACGCCGCATTCCATCCAGCCGAGGAAGTGCAACAGCCCTGACGATTGGCCATCCCAGGCGGGCCAACACTGATACGGTATCGGCGCATGTGCAACCGTCGCGTGCGGGCGTCCGCGCAATTCGCGCGCTGTCCTTCACCTTAGGAGACTGCGATGGCTCTGTTTATCAGCTACTCGAGCCAGGATCGGTCGACGGTCGACGCCCTGACGACCGCCCTTCGCCGGGCCCAGCAACAGGTTTGGTTCGACCAAGAGCTCGGTGGCGGCGACTCGTGGTGGGCCAAGATCCTGGAGCAGATCCGCGCCTGCGACGTGTTCGTCGTCGCCCTGTCCAGTAACTGGTTGCAGTCCAAGCCCAGTCAGTCCGAGTTGCGCTACGCGCAGACGCTGAATCGGCCGATCCTGCCCGTGCGGATCGGCGACATCGGCAGCATGCGCGTGAATCCCCTGGCGGCGTTGCAGATTATCGACTACCGCAACCCGACCGTCGACGCCGGCATCCAGTTGGTCACCGCCATCCATTCGCTCACCGCCAAGCCCCAGCCGTTGCCCGACCCGCTACCCGAGGAGCCGCCGGTGCCGTTCGGCTACATAACGCGTTTGGGCAACGTGCTCGCCGAGAAGGAGCTCAGCCCGCAGCAGCAGTTGCAGCTGTTGGTCGAACTCAGGTCCGGACTCGACGAGGACGGCGATGACCCCAGTGCCCGCAGCGACATCGCCCAACTCCTTCGAATGATGCGCCTGCGACACGATGTCACCTACCGCACCCGAAACGACATCGACAACGTGCTGGCGACGATCGAGGCGGGTGAACCGGATTCGTCGCGCCCGTCGGCAACACCGGCCGCCAACGCGCAAACTGCGCCGACGGCCTCGGCGGGCACCGGCGCCCAGCCCGCCGCTGCGACGACCGTTGGTGGTGGCGCGGGCAAGGATGGGGCATCCAACAGGCGGTTGATCATCATCGGCGGCGCCGCATTGGCCGTGATCGTCGCGATCGTGGCTGTTGTTCTGATGACCCAGTCGGGCGCGAAGAAGAAGCCGGCCAGCGCGCGTGCGACGGCGTCGGCGGCGCCCGCGGCGGAGGTGCCGGGGCAGGCGGCGCCGGTGCAGGCAGCGCCCGCGCCGGAGGCGACCCAGCGCCTGGTCTCGATCCTGCTGAGCGGGGACCAGCTCAAGCAAATCATGGGGGGCGCGCCTTTGACGGGCATCGGCCCGACCACGCAACTGCGTCCGGACTGGGCCCTGTCAGACCCGGCCTGCCTGGGCCCGTTCGATGCCATATTTCACTCGGTGTATGACGGCAGCGGCTATACCGGGGTGTACGGCGAGGAGTTCAACCCGCAAGGCGCCGACCGGATCTTCGAAGCCGCAGTGAGCTTTCCGACCCCCGATCAAGCCCGGGCGTTCGTGAAGTCGCAAGCGGAATATTGGAGGGGGTGCAACGGCAAGACCGTGACAGTCGGCGAGCAAGTTCAGTGGACGTTCGAGAACCCCACCGGCGATTCCCCCCGGATTACGCAGCTGCGCACGAAAGTGGGCGGCAAGTCGACCTGCCAGCGCGTGCTGAGCGCGGTGTCCGACGTGGTCCTCGACGTCCGGGCGTGCGCTCCGAACATCGCGGATCAAGGGGGTCAGATCGCCGACGCGATGGCCGCCAACGTCAAGTGACCGCGGGCACCGCGGAAGTCACCCACAGACTTGGCCCATCTGTCCGTCGAGCGGGCTCGCCCCCTCGCAATCGCCCAGTCGGTATTTGCGCATCGGGTTCACCGCACAGGAATTCGTCGGTGCCTGCCTGGCATCGGTGATACCGGCACAAGCACCCGCAGGGTCGGCGTGGGCCGGTGGAATGCACAGGGGTGCCAGTGCTATCGCCGCTGCCGCCGATGCGCCAATTAGTGCCCTCTTCATCCACTCTTCCTTTTTCCGAAGTGCGTGATACGGGCGGTGCTCCGTTGATTCTGGCGGCGAAAAGATACCCGCGTGTTACCCGGTGATTGCTTGCCTGTTGCGCTGGATCTAGTTCCGGTTAACCGGATTGGGCGTGGCGCGAAACCGCGTCTAACCGGCCATCTTTCGTGCCGCCGCGGCTATGGCTAGGGCTAGGGCTAGGGCTCAACGATCGCTGACGATGGCGACGTCGACCAGTTCCGCGAATTCCGCTGCCATCGGCGATCGAGGCAGCGGCCGGCCGTCGAGCGTGTGCACCCGGGCGGCCAGCGTCATGCTCGAGACCAGCCAGATCCCTTGCGCGGCAAGCAGATCCGCGACCCGGAGTGCCCGGTAGTCGCAGTCGTAGCCCTTGGCCCGGGCGACCTCGAACAGGGCCTGCTGGGTGGTGCCGCGCAGGATCGGATACCACGGCGGCGGCGTCAGCAGGCACGGATCACCCTCGTCGGAGGCTGTCGCGATCACCACCGTCGAGCGGGGGCCCTCCAGGATGTAGCCGTCCGAGCTCACGAAGATCACGTCACCGGCGCCCTGCCGGGCGGCGTGGCGCAGCGCGGCCATGTTGACCGCGTACGACAGTGTCTTGGCCCCCGCCAGCAGCCACGGCATCGCGTCGGCGCCGCTGGCGGGCAATCCGCGGTCCAGCGTGACCGCCGACAATCCGTCGCGCCGAACCGCGGCGACCCTGTCCGGGACGGGGTTGACCATCACGTAGGCGGTGGGTGGCGAGCCGCCCTCGCGGCCCCGGCTGTAGATGAGTCGCAGCGCGCCCTCCTCGGCGGTGTCCGCGGCCCACCGCCGCGTCGCCACGTCGATCGCGCGCCGCCAGCTCGCGAGGTCCGGCTCGGGCAGGTCCATGTACTTGGCGGATTGGGTGAGCCGCTGCAGATGGGATTCGACCAGGCACGCCGCGCCGTCGCGGACCAGCAGCGTCTCGAAGATGCCGTCGCCGCGGACCGCGGCGAGGTCGTCGGCGTGCAACAGCGGCGCCCCCGGCGGATGTATCTGCCCATCCAGCGTGACGATCACACCCATTCCCGCCATGGACGGTAAGCCTAGCCGCGAGCGCGAAACTGGCAGCACGCCCCGATCCGTAGAGTTGACGTGTGCATCCTGCAGTCCCCGCACCCGACACCGGACCCGACGCCGGCGCCATCTGGCACTACGGCGATCCGCTGGGTGAGCAGCGGGCGGCCGAAACCGATGCGGTGGTCGTGGACCGCTCGCATCGCGCGGTGCTCGCGCTGACCGGCGGCGACCGGCAGGCCTGGCTGCACAGCATTTCGACCCAGCACGTCAGCGAACTGCCCGAGGGCGCCAGCACCGAGAACCTCAGCCTCGACGGCCAGGGCCGCGTCGAGGACCACTGGATCCAGAGCGAGCTGGGCGGCACCACCTACCTCGACACCGAACCGTGGCGGGGTGAGCCGCTGCTGAGCTACCTGCGCAAGATGGTGTTCTGGTCCGACGTCGCGCCCGCCGCCGCCGACATGGCGGTGCTGTCGCTGCTGGGGCCGCGGCTGGCTGACCGCGCGGTGCTCGACGCGCTGGGCCTCGACGCGCTGCCCGCCGAGCTGACCGCAGTTCCGGTGGCAGGTGGCGGCTTCGTGCGGCGGATGCCCGCCGCCACCGCCGGCGACATCGAGCTGGACCTGCTGGTGCCGCGCGGCGAGTCGGCGGACTGGAAGGACCGGTTGGCGCGGGCGGGCGTGCGACCGGCCGGGGTGTGGGCCTACGAGGCACACCGGGTCGCGGCCCGGCGTCCCCGGCTCGGCGTCGACACCGACGAGCGCACCATCCCCCACGAGGTGGGCTGGATCGGCGGTCCGGGCGCCGGCGCGGTCCATCTGGACAAGGGATGCTATCGCGGGCAGGAGACCGTCGCGCGAGTCCACAACCTCGGCAAACCCCCGCGGATGCTGGTGCTGCTGCACCTCGACGGTTCGGTTGAGCGCCCCGCGACGGGTGACCCCGTGGTGGCCGGCGGCCGCACCGTCGGACGGCTGGGAACCGTGGTCGACCACGTCGACCTCGGGCCGGTGGCGCTGGCGCTGCTCAAGCGTGGGCTGCCCGCCGACACCGAGCTGGCGACCGGCGACCAGGCGGCGGTCGCCGCGGTCATCGACCCCGACTCGCTGCCGTCGGCCGACCAGATCGGTGCGGGCCGGCTGGCCGTTGAACGGTTGCGGGGCGGTACGCGATGATGGGAAATGTGGTCCGCCACGGCGGGCAGGGGGCACCGACGCCCAACCGTGCGGCACGGTAAACTGTCGGCAGGACAATAACGACACCAAGAGATCGGAGCCGCCTACATCGTTAGGCCGCTCCGTTATTGCGCGAGGGGGTTCCCCCATGGGCCGCGGCCGGGCTAAGGCAAAGCAGACCAAGGTTGCTCGAGAACTTAAGTACAGCTCCCCGCAGACCGACTTCGAGAGGCTCCAGCGCGAGCTGTCCGGGACCGGCGCCGACGATTCCGACGAGCTGGACGGCTCGGACGATCTAGCCGCGGATGATGCCTGGGCCCGCGAGGACGACTGGCGTCGTTAGACCCTTCACCCGTTAGCCCCCTAAAACCTGGGGTGTTGCCCGACCAACCGTGCCCGCGGGGCCGCTTTCCCGCCCTTGCAGACCGTCCCCAGCACCCAGCAGTCCAAATGCCGCGCGGTCAATATGGCCAGGGCGCGGTCGGTGTCCTCGGGCGCCACGACGGCGATCATGCCGACGCCCATGTTGAACGTCTTTTCCATCTCCTCGCGCGAAACCCGGCCGCGCTGCGCGATCATCGCGAACACCGGCGCGGGCGTCCAGGTGCCCCGGTCGATCTCGGCGGTCAGGCCGTGCGGGATGACCCGCTGCAGGTTGCCGGCCAGCCCGCCGCCGGTGACGTGGCAGAACGTCCGGACGTGGGTTTCGGCGGTCAGGGCCAGGCAGTCCTTGGCGTAGATCCGGGTCGGCTCCAGCAGCTCCTCGCCGAGGGTGCGGCCGAACTCCTCTACATAGCCGGCCAGGTTCATCCGGTCGATCTCGAGTAGTACCGAGCGGGCCAGCGAGTATCCGTTGGAATGCAGCCCGGACGAGCCCAGCGCGATGACGACGTCGCCCGGTTTGACGCGATCGGGCCCCAGCACGTCGTCGGCCTCGACGATGCCCACGCCGGTGGCCGAGATGTCGTAGTGGTCGGGCTCCATCAGGCCGGGGTGTTCCGCGGTCTCGCCGCCCAGCAGCGCGCAGCCGGCCCGCACGCATCCCTCGGCGATGCCGCTGACGATCGCGCTCAGCCGTTCCGGCACGGTCCGGCCGACCGCGATGTAGTCCTGCAGGAAGAGCGGTTCGGCGCCGCAGACCACGAGGTCGTCGACCACCATCGCCACCAGGTCCAGGCCCACGGTGTCGTGTTTGTCCATCGCCTGGGCGACGGCCAGCTTGGTGCCCACCCCGTCGGTGGAGGCCGCCAGCACCGGTTCCCGGTAGCCGCCGCGCAGCGCGAACAGTCCCGCGAATCCGCCCAGCCCGCCGCGCACCTCGGGCCTGGTGGCCTTCGTGGCCAGCGGCTTGAACAGTTCGACGGCGCGATCACCGGCTTCGATGTCCACCCCGGCCGACGCGTAGGTGATGCCCTGGCTGCCCGGGTTGCGTCCGGGGCTTTTTCCGGGATCCGTCATCGCGATAAAGGCTACCGGGCGGCGGTCACCGCCGGTATCGAACTGCGGTCAGTGCGCGATCGGCACTTCCGGTACGTCACCGGGTGCGAGATCGTCGAGCCCGGATCCGCGCGCGGCGTTGGCGAGCATGTGCTCGATGACGTTCTTGCCGAGCGCGGTTTCGCTGGGCAGCTCGATCGGATACTTGCCGTCGAAGCAGGCGGTGCACAGCCGCGAGGCCGGCTGGTCCGAAGCCGCGATCATGCCCCGCAGCGAGATGTAGCCCAGCGTGTCGGCCCCGATGGCGTGCCGCACCGCCTCGAGCATTTCTTCCTCGTCCTCGACGGCGTTGGCGATCAGCTCCGCCGGTGACGGGAAGTCGATGCCGTAGAAGCACGGCCACTTCACCGGAGGTGAGGCGATGCGCACGTGCACCTCGACGGCCCCGGCCTCGCGCAACATCCGCAGCAACGCGCGCTGGGTGTTGCCGCGGACGATCGAGTCGTCGACGACGATGAGCCGCTTGCCCCGGATCACCTCCCGCAGCGGGTTGAGCTTGAGCCGAATGCCGAGCTGGCGGATGGTCTGCGACGGCTGGATGAAGGTGCGCCCGACGTAGGCGTTCTTCATCAGGCCCTGCCCGTAGGGGACGCCGGACTCCTGCGCGTACCCCACCGCCGCGGGGGTGCCCGACTCCGGCACGCCGATCACCAGGTCGGCGTCGACCGGGCATTCGCGGGCCAGCCGGCGACCGATCTCCACCCGGGCGGCGTGCACGGATCGACCGGCGATCGTGCTGTCCGGCCGCGCCAGGTAGACGTACTCGAAGACGCAGCCCTTGGGCGTGGGGTTGGCGAAACGCGTGGACCGCACCCCGTCGGCGTCGATGGCCAGCAGTTCACCCGGCTCGATGTCGCGCACGAACGACGCGCCGACGATGTCGAGCGCGGCGGTTTCGGAGGCCACCACCCAGCCGCGATCCAGCCGCCCGAGCGAAAGCGGGCGCACCCCGTGCGGGTCGCGGCAGGCGTACAGCGTGTTCTCGTCCATGAACGTCAGGCAGAACGCCCCACGCACCGTCGGCAACAGCTCCAGCGCCGCCTGCTCGAGGGTGGCGTCGGCGGCGCCGTGGGCCAGCAGCGCGCCCAGTATGTCGGAGTCCGTGGTCGCCGGGGCGGGGCAACGCTTGGCGATCAACCCCGCGTCGCGGGCACGGGCGGCAAGCTCGGCGGTGTTGACCAGATTTCCGTTGTGGCCCAACGCAACTCCGGTGCCCGCCGCGGTGTTGCGGAACACCGGCTGGGCGTTTTCCCACGTGGTGTCGCCGGTGGTGGAGTAGCGGCAGTGCCCGATGGCGACGTGGCCCTGCATCGCCCCCAGCGTCTGCTCGTCGAAGACCTGGCTGACCAGGCCGAGGTCTTTGAAGACCAACACCTGGGAGCCGTCGGCGACGGCGATGCCCGCGGCCTCCTGGCCGCGGTGCTGCAACGCGTACAAGCCGTAATAGGTGAGTTTGGCGACTTCTTCGCCGGGGGCCCAGACCCCGAATACGCCACACTCTTCACGCGGTGAGTTCAGGTCCTGCTGGGGTTCCTGGACGGTCACGGGTCGGCGGCTCCCTGGGGAACGGGTGGTGACGTAACGGAGTCTACGGCCACCGCGGGCCCGGCGCCGAATCCGACGGGCGTGTTGAGCGCCGAAAATCCCTCCCGTTTAGCCTTAACCTGCAGTTCAGGGTTATATTCAGCCGACGGTGACCAGAGGCAGCCAGTGGCCGATCTCACCCGCCCGGGAGCCCGATAGCGTCAGGTCACCGGCGCTTTTCGCGTCCGCCAGCGACAGCATCCCGGTGGCCAGCAGCAGCCAGGTCCGCGGATCGGTCTCCACCACGTTGGGCGGCGTGCCGCGGGTGTGCGTCGGCCCGGAGACACACTGCACCGCGGCGAACGGCGGAATCCGGACCTCGACGGCGGCGCCGGGTGCCGCGGCGGCCAGCGTGCGGGCAGTGAGGCGCACCGCGCTCGCCAGGGCGTCGCGGTCGGGCTCCGGACGGGTCTCGTCGCGCAACCAGTCGGCGACGGCGAGCACCGCCAGTCGGGTCTTGACCGGATCGGCCTTCTGACGGGCGGCCATACCCCAGGGTCGCAGACGACCGCCTCCCGGCTCAGCGAGGCCGCCGCTGCACGGTCAGCACCGCCGCCGCGCCGGCCTCGTTGATGGCCAGGTGTACCAGCATCGGGGCGGCCAGGCTGCGGCAGCGGTCGGCCAGCCAACCGAACAGCCAGCCGGCGATCCCGGTGGCCAGCACGGTGGCCGCGACCGGCTCGCCGACCGCGCGCGCGTCCGCGACGTGGGAGAGCCCAAAAGCCGTGGCCTGCAACAGCCTTGCGCCGGATTTGCCGAAGGCGCGCGAACCGGCCGTGGCAAGCGCCCCGCGGAAGGCGGCCTCCTCGGACCACACGGTGCCGATGGGTATCCGCAACAACAGCCAGCCCGGCGCGGGCACCGGAATATCGCGGGCGGCCATCGACAGCCGCACCGGCGGCAGCGGGGTCGTCGCGGCGATGGCCGCCACCGCGGCCGCGCCGGCGGCCGACCCCAGCCGCAGGCCCGCCCACAGCCGCGGCGGACCCAGGCCCAGCGGCGCGCGGGTGGCAAGCACTAGCAGGCCACCAATGCCGGCCTGCAGCACCACCCGCCACGCGCCCGGCAGCCGCGGGCTGACGAAGCTCCAGCCGATCAGGGCGGCGGCTAGGGAGAGCGGCTTTGCGGTTGCCTCTGCGTTCATGGCGAAGAAGTGCGAGTAGCCCGCGCCATCAGCGCAGAGTCAATTCGAGAAGAGTCGCGGCAGCACCGACTCTGAGGTATCCCGCAGTTCGGCCAGCGAGACCGTGAACAGGCCCTGCACCTCCACAGCTTCCGAGCGCTGATCGACGACGCCGATGCGCGCGGCGGGCAGCCCCCGCACCTCGCACATGGAACGGAACCGGCTCTCCTCGGTGCGGGGCACCGCCACCAGCGCGCGGCCGGCCGACTCGGAAAACAAGATCACGAACGGATCGCTGCCCTCGGGAAGCACTATGCGGCAACCGGTTTCACCGGCCAGCGCCGATTCGACGACGGCCTGCGCCAGCCCGCCCTCGGACAGGTCGTGCGCGGCGGACACCAGCCCGTCCCGTGACGCCGAGGACAGCACCTCGGCCAGCAGCTTCTCGCGAGCCAGGTCGACCGCGGGTGGCCGCCCGCCCAGATGGTCGGCGGCGACCTGCGCCCAGACGGAACCGTCGAACTCGTCGCGCGTCTCGCCCAGCAGCAACAGCGTCTCGCCCGGCTCGGTGCCCAGTGCGACGGGGAGACGTCGACTCACGTCGTCCAGGACACCCAGTACGCCCACCACCGGTGTCGGCAGGATCGCCGCCGAGCCGGTCTGGTTGTAGAAGCTGACATTGCCGCCGGTCACCGGAATCCCCAGGGCCGCACAGCCATCGGCCAGGCCGCGCACCGCCTCCGCGAATTGCCACATCACGCCGGGGTCCTCGGGCGAGCCGAAGTTGAGGCAGTTGGTCACGGCGACCGGGGTGGCACCGGTGACGGCGACGTTGCGGTACGCCTCGGCCAGCGCCAGCTGGGCGCCGAGGTAGGGATCCAGCAGCGTGTAGCGCCCCGAGGCGTCGGTCGACACCGCGATGCCGCGGCCGGTCGACTCGTCGATGCGCAGCACCCCACCGTCGGCGTGCTCTGCCAGCACGGTGTTGCCGCGCACGTACCGGTCGTACTGCTCGGTGATGAACGCCCGGCTGCACAGGTGCGGGCTGCCAAGCAGCGCAAGCAAAGTCGCGCGCAACTCGTCACCGGTGGCCGGGCGAGGCAGCCGGCTCGAGGTGTCCGCGTTCAGGGCGTCCTGTGATTCGGGGCAGGCAACCGGCCGCTGGTACACCGGGCCCTCGTGGGCCACGGTGCGCGGTGGCACGTCGACCACCGTCTCGCCGTGCCAGGTGATCTGCAGCCGGTCGCCGTCGGTGACCTCGCCGATGACGGTGGCCAGCACCTCCCATTTGCGGCACACCGCGAGGAAGGCCTCCACGTTCTCCGGCGCGACCACCGCGCACATCCGCTCCTGCGACTCACTGGAAAGAATCTCGGCGGGCGTCATATTCGCGGCCCGCAGTGGGACGTCGTCCAATTCGACGCGCATGCCGCCGTCGCCAGCCGAGGCGAGTTCCGATGTGGCACAGGATAATCCGGCCCCGCCGAGGTCTTGGATGCCGATCACCAGGCCCGCCGCATACAGCTCGAGGCAGCACTCGATGAGCACCTTCTCGGTGAAGGGGTCGCCGACCTGCACCGAGGGCAGCTTCTTACGGCCCGGGCCCTCGCCCTCGTCGCCGCCGAAGGTTTCCGACGCCAGCACGGACACGCCGCCGATGCCGTCGAGCCCGGTGCGCGCGCCGAACAGGATGATCTTGTTGCCGGCGCCGGACGCGAACGCCAGGTGCAGATCCTCTTTGCGCAGCGCCCCGACGCACAGCGCGTTCACCAGCGGATTGCCCGCGTACGAGGCGTCGAACACGGTCTCGCCGCCGATGTTGGGCAGGCCCAACGAGTTCCCGTACCCCCCGATGCCGCGAACCACGCCGTCGAGCACGCGGCGGGTGTCCGGGGCGTCGGCCGCGCCGAACCGGAGCTGGTCCATCACCGCGACGGGCCGCGCACCCATGGCCATGATGTCGCGGACGATCCCGCCGACGCCGGTGGCGGCGCCCTGGTAGGGCTCGACGTACGACGGGTGGTTGTGCGACTCCACCTTGAACGTGACCGCCCAGCCGTCGCCGATGTCGACCACCCCGGCGTTCTCGCCGATCCCGGCCAGCATGCCGGCGCGCATCTCGTCGGTGGTGGTCTCGCCGAAGTAGCGCAGGTGGACCTTGGAGGACTTGTACGAGCAGTGTTCACTCCACATCACCGAGTACATCGCCAACTCGGTGTCGGTGGGCCTGCGTCCCAGGATCTCGCGTATCCGCTGGTACTCGTCGTCCTTGAGGCCGAGCTCGCGAAACGGTTGCGGCTGATCGGGAGTGGCCGCGGCGTGCTCCACGGTGTCGACCGCGTGGGTGCGCTCGCTCGTCCCGGACACAGTCACGCAGACAGTCTAGGGTGGCTCCGCTCGAGCCGTCCTGACGCCGGGCACGTCCGATGGCCCGCGGCCGACGCTATTGCCCGACGACGCAGAAGACGTTGCCCTCCGGGTCGCCCAACACCACCCAGCGGAAGTTGTCGCCGAAGCTGTGCCGGCCGACCTCGCTGGCCCCGGCCGCCGTCAGCCGCGCCACCTCGGCGTCGACGTCGGCGGCGCCGAAGTCGAGGTGCACCCGGTTTTTCCCGGGCGTGGGGTCGGGCACCTTCTGGAATCCGAGCCGGGGTCCTGCCGGCAGGGTCACCGCGGTGAACTCGTCGGCGAGCAGCTCCTGGGTCGTGCCACCGAACTGCTCGGCCCACCAGCCGGCCAGCCCGGCGGGATCGCTGCAGTCGAAGGTGATCATCTCCACGTTGAGCGCCATACCGCCAGACCCTATGCCGTCGGCGACAAAAACGCTTGCAGGGCCGCCGAATAGGCGGCCACGTCGCGGGCTCCCATCAACTCGCGCGCCGAGTGCATGGCAAGCTGCGGAGCGCCTACGTCGACGGTAGGGATGCCGGTCCTGGCCGAGGCCAGCGGCCCGATCGTCGACCCGCACGGCAGGTCGGCCCGGTGCTCGTAGCGCTGCAACCCGACGCCGGCCCGCCGGCAGGCCAGCGCGAACGCCGCGGCGGTGCGTCCATCGGTGGCGTAGCGCAGATTGGGGTGCACCTTGAGCACCGGCCCGCCGTTGACCTCGATCGGATGACCGGGCTCGTGCCGCTCCGGATAGTTGGGGTGGGTGGCGTGCGCCATGTCCGCCGAAGCCAGCAACGAAACCGGCAGGCGGCGCAAATAGTCTTCCCGGCCGCCGCCGGCCGCCAACACGATCCGTTCCAGGACGGTGCCGAGCAGGTCGGACTGCGCACCGTGATCGGAGGACGACCCCACCTCCTCGTGGTCGAAGAGCACCAACACCGGCACGGCGCCGCGCGGCTCCGCCGCCACCAACGCCTCCACGCCGGCATAGCAACTCGCCTGGTTGTCCAGCCGCGGCGCGCTGACCAGGCCGGCATCGGCGCCGATCACCGCGGACGGCGTCAGATCGTGCGTCATCAGGTCGGCCGACAGCACGTCGGCCGGCGCCACCCCGGCGCGCTCGGCGACGTAGTCGACGAAGGACGCGGCGTCGCCGGCAGCCCACACCGCGTTGAGGTGTCGTTGCGGGTCCAGCGTGAGGGTCTTGCGGTCCTCGGCCAGGTGGATGGCGAGCTGCGGCACCCGCAGGATCGGGTCGTCTATCCGCACCAGGCGGTGCGTGGCGCGGTCGCCGTCGCGGACCGACAACCGCCCGCTGATGCCCAAATCCCGATCCAGCCAGGAGTTGAGCCACGCTCCCCCGTAGGGCTCCAGCGCCAACACCCGCCAGCCGGCCACCGCCCGGTCGGGATGCTGCTTGACCCGTAGGTTCGGGCTGTCGGTGTGCGCGCCGACGATCCGAAACGCCCCCACCGGGCCGACGGAATTCCACGCCACCAGCGAGCCGGCCCGGACGATGAAGTAGTGGCCGGATTGTTCGGGCCAGCGGTCGGCCTCGCTCAGTTCGGTGTATCCGGCGTCGACCAGTCGCGCGGCCACCGTGGCGCAAACATGAAACGGCGATGGAGACGCGTCGATGAAATCGCAGAGGCCTGCGGCGGTGGCCGACATGTTCACCATCATGGCTGTCGGCGAAGGCGGAGTTGACGCTAGGGTCGCCCATGTGCCTCCGGTTCAGCCGCAGCCCATCCTCGCGCCGTTGACGCCCGCCGCAATCTTCCTCGTGGTCACCATCGACGACGGCGGCGAGGCGACGGTGCACGACGCGCTGCCGGACCTGTCGGGGCTGGTGCGTGCCATCGGCTTCCGCGATCCCACCAAGCGGTTGTCGGTGGTCACCTCGATCGGTTCCGACGCATGGGACCGGTTGTTCGGCGGGCCTCGGCCCGCCGAGTTGCATGCCTTCGTCGAGCTGACCGGGCCGCGACACGTGGCGCCGGCCACGCCCGGCGATCTGCTGTTCCACATTCGGGCCGAGGCGATGGACGTGTGTTTCGAGCTGGCCGGCAACATCCTCAAGTCGATGGCGGGTGCGGTCACCGTGGTCGACGAGGTCCACGGCTTCCGGTTCTTCGACAACCGCGATCTGCTCGGCTTCGTCGACGGCACCGAAAACCCCGATGGCCCAATCGCTGTCAGTGCCACCGCCATCGGCGACGAGGACCCCGACTTCGCCGGCTCCTGCTACGTCCACGTGCAGAAGTACCTGCACGACATGTCGTCGTGGAATTCGCTGCCGGTCCCCGAGCAGGAGCGGGTGATCGGCCGAACCAAGTTGGAAGACATCGAACTCGATGACGAGGACAAGCCGCCGAACTCACACATCGCGCTGAACGTGATCGAGGACGACGACGGCAGCGAGCTGAAGATCGTGCGGCACAACATGCCGTTCGGCGAGCTGGGCAAGGACGAGTACGGCACCTACTTCATCGGCTACTCGCGCACGCCCGAGGTCACCGAGCGGATGCTGCGCAACATGTTCCTCGGCGATCCGCCCGGCAACACCGACCGCATCCTGGATTTCTCCACCGCGGTCACCGGCGGGCTGTTCTTCTCCCCCACAGTGGATTTCCTCGACGACCCACCACCCCTGCCCGCCCCGCCGGTGGCACGGTCCGCCACGCCCTCCTACGCCCCCGCCTCCAACGGCTCACTCTCGATCGGCAGCCTGAAAGGAATCAGCCAATGATGAACAACCTCTACCGAGACCTGGCGCCGGTCACCGAAGCCGCCTGGGAAGAAATCGAATTGGAGGCGACGCGAACCTTCAAGCGGCACATCGCCGGGCGCCGGGTGGTCGACGTCAGTGAGCCCGGCGGACCCGTCACCGCGGCGGTCAGCACCGGCCGGCTGATCGACGTCGAGGCGCCCGGCGACGGCGTCGTCGCTCATCTACGGGCCAGCAAACCCCTTGTCCGGCTGCGTGTTCCGTTCACGCTGTCGCGTTCCGAGATCGACGACGTCGAGCGCGGTTCCAAGGACTCCGACTGGGATCCGGTCAAGGCCGCCGCCAAGAGGCTGGCGTTCGTCGAGGACCGCACCGTCTTCGAGGGCTACGCCGCCGCGTCGATCGAGGGCATCCGCAGCGCCAGCTCCAACAAGGCGCTGACGCTGCCCGAGGACCCCCGCGACATGCCCGACGCCATCTCCCAGGCGTTGACCGAACTGCGGCTGGCCGGTGTCGACGGACCCTATTCGGTGCTGCTGAGCGCCGACGTCTACACCAAGGTCAGCGAGACCACCGAACACGGGTATCCGATCCGCGAGCACCTGAACCGGTTGGTGGACGGCGACATCATCTGGGCGCCGGCCATTGACGGCGCTTTCGTGCTGACCACCCGGGGCGGCGACTTCGACCTGCAGCTGGGCACCGACGTCGCGATCGGATACAGCAGCCACGACGCCGACACCGTGCAGCTCTATCTGCAGGAGACCCTGACGTTCCTCTGCTACACCTCGGAGGCGTCGGTCGCGCTCGGCCCGTAGACAGGAAGCCTTCGTGGCTAAAGGTCGAGGACGAGGTCGCTTTCGGGAGCCGCCGAGCAGATGAGCACCGTGCCCTGGCCGGGCAGCTCCAGCGGCGCCTGCACGTAGGTTGTCGTCCCGGCGACCACTCCGGTCTCACACACATGGCAGACGCCACTTCGGCACGAGAATCGGCTGGGCACGTCGCAGGCCTCGGCCAGGTCCAGAATATTGGCGTAATCGGCGGACCAGTTGACGGTGAGCCCGCTTCGGGAGAAGGTGATTGACGGTCCGGTCCCTGGTTGTCCGGCAGGCAGATGCGGGGGCTTACGCGGGGCCCCGTCGACGATGCCGGGATTGATGGGCGGTAGGGCACCGAACAATTCGCTGTGAATCTGCGAGAGGGTGAAACCGGCCGCGGCGAGCGCATCGTTCATGTCGGACATGAATTGCGTTGGACCGCATAGGTACACCGCCGCATCGGCCGGCAGTCCAACCGCCGCGATTGTCGCCGGGTCCGGGTGCCCCTGCGTCTGCGTATAGAACACCCGTTGCCGGGCGTGCGGCAAGGACTCGATGAGCGTTGTGACTTCTGTTGCAAAAACCTGGGTTTCGCGACTTCGTGTTGTGTGTAGCCACCAGATGTCGCGTGTACTTCGGCCGGCCGACAGCGCATGCAACATTGCCAGAACAGGAGTGATACCGATTCCGGCTGAAATCAGGACCACCGGATTGCTTCCCTCGGTCAGATAGAAGTTGCCGCGTGGCGCGGCGGCCTCGACGACGGATCCGGTTTTGACGTGGGCGTGCAGCCAGCGGCTCACCAAGCCGTGGTCTTCGCGCTTGACGCTGATGCGGTATTCCCCCGCGGCGGGGTCACCCGAGAGGGAGTAGCTGCGCATCGGCGTGGGCTCGGCGGCCCCGGGGATTCGTAGGGTCAGGTACTGGCCCGGAAGCGGCCGTGGCAGCGAACTGTGATCGTCGGCTTGCAGGCGGATCGATATCACCTGTGCGCTTTCCCGGGTTATCGCGCTGACTCGCAGCGGACGAAATCCCTTCCACCCCGGCTCGGTCCCGACGGGCGGTGCTGTCTCGGTCGCTGCGCTGTCGTGCGCTTGCAGCATGTCGCGGAATGACTGCTGCCAGCCGGGGCTGAGCGCGGGTACGTCGACGATCCCGCGCAGCTGTTCGATTTTGCGGTTCGGCAGATACAACAGCGCGTCGACGTCGGCGACGCTGAGTTCGTGACGGCCCCGCCGGACGCGCACGATGTCATCACCGGCACGCACCCGCCCCTCGGCGATGACCCGGAAGTAGAAGCCCGGGCGATGCTGTGATACAAGCAAATTGGGCATTTCGGGTTCGTCGAGGCGCAGGCCGATGCGGAAACAGGTGACACGCGGCTGCGTCACCTCGAACTCTGCCTCACCGATTCGATAGCGGTCACCGATGCACACTTCGTCGTCGGACAGTCCGGTGATGGTGAAATTCTCGCCGAAGTGACCGGGCAGCAGATCTTGGCGATTCAGATATGTCTTCCAGAAGTCATACGACTCCGTCTGGTACACCATGACGGCGCGTTGTTCGCCGCCGTGGCCCGCCAAGTCGCCCTGCGCGTCGCCGTCGATGTTGGTGCGACGCACCATGACGGGTCCTTCGACCGGGGTCTTCCATATTCCGGTGTATACGGTCTTACCCCGCCACCGCACGTTCTTGGGCATGCCCACGTTGACGGAGACAAGCCTGCCCACTTTTGCCTCCTCCCGCTCAGCGACGTGCGGAGCTGCGGATTGGGATGACTGACCCAGAATATTCCCAGCCGATCGACCGGTCAACGTCTACGGAGACTATTGCGGTCCGTACGTTTCATGCATACTGGGATGCACATCCCAAAATAGCAGCGGCGCCGGCGGATGACAGCGCCGCGATCGTGGCGCCGAAAACCTCGACCCCACGGCACAGGAGGTGTCGCATGCCAGCTGTTCATCACCGATACACCACCGTCGCCGGCCATCGGCTGTTCTTCCGCGAAGCCGGCGACGCAGGTGCGCCAGTGCTGGTCCTGTTGCACGGATTTCCGACGAGTTCCTACATGTACCGGAACCTGATTCCGGCGGTCGCTGACCGCTACCACGTGATCGCACCCGACCACCTGGGCTTTGGGCTCTCGGACGCGCCCGGCGTCGAGGAGTTCGACTACACCTTCGATGCGCTCACCGACCTGACCGCGGGCCTGCTGCAGAACTTGGGCATCGACCGCTACGCGATGTATGTGCAGGACTACGGCGCCCCCATCGGTTGGCGACTGGCGCTTCGCGAGCCGTCCGCGATTACGGCGATCATCAGCCAAAATGGCAACGCCTACGACGCCGGGTTCGTCGAGAATTTCTGGAAGGTCGTGCAGGCCTATCAAGATGAACGCACAGCCGATACCGAGGTGGCCGTACGGCAGTTTCTCACCCTGGACGCGACCCGGTGGCAGTACCTCACCGGCGTCGCCGACGAGACGCTGGTCGACCCGGAGTCCTGGTATCACGACTATGCGCTGATATCTCGGCCCGGCAACGACCTCGTGCAACTGAAACTCCTGCGGGACTATGCCACCAACGCGCCGCTTTACCCTCGCGTACACGAATACTTCCGCGCCAACCGCGTACCACTGCTGGCAGTATGGGGTCGCGGTGACGAAATCTTCGGCCCGGCCGGCGCCGAGGCATTCGCCGACGACCTTCCCGATGCCGAAATCCATCTGATCGACGGCGGGCATTTCCTGCTGGAGTCCGCACTGGACGAAGTCGTCGAGCTGATCCGAAACTTCCTCGCACGGGTGCAGGTGCCGACCTGACGGGCGTGCGGACGGCACACCCAGCAATGGGCTGGATATCCCATAATTGGAGATGTTCAGAAGTTAGCCTGACGCGATGGGCCATCCCGATGTTCAGGACGAACAACGGTTGACCGCCAAGGGGCGCGCCACCCGCGACAGGATCGTGCAGGCCGCCGCCGAGCTGATTGTCACCCAGGGGCTGTCGGCCTTGAACATGGAAAACGTGCGTAGGGCTGCGTCGGTCAGCGGTTCTCAGCTTGCTCACTACTTTGAGGACAAAAAAGCGCTGCTCCGTGCTGTCATCAGGCGCCAGGTCGGTGTGGTTCTGGACTTTCATCGCCAGCCCCGGCTCGGTGACCTGGACTCGTTCGACGACTTCGAACGGTGGATTGATCTCAACATGCGTTACCTACGACGCATCGGAACCTCCGGCGGCACACCCACTTACCACGCCCTTGCCGCGCAGCTGACGAAGTCCGACGATGCGACTCGTGCGACGTTGGCGGCAGGCTACTGGCAGTGGATCGAGTCGCTCGAATCAGCCATCCAGCGAATGAAAGACCGCCGCGTTCTCGATGCGAATGCCGATCCGCGGCAAATCGGGTTGGCCATCGTCGGCGCCCACCAGGGCGGCGGAACCCTTGCGTTTACCTATCGGGCGGAGTGGCCACACGCCGATGCCACGCGATTCGCCGTCAACTATCTGCGGATGTTCGCCACCGACCCCGATGAGCGAGCCCCGCGTCCAGCGCGACGTCCCCGTGGTCGGCGCCGCACGACATTGGCCCCAGTGATGCCCAGGCACGCTATGAACCGCGAGGGCACACCGCGATTCACCCGCAAGGGGCTGGAGACGCGGCGGCGCATCGTCGACGCCGCCGCCCGCCTCATGTTCGAGCGGGGCGTTGGCAACACCAGCATCGACGACGTGCGTAACACCGCAGGGGTCGGCGGATCACAGATCTCGCACTATTTCCGCGACAAACGGGACCTTACCCGGCAGGTGATCGCCGCGCGACGCGGCGAGGTGATTGCGTTTCACACGCAACCTCGGCTCGGCGCGCTCGACAGGTTCGAGGCGCTGCAAGTGTGGGCCGACGCCTGCGTGGCCGACATCGATACCGTTTACCGACGGGGCGGGTGCGTCTACGGCTCGCTGGCCGGCGAGCTGATCGACGCCGACGACGAAATTCGCGACGAGCTCGCCGAC
This sequence comes from Mycobacterium sp. 663a-19, assembly GCF_035616495.1. NCBI lineage: Bacteria > Bacillati > Actinomycetota > Actinomycetes > Mycobacteriales > Mycobacteriaceae > Mycobacterium > Mycobacterium sp. 663a-19. The sequence goes on along the minus strand of NZ_JAPJAV010000001.1, from coordinate 126,254 downwards.
GGGTACGACCTGTGGCTCGACCTATTCCAGAACGGCCTGACGGCGATGCGGCGCCGCGGCGACCTGCGTTCTGACGCCGACCCACGACACCTTGCTGTGTCGCTGGTCATCGCGCACCAGGGTGGCGCCATGCTCACACATGCGACCGGCGATGCGGAACCGCTGCGGGCAGCCGTCGGCGCCGCCGTCGACTACGTGCGCTCGTTCGCGGCTGCAGCCCCTCGTAAAAGGCGATCGACCTCGGCGCGGGGCACACCCAAACCATGATCGGCCGATCGATGATGTCCGGCGGACATCAGCGCCCTTCCCCCGCAGCGCTTTTCGGTGTGGGAATGTCCGGCCGTAGGTAGCCGACGAGACATAGACAAATCAGGGCCATCCCCACCACCGGCCATCTGAGCGCGATCACCGCCGCCGCGGTGAAGACACCGATCGTGATGACCGATCTCATCCGCAGCATCCGCCGCATGAGCTGCGATACGTCCTCGTGGGCGGGCCGATCGACGGCCTCCCAACAGAGTGCGACGTAGGTGACATTGACGAGGACGAAGACGCCTGCATACAGGGCCACCGGCGCCGCGGCGAGCCTGCTATCGGCGATCCACGCGGTGGTGAACGGAATGAGCGACACCGAGAAGAGATGCGCGAAGTTCGACCACACCAGCCGTGGCGTCGCCGCCTCCGCATAGTTGAACAGGTGATGGTGATTGACCCACACAATCGCGATGAACAGATAACTCACCACGTAGCTCAGACCGGTGGGCCAAAGCGGCAACAAGGCACTGAAGCTATGGGCGGATGGCGGCCTCAGCTCGAGGACCAGGATCGTGATGAGGACCGCGAACACGCCGTCGGAAAACTGCCTGACCCGTTCCGGGCTGGTTTGTCGCGCAGCCACCGCTTCCTCCCGCCTCATTCGCGGCCGTTACCTCGTCCGCCCTGGACAAATCTGGGTGGGTCCACCCATAATATTGGGTTATTCGACCCATTATGATCCATCCGTCGATGGTAATCTAACTGCCGCGGTGCGGCTCTCGCGACCCAATATCCGAAGCCGGACTAACGATTTGGAAATGAGACAGCTATGGCCACCAGCGCCGTCACAGCATCGCAAAATGCACCGGCCGCACTGCCTACGGCGCCCGCGGTAGTACGCGAACAGCCTGGCGGCGAAGGCATGCGCGCGATCATCCTGAACGGATTTGGCGGGCTCGACAGACTGGTCTACACAGACATCCCCAAGCCGCGGCCCAGGGACGGCGATGTCGTGATCAAGGTGCAAGGATTCGGTATCAACCACGCCGAGATGCACATGCGCAGGGGGGAATGGGCGGAAGCCGCGGAAGTCAGCGGCATCGAATGCGTCGGCATCGTCGACTCGTGCCCAGGAGGGGAATTTCCGGTCGGCGCAAAGGTGGCGGCGCTGATGGGCGGCCTGGGGCGAACCATCAACGGCAGCTACGCCGAATACACCCGTGTACGCGCCGCGAATGTCGCCCTCATCGAATCCGACCTGACCTGGTCAGATTTGGCGGCCATACCCGAAACCTATGCGACCGCTTGGACATGTCTGTTTCGCAACCTCAACCTCGCAGCCGGACACACCCTCGTGGTGCGCGGTGCAACATCGTCGTTCGGCCAGGCGGCGCTCAAGATGGCGGTCGCCGCTGGGGCGCGTGTCGTCGCCACCACGCGCAACTCCAAGCGCGTGCCCATGCTGGAGAACTTGGGCGCTTCGCGCGTGGAGTTGGAGCGGCCCGACCTGGCGGCTCATATCGCCGAATCAAAGCAGATCGACGCCGTCCTCGATCTTGTGGGCAATAGCACCATCCTCGACTCCCTCGACATGCTGCGCCGCGGCGGCGCGGCCTGCTTGGCGGGCTGGCTGGGCGGACTCGACCCCATCGGGGATTTCAATCCGCTGCTGCGCATGGCCAGTGGGGTGAACCTGAACTTCTTCGGCAGCTTTGTTTTCGGGACTCCCGGATTCCCGCTTTCGGACGTGCCCCTGCAGGACATCGCACGGCAGGTGGCTGACGGGAAGCTCGACGCGAAGCCATCGCGCGTCTTTTCGTTCGATCAAATTCACGAAGCGCACCGAGTCATGGAGGCGGGAGAAGCCGGCGGAAAAATGGTCGTTGTCATGGACTGACGCAGGCCGAAGCTTTTGGGGATTTTCGCATCAGGGAGGACATGACAATGGGTTTGGCATGGCAACAGGGTCCGCTGGCCACCGGTTCGATCGGGCACTTTCTCACCGAGCAGCCGTTGCCGGCGCGGCTGCTCTACGCGGAGCCGTTGCGCCGCCGCATGCGGGTGCTCTTCGCCGACACATGGGTCGCCGACAGCGAGGACGTCGTCTTGCTCCACGAGCCGGGACGTTACCCGGTGGCTTACTTCCCGCTCGGCGATGTCGTACCGGACATCCTGGTCACCGAGGACCGGGTCACTCAACACCAGGACCTCGGCGAAACACAGTGGTTCACCGTGAGAGTTGCGGGTCGAGAGGTTAACCACGGCGCCTGGCAACACACTGGCTTGCCGCGGCACGCGGGCGTTCTCGGCGCGCGACTCGCATTCGCCTGGCGGGCCATGGACGCCTTCTACGAAGAGAGGGAACGTATCGTCGGGCACGCCGCCGACGCCTATCACCGCATCGACATCCGCTCTACGTCACGGCATCTCGTCGTCCAAGACGGTGAGCAGATGATCGCCGATACGAAGCACCCGCTGGCCCTGTATGAATCGGGTTTTGCACCCCGCTGGTACGTTCCGCGCGAAAATATCGACGAATCGGCCCTCAAACTCATTGATACACAAACGTTTTGCCCATACAAAGGGATATGCTCCTACTACGACATCGGCACCCATAAGCGCGCCGCGTGGTCCTACATCAATGCCTGGCCCGAAGTGGGCCGGGTAACCAATCTGGTGTCATTCGAGCCCGACAAGGTCGACGTCTATCTCGACGGTAAGCAGCTACAGCTCGAGCCCGGCCAAACCGTCATCCCCCACGGTGTGGACCGAGGACTCGATACCGACGAGGTGCTCGGGAAAACCCCCACCGGAGTCATCCGATGAAGGCGCCGTTGGAGGTCGTCATCCTGCCCGTATCGGATCCTGATCGATCGCTGCGCTTCTACCGCGACCAGGTCGGCTTCGATCTCGACGTCGACTACTCACCCGCGCCCGGCTTCCGGGTCGTTCAGCTGACGCCCCAGGGATCCGGCACCTCCATCCAGTTCGGAGCCGGCCTGACCGACGCGCCTCCAGGTTCGGTGCAGGGCCTGTATCTGGTGGTCTCCGACATCGAGGAATACCGCTCGGAACTGGCGGATCGCGGGGTGGCCGTCAGCGACATCCGCCACAAGGACACCGAGGGCGGCTGGCGAGGGGGATTTCTGCCGGGCCTTGATCCCGATCGAGCTGATTACGCCAGCTTTGCCGATTTCCACGACCCCGATGGCAATGCGTGGGTGCTGCAAGAGCGCAACTACGAGCCGACGTGAATTCCGAGCACCCACCGTCTGTACTCGTGTTCGACGTGAACGAGACGCTGGTCGATATCGACGCCCTGGCACCGCTTTTCACGGACCTGTTCGGCAATCGGCGGGTGCTTCGCGAATGGTTTGCACAGCTCGTCATGTATTCGATGACCGCGACGTTGGCGGAGAACTACGTGAACTTCTCCTCGCTCGCCCAAGGTGTGCTGCGCATGCTGGGTGACATCTACGAGATAGATGTCACAGACGGCCACTTGGCACGCCTGAGGACCGGACTGCTCACGATGCCGGCCCACCCGGACGCGGCCGAAGGCCTTGCCGTGTTGCGCAACAACGGTTTTCGCCTGGTTACCCTGACCAATTCGCCACCGAACCCGTACGGACCGACCGCGCTGCAGAATTCAGGGCTGGCGAGGTTCTTCGAACTACAGTTGAGCGTGGATGCCTGCCGTGCCTTCAAACCGTCGCCGACGGTGTATCGATACGTATGCGAAACGCTCGGCGTTGCACCCGCCGATTGCATGATGGTGGCCGCGCACGTGTGGGATATCCTCGGGGCCCAGAACGTCGGCTTCAGCGGCGCCCTCATCGCCCGGCCGGGCAATCCGCCGCTGCCCGTCGACGGCCTGGCGCAACCGGACCTCGTCGCAACCGACGTGCGCCAGCTCGCCGGGCAGCTCATCACCGGGCGACGCTGAACCCCGGGCGTCGTGGCGCGCGACAGACAGGAGCGATGATGGCGACATCGGACGGGTTCCACCCCGACTTCGATGAGACGGCGACGACACCCGCGCGCGACCGGGTCCATCACGTCAGGGCGTCGGAGATCAGCTCCGACACCGCGCAGTCGGAGGGGCTGCGGCGCTTCGCGGCGCTGTCCGGCAAGTCGGTCGGTGCGGAGAAGCTGTGGATGGGCGAGACGCACGCGTTGCCCCGAGCCGTGTCGTCCAACCACCATCACGGCGAATCGGAGACCGCGATCTATGTGCGAAGCGGCAATCCGGAGTTCGTGTTCCACGACGGCACGCAGGAGGTGCGCATCGCAGCCGCGCCCGGCGACTATGTCTTCATCCCGCCCTACCTGCCGCACCGGGAGGAAAACCCCGACCCGAGCACACCGGCGGAGGTCGTGATCGCGCGCAGCACCCAGGAGGCCATCGTCGTCAACCTGACCGCGCTGTACCCACTGAAAGACGCTCGGTAGCAAACGATTTCGGTGAGCTCGGCCCAGGAAGCTTGATCCGCCGGGCATAAGACGTTTTAATACGTCTCATGGCCGGCAGGGCGTTGGATCTCGACGGCACCGACCTGCGAATAAGGCGCGGCAGCGTGCCCGCGAGCACCCAGCTCGCCGAGGAGCTCAAGGCGCAGATCGTTCAGCAGCGCCTGCCCCGCGGGGGGCGGCTGCCCAGCGAACGGGAGTTGATCGAACGCTCGGGCCTGAGCCGGGTGACCGTGCGCGCCGCGGTGGGGATCCTCGAGCGCCAGGGCTGGCTGGTTCGCCGACAGGGGCTGGGCACGTTCGTCGCGAACCCGGTGCGGCAGGAACTGGGCTCCGGCGTGCGCACGATCACCGAGGTCCTGGCCAGCTCCGGCATCACCCCGCAGGTGGATGTGCTGTCGCATCGCGTGGGTGAGGCGCCGCAACGGGTGGCCGAGACGCTGGGCCTGTCCAAGGTGCTGTGCATCAACCGGCGTTTCCGCGATGGGGACCGGCCGCTGGCCTTGATGACGGCCTACCTTCCGCTCGGGCTGGGCAAGGCCGTCGAGCCGCTGACGTCCAAGGCGCCGGGCGCGCAGATCAGGTACGCGATGGAATCCACCTACACCATGTGGGAGCGGGCGGGGGTCCACATCGCCCGCGCCACCCACGAGATCCACGCGGCCGGCGCCTCCCTGGAGGTCGCCGCCGCGCTGGACCTGCCGAAGGGCTCGCCGGTGCTGGTCCTCGAGCGCACCAGCTACACCGACGCGGACAAACCCGTCGAGGTGGTGGAGTTCCACTATCGCCCCGAGCGATACCGGTTCTCCGTCACGCTGCCCCGGACGATGCCCGAGCCCGGCGCCGGAATCGTCGAGATTCGCGATCGCAGCTGAACGATTCCCGCGCCGGCTCACTCAGCGAATTCTCAACAGATTCTTGGCTGCCGGCTGGCTCGGCTCAAAGGATCCGCAAAGTCACCGGCCTCAGCATTGATCCCATGACGAGTGAGCCGCTCTGCGCAAGCCTGATCGAGCGCTACCTGTGCACGCGCGGCAGCCGGTACTTCCGCGGCGCGCACGACGGCGAATACTTCTACGTCGCCAACACCCGTCCGCGCCGGCTTCACGTTCACCTCGAGATCGCGCCCGGGCATCACGACGTGTTGCTCATTCGGGTCGCCCCCGCCTGCTTCTTCCCCGCCGCCGACCGCCCGTGGCTGACGCATCTCGCCGACGCGTGGAATCGGCGGGACCGCGAGGTCACCGCGATCGTGCACGCGTCGTCCGATCCCCAGCGCATCGGTGTCGTCGCGCGCCGCTCGCAATGGATCCGGGGCGACGTCGCCTTCGAGGACTTCGCCACTTTCGTCGACCGGACCGTCGGGGCCGCGATCGAATTCTTCGGCGGGTTGGCCCCGGTCGTCGAGCAGCCGTCGCAGCCGTTGGTGTTGGACGCCGGCTGAGCGAATTGCGCGACGCCGCAGGCGTTTCCGCTCAGGCCACCAGAACGGCGTCCAGCGCCGAGTAGAACAGGCCCAGCCCGTCGTCGGACGGACCGGTCAGCGCCTCGATGGCATGCTCGGGATGCGGCATCAGCCCGACGACGCGGCCGTTGGCCGAGCTGATGCCGGCGATGTCGTGCAGCGAGCCGTTGACGTTGTCGTGGTAGCGGAACACCACCCGGCCCTCGCCCTCCAGCTCATCGAGCACATCGGCGGGCGCCACGTAGCGGCCCTCGCCGGACTTCAGCGGCACCAGCAGGTCGGCGCCGGGCTCGAAACGTGAGGTCCACGCCGTCGCGGTCGATGCCACCCGCAGCCAGACGTCGCGACAGATGAAGTGCAGGCCCGCGTTGCGGGTCAGGGCGCCGGGCAGCAGGCCCGCCTCGCAGAGGACCTGAAAACCGTTGCAGATTCCCAACACCGGCATGCCGCGCTGCGCGGCGGCGACCACTTCCGTCATCACGGGAGCGAACCTGGCGATGGCGCCCGCCCGCAGGTAGTCGCCGTAGGAAAAGCCGCCGGGCACCACCACCGCGTCGACTCCCTTGAGGTCGGCGTCGCCATGCCACAGGCTGACCGCCTCGGCGCCGACCCGGCGCACGGCCCGCGCGGCGTCCACGTCGTCGAGCGTCCCGGGAAAGGTGATGACGCCGATTCGTGCGGTCACAGCGCTTCCCGGCTGATCGTCCAGTCCTCGATGACGGTGTTCGCCAACAGTGATTCCGCGATCTCGGCAAGCTCCGAATCGTCGACGGTGTCGTCGACTTCGAGCTCAAACCTCTTGCCCTGCCGGATATTTGAGACCCCGGTGTGGCCGAGTCGGCCCAGCGCGCCGACGATGGCCTGACCCTGGGGGTCGAGAATCTCCGCTTTGGGCATCACGTGCACGAACACCCGGGCCACCGGCGCTCCTCCTGTAGATCTCGCTCGGCGCTCACTCTACCGGCGGCTCACGGGCACGATGCGATGTAGGCCTCGCACAACGGCGCGGTCATGGCGTCCAGCACCGGATCGTCCGCCATCGAGGGCCAGGGTACCTGCGGCGGACCCGACGACCACAGCGTGAGCTCGGTGATCGTGCTGCTCGCGACGTGCGCGACCAGGTAGGTGTGCATGACGACCGGTCCGCTGACGACGGCCGCCATCCGGTTGGGCTGGTCGGTGGTGATCGACGGCGACTGCTGCGGCGCCCCCTGCTGGCAGCCGCGCAGCGCGGCGACGGCACGACCGAACACCGAGGCCGCCGCGGCGCCGCCGCGGGAGGTGTCACCGCGCCAGTGCAGGATCTGCGCCTGCAGCTGCCACTGGTCGTCCGGGTGGGCGACGGTCGCCCGGGCCGCGACCGCCCAATCGCGCGGGTCCTGCGGCACCGTCGGCGCCGCGCAGAGCTCCTCGAACCGGAACCGCGGCCCGCTGCCGGTCACCTGCACCGCCAGGCCGGCCAGCGCCGGCCAGTTGTACACCGAGTTCAGCGGCACGGAGCGCTTCTGGATCCATGCGGTGTCGGGGATCTGGTCACACACCGGCGGGCAGGTCTGCGGCTCCGCGTGCCCGGGTACCACGACGACGAGGGCCACCGCGAGGCCGCCGGCGACCAGCATCGTCGCCAGGATCACCCGCATCGGCATCACCCCTCAGGGCACAATCGTAAACATGGAACTGACGCATTTCGGCCATTCCTGCCTACTCGCCGAGTTCGATGACGCGCGTGTGCTGTTTGACCCCGGTACGTTCGCGCACGGTTTCGAGGGGATTACCGGCCTGTCCGCCATCCTCGTCACCCACCAGCACCCCGACCACATCGATATCACCCGGCTGCCGTCGCTGCTCGAGGGCAACCCCGACGCCCCGCTGTACGCCGATCCGCAGACCACCGCGCAGCTCGGCGAGCCGTGCCGGGCGGTGCACGTCGGCGACGAGCTGCACATCGGTGGGCTGACCGTTCGCGCCGTCGGCGGGCGACACGCCGTCATCCACCCGGAAATCCCCGTGGTGGAAAACATTTCGTATCTCGTCGGCGACGGGGACCACCGCGCGAGGTTCATGCATCCCGGTGACGCGTTGTTCGTGCCCGACGAGCCGGTGGACGTCCTGGCGACTCCGGCGGCCGCGCCGTGGATGAAGATCGCCGAGGCCGTCGACTACCTGCGTGCGGTCGCACCCGCCCGCGCGGTACCCATTCACCAGGGGATCATCACTCCCGACGCGCGGGGCATCTACTACGGCCGCCTCAGCGAGATGACCAGCACCGAATTCCAGGTGCTGCCCGAGGAAAGCGCGGTCACCTTTTAAGCGCGAGCAGACGCAAAAGTACCCGACACGCCGAGCGAAAAGGGGATTTTGCGTCTGCTCGCGACACAAGCTAGGTGATTTCGTCGGCGGCGGAGCGACCGGCGGCCCGGCCGGAGAATATGCAGCCGCCCAGGAACGTGCCCTCCAGGGCCCGGTAGCCGTGCATGCCGCCACCGCCGAACCCGGCGACCTCGCCGGCGGCGTACAGCCCGGGCAGCGGAGTGCCGTCGGCCTTCAGCACCCGTGCGGCCAGGTCGGTCTCGATGCCGCCCAACGTCTTTCGGGTCAGGATGTGCAGCTTGACCGCGATCAGCGGCCCGGCTTTCGGATCGGTCAACCGGTGCGGCGCCGCCACCCGGCCCAGGCGGTCGCCCAGGTACGTGCGCGCAGCGCGGATCGCGGTGATCTGCCCGTCCTTGCTGAACTTGTTGGCCACCTCGCGGTCGCGGGCGGTGACCTCGGATTCCACCGTCGCGTAATCCAGTGGGACCACGTCGGGCAGCTTGTTCATGCCGGTCACCAACTCGCGCAACGAGTTTGCGCTGACGAAATCCACGCCCCGGTCGACGAAGGCCTGCACCGGCCCCGGCGCGCCGAAGCTGATCCGGTTGCGCAGCAGCTGCGTCACGCTCTGCCCGGTCAGGTCCGGGTTCTGCTCCTGACCGGACAGCGCGAATTCCTTCTCAATGATCTTGGCGTTCAAGATGAACCAGGTGTAGTCGTACCCGGATTTCGTGATGTGCTCCAGCGTGCCCAGGGTGTCGAAGCCGGGAAACAGCGGAACCGGCAGCCGATTTCCGGCCGCGTCCAGCCACAGTGACGACGGCCCGGGAATGATCCGGATGCCGTGCAGCGGCCAGATCGGGGCGTAGTTGGTGATGCCCTCGGTGTAGTGCCACATCCGGTCGGGGTTGATCACCCGCGCGCCGGCCCGCTGCGAGATGCCGATCATCCTGCCGTCCACGTGGGCGGGGACCCCGCTCAGCAGTTGCTCGGGGACGCGGCCCATCCGCGTGGGCCAGTTCTTGCGCACCAGGTCGTGATTGCCCCCGATGCCGCCGCTGGTCACGATCACCGCCGAGGCGCGGAACTCGAATTGCCCCACCGGCTTTCGCGACGACGGCACACCGCGAGGTTCGGCCGACGGCTCCAGCACCGTGCCGCGCACACCCGTCGCCGCGCCGCCCTCGACGATCAGCTCGTCAACCTGGTGGCGGTGCGCGAAGCGCACGGTCGAGCGGTCCCGCAGCCGGCGCGCGAAGATCTCGACCAGGGCGGGCCCGGTGCCCCACGTGATGTGAAAGCGGGGCACCGAATTACCGTGCCCCTGCGCGCTGTAGCCGCCGCGCTCGGCCCAGCCCACCAGCGGAAAGATCTTCAGGCCCCGCTCGCGCAGCCAGCCGCGCTTCTCCCCGGCCGCGAAATCGACGTAGGCATGCGCCCACTGGCGCGGCCAGTAGTCTTCGGGACGGTCGAACGCCGCGGTCCCCAGCCAGTCCTGCAGCGCGAGTTCGTGGCTGTCGCGGATGCCCACGCGCCGCTGCTCGGGGCTGTCGACGAAAAACAGGCCGCCGAACGACCAGAAGGCCTGCCCGCCCAGGTTGGCGCTGTTCTCCTGCTCGACGATCAGCACCCGCAGGCCGCGATCCACCAGCTCGCACGCGGCGACCAGGCCCGCCAGACCCGCCCCGACCACGATGGCGTCCGCCGCGAAACCGTCAGCTGAAGAGTCGCCCATGTGGCAACAGGGTAGTGGCCTACGCCCGGCGATCAGTCAGACGGCTTGGGTCATGCGGCGTCGACGACGGCCCTGTGGGGCCGCCACTGGTACACCGTGGGGGTGCAGCCGTGCATCGAAGCCAGGTCGACGGCGTCCAGCACGGCCTGCAGCGGGCCCGGTTTGCGCAATTGGCGGCCGGATATCGCGATGCGCACGATGCCGCCGCGACGGGCGATCCGGTCGGCGGACAGCACGACCATGCGGCACCACCACGGCTCGGCCAGGAAGCCCTCGCCGATGCCGAGCACGCGGGCGCGAACGGTGCTGTGGCGGACCAGGTCGGTGATCCCGTGCAGGTCGGCGAGCAGTCGAAAACCGTTGCGGGGCAACGCCTTGACGACGCCCGGCGACACCACCCAGCCCGGGGCCGCGAACAGCCGGGTGCGCAGTCCCAGATGCTCGAGCACCCGGTCGGCGGCGGTCAGCCGGAGGTTGGCCTCGTGCGCCCGCAGGATGGCGAACTCGCCGCGCCGCTTCTTGGTGGCCGGGTCGTCGTAGCCGTGCAGCACGATGGCGTCGCCGCCGGCGCGCCGCGCCGTCAGCCATTCGACCGTGCGCGGGTCGCGGTCCAGCCGGTGGTCGCCGGACAGCCGCGGGGCCACCAGCAACGACACCGGCACCCTGCGCGCGTCCATTTGCGCGCAGAACGCCTCGACGTCGCCCAGGGTGGGCTCCCCGATCCCCGAGACCGAGACGATCAGTTTTCCAGACACGCTTGCAGTTTGCCGACCTCAGGTGTCGGGACGGTGAAGGACACGCGGACGGCAGGCGTATTTCGATTCGCGCGGGCCCAGCAAACGCCCATCGGCGCCGGAGATCGATTCGATATGCTAAGCAACGCCATGGACAAGGCCCGTTCCGCGGCGGCCGACGCCCCGCCGCCCACCGCCCCCACCCGGCACGACGCCGGTGTGCACGGTTATCCCGACAAGCTGGACGCCGGGCTGTTGCGGATCTCCGGCGTGTGCATCCTGGCCACGGTGATGGCGATCCTGGACATCACCGTCGTCAGCGTCGCGCAGCGCACCTTCATCGACCAATTCGGTTCGTCGCAAGCCGTCGTCGGCTGGACGATGACCGGCTACACCCTCGCGTTGGCGACGGTGATTCCGGTGACGGGTTGGGCGGCCGACCGGTTCGGCACCAAACGGCTCTTCATGGGTTCCGTGCTGGCGTTCGCGCTGGGCTCGCTGCTGTGCGCGGTGGCGTCGAACATCTTGCAGCTCATCGTGTTTCGAATGGTGCAGGGCATCGGGGGCGGGATGCTGATGCCGCTGAGCTTCATGATCTTGACCCGCGAGGCGGGGCCACCGCGGCTCGGCCGCCTCATGTCGATCCTGAGCATCCCCATGTTGCTCGCCCCCATCGGCGGGCCAATCCTGGGCGGCTGGCTCATCGACACCTCCAGCTGGCGGTGGATCTTCCTGATCAACCTGCCGATCGGGCTGGTCACCATCGCCCTTGCGGCCATTGTGTTCCCACGTGATCACCCGGCGCGCTCGGAGACCTTCGACGTCGTCGGCGTGCTGCTGCTCTCCCCCGGCCTGGCGACGTTCCTGTTCGCGGTCTCGTCCATCCCGCGCTGCGGGACGGTGGCAGATCGCCGCGTGTTGATACCGGCGGCCATCGGCCTGGTGTTGATCGCCGGCTTCGTGGCGCACGCTTGGCGCCGGGCGGATCACCCGCTCATCGATCTGCGGCTGTTCCAGAACAAGGTGCTCACGCACGCCAATGTGACGATGCTGGTGTTCGCCACCGCGTTTTTCGGCGCCGGCCTGCTGCTCCCGAGCTACTTCCAGCAAGTGCTGCACCAGACGCCGATGCAGGCCGGCGTGCACATGATCCCGCAGGGCCTCGGCGCCATGCTGACCATGCGGCTGACCGGGCCGCTGGTGGACAGGCAGGGGCCGGGCAAGGTCGTGCTGGTCGGCATCGCGCTGATCACCGCCGGGCTGGGCGCCTTCGCCTACGGCGTGGCAAGACAGGCGGATTACCTGCCCACACTTTTGGCCGGGTTGGCGATCATGGGCCTGGGCATGGGCTGCACCATGATGCCGCTCTCGGTCGCGTCGGTGCAGGCGCTGGCGCCCCACCAGATCGCCCGGGGCACAACGCTGATGAGCGTCAGCCATCAGGTGGGCGGCTCGATGGGAACCGCGCTGATGTCGATGATCCTGACCAACCAGTTCAACCGAAGCGAGAACATCTCCGCGGCAAACAAACTCGCGTCGCTACAGCAGAAGGCCGCCGCCACCGGGATGCCGGTGGATCAAGCCGCGATACCCCGGCAGGCACTTGCCCCCGGCTTCGCCGGCAGCGTGCTGCATGACCTGTCGCACGCCTATACGGTCGTGTTCGTCATCGCGGTCGTCCTGGTGGTGTCCACCGTCATCCCCGCGGTGTTCCTGCCGAAGCAACCGGCGATCCAAACGGCCGGCGACGGTGTCTAGATTGGACGGTTGAGATGGCTCCGTTGATCACGCTGCTCGTGGGCACCATCGCAGCTCGCTGCATCGGCTGGCTCGGCGTCGGCTACGTCAACGGCTGGACGGCGGCGCTGGCCGTCGGATTGGCGGCGATGTTCCTGCTCACCGGGTTCGCCCACTTCGCGCCGCAGCTGCGCCGCGACCTCATCGCGATCGTGCCGCCCCGCCTGCCCGCACCCGGCTACCTGGTCACCATCACCGGCCTGCTCGAGCTGCTGGGCGCAGTGGGGTTGTTGCTGCCCGTGACGCGAGTGGCGGCGGCCGTGTGCCTGCTGCTGCTGATGCTGGCCATGTTTCCTGCCAACGTGTATGCCGCCCGGATGCCCGATCCGCCCAAGTCGATGACGACGCGGCTAGGGCTGCGCACCGCCATCGAGGTCGTCTTCCTGGCCGCGGCAGTAGCGGTCGCCGTCGGCAGCGGCTAGCAGCCAGGCGTATTGGAACGCGGTCTCCTCCCACGCCCGGTAGCGACCGCTGACGCCGCCGTGGCCCGCCGCCATCTGGGTCTTGAGCAGTACCGGGTTGCCGTTGGCGTTCGCGTGCCGCAACGCCGCGACCCACTTGGCCGGCTCGACGTAGTAGACCCTGGTGTCGTTCAGCGACGTCATGGCCAGGATGGCGGGGTAGCGCTTGCTCTCGACGTTCTCGTAAGGCGAATACGACTTCATGTAGGAGTAGACTTCGCTGTCGCTCAACGGGTTTCCCCATTCGTCCCATTCGGTGACGGTCAACGGCAGCGAGGGGTCCAGGATGGTGGTGAGCGGGTCGACGAAGGGGACCTGTGCGAGGATCCCGGCGAACAGATCCGGGGCCAGGTTCGCCACCGCGCCCACCAGCAGACCACCCGCGCTGCCGCCCAGCGCCACCAGCTGTCGCGGCCGGGTCAGGCCCGAGTCCACCAAATGCCTTGCCACCGCGATGAAGTCGGTGAAGGTGTTCTTCTTCTCCAGCAGCTTGCCGTGCTCGTACCAGAGCCGGCCCATCTCGCCGCCGCCGCGGACGTGCGCGATGACGAACGCCATGCCCCGGTCCAGCAGCGACAGCCGCGCGATGGAAAAGCTCGGGTCGGTGCAGATCTCGTAGGCTCCGTAGCCGTAAAGAACTGTGGGCGCCGGGAACTCGAGGCCGGCGCGGTGCACGATCGACACCGGGATCATGGCGCCGTCGTCGGCGCGCACCCAGTCGCGGCGCTCCACGTAGTCGGCGGGTCGGTAGTCGCCGAGCACGGGCTGCTCACGCAGCAGGACCCGCTCACCGGTGGCCAGGTCGAGGTCGTAGATGCGCGTGGGAATGACGAGTGACCCGGCCCTGATCCGCAGCTTGGGCGACTTCCAATTCGGATTGCCCGCCAGACCGGACGACATCAGCTCGGACTCGAACGAGATCTCTTCGGGCTCACCGTAATCCCCGTCGGAGCCGATGGGCCAGAGCTGGATTCGCGGCAACGCCTCGCGCCGGTAGCTGACCACCAGGTGATCCGCGAAGGCGTCCATGCCGTCGAGCCGCACATCGTCGCGGTGCGGGATCAGGGTGCGCTGTTGCGCCGGATCGCTGACCGGCGCCTCGGTGAGCGTGAAGTTCACCGCGCCGTCGTTGTGCAGGATCAGGAATCGGTCCTGACCCCCGACCACCGCGTGCTCCACCGAATACTCGACGCCGTCGCGCCGGGGGAGCACCACCGTGAACTGCGCGCCGGGGTCGGCGGCGTCCGCGTAGCGGACCTCGGAGGTGATCGACGAACCGGACGCGATGAATACGTAGGCTTCGCTGCGGGTGAGCCCGACCCCGAGCCAGAAGCGTTCGTCGGCTTCGTGATACACCAGCTCCGACGGCTCGCCGGTGCCGAGCCGGTACCGCCACACCTTGTCGGGTCGGTGGGCGGCGTCCAGGGTCGTGTAGTAGACGGTTCGGTTGTCGGCGGCCCAGGTGACGCCGGCGCCGACGTCGGCGATCTCGTCGGGAAGCATCTCGCCGGTGCGTAAGTCTTTGAACCGCAGCGTGTAGCGTTCGTCGCCGATCGTGTCGACGGAGTAGGCGAGCAGGTTGCCGTCCAGGCTGACCATGGCGGCGCCCAGCGCGAAGAAGTCGTGTCCCTCCGCCTCGACGTTCGAGTCGAGCAAAATCTGCTCGCCTGGGATCTCGGTGTCCTCGTCCAGCTGCGGCGGGGTCCAGTCGTCGGGATCGGCCACCGCACAACGGCATTGCACACGGTATTGCTTGCCTTCGAAGGTGCGGGCGTAGTACCACCAGTCGCCCTGACGGGTCGGCACCGAGAGGTCGGTCTCCTTGGTGCGGGCCTTGATCTCGTTGAAAATCTGCTGCCGCAACGGTTCGAGGTGCGCCGTCACCTGGTCGACGTAGTCGTTTTCGGCCTCGAGGTAGGCGATGACCTCGGGGTCTGTTTTCTCACGCAGCCACTCGTAGGGGTCGACGAACACGTCCCCGTGGTGCTCCCGCCGGGTCTCCACCCGCTTGGCGACCGGGGGTGAAAGCGACTGGGCAACCGACTTCGTCATGCGCCCGGCCCGATCCAGTCGTCGAAGCTCATGCCGGAGATCCGTTCGTAGGCATTGATGTAACGGTCACGGGTGGCGTCGATGATGTCCTCCGGCAGCGGTGGCGGCGGTTGCGAGCCGTGCCGGTCCCAGCCGGACTCGGGGCTGGTGAGCCAGTTGCGGACGAACTGCTTGTCGAAACTCGTCTGCACCACGCCCGGCCGGTAATCCGCGGCCGGCCAATACCGCGAGGAGTCGGGCGTGAATATCTCGTCGGCCAGCACCAGGTTGCCGTCGCGGTCGGTGCCGAACTCGAACTTGGTGTCCGCGATGATGATTCCCTTCGTCAGGGCGTGATCGGCGGCCTGGACGTAGATCCGCAACGTGCGGTCGCGCAGCTGGTTGGCGCGCACCGCGCCCACCATCTCGATCACCCGGGCGAACGGGATGTTCTCGTCGTGGTCGCCCAGCGCCGCTTTCGTCGCCGGGGTGAACAGCGGCGCGGTGAACTTGCTGGCCTCGACCAGACCCGGCGGCAGCGGGATGCCGCACACCTTCCCCGTCGCCTGGTAGTCGAGCAACCCCGAGCCGGTCAGGTAACCGCGGGCCACGCATTCCACCGGGAGCATCTCGAGCTCCCGCACCACCAGGGCGCGGCCGAGCACCTCGTCGGGGATGCGCGGGTCGTCCGGCGGGCCGGCCAGGTGGTTGGGGGCTCCGTCAAGCTCCGAGACGAGGCCGAAGAAGAACACGCTCATCGCGGTCAGGATGCGGCCCTTGTCCGGGATCGTGCTGTCCAGCACGTAGTCGAAGGCGGAGATGCGGTCGGTCGCGACCAGCAGCAGGTGCTCGTCGTCGACGCGGTAGAGCTCACGGACCTTGCCGCTGGCCAGATGGCGGTAGTCGGACAGTGCGGGGCGCATCGGGTCAGCGTATCGGGCGCCGCACGGCGGGCCCCGTCCCGGGAGCTGTGCTGGTATTTAGTTATGACATCCCGGTTGTTGCCCTATTCCACCAGGCCCGCCCGGCTGCTGGCCCAACTGTTCAGCGACGTCGCGGTCGCCGTGTGGACGGCGATCTGGCTGCTCGTCGGCGTGGCCGTCTACGACGCGATATCGACGATCGCCGAGGCCGGGCGGCAGGTCGAAAGCGGCGCGCACGGCATCGCGGGCAACCTGGCCTCGGCCGGCCATGGCGCGCAGCACATTCCGCTGGTGGGCGACGCGGTCAGCAAGCCGCTCACCGCCGCCAGCCAGGCCGCCCTGGACATCGCGGGCGCCGGAAACGACCTGGCCACCACGGCCAGCTGGCTCGCGGTGCTGCTCGCCATGGCGGTCGTCGCGCTCCCGATCCTGGTGGCGGTCGTGCCGTGGCTTTTCCTGCGGCTGCGCTTCTTCCGGCGCAAGCGGACGGTGACCGCGCTGGCCGCCACCCCGGCCGGCGAGCAACTGCTGGCGCTGCGGGCCCTGACCAACCGGCCGCCGCGCAAGCTGACCGCCATCGGTCCGGACCCGGTCGGCGGGTGGCGCCGCGAGGACCCGGTCACCATCCGGGCGCTGGCCGCGCTCGAACTGCGGTCGGCCGGGATCACGCTGCGCGCGGGCTAGCGGCCGCGCACCGCCAGCAGCAGCCCGGCGACGACGACAATCAGCCACGCCGCCAACGCGTCCCAGAAAAAGACCAGCGACACGGTGACCAGCGACCGCTGCCCGATCGCGGCCGCCATGGTGTAGCTGGCCGCCGAGTACATGCCCAGCGGAAAGACGAACGCCCACCACACGCCGGCGAAGCGCAGCATTTCGGGGCGGCGGCTGATCCGGTGCAGCCCGAAGTAGATCAGCGGCGGAATCCACAGCGTGGCGGCCACCCAGGTCACCACCGTGACGACGAGCACCGGCCCGGCCAGCCAGCCGGGGGCCTGGCCGTGGATGCCGTCGCCGGCCAGTGTCGCAATGGCCAAGCCGCCCATCAGGATCCACGTGTCCGGTTCGAACCCGTCGCGGTCCTGTCGCTGGGCGATGCTGCGCCACACGATCAGCCAGGTCATCAGGCCGTAGATGCACAGCGCGGCCACCCATACCGGCACGGCCACCGCCAGCCACCAGTGCCCGGACGCGAGCCGGGCCGCCTTGGCGGCCACGATCGCCAGACCCGAGGTGCCCACGCTGGCCAGCTCCCACGCGCCGTGCGCCCGGTCCCGCAACCCCGGCCACGTGTGCGCCGACATGTTGCGCGCGCCGAGCACGATCAGCGCCAGCCACGACACCAGCGCCACCACACCCAGCGCGTGCGCCATTACCGGCCGCGACGTCAGCCGGCTGTCCAGCACCGCACACGCGGCGACGAACGTGAACAACCGCAGCGTGACGTCGGGATCCTTCAGGTCCCAGTGGGTGAACCGCCGCGTGACGATCACCAGGGCGACGAGAACCAGCAGGCCCAGGGACGCGAGAACACCCATCGCGTCGCTGATTCGGCGGTAGTGGTGATCGGCCGCGGCGACGGACAGGATTCCCGTCGCCATCACCGCGGCGAACACATCGGGTGACGGCTCGACATCGGCGAGCCGGAATATCACTGTCCCGCAGCCAGTTCCACGACGAGATGACGGATTCCGGTATGCCGGTTGCTGCGCGTCCACTCGACCGGCTTCACCACGCGCACGACGGAAAACCGCGACAGCAGTTCCTCGTACAGCACCCGCAGTTCCAGCCGGGCCAGGTTCGCGCCCAGGCAATAGTGCACACCCTGGCCGAAGCCCAGGTGCGGGTTCGGTTTTCGGGCGATGTCGAATTCGTCGGCGCGGTCGAATACCTTGGGGTCGCGGTTGGCCGAGCCCTCCCAGATCTGCACCTTCTGCCCCGCCTCGATCGTGTGCCCGCCGAGCGTGACATCGCGCGTGGCGGTGCGCCGCTTCGACGGCGACGGTGACGTCCAGCGGACCATCTCTTCCACCGCCGTCAGCAGCATGCCGAGATCGGCGCGCAGCGCGCGCAATTGCTCCGGATGCTCGGCCAGCGCCAGCAGCCCACCGGCGACCGCGTTGCGCGTGGTCTCCGCCCCGGCGCTGAACAGCAGGCTGAAGAACAGGTACAACTCGATGTCCGACAGGGCCGGCGCCTCCGCGTCGTCGAGCGTCGCGTTGGCGACGACCGACAGCATGTCGTCGGTCGGCTCGGCCCGCTTGGCGGCGATCAACTGCTGGCCGTATTCGTACATCCGCGAGCCGGCCTCTTCGACCGACAGCTGCGAAAGGGACGCTTTGCGCGAGCCGCCGAAGTCGAACTGCGGCTCGATGGCCTCGAAGAGCCAATGCCG
The DNA here is from genome assembly GCF_035616495.1 of Mycobacterium sp. 663a-19. Taxonomy (NCBI): domain Bacteria; kingdom Bacillati; phylum Actinomycetota; class Actinomycetes; order Mycobacteriales; family Mycobacteriaceae; genus Mycobacterium; species Mycobacterium sp. 663a-19. Next base: position 107,675 of record NZ_JAPJAV010000001.1, on the reverse strand, counting down.
TTCGGACTCCGGCACTCCCAGCAGGATGCAGATCATCTGCATCGGCAGTTCGGCGGCGATGTCGACCAGGAAGTCGACGGGTTCGCCGGGCACCACCGCGTCCAGCAGTCGGCGCGCCCGGGCCCGCAGGTCGTCCTCCACCAGGCCGATCATCCGGGGCGTCAGCCCGGAGCTGACGAGCCGCCTGATTTGCGAATGCCGCGGGTCGTCCATCATGTTGAGCACCTGGCCCGCGATGGCCAGGTCCTGCAGCAGCGTCCCGCCGTACGGCCGGTCGCCGCCGGTGACCGAGGAGTAGGTCACCGGATCACGCAGCACCTCAAGCGTTTCCGCGTGGGTGGCGACCGACCAGAAGCCCTCGCCGTCGGGGGTGTTGTCGGTCGGCGGGTGCCAGTACACCGGCGCCTCTCGCCGGTGGATGGCGAACAGCTCGTGCGGAAACCCGTTGGCGAAGTTGTCCAGATCGGTGAAGTCGATGCCGGCGAGAGTCACAGGATCGCGCCCGGGGTGTACTTGGCCGCGTCGGGGTAGCGGCCCACCAGGGTGTCCACCATCGCGACGACGTCGTCGACCTGGTCGCCGGCCGCACCGGTGAACGCCTTCTTGTCGGCCAGCGCGGCGTCCAGCGCGGCGCGGTCCAGCGGCAGCCGCTCGTCGGCGGCCAGCCGGTCCAGCAGGTCGGGCTCGGCGCCGCGTTCCCGCATCGCCAGCGCCGTCGCCACGGCGTGTTCGCGAATCACGTGGTGTGCCGCCTCGCGCCCCATGCCGGCGCGCACCGCCGCCATCAACACTTTCGTGGTGGCCAAAAACGGTAAATAACGGTCTAATTCGCGCTGGATCACCGCCGGGTAGGCGCCGAACTCGTCGAGCACCGTCAAGAACGTCTCGATCTGCCCGTCGATGGCAAAGAAGCTGTCCGGCAAGGCAACTCGGCGCACCACCGAGCAGAACACGTCGCCCTCATTCCACTGCGCACCCGCCAGTTCCGCCGCCATCGACGCGTAGCCGCGCAGCACCACTTGCAGGCCGTTGACCCGCTCGCAACTGCGGGTGTTCATCTTGTGCGGCATCGCCGACGACCCCACCTGCCCCGGCGCGAACCCCTCGGTGACCAGTTCGTGCCCCGCCATCAACCGGATGGTGTGGGCCATCGACGACGGTCCGGCGCCGAGTTGCACCAGCGCGGAGATCACGTCGTGGTCCAGCGAACGCGGATACACCTGCCCCACGCTGGTCAAAACCGTTGCGAAGCCCAAGAAGTCGGCGACGCGGCCCTCGAGTTCGGCGAGCTTGGCGGCGTCGCCGTCGAGCAGGTCGAGCATGTCCTGCGCGGTGCCCATCGGGCCCTTGATCCCGCGCAGCGGGTAGCGGTCGATCAACTCCCCCAGCCTGGTCAGCGCGATCAGCGTCTCCTGCGCGGCCGAGGCGAACCGCTTGCCCAGCGTGGTGGCCTGCGCGGCGACGTTGTGGCTGCGGCCGGCCATCACCAGGTCGCGGTACGTGACCGCCCGTTCCGCGAGCCGCGCCACCACCGCCACCCCGTGCGCGAAAACCAATTCCAGCGACCGCCGCACCTGCAGCTGCTCCACGTTCTCGGTCAGATCGCGACTCGTCATCCCCTTGTGCACATGCTCGTGACCGGCCAGCGCGTTGAATTCCTCGATGCGGGCCTTCACATCGTGGCGCAGCACCTTCTCGCGGGCCGCGATCGACGACAGGTCCACGTCGCTGACCACCCGTTCGTAGTCGGCGATCGCCTCCGCGGGCACCGGCACGCCCAGTTCCGCCTGTGCGCGCAGCACCGCGAGCCACAGCTGCCGCTCCGCGACGACCTTGGCCTCCGGCGACCAGATGGCGACCATCTCGGCGCTGGCATACCGCGCGGCCAGCACGTTCGGAATGCTCACAAAGGAACAGCTTACGGTTCGTCCAACACCGCGAGACTGCGACTGGCGACGCATTCGCCGAGTAACGGTGTCGGTAGTTGCAGTTTCGCGGCAGTCTGGGCTGATGTACTTCGTCGGCGTCGACCTCGCCTGGGCGGGTCGCAACCCGACCGGCGTCGCCGTCGTCGACTCCGGCGGTGATCTGATGAGCGTCGGCGCGGTCCGCGACGACGACGAGATCCTGGCGGCGTTGCGACCTTATGTGCGTGGCGATTGCGTGGTCGCCTTCGATGCGCCGCTGGTGGTGACCAACCCGACGGGCCAGCGTCCCGCCGAGACCGCGCTCAACCGCGACTTCCGCAGGTTCCAGGCGGGTGCCCACCCCTGCAACACCGGAAAGCCCGAATTCGCCGACGGCCCGCGCGGCGGCCGGCTGGCTGCGGCGCTGGGCCTCGATCTGGATCCGCGGTCGTCGGCTGCGCGGCGCGCCATCGAGGTCTATCCGCACGCCGCGACGGTCGCGCTGTTCCGGTTGGAGCGGACGCTGAAATACAAGGCGAAGCCCGGCCGCAGCGTGGACCGGCTCAAGTCCGAGCTGTTGCTGCTGATGGACGGCGTCGAGAAGCTCGCGCGGGCCGCTGTCCCGCTGCGCGTTGCCGCCCACGACGGCTGGGCCGCGCTGCGCCGGGCCGTCGCCGCCGCGCAACGCAAGAGCGAGCTGCGCCGCGCCGAGGACCCCATCGACGCCGTCGTCTGCGCCTACGTGGCGTTGTACGCGGAGCGCCGCCCGGCCGATGTCACGCTCTACGGGGACTTCGCCACCGGGTACATCGTGACGCCGTCGCTGCCCTAGCTCAGATAGGCACGTGCCGTTGATCGATCGGCGCCAGCACCTCGATCAGTTCGACCACCGTCTGCTCCACGGCCCTGCGGGGATCGCGACCCTCGACCAACGCGGAAACCACCGAACCGTCGACGGCGCACAGCAGCGTGCGGACCAGTTCGATGTGCACCGAGCGGCCGCATCGCTCGATGGCCTCGGTGACGGCCTCGGCACGCTGACGCAGGTTGCGGCGCATGGTCTCACGCAACGCGGGCAGCCGGGTGCAGGCGATCAGCCGCTCGTACCGCGAGATCAGTTGCTCCGCAAGTCCCGGACTGGACACGTCCTCCACGAGCAACTCGGCCAGCACCTCCGCCGTGGTCTCGGGCCCGCGCCGCCGCCGGGACAACGAGTTCACCCTGGCCCGCAACTGCGCCACCTCGATCATGCCGATGTGTTCGACCGCGCGGGCGATCAAATCGTCGAGGGACGAGAAGTAGTAGGTGGTGGACGCCAACGGCAGGCCGGCGCGCTGAGCGACCGCTCGGTGCCGCACCGCTTCGAACCCGCCTTCGGCTAGCAGCTCGGCGGCCGCACTGACGAGCGCGTACCGCCGGCGTTCCCCTTTCGGGGTCACTGCTGCTGCTGTCACGACTAGCTATGGTGCCAGTAAAAGTGGTACTGCGATGCCATTTTGGCCAAACGCCCATGGCATGATGGCCCAATGCCCGACTTGAGCCGCCGCGCAGTGCTCGGTCTCGGTGTCAGCGTGGCCGCCGGCGCGGCCGGTGTTTACGGGCTCGACATCCTGTTCCAGCCGCGCACATCTCACGCCGCACCCGAGGCGACGGCCGGCACCCGGGTCCCGTTGGCGCCCGCGCCCGCACCCGCGCCGCTCGAGCCGCCGCCGGCCGAGGCCGCGCCGACGATGACGACGGGTTCGTTCGTGTCGGCGGCGCGCGGCGGGATCCCGACCAATTGGGCGATCGCGCGCCCGCCGGGGCAAACCAAGGCGTTGCGGCCCGTGATCGCGCTGCACGGCAAGGGCAGCGACGCGTCCAGCGTGATGGCCGGCGGCGTCGAGCAGGGTCTGGCCCAGGCCGTCAACGCCGGGCTGCCGCCGTTCGCGGTGGTCGCCGTCGACGGTGGCGGTGGCTATTGGCACAAGAGGGCATCCGGCGAAGACTCCGGCGCAATGGTGCTCGACGAGCTGGTCCCGATGCTGGACTCGCAACGCCTGGACACGTCGCGGGTGGCGTTCCTGGGCTGGTCGATGGGCGGCTACGGCGCCCTGCTGCTGGGCGGGCGGCTGGGTCCCGCACGCACCGCGGCGATCTGCGCGGTGAGCCCGGCGCTGTGGCTGTCCCCCGGCGCGGCCGCGCCCGGCGCGTTCGACGGCGCCGACGACTTCGCCGCGAACTCGGTGTTCGGAATGTCTGCGCTGGCGTCGATCCCGATCCGGGTGGATTGCGGCGACAGCGATCCGTTCTACGCGGCGACCAAGCAGTTCATCGCGCAACTGCCCAACCCACCCGCGGGCGGCTTCTCCCCCGGCGGGCACAACCCGGGGTTCTGGAGCTCGCAGTTGCCGGCCGAGCTGACGTGGATGGCGCCGCTGCTGACGGCCTAGGGTTTTGGTCGTGAGCGCACCGTTCGGCTGGGACTTGCCCTACGCCTGGCCGCGCAAGCCCGTCCTGGCGGCCAACGTTGTATGCACGTCGCAACCGCTCGCCGCGCAGGCCGGCCTGCGAATGCTCGCCGAGGGCGGCAGCGCGGTGGACGCCGCCGTCGCCGCGGCCATCACCCTGACCATCGTGGAGCCGGTGTCCAACGGCATCGGCTCGGACGCCTTCGCGATCGTCTGGGACGGCACGCGACTGCACGGGCTGAACGCGTCGGGCCGCTCACCCGCGGCCTGGACGCCAGAGTACTTCGGCGGCAACGCCGTTCCCGCGCTCGGCTGGAATTCGGTGACCGTGCCCGGAGCCGTATCGGCGTGGGCCGAGCTGCACGCCAAGTTCGGAAGGCTGCCGTTCGAGCGACTCTTCGACCCGGCGATCTCCTACGGCCGCGACGGCTTTTTGGTGTCGCCGACCGTCGCCGAGCAATGGGCGGCGCAGGTTCCGCTCTTCCAGGGGCAGCCCGGCTTCGCCGAGGCGTTCCTGCCCGGCGGGCGGGCGCCGAAACCCGGTGAGCTGTTCAGGTTTCCCGACCACGCGGCGACGCTCGAGAGGATCGCCGCCACCCGCGGCGAGGCGTTCTACCGTGGCGAACTGGCGGACAAGCTGGCATCGCACGCGGCGGCCAACGGCGGCGCCATGCGCGCCGACGACCTCGCCGCCCACCGCGCCGACTGGGTCGGCACCATCGACACCACCTACCGCGGATACACCGTCCACGAGATACCGCCCAACGGGCAGGGCGTCGTCGCCCTGATCGCGCTGGGAATCCTGGAGCAGTTCGAGATGTCCTCGCTGCCAGCCGATTCCGCCGATAGCGTGCACCTGCAGATCGAAGCGGTCAAGCTGGCCTTCGCCGACGCGCAGGCCTATGTCGCCGACGCGGGCCACATGCCGTTCCCCGCGGATCGCCTGCTGGACAAGGATTACCTGCGGCAGCGCGCCGCGCTCATCGATCGCGACCGGGCCAGGCCCGCGGCCGCCGGCAGCCCGGCGGGAGGCACCGTGTATCTGACCGCCGCCGACGCCGCGGGGATGATGGTGTCGATGATCCAGTCGAACTACATGGGGTTCGGCTCCGGGGTGGTGGTGCCGGGCACCGGGATCTCGCTGCAGAACCGGGGCGCGGATTTCGCTGTGGCCCAAGGGCATCCGAACCGCATCGGCCCGGGCAAGCGACCCTATCACACGATCATCCCGGGCTTCGTCACCAGGGACGGCCAACCCGTGATGAGCTTCGGGGTGATGGGCGGCACCATGCAGCCACAGGGCCATGTGCAGGTGATGGTGCGCATCGCCGACCACGGCCAGAACCCGCAGGCGGCGTGTGACGGCCCGCGGTTCCGTTGGGTGCACGGGACGCAGGTCAGCTGCGAACAAGGTTTCCCACCGTCGACGCTGGACGAGCTGCGGCGCCGCGGGCACGATCTGGTCGCCGTGGACGACTACAACCAGTTCGGGAACTGCCAGGCGATTTGGCGGCTGGACGGCGGGTACCTCGCGGTGAGCGACCCGCGCCGCGACGGGCAGGCCACAGGTTTCTGAGGCGTTCTAGACGCTGACCCTGCCCTCCGCGGCCGCCAGCCCGATGTCGCTGCGAAAATGGCTGCCCGGCAAGCGAATCGAGCCGAGGATCTCGTAGGCCCGGGCGCGCGCCGCGGCCAGGTCGGCGCCGGTGCCCACCACCGACAGCACCCGGCCACCCCTCGAGACGATCGCGCCGTCGTCGCGTCGGGTTGTCCCGGCATGCAGCACGCCGTCGGCCTCGGAGCCGACGACGACGTCGCCGACCCGGGGCCGCCCGGGATAGTTTTCGGCCGCCAGCACCACCGTCACCGCGGCACCGTCGCGCCAGCGCAGCTCGCCGAAGTCGGCCAGGGCGCCGCTGCCCGCCGCGTGCAGCAGCTGGCCCAGCGGCGAATCCAACAGGGCCAGCACGGCCTGAGTCTCCGGATCGCCGAAGCGGCAATTGAATTCGACGACCGCCGGCCCCTTCGCGGTGATGGCCAGCCCGACATAGAGCAATCCGCAAAACGGGCTGCCGCGCTTGACCAGTTCGGCGGCGACGGGTTCGACGATGTCGCTGACCACCTCCCGGTACACGCCGTCGGGAAGCCACGGCAGCGGCGCGTAGGCGCCCATGCCGCCGGTGTTGGGTCCGGTGTCGCCCTCGCCCACCCGCTTGAAGTCCTGCGCCGGCAGCATCGGCACCACCGTCGCGCCGTCGACGACGCAGAACAGCGACACCTCGGGGCCGTCCAGATAGGACTCCAGTAGCACCGGATGACCGGCCTCGAGCAGCCCGGCCGCGTGTGCGCGCGCGACGTCGCGGTCCGGCGTCACCACCACGCCCTTGCCGGCGGCCAGGTGGTCATCTTTCACCACCCAGTTCGGGTCGCCCGCCGGCGGCCCGAACCTGTCCAGGGCCGCATCCAAAAGGGCTGGGCTGTCGACGATTTCGCTGGCGGCGGTGCGCACACCGGCTGCCGCCATGACCTCTTTGGCAAACGCCTTGGAGCCTTCGATGCGGGCGGCGTCCTTGCCGGGGCCGAAACAGACGATGCCGGCCTCCCGGACGGCGTCGGCCACCCCCAGCACCAGCGGCACCTCGGGACCGATGACCACCAGGTCGGCCCGCACCTCGCGGGCCAGGGCGACGACGTCCTCGCCGGAGGTGATGTCGACGTCGTGCTGCTCGGCCAGCCGCGCGGTGCCGGCGTTGCCGGGGGCGATGGCCAGCCCGGTGACCTGCGGGTCCCGCCCCAGCGCGAGCAGCAGGGCATGTTCACGGGCACCGGAGCCGATCACCAGGACGCGCACGAAACGTCACTCTATCGGGCGGGCTGATCTCGTCGCGCCGAGAGTGAAACTGTGGTGAATCCGCCGCCCGAAAATCGCAACAGCTTCACTTTCGGCGAGGTGGCGCTGGCTCGGCGAGGTGGCGTTGGCTCGGCGAGGTGGCGTTGGCTCGGCGAGGTGGCGTCGGCTCAGTCGCGCGGTTTGCCCCTGTGCATGTTGACGGCCGCGTCGACGTTGGCCTTCTTGTCCTCCCCGGAGCCCTTCGCCGCGGCCTTCTTGCGCTTTGCCACGACGGTGTCGACCGCGCCGTTGAACGCCGAACCCAGTGGGAACCCGAGATAGTGGGTGAGGAAGACGGCCATCTCCTTCAGCTCGATCTCGGTGAGTTCCCCATTGAGCAGTGCGGCGTTGATCTGGATCTCGGCCAGGTCGCGATTTCCGATGGCGGTCACGGCGGTCAGCGTCATGATGCGCTTCTCGCGCATCGACAATCCCGGCCGGTTCCAGATGGTGCCGAAGAGGTGGTCGACGGTCAGGTCGAAGTAGGCGTCGCCCTCGACGTTAGGCATCTCCCAGCCGTAGACCTCGTTCATCTTCTCGAGGCCCTTGCGGCGCAGCTCGTCCATTACGTCTCTTCCTGTTTGTGCGGCACGCCCAGGTTCGGCGCCAGCCGCTCCAGCGCTAGCTTAGCCAGCGGCAGGTCGACGGAAACGTTCTCGGCCAATCCCAGTGCCAAGCCCAAATCCTTTTCGCCGAGATCCCGAGCGTGCATGAAACCCTCATACAAGAAATGGCCGGGTTCAAGATCTTTCGTGTCGTCGCGGTACATGATCGACCCGGGGCCGCCGCTTAGCTGATCGGTGTGGCGCACCACGTTGCCGAGGTCCTGCAAGTTCAGTCCGCTGGCCTCGGCCAGCTTCCACGCCTCTCCCACCGCTGCGTACGCAGTGAAGGTGAGCATGTTGCGTGCGAGCTTCATCCGGGTACCCGCCCCGGGTGGACCAGCGTGGACAACCAACTCCGCCCAATGCGAGAACGGCTCTTTGACCCGGGCAAAGACTTCGTCGCTGGCACCCACCATCGTTGCCAATTGACCGAAGCGTGCTGCCCGGGTGCCGCCGCTGACCGGTGCGTCAATCACGTGGATATCCCGGGGTTCAAACTCGCGCGCGAGTTCCTCCGCGGTCGTGTCGCTGATCGTCGAGTGAACCGCAATGATGGTGCCGGGCTTGACATGAGATGCGAGTTGACCAACGACCTCACGCACCTGGGCATCGTTGAGCACAGTGACGCTGATGATGTCGGCGACGGCGACGTCAGCGACGCTGTCAGCCAGGCTGGCCCCTTTTTCGGCCAACGGTGTCATGGCCTCGGTTCGGATGTCGTAAACCGTGATCCCCCCGGGCCATTCGGCCATCTTTTTGGCCATCGGCGTGCCCATGTTGCCCAGGCCGATGTAGCCGAGCTTCACGTCTTTGCTCATGATCGAATTATCTGTCCGCCGTCAACATTGAAGATCTGCCCGGTGATCCACGAGGCCTCGTCGGACAGCAGGAACAGGCACATGCCGACCAGGTCGTCGGGAGTTCCCATGCGCGACAACGGAAGCCCCTTGACTATGTCGTCCACCATCTCCTTGGGCGTGGTGGTCCGGTTCGCCTCGGTGTCGATGGGACCGGGCGCGATCGCGTTGATCCGGATTTTGCGGCCGCCCAGCTCTCGCGAGAGCTGCTGGGTCAGGCCGTTGATGCCGACCTTGGCCAGGCCGTAGTAGTTCGCGTACAGCCACGCGGCGGTGGACGACTGGTTGACGATCGCGCCCCCGCCGCGCTTGGACATCTTCTTGTACACCGCGCGAGTGCACCACAGCGCGCCATCGAGGTTGACGCTCATGAACTTCTTGTAGTACTCGGGGTCGATGGTCAGCAGGAAGTCCAGCTTCATGCCCCCGAAGATCGCCGCGTTGTTGACGAGGTAGTCGATCCCACCGAACTCGGCCAGCGTGCGATCGGCCATCGCCTTGGCCGAGTCCGGATCTGACACGTCGACCGGCACGGCCAGCGCCGTGCCGCCGTCGGCGGTGATCTGCTTGGCCACTCCCTCGGCCGCATCCGCGTTGATATCGGCCACGACAACCGCCGCGCCCTCGCGGGCCAGCGCCTCGGCGTAGGCCTGGCCGATGCCGCCGCCCGATCCGGTGACGACGGCGACCTTGTTTTCAAATCGCATGGTTGCAAGCTCCTCTAGTTGACCGCTGTCGCAATGGTTTTGGTCTCCAGGTACTCCTCGAAACCGGCCAAGCCCATCTCGCGACCGTTTCCGGACTGCTTGTAGCCGCCGAACGGCGCATCGGCGGAGTACCACACGCCGCCGTTGACGTTGATCGTGCCCGCCCGGACCCGCGCGGCAACCCGCGCCGCCCTGTCGGGATCGGCTCCGAACACGGTGCCCGACAAGCCGTATGGCGAGTCGTTGGCGATGCGCACGGCATCGTTGTCGCCGTCGTGCGGGATCACCGTCAGGACGGGGCCGAAGATCTCCTCGCGCGCGCAGCGGGCGTCGTTGCCCAGCCCGGCGATCAGGGTGGGCTCGATGAAGAAACCGACGTCGCGGTCGGCCGGCCTGCCCCCGCCGCACGCGAACGTTCCGCCCTCGGCGATCGCCGAGTCGAGATAGCCCTGCACCCGATCGCGCTGCCTGGCCGAAATCAGTGGCCCGCAAACGGTTCCGGGGTCGGTGGGGTCGCCGGGCTTGATGCCGGCCATCGTCGCGGCCGCGATCGACACGGCCTCGTCGTAGCGCGCCCGCGGCACCACCAGCCGGGTGGTGATCGCGCAGCCCTGGCCGGCGTGCATGCATACGGAGAACCCCGCCACGCCGGCCGCAGCGCCCAGGTCGGCATCGTCGAGCACGACGAACGCCGACTTGCCGCCCAGCTCGAGGAAGACCTTCTTGATGGTCGCGGCGCCGTCGGCCATCACGCTGCGCCCGGTGGCCGTCGACCCGGTGAACGAAATCATGTCCACCCGAGGGTCTTTGGCCAACAATGCGCCGACACCGTGATCGCTGGAGGTGACGATGTTGATCACCCCGGGCGGGAAATCGGTGTGCTCGGCGATGAGTTCCCCCAGCACGGCGGCGCACCAGGGTGTGTCGGGGGCGGGCTTGAGGACGACGGTGTTCCCCGCGGCCAGCGCGGGCCCGATCTTGGCGAGGTTGATCTGGTGCGGAAAATTCCACGGGGTGATGGCGCCGACGACGCCGATGGCCTCGCGGGCGATGGTGCGCCGGGTGGGGATGCCCATCGGCGACGCCTCGCCGAGATCCAGGTTGTAGACGTAGGATTCGGCGGTGTCAGCGGCGAACGCCAGGTCGTTGACCGGGACTTCGAGCTGAGCGATGCCGGTGAGCATCCGCGGCGCGCCGACTTCGGCGATCGTCAGCTCCCGCAGTTCTTCGAGGTGCTGCTGCATCGCCTCGCGCAGCTGCCGAACGCAGCGCACCCGTAGCTCGGTGTTGCGGGACCAGTCCGTCTCGTCGAAGGCGCGGCGCGCTGCGTCGATGGCGCGGCCCATGTCGTCGGCGTCGGCGTCGGCGGCGACGCCGAGCACCTCCTCGGTTGCCGGATTGATCGTCGGGAAGGTGCCCGCATTTCCCGTCGACATCTTGCCGTCGATGAAAAGGGCACTAACGCCGTCGGCCAACAGGGCCATCTCCCGCTCCCGTCGATTTCAAGGGAAATTCCACAACGCCTGAGTAGACAGTTGTCCGATATCGTCTCACCGCACCATAGCCGCCGGGCCGCCGTCGCTGCAAGGCCCGATCTCGCAAGCGCCCCGCCGACACGAAATAAAGGCTCATTACCAGGCTATTCGGCAATCATCCTTGCCTGACGCGCTCCCCATCCGGTAGCTTGGACAGGTGTCCAGCGATGCCCTGGTGACGATCACGTCCCAAGCCGAGCACCAGACCGGTCAGGCGCCGCGCAACCGGCGCCAGGAGGAGACCTTCCGCAAGGTGCTCGCCGCCGGCATCGAGACCCTGCGCGAGAAGTCCTATGCCGACCTGACGGTGCGCGCGGTGGCCGCCCGCGCCAAGGTGGCCCCGGCCACCGCCTACACCTACTTCTCATCGAAGAACCACCTGATCGCCGAGGTGTACCTCGACCTGGTCCGCCAGGTCCCCTACTTCACCGACGTCAACGAGCCCATGCCCGCGCGGGTGGACAAGGCGCTGCGGCACCTGGCCCTGGTCGTCGCCGACGAGCCGGAGGTCAGCGCGGCCTGCACGACGGCATTGCTCGGCGGCGGTGCCGATCCGGCCGTCAGCGCCGCGCGCGACCGCATCGGCGCGGAGATCCACCGTCGCATCTCGACCGCGATCGGCCCGGGCGCCAACCCCACCACCGTGTCCGCGCTCGAGATGGCTTTCTTCGGCGCGCTGGTGCAGGCGGGCAGCGGCGAATTCACCTATCACGAGATCGCCGACAGACTGACCTATGTGGTGCGCCTCATCCTGGCCGGGGCCGGCGAGACGAGCCAGGAGTCGACCACCACATGACGGTGCACGTTGGAGACCACGAATTGGTCCTCGATCCCTACGATTACGACTTCCACGAGGATCCCTACCCGTATTACAAGCGGCTGCGCGACGAGGCCCCGCTGTACCGCAACGAGAAGCTGAAGTTCTGGGCGTTGTCGCGGCATCAGGATGTGCTGCAAGGCTTTCGGAACAGCACGACGCTGTCCAACCGCGACGGCGTGTCGCTGGACCCGGTGTCCCGCGGACCACACGCGTCGAAGACGATGTCGTTCCTAGCGATGGACGACCCCGCCCACCTGCGCTTGCGCACGCTGGTGTCGAAAGGCTTCACCCCGCGCCGGATCCGGGAGCTCGAGCCGCGGGTCACCCAGCTGGCCGTGCAGCACCTCGACGCGATGCTGGAGAAGGCCGGCTCCGAAACCGTGGACTATGTAGCGGAATTCGCCGGCAAGCTGCCGATGGACGTGATCTCCGAGCTGATGGGCGTGCCGCTGGCAGACCGCGACCGCATCCGCGCGATGGCCGACGGCGTGATGCATCGCGAGGACGGCGTCAACGACGTGCCGGCCTCGGCGATCGAGGCGTCGATCAACCTGATCGTCTACTACCAGGACATGATCGCCGAGCGCCGCAAGAAGCCGACCGAGGACCTGACGTCGGCGCTGCTGACCGCCGAGATCGACGGCGACCGGCTCACCGACCAGGAGATTCTCGGCTTCATGTTCCTGATGGTGATCGCCGGCAACGAGACCACCACCAAACTCCTTGCCAACGCCGCGTTTTGGGGTCACAAGAATCCCGATCAGCTGGCCCCGGTCTACGCCGACCTGTCCCGGGTTCCGCTGTGGGTGGAGGAGACCCTGCGCTACGACACGTCAAGCCAGATCCTGGCCCGCACCGTGTCGGGCGAGCTCACCCTCTACGACACCACCCTGCCCGAGGGAGACGTCCTGTTGCTGCTGCCCGGGTCGGGCAATCGCGACGAGCGGGTGTTCGACAACCCCGACGACTACGCCATCGGGCGCGACATAGGGCCCAGGCTCCTGAGTTTCGGCAGCGGCGCGCACTTCTGCCTAGGCGCGCACCTGGCCCGGATGGAGGCCCGGGTGGCGCTGACCGAATTGTTCAAGCGAATCCGCGGATATCAGGTCGACGAGGCCAACGCCGTCCGCGTCCACTCCAGCAATGTCCGCGGATTCGCTCACCTTCCGATCACGGTGGAGGTCGCCTGAATGCCCCGCTTCGAACCACATCCGGCGCGCCGGCCCACGATCGTCGCCGGCGCCTCGTCGGGCATCGGGGCCGCCACCGCCACCGAGCTTGCCGCCCACGGCTTTCCGGTGGCCCTGGGGGCGCGGCGCGTCGAGAAGTGCGAAGAGATCGCCGAGAAGATCCGCGCCGACGGCGGCGAGGCGATCGCGCTGCCGCTCGACGTCACCGACCCCGAATCGGTCAAGGGATTCGTCCATCAGGCGACCGAGCAGCTCGGTGACATCGAGGTCCTCGTCACCGGCGCCGGCGACACGTACTTCGGGCGGCTGCACGAAATCGACACCGAGACTTTCGAATCGCAGATCCAGATCCATCTCATCGGGGCGAACCGGTTGGCCACCGCGGTGCTGCCCGGCATGGTCGAGCGCCGGCGCGGCGACCTCATCTTCGTCGGCTCCGACGTCGCGCTGCGCCAGCGCCCGCACATGGGCGCCTACGGCGCCGCCAAGGCGGCGCTGGTGGCGATGGTCACCAACCTGCAGATGGAGCTCGAGGGCACCGGGGTGCGAGCCTCGATCGTGCACCCCGGTCCCACGAAGACGGGGATGGGCTGGAGCCTGCCCGCCGAGGCGATCGGGCCGGCCCTGGAGGACTGGGCGAAATGGGGCCAGGCGCGCCACGACTACTTCCTGCGGGCGTCCGATCTGGCCCGGGCGATCACGTTCGTCGCCGAGACGCCCCGGGGCGGCTTCGTGGTGAACATGGAACTGCAGCCCGAGGCGCCGCTGGCCGCGATGAAGGAGCGCCAGCAACTGAAACTGGATGAAAAGGCTCACAAAGAAGGTCTGGACACATGACAACCGCCATCGTGCCGCGGGTTTCCGGCGGCGAGGACGAACACGGTCATCTCGAGGAATTCCGCACCGATCCGATCGGCCTGATGCAGCGCACCCGCGACGAGTGCGGGGACGTCGGCGAATTCCAGCTGGCGGACAAGCGCGTCATCCTGCTGTCCGGCGCGAACGCCAACGAGTTCTTCTTCCGTTCCGCCGACGAGGATCTCGACCAGGCCGAGGCGTACCCGTTCATGACGCCGATCTTCGGCAAGGGCGTCGTGTTCGACGCCAGCCCGGAACGGCGCAAGGAGATGCTGCACAACTCGGCGCTGCGCGGCGAGCAGATGAAAGGCCACGCGGCCACCATCGAGGGCGAAGTCAAGAAGATGATCGCCGGCTGGGGCGACGAGGGCGAGATCGAGCTGCTGGATTTCTTCGCCGAGTTGACCATCTATACCTCGACGGCGTGCCTGATCGGGCTGAAGTTCCGCGAGCAACTCGACCACCGGTTCGCGGAGTACTACCACGACCTGGAGCGCGGCACCGACCCGCTGTGCTACGTCGACCCGTACCTGCCGATCGAGAGCTTCCGGCGCCGCGACGAGGCCCGCGTCAAGCTCGTCGGGCTGGTGCAGGAGATCATGAACCAGCGGATCGCCAACCCGCCCAAGGGAAAAGGCGACCGCGACATGCTCGACGTGCTGGTGTCGATCAAGGACGAGGAGGGCAATCCGCGGTTCTCCGCCGACGAGGTCACCGGAATGTTCATCTCGCTGATGTTCGCCGGGCACCACACCAGCTCGGGCACGTCGGCGTGGACGCTGATCGAGCTGATCCGCCACCCCGAGGTCTACGCCGAGGTGCGCGCCGAGCTGGAGGAGCTGTACGCCGACGGCCAGGAGGTGAGTTTCCATGCGCTGCGCCAGATTCCGAAGCTGGACAACGTGGTCAAGGAGACCCTGCGGCTGCACCCGCCGCTGATCATCCTGATGCGGGTCGCCAAGGGCGATTTCGAGGTCGAGGGCTTCCCGATCCGCAACGGCGACTACGTCGCCGCGTCCCCGGCGATCTCGAACCGGATTCCCGAGGACTTTCCCGACCCGGACGGCTTCCACCCGGACCGGTACAACAAACCCGAGCAGGCCGACCTCGCCAACCGGTGGACCTGGATTCCGTTCGGCGCGGGCCGGCACCGTTGCGTCGGCGCCGCGTTCGCAACCATGCAGATCAAGGCCATCTTCTCGGTTCTGTTGCGCGAGTACGAGTTCGAGATGGCACAGCCGCCGGAAAGCTATCGCAACGACCACTCCAAGATGGTGGTGCAGCTGGCCCGGCCCGCCAAGGTGCGCTACCGCCGCCTGCACAGGGAGTGACGATGGGTTACCGAGTCGAAGCGGACTTGGACCTGTGCCAGGGCCACGCGATGTGCGAACTGGAGGCGCCCGACTACTTCCGGGTGCCCAAGCGGGGCAAGGTCGAGGTGCTCGACGCCGAGCCGCCCGAGGAGGCCCGCGAGGAAGTCGAGCGGGCCGTCGAAATGTGCCCAACCCGAGCACTATTCATCAAAGAGAAAGAAGATTAGGACATGGCGTCATTCCAACGCGAGGAACTCGACGACTGGGTGCAGTCCTGGCTGCAGGCCAACAAGGACTGCGAGCGGGCAGGCGACTGGAAACCGCTGGCAGAGTTCTACGCTCCCGACGCCACCTATGGCTGGAACATCGGGCCCAAGGAGGACGTGATGTGCGTCGGGATCGACGAGATCCGCGACATCGCGCTCGGCTTGGAGATGGAGGGCCTGGAGAATTGGCAGTACCCGTATCAGAAGGTGCTCATCGACGACCGGCAGGGTGAGATCGTCGGTTTCTGGAAGCAGGTCGTCGTGGACGGCGACGGCGCCCAGCAGGAGATCTACGGCATCGGCGGCAGCTGGTTTCGGCTCAACGGGGACAAGCTCATCGAGTGGCAGCGCGACTTCTTCGACTTCGGTCACGTCTCGGCGCTGTACATGAAGCTGATGAAGGAGGGCAAGCTGTCGGCCGGCATGCAGAAGCGGATCGAGCGCGGCCTGGCCGGTGAGAGGCTGCCGGGCTACTACCCGCTCGGCGAGGCGCCGGTCCCGATCTGGTGAGCGGACCAACCAAGCATTTGATTTGTCGCACGCGCTATGCTGACGCGACAGGAGTGCCCTGTGGCACCCGTCACCACCGCTGCCAGGCAAGATGGGTCGGGCAGTCTCAATTCAAAGGCGAAATGGGGTCAGGTCCAACGTGAAGACAAAAGGCGCACTGATCTGGGAATTCAACCAGCCGTGGTCCATCGAGGAGATCGAGATCGGCGACCCGAAGGCGCACGAGGTCAAGATCCAGATGGAAGCGGCGGGCATGTGCCACTCCGACCATCACCTGGTCACCGGCGGCATCCCGATGGCGGGCTTCCCGGTGCTCGGCGGGCACGAGGGCGCGGGCATCGTCACCGAGGTCGGGCCGGGTGTGGAAGACCTTGCGCCGGGCGACCACGTGGTTCTTTCGTTCATCCCGTCGTGCGGGCAGTGTCCGACCTGTCAGGCCGGCATGCGCAACCTGTGTGACCTGGGGGGCGGGCTGCTCGCCGGGGCCGCGGTGTCCGACGGCACCTTCCGCATCCAGGCGCGCGGCCAAAACGTCTATCCCATGACGCTGCTGGGCACGTTCTCGCCGTACATGGTCGTGCACCGCAGCTCGGTGGTGAAGATCGACCCGTCGGTGCCCTTCGAGGTGGCCGCGCTGGTGGGTTGCGGCGTCACCACCGGCTACGGCTCGGCGGTCCGCACCGCCGACATCCGCCCGGGCCAAGACGTCGCGATCGTCGGCGTGGGCGGCGTCGGCATGGCGGCGCTGCAGGGTGCGGTGAGCGCCGGCGCCCGCTACATCTTCGCGATCGACCCGGTGGAGTGGAAGCGCGACCAGGCGCTGAAGTTCGGCGCCACCCACGTCTACCCCGACATCGACGCCGCGCTGGCCGGCATGGCCGAGGTCACCTACGGCCTGATGGCCCACAAGGTGATCGTGACCGTCGGTGAGCTGCATGGCGCCGACATCGACAGCTACCTGAACATCACCGCCAAGGGCGGCACGTGCGTGGCGACCGCCATCGGCAGCCTGCTGGACACCAACGTGACGCTCAACCTGGCGATGCTGACCCTGATGCAGAAGAACCTGCAGGGCACCATCTTCGGCGGCGGGAACCCGCAATACGACATTCCGCAACTGCTGTCGATGTACAAGGCCGGCAAGCTCAACCTGGACGACATGATCACTCGCCAGTACCGGCTCGAGCAGATCAACGACGGCTACCAGGACATGCTGGACGGCAAGAACATTCGCGGCGTGATCCGCTACACGGACGCCGACAGGTAAGCACCCGTCGGCCGCCGGTGAGCGCCGGCTTTCCGCATCTGTTGGCGCCGGGGCGAATCGGCGCGATGACGCTGCGCAACCGGGTGGTGATGTCTCCCATGGAGACGATGTACGGCACCCCGGACGGGCTGCCGTCGCAGCGCACCCGCGACTACTTCGCCGCGCGCGCCGCGGGTGGCGTCGGGCTGATCACGTTGGGCGCCACCGGCGTCGACAATCGCCACCCCGAGACACCCGGCGGCCTGCACCTGGCCACCGACGACGCGGTCGGCGCGCACCGGGCGCTGGTCGAGGTGGTGCACGAGCACGGCGCCAAGATCCAGCCCCAGATCGTGCACGCGGGGCCCGACGGCCTGGGTCCGGAGCTGTTCGGCGTCCCGTCGTTGGGGCCGTCGGTGATCCCGTCGTATCTCACCGGCCGCCCGTCGACGGAGATCACCCGAGTGCAGCTGACCGAGGTGTTCGACCTGTTCAGGGCCGCGGTGCGGCGCGCCGCCGAGGCCGGCTACGACGGCATCGAGCTGCACGCCGCGCACGGCTACATGTTGCTGGGGTCTTTCCTTGCCCCGCAACGCAATCGGCGCACGGATGACTATCGCGGCGACTCCGCGCGCGGCCGAATCCGGGTGGTGCTGGACGCGCTGGCGGCCATTCGCTCCGAGGTCGGCGACGCCCTGCCCATCACGTTGCGGATCTCCGGCTACGAACGGGTGGCCGGAGGGCGACCGATTTACGAAACCGCCCGGGTGGCACCCGAACTCGTGGCCGCCGGCGTGGACGCGTTTCACGTCAGCGGCGGCGTGATCGACCGGCTCGTCACCGGGATGGTCAACGGCGCCGATGACGGCGACGAAGTCAACGTGGGCGCCGCCGCCGCGGTCAAGCAGGCCGTCGACGTGCCGGTGATCGCCGTGGGCCGGATCCACGACCCGGCCCGGGCCGAACAAATCCTGGCCGACGGGCGGGCGGATTTCATCGCGATGGGGCGCCCGCTGCTGGCCGACCCCGACCTGCCCCGCAAGCTGCTGTCCGGGCAGGCGCACCGGATTCGCAAGTGCATCTCGTGCGAAAACTGCATCGACGCAATGGAACTCCGCTTCTCCGTCGACTGCGCCGTCAATCCCCGCACCGGAAGGGAGCGCGAATTGGCGGGGCCCCGCACCGGCCGCGCCAAGCGCGTGGCGGTGATCGGGGGCGGACCCGCCGGGCTGGAGGCCGCCCGCGTGGCCGCCGAGCGCGGGCACCGCGTCAGGCTCTTCGAGCGCGGCGGCCAGCTGGGCGGCGCGCTGCGCTGGGCGTCGGTGCTGCATCCGGAGAACCAGCCGTTCCTACGCTATCTGCTCGACGAGATCAGGTCGAGCGACGCGAAAGTGTCGCTGCACCATCATGTTTCGGTGGACGACGTCGTCGCGCAAGCGCCGGACGCGGTGATCGTGGCCACCGGCGGCCACGTCGCCGTGCCGGCGATTCCGGGCGCCGACCTGCCGCACGTGCACACGGGCCCCGGGCTGCGTCGACTACTCGGCGGCCGGCGGCAACGACTGATGCCGCCCGCCGCGTTTCGGCTGGCCACCCGGGCGTGGATGCCGGTCGGCCGGCGCGTCGCCGTCATCGGCGGCGACCTGGTGGCGCTGGAACTGGCCGAGTTTCTGGCGGCCCGGGGCCGGCTGGTGTCCATACTCGAGCCCGGCAGGGACATCGCCCCCGAGGTGGGCAACAAGCGCAAGACCGAACACATCGACCGCCTGGACCGGCTCGGCGTCACCGTGCACGTCCGGGCGGCCGTCGAACGAATCACTACCGGCGCCGTGGTGTTCACGCCCGTCGGCGGCACGCGGCGCCAACTTCCCGCCGACAGCGTCGTCATCGCCGGAACGGTCGAGCCCGACACCGCGTTGTTCGACGCCGTCGTCACCGCCATGCCAGGCGCCGAGGTGCACGCCGCCGGCGACTGCAGCGGCCTGGGCCTCATCCGCAAGGCAACCGAGGAGGGCGCGCGCGCCGCGTGCGCCATTTGAGAAGACAGGAGAAAGAAATGACCCAAACATCCGAAGTCTCCCCGGCGCTGACCGCGTCGCAATCGTCGTGGCGGTGCGTGCAGGCCCACGACCGGGACGGCTGGCTGGCGCTGATGGCCGACGACGTCGTCATCGAGGACCCGATCGGCAAGTCGGTGACCAACCCCGACGGCGAGGGCGTGAAGGGCAAGGAAGCCGTCGGCGCCTTCTACGACAACAACATCGCGGCCAACCGGCTGACGATCACCTGCGAGGAGACGTTCCCGTCGAGCTCGCCGCACGAGATCGCTCATATCCTGGTGCTGCACAGCAGGTTTGAGGGCGGCGTCACCAGCGAGGTGCGCGGGGTGTTCACCTACAAGGTCAACGACGCGGGGCTGATCACCAACATGCGCGGGTACTGGAACCTCGACGGCATGAAGTTCGGCAAGGAGGAGTGACGGGCGACCACGCCCCGGGCCCGACGGAGCGCGCACCTATGCTGGCCCCATGGCGTCGATCTTCACCAAGATCATCAACCGTGAACTGCCCGGCCGCTTCGTGTACGAGGACGACAACGTCGTCGCGTTCCTGACGATCGAGCCGATGACACAGGGCCACACCCTGGTGGTGCCGCGCGAGGAGATCGATCAGTGGCAGGACGTCGACAACGCGGTGTTCTCGCGCGTCATGGGGGTGAGCCAGCTGATCGGCAAGGCGGTGTGCAAGGCTTTCCGGACCGAGCGCGCCGGGGTGATCATCGCGGGGCTGGAGGTGCCGCACCTGCACGTCCACGTGTTCCCCACCCGCAGCCTGAGCGACTTCGGCTTTGCCAACGTGGATCGCAACCCGTCACCGCAATCCCTCGACCAGGCGCAGGCCAGGATCAAGGCCGCGCTGGCGCAGCTGGCGTAACGGCTCAAACGCGGCTCAGACGCGCGAGGGCACGTCGCTGATGCGTGGCAGCGTGACGCGGAAGCAGCAGCCCTCCCCGGGCGCGGTCGTCACGGTGACATCGCCTCCGTGCGCGTGCACCAGCGAGTCGACGATGGACAGGCCCAGCCCGGTGCCGCCGCTGGCCCGCGCGCGTGACGAGTCGGTGCGATAGAACCGCTCGAACACCCGCGACGCATCCTGCTTGCTCATCCCCGGACCCTTGTCGGCCACCTCGAGCACCACGTCGTCGCCCTCCGTGCCGACCCGGACGACGACGTCGGCGCTGTCCGGGGTGTGCTGCAGGGCATTCGCGAGCAGGTTGCTCAGCACCTGCCGGATGCGGGGTTCGTCGCCGCGCACCTCCGGGACGCCGGGCCCGTCGAAGACCTCCATGGTGATGCTGCGGGTGGGGTCGATCGCCTGCGCGTCGTGCACGGCGTCGCTGGCCAGCGCCAGCAGGTCCACGTGATGTTGCTCCAGCGGTCGTTGCACGTCCAGCCGCGCCAGCAGCAGCAGGTCGTCCACCAGCAAGCCCATCCGGCTGGCCTCGCTCTCGATCCGCGACAGCAGCATGGACACGTCGCGCGCGGCGCCCTGGCGATACAGCTCGGCGAAACCGCGAATGGTGGTCAGCGGCGTGCGCAGTTCGTGGCTGGCGTCGGTGATGAACCGTCGCATACGTTCCTCCGAGCCGCGGGCCTTCTCGGCCGAGGACTCCGAGGACGCCAGCGCCTGCTGAATCTGGCTGAGCATTTCGTTGAGCGCCAACGAGAGTCGGCCCAGCTCGGTTCGGGGATCCCGTTCGGGGACCCGCAGATCGCGCTGGCCGCCCGCGATCGCGGCGGCGGTTCGCTCGACCTCATACAGCGGGCGCAGGCTGCGGTGCACCACGACGAAGCTGGCGATGCCGACCACGATCAGCACCGCCACCCCGATGCCGATCTGCAACCAAACCAGCGATCGAACGGTGTGCTGCAGGTCGGACAGATCGATCGCGACGGTGGTCAGGCCATGCGGCCCGCGCACCGACACCGCGCGCCACTGGATGTCGGAGCCGTTGACCGAGGGCAACGTCGTCGGGTTGGGACCCACATCGTTGTTGGGCGGAAGCGCCGGTTCGGAGTTGCGGTCGTTGATGGCCGTGAACGGGGTGCCGTCGGTGCCGACGCCGCGCACGTAGAACTTCGACGGCGGCCGGCCCGGGTCGGGGCCCTCGTACGGGGGCCCGGACTGCCGCCGCGGCGCCTGCGCCCAGCCGCGGGACGCGTCGAGCAGCGTCTGGTCGATCCGGCTGATCAGGCTGTGCCGCAGGATCGAGGTGACCGCGATCCCCGAGGCCACCAGGCCGCAGGTCACCAACAGCAGGGTGGCCGCGACCAGGCCCACCCGGAGGGGTATTCCGCGTTTGGGTTTGGTGGCCATCTCTGTATTCTTCGCTACCGCCGGTCCGTTTGACGGGCTGCTCAGCGCGGCTCCCGCAGCACGTAGCCCACCCCGCGCAGGGTGTGCAGCAGCCGCTTCTCCCCGGTGTCGATCTTGCGGCGCAGGTACGACACGTAGGACTCGACGACGTTGACGTCGCCCCCGAAGTCGTAGCGCCAGACGTGGTCGAGGATCTTCGGCTTGCTCAACACCGTGCCCGCGTTGATCACGAAGTAGCGAAGCAGGGTGAATTCGGTGGGCGACAGCGACACCGGCTCGCCGGCCTTCCACACCTCGTGGGTTTCTTCGTCGAGTTCGATATCGGCGAACGTCAGGCGGGCGCTGCGCGGTTCCGCGCCGCCCTTGCCGGCGCGACGCAGGATGACGCGCAGCCGCGCGACGACCTCCTCCAGGCTGAACGGCTTCGTCACGTAGTCGTCGCCGCCCAGCGTCAGGCCCGCGATCTTGTCCTGCAGGGAATCGCGGGCCGTCAGGAACAACGCTGGGGCGTCGATGCCGTCGGCGCGCAGCCGGCGCAGCACCCCGAAGCCGTCCATGCCGGGCATCATCACGTCGAGGATCACCGCGTCCGGGCGGGCGTCGCGGGCGCGGTCCAGGGCCTGGGCGCCGTTGGTGGCCGTGTGCACCTCGAATCCCTGGAACTTCAGGCTCACCGAGAGCAGTTCGACGATGTTGGCCTCGTCGTCGACAACGAGGACGCGAGCCTCCGGTTTGGTTTCGGTTGGGCTGGCCGCCGTCATGAGGTCACTTCCGTCCCTTGCTTGAACGTTGCCTTCGCAATCATTGTGTAGTTCCTGAAAGCTCGTTGCCAACAGTCTGCTAGTAGTCTGCCAGGAATCATCGCATCAGCTTGGACCCGTCGCAGTTCATGGGTGTGCGTCTACCAATAGACTCGGGGGATGAATCTCGCCAGAAGCATCGTCTCGCTTGCGACCGCTCCCGCGCGAGTCGGCCTGGCCACCGCCGAGGCGAGCCTGAATGTCGCATCCGCGGCGGTCGGCGTGGCGAAGCGAGCGGTCTCCGACGTCAGTGGCGACGACGGGACGAACGCGGTGACGTCCATGCTGGGGATCGACGACGCGATCATTCGCGCCAATCGGCTCGCCAGGCTGCTCGACGAGGATGCTCCGCTGGGACGGGCCGTGGCGCCCGACGGGCCGATGGATCGGCTGCTGCGCCCGGGCGGGGTGGTCGACCTGCTGACGTCGGACGGCGGCCTGCTCGACCGGCTCACCGCGGAGGGCGGCGGGCTGCACCGCGCGCTGCAGCCGGGCGGGCTGGCCGATCAGCTGCTCGCCGAGGACGGCCTGATCGATCGGCTGCTGTCCGAGGATGGGCTGGCCGAGCGGCTGCTCGCCGAGGGCGGGTTGATCGACAAGCTGACCGCCCGGCACGGGCCGCTGGAGCAGCTGGCCGATGTCGCCGACACCCTGGCTCGGCTGGCGCCCGGGATGGAGGCCCTGGCGCCGACGATCGAGACGCTGCAGGATGCGGTGATGTCGCTGACGATGGTGGTCAATCCCTTGAGCAACATCGCCGACCGCATCCCGCTGCCCGGCCGCCGGCCCCGCTCGTCGTCGCGGTCGGTGCGCTCGCCGCGCGTCGTCGACAGCGACGAGTGACCGGTTAGGCTTGGACCCGGCTTTTGCCGGCCTCCTTAGCTCACTGGTAGAGCACTCGCCTTGGTAAGCGAGCGGGCCGAACGTTAGTTGGATGCTCAGGCCTCGATTCCGCAGATTGCACGACGACCGCCCTGCTGCTCATAGAGGTATTCCCGGACGTAGTGGCCTTGGTAGGACGTGCGACCGCAGACTCTGGTGTCGAGCCAGGCCTCCAAGAGCAAGCCGCGGCGGCGTGACTGTTGGCATGCATTGGTGCACAACACCTTTAGCCGACGCCCTTCGAAATCGACTCCGCACCCGAGACAGGTCATCGACACTGAAATGACGCTACCCCTGAGTACCCGACAGGAATGGAGCCGCGTGAGAGACTCGAACTCTCGACATCCGCTTTACAAGAGCGACGCTCTACCAACTGAGCTAACGCGGCCGGTTCCGGCTCGATGAGCCAGGACGATTCTACGACGGGATCTTGCCGTCGGAACTGCATGCCGACTTGTGCCGGCGCAGGCGCGAGCCAGCGCGGTCGTGCGGCCATGTCGGGCGGAAGTTCGCGGAAGGAGCGCCTTGATCATGCGAGCGGCCGTCAGTTCAATCCTGACAGGGGGCTCAACGCTCACTTTTTGCCGCGGTGCCGCATGTGCCGTCGCGACGAGCCGTGCCGGAGCGCGTGCGTTTCGCGATGTGGTGCAGCGACAAAAACGGACACTCGGGTTGTCGCGTTACGGCAAGCCCGTCATCGGAATCCATACCACCATGGCGCTCGTACACCGGGGTTCACCCGCGGAGGCGGGCGATGAAGCCTTGTGCCAAAACATCGCGTCAAACGCCAGGAAGGCAGGAACTAGCACATGTCAGCGACCACTGAACACATCGGCGCCGCATTGGCGCACCGATCGGCATTCGGAACCTTGCGATTGCGGTTTAAATCCGCACACCGGACCTGCGGTTTTGTCCAGGGAGCCTGGTGGCCACAATCGACGCGGCTTTCCGCCGAACTCCCGTCACTGCTCGCGGCACTGTCACTACGGTTCGGTGTGATTGATCGGGTGCGCTATCACCAAAGCGATTGGTCGTCAGCACCATCGAGCCTCAAACATCTGGGCGGCGATGTGATCCTCGACGCCAGCCAGGACTCGCCCAACGTGATAACGGTGTTCGGTAAGAAGTTCGGGAAACTCGACCTTCTGGTGGTACCCCCATACACCCGTCCCAGCGAGGCGTACACGGCGATGGCAACCGCGGTCAGCGTCGACGATGCGTCCACCCCCGACCAACTACTGGGAATCAACGAGCACAGCGCAAAGAATCGCGACCACGCCCGTATGGCGCTGCAGCGATGGGAATCTGACGGAGGAGCCCTGCCTGCTCTCGCGCCAGCGCGACCACAGATACACGGGAGAACCAACCAGAGCCGATGAGGCCACCGCACGGCGAGCGTTCCGCAGATCAGTCTGGTCCGCGCGTCCCGGGCACCCTCTAGTCAGCCACCTCGCGCGCACCGTTTGCGCTAGCAGTTGCAAGCGCGGCGGACATGCGGCCCCTATGCCGGCCGGCATAGCTCCAGCCACCATCGCCGCTGCCCATTCGTGACGATACGGTCTTCGTGCAGGCATGATTACAACGGAATCTGCCTCTCGTGTCTCCGCGTCGTTGGGAGCGGCTGGTGATCACTTTGGACCGCTTGATCAACGTGCTGGGCGGTTACGGGGTCCGGTTGCGGTGGTCGTCGGTGCCGCGGTCGACCGAACTGCGCAGCGTGGTGATCCACGAGGCCACCGCGGACGGCGTCGGGGTCGGCGATGTATTGCTGGCCGTCGGTGCGGGTTCGCTCAGCGAAGCGGTGCGCTGGGCGCGATCGGCACGAGCGGTGGTCGTACTGGCGCGCGACGATGACGAGCCGATCACTTTTGACGAGGACGCCGGGGTCGGCGCGGTGATGCTCGTCGACGAGACGATGTCGTGGAGCGAGGTGGCCGCGGTTGTCTACGGGTTGGTGCTGGAGGGTCGCGAGACCGAATCCGGCCGCGGCCCGACCGATCTGTTCGCGCTCGCCGACAGCCTGGCGGACGCAATCGGCAGCGCCGTCGTCATTCACGATCGGCTGTTGCGGGTGCTCGCGTATTCGAGACTGCAGGAACCTGCCGACGCGGCGCGGGTGCAGACCATCCTGGAACGCCAGACGCCCGAGCGGCTGCGCGAATTGTTCGATGCCCGAGGGGTATTCGCGCATCTGGCGGTCTCCGACGAGCCGTTTTTCGTCGAGGGGGACGCCGAGCACGAGTTGACCGGACGCATGGTGGTGGCGGTGCGCTCCGGCGGAGAACTCATGGGGTCGGTATGGGTGGCATGCTCGGCGCCGCTGGACGAAGCGGCGCGCGGCGCCCTGGCCGACGGTGCGCACACGGTTGCCCTGCATCTGCTGCGGTCGCGAGCCAGCGCGGACCTGGAGCGCCAGGTCGAATCGGAACTGGTGATCCGGTTGCTGGAGGGCACCGCCGACGCCTCCACCGTTGCGAGCCGGCTGGGTTTGGCGCACAACGGTTTACGGGTCATCGCCTTGCAGGCGTTCATTGGCGCCGAACGCGATGCGGCGCTGCTGTTGGCATTCGAGCGCGCCACCACCGGGTTCGGCTGGTCGCGGCCGGGCCGCAGCGCCCTGGCCGGCAATACCGTCTACACCCTGCTTCCCGGCGAGGACGCGGCGACGGCGCGGCGCTGGGTGGCCGGCCTGAAAGCGGCGCTGCCCGAACAGGTGATCGTGATCGCGGGGGTCAGCGGCGTGGCGGACGTGGCGGATCTCGTCGCGGCGCGCCAGGAGGCCGACGAGTGCCTGGCGCTGCACGAGGTATCACCCGCGGCGGCGCCCCCGGCTTACGACGAGTCGTGGGACGACATCCTGCTGCAACGATTGCGCGCCGCGGCGCAGTCGGGCCGGGCGCCCACCCGCGGACCGGTCGTCGAGCTGGGCCGGCATGACCGCGCCAACGGAACCGACTACGTGGCCACGCTGCGGGCATGGCTGGAGGCCCAGGGCGATCCGGTGGAGGCCGGTGAACGCCTGGGAGTGCACGAAAACACCGTGCGCTACCGGCTGCGCAAGATGGCCGAGATCACCAACCTGCCACTGGATGACGCCAGGAAGCGGCTGGCGATGATGATCGAACTTGCGGCGACCGACACCGACTGACCAACAACGCTGTCGAGATCCGACAAAGCACGGCGGCGCCATTGTCCGGCTTCGGCAAGGCCCGCGGCCGCCCGCCACGTCATCATCGGAAGTGTCAAGCTACGGCCACCAACCCGGGCCGGCCCGTCGAGTAGGAAACATCCGATGATCACCCCGCGTCACGACGATCGACGGCGCGGCGCCCGCGCGCGGGATGACCACGCCGCGATGGAGACCTTCACCGTGCCGTTGCCGCGGCGACTGTTGGTGCGCCTGTTCGGTCTCAACCCGCTGATACGCCCCAGCGACCGGCTGGAGGCGCTGATCTTGGTGCTGGCCGTCGCGCTGTCATTGGTGACAGTGCCCATCGCGGCCGCCGTGGGCACCTCGGTCCATGATTCCCGCAGAAGCGTCTACGCCGAACAGGCCCAGACCCGCCGGCCGGTGACCGCGACGGTCATCGGGGACAGTCACCCCCGCCGAAACCTCGAGAGCCCTACCGTGACGGTGCCCGCGCGATGGTTCGCCGCCGGGACGGAGCACACCGGCGACGTCGTCGCGCCGCTGGGAGTCAAAGTCGGTGAGGAGATCGAGATTTGGGTCGACCAGGAGGGCGCCGCCGTCGGGAAACCGGAAAGAACCGCCGTCGACGAGGCGGTCGCGTTTGCGATGGCGATCTGGTGGACGGTGAGCCTGTCGGCTGTGGCATTGTTCGGCGGCGCCCGCATCGCCCTCGACCGACGCCGCGCTGCCAACTGGCAACGCGACTTCGACCGCCTCGTCGGAAAAGAGTGAAATAGGCTGCGCCCCATCCTCGATCAATCCCCGCATGAGCGTCTGTGGGGATTGGCCTTTGCCGTGCGAGCGCGCGCCCGCGCAACGGCGTTGTCGGGCCTGGACAATCGACCGCCGCGGCATTGTCCGTTTCGGGCAAACACTGCGGCGCCCGCGCACACCATCATGGAATTACCAAGCCAGAGTTGAGTTTCGGAGGTATGTGTGATGGGTGACGTCGAGCGCATCGACGGCGGTCCGCGGTCGGTGATCGTCGTCGGTGCCGGCATCGTCGGATTGTCGACGGCGTGGTTCCTGCAGGAGCGTGGAGTCGATGTCACGGTGGTCGACCGCACCGGCATCGCCGCCGGTGCGTCATGGGGCAACGCCGGGTGGATTGCCCCGGCGCTGACGATTCCGCTCTTCTCCCCCGGCGCGGATCTGGCGACCCTGATCATGCAGCTGGCGCCCGCCTACCGGCGATCGTCGTGGCAGCGGGCGTTGCGGGCCAACGCGGCGCTCAACGAGGACAGCATCGAGGCGTTCGACGTGCTCATCGCCAACGGGATCGATGCGCCGGTGACGGACGCGCCGATCACCGCGGTCTTCGGCAGCGCCTACGGGGCGCAGCGGATGCTGGACAGGCTACGCGAACTCGAAAACGCCGGCCAGCCAATGTATGTCACCGCATTGTCCGGCGCGGCGCTGCGCGAGCAGGTACCCCTGGCATCCCCGGCGGCGACCGCCGGCCTGAACGTCAACGGCCAGCGCTTCGTCGACCCTCGGCGATTCGTGGAGGCGCTGGGTCGCTCGGTGATGGCCCGCGGCGGGACCGTCCTCCGACGCGACATCGATGACGTCTTCAGTTCGGGCGACGGCGCTACGGTCTACCCGCGCTGGGGAAACCCGGTGACCGCCGACGCCGTGGTGATCGCCACCGGTGCGCGGTTGCCGCGGCTGGCGGGCCGCTGGCTGAGCATCCCGGTGCAGTCCGGTAGCGGCTACTCGTTCACCGTGCCCGTCGACCGCCCCATACCGGGCCCCATCTATCTGCCGGACGTAGGGGCGGCGTGCACGCCCTACAAAGGGGCGCTGCGGGTTTCGGGCACCCTGGAATTCGACGACACGCGCGAACCGCGCGCACGGCAACGAGTAGAGGCCATCGCCGCCGCGGCCAGCTCCCTACTGGACGGCGCGGTTTGGGCCGCGCGCAGCAACCTGTGGGTTGGTGCATGCGCGGTCGCACCCGACGGCCGGCCAGTGATCGGTGAGCTGGCGGAGGGCATCTACGTGGCCGGCGCGCACGGCATGTGGGGATTGACGCAGGGCCCCGTGACGGGTCGGCTGCTGGCCGAGCAGATCACGACCGGCAAGCAACCCCATGCCCTGGCCGAGTTCGATCCGCTGCACAGAGCGCGCCACCACACCTCCCGATCGGCGCGGGTCTGAACCGCGGAAAAGCTCGCCTCGAGGGCATGCGAGTCGTCGGGGACGGTTGCCATGCATCGGCCCGTCCCTGACGACACCCCTTATCACCAGGAAAGGACCACCACGATGACCAGCTGCACACCAGTCTGGATGACACGACAGGACTACCGCCGATTACAGAAGGAACTCGCCGCGCTGCGGCCCCGGCGCAGACCCACGCCACGGCAGGAACACGTCCGCGAGCTCGAGGGTGAGCGGGTCGCCGAACCGGGCATGGTGCTGACCATCCGCTACGACGCCAGCGGTGAAACGGAGACGTTTCTGCTCGGCAGGCAGGGCGCCGAAGACGCCGACATCAAGGTCTACTCGATGGCATCGCCGCTGGGCCGATCCATCGCCGGCGCGCGCCCCGGCGAGCAGCGGATCTACGCGATCCCCAATGACGCGGGCCGGCTCGTGACCCTGCTGAAGGCCGTGCCCTATCGAGGCCACACGGCCCCGGGCCACGGACGCGTGAGGCAAGGGAAACGATCATGACCAGCACGGAACCCGCGTGGATGTCACCGCAAGCCTATGAGCGGCTGCAGCGGGAACTGGCCACGCTGCGGGAGTTGTGTGACGCCAACGCCGTTGGCGACGCTGCCGACGAAAACCTTGCCGCGGTCCATTGGGCGTGGCAGCTCCGGATCCAGCGGATTCACGACCTGTTGCTCAACGCCGTCGTCGGCGAGGACCCGCCCGACGACGGGATCGCCGAACCCGGCATGGTGTTGACCATCCGCTACGACGACACGGGCGACGTGGAAACCTTCCTGCTGGGCGTGCGTGGCGCCGAATACGGCGACATCGAGGTCTATTCGGTCCAATCCCCGCTGGGCGCCGCCATTGCGGGCGCCCGTCCGGGCGAACGGCGTACCTACACGCTGCCCAGCGGTGTCGCCCTCACCGTCACGCTCCTGAAAGCCGTCCCGTACGGCGTTCACCTGGCCGACGTCAGCTGACGCACAGACCCTTACGGTTGGCCCGGGATGGGCGGCAGGCCATCTCGGACGTCGCGCAGATCACCACTGATGCCCTGCAGATCACGTTCGATGGCTTGCACACCGGAGAGAGCGTCTTGGAGTGACTGCTGCGCCTGGCCGGGGCCCGCAAGTTCGTACTGAGGGCAGTACGAAACGACTGCGCCCGTGGCGAACTCGGCGCTTTGATTGGCATCCCATATCGACGATCGCTGCACGAAGCTGACGGCCTCCGCGAAGTCGGGTTGGTGCGCCAGGAAGTCGCAGACCGCGTGCCCCTGGGCCATCACGTATTCCTGGCTGGGAACCGGTACGCCTTCGCGCCTCAACGCGGCGACGAACGCCATGTCGACAACGTCGATCCGCGGGGCGGCAATTTTGGGCGCAACCGGTTTGGGCGGCGCGGCCGACGGCGCGACTTCCGCCGGCTGCGCCTCCTGCGCCTGCTGCGCCGCGGAGTCCGATTTGTGGACCGCGAAAATCGTGACCAACACAGCGACGACGGCCACCAGCGATAGCGGCAACGCCGCGAGGGGGCCAAAACGACGCAGCGCACTCCGTCGGTAAGGCGTGACGGGTCGGTAAGGCGTGACGGGTCCGTGAGGCGTGATGGGCTCGGTTTCGGGCGCCTCTGGGCGGTGGCCCAGGCGCTCGTCGAGCAGTTCGTCGAAGCGTCGAGACGACGGCTGACCGCCCTGCTCGCGGACCAGTCGGCGCGCAGCGGCGAGTTTCCGCAATTCTGAGTCGATCGTCTCGCGATCGCGCATGTCAATCAGTCTGAGCGTGCCGAGACCTTGTCACAAGTCCCGGTGAACGCGGATCTGTTTTCCCTGGCCAATGCCGCGTGCCGAGCCGCCCGGTAGTCCCGAGGGGCCCCCTTGCCCGCTTTCGCGACCTTGTCGGGCCAGGTGGGCACGCATAGGGTTGGGCCATCCATTGATCGGAAGGCGTCGTGGGGATGGTCGACGGCACGCGGCAACGACGTGATCCGCGCATCGCGATTGTGGGTGCCGGCATGGCGGGCATCGCCGTCGCGCACGCCTTCCGGGAGGCCGGCTTCACGAACTTCACCATCCTGGAGAAGGGCTCCGACGTCGGCGGGGTGTGGCATTGGAACCGCTATCCCGGCCTGCGCTGCGACGTCCCCTCGTACACTTACCAATTCGCGTTCGCGCCCAAACCCGACTGGAAGCACGTCTGGGCGACCGGGGACGAGATACAGCGGTATCACCACGATCTCGTCAAACGCCTCGGGCTCGAACAACACCTGCGGTTGCGCTGTGAGGTCAGCTCCGCGGTGTTCACCGGCAACCGATGGCGTATTAACACAACCGGCGGTGACGAGATCAAGGCCGACTTCCTCGTCGCCGCCACCGGCGTGCTGCACCACCCGTTCATGCCCGACATTCCGGGACTGGACTCGTTCGGCGGGCCGGTGGTGCACACCGCTCGCTGGACCGATATCGAGACGGCGGGCAAGCGACTGGCGGTGATCGGGACCGGATCCACTGGGGTGCAGGTCTTTTCCGCGCTGCAACCCGAGGCTGGGCACATCACGCATTTCTGCCGCACGCCACAGTGGGTGATGTGGGTGCCGATGGCGCTGCGGCAACCACGCGTCGTCAGCCGGCTGCTGAAGGCACTGCCGGGACTCGAACGGACCGTGGAACTGGGGCAGCGCGGCGGTTCCGACTTCCTGGTCGACCTGGTCACCCGGCCGACGTGGCGGCGACGCCTGGCCCAGCAGTATGGGCGGGTGTGTCTGCGAATGCTGGTGCGAGACAACGCCCTTCGGGCTAGGCTCACTCCCGACTACGAACCGTTCTGCAAACGACAGGTGATCTCCGGCAACTACTACCGCGCGATCGGCAAGCCGAACGCGAGCCTGGTCACCGAGCCCATCGCCGAGGTCACTCCGACCGGCATACGCACAACCGACGGCGCCCACCACGATCTCGACGCCATCGTGCTGGCCACCGGCTTCCAGGCCCACAACTACATGCGGCCAATGAGCCTGCGCGGTCGCGACGGCCTGTCCATCGACGACGCGTGGGCGAAAGGTCCTCGCGCCTGGGCGATGACCGCGATCCCCGGATTCCCCAACCTCTTCACCGTTCTCGGCCCCAACTCCCCGAGCGGATCGATGTCGCTGCAATACGTCGCCGAACTGACCGCCCGCTACATCGTGGAATGGCTGCGGCGATTCAGCGAGGGCGAGATCACCACAATCGAGGTCACCGAGGAAGCCACCAATCGCTTCAACGCCGATGTCGCCGCGGCGATGGGGCCGACCGTGTGGAACACCGGGTGCAACTCGTGGTATTTCGCCGACGACAACCACATCGACCTGTGGCCGTTCGACCGCCGGCGGCTCCAAGCCATGCTCGGCCGGCCCCACGACGAGGACTACATCCTCACGAGGTCGGAACCTGCGGGGACATCCACACGGGTACGCTAGCCGCCGTGAGCAGCCAGCAAGTTCCCGGCGGGGTGGTTCACAAACTGCCTGCGGACCTGCGCCGGGCGCTGATCTCCAACTCCACGGCGTTGAAAGCCTGGAAGGACATCACGCCGTTGGCGCGCAACGAGTTCATCTGCTGGGTCGAGGACGCCAAGCAGGAGAAGACCCGAGAGCGGCGCATTCGCCGAACCCAGGAGGAGTTGGAGGAAGGCCAGCGCCGACCCTGTTGCTGGCCGGGGTGCAAGCATCGCGAGCGCACCGGCAGGTAGGCGCCCGGGCCGACCTACTTCTTGTCGCGCTTGCGTGCCAGGAACCGCTGCATGTGCTCCTGCGGCTCTCCGGTCAGAAAGGCCAGGCCGAACTGTTCGATGCTGTCCTCGATCGCCCCGTGAACCGTCATGTCGAACCACCGGTTGAGCATGTGCTTTTGTTGACGCACCGCGTTCGGGCCGAATCCCGTTAGCCTCGTGGCGAGTTCGGCGATGCGCGCGTCGAGTTGGTCGGGGCTGGTGACCTCGTGCACCAATCCCCAGACGGCGGCCGTGTCGGCGTCGATCGTTTCGCCCGTCAGCAGCAGCCAGGCCGCGTGCGAGGCCCCGATCAGCTTCGGCATCAACGCCGAATGGATGACGGACGGGATTCCGACCGCCACTTCGGGCATGCCGAATTTAGCTCCTGACTCCGCGATCCGCAGGTCGCAGGACATTGCGATCTCCAGGCCGCCGCCGAGGCACCAGCCCGCGAGCCGGGCGATGACCGGGACCGGGCATTCGCGGATCGCTTCACACAGGTCGGCGAGCCGGCGGATGAACGCCTCGCCGCTGGACCGGTCCAGGGTGACCATCTCGTTGATGTCGGCTCCGCCGATGAACGCTCGCTCCCCCATGCCGCGCAGCACCACGACGCGCACACCGCTGTCCTGGATGACGGAACGGAACGCCTCGGTCAGGTCCGCGATCGCGCCGCTGCCCACGATGTTCAGCGCTTTCGAGTTGACCAACTCGATGGTGACCAACCCGCCGTCACGAACGACCTTGACGAATCGCCGCTCCGTCGTGCTCATGGGCGCTGGATTCTACCGACCGGGGTTCAGGGGAGGACTCGCAAACCCCACCGGCCGAGCAGCGGATTCACCAGCGCGAAGTAGGTCGTGTTGTCGTCGCCCTCCGGGGAAGACATCAGCAGGCCGACCGCGCTGACGGTGCCGTCGTCGTTTTTCACGAAGCCGGGACTGCCGCTGTCGCCACTGAGGCTGTACACGCTGGCTTCGAGCACATCGCCCTCGATATCCGTGACGGCGCCGCAGGTCTCACCGGTGACGGCCCCGACCTTGCAGAACGGCATGCCCACCTTGATTTGCGACGGGCTCAACACGTCCCGCACCCGATACCTGCCGCCGACGTCACCCGCGGGCGCACCGACGCTCGGGTCGAGGAGGATGATCGCGGCGTCCCTCTTGTCGCCTTCGTGCTCGCTGGCCGAGATTCTTCCCAGCGGCACGTCGTCCGCGTAGGTCCACACCGATCCGTCGTGCGCGTCGCAGTGCCCGCTCGTCATGAGGAAGTAGCTGCCGTCATTGCCTTGTGCTGCGAAACCCGCCGTGCAGGAACTATTTTCGTCCTCAACCCGGATGCCTGGCGTCACGGCCGGATTCGACCGGGCGGGACTCGCCAACACCGTCGCCGAAAGTGCCATGACACCGGCCCAAGCAAGTCCCCGCAACCACCGTTCAGCCACGCCGCCCTCCTTCGGTTCTGCCGTTGCGAACACTGAAGATGATCGCATCTGCGGACGCGCGGCACGCCGTTTTCAGGGCAGGATGTGCAGGCCCCACTTGGCCAGCAGCGGATGCACGAGCGTGAAATACGTCGTGTAATCGTCGCCGTCGGGCGAGGACATCAAGATTCCGACCGCGCTGACGGTGCCGTCCGCGTTTTTCACGAAACCGGGACTGCCACTGTCGCCGTTGAGGCTGTACACGCTCGCCTCGATCACGTCGCCGTTCTTAGCCTTGACGGTGCCGCAGGTCTCACCGGTGATCGCACCGATCTTGCAGAACGGCATGCCCACCTGAATATGGGAGAGGCTCAACACATCCCGGACCGGATACCTGCCGCCGACATCGCCCGCGGGCGCCCCGACGCTCGGGTCCAGGCGGATGATCGCGGCGTCCTTCGTGTCGCCCACCTTTTCGCTGGCGGTGATCATTCCGAGCGGGCGGTCCTCCCCGTACGTCCACACCGAGCCGTCGTGCGGATCGCAGTGCCCGCTGGTGAGCAGGTAGTAGCTGCCGTCGCTGCCCTGAGCCGCGAAAGCCGCTGTGCACCCACCGCTTCCGTCGACGACGTGCATGCCCGGCGTCGGGCGCGACACCAGATCCGGATCCGCCAGTGCCGAACCCGCGAACGCCGTCGTGGCCATGCTCATCGCACCGGCCAGCCCCAACCACCGCAACCACCGCATGGTCACGCCCACCCTCCTCCTCGTCCGCAGCATGTTAGCAGCGAGTACCGCCTCCCGCCCGGCAAGAGCAGTGGGCCGCGCGTTCCAAGGATCCCGCAAGGATTTCCCAAGCGCGGGGGCAGACCGTTGACCCGACACCACGGCTTCAGCGAACGGAGGTGCGGATGCCCACCGGAATCAGCGGAACGACGGCGGCTCCCAGGCTCTGGATGATCACGGTGGCGTGCACGCTGCTGCCGGTGCTGGTCGGCCTGAACGCCACCGTCGTCGACGCGGCGCAGCGGACATTCGCCGACCGATTCGCCTCGACGCAGGCCGCCGCCGCGTGGACCGTGACGGGCTACATCCTGGCGGTGGCGGCGGCGATCCCGCTCACCGGCTGGGCCGCCGGCCGGATGAGCACCAAGACGCTGGTCCTCGGTTCGGTGCTGGCGTTTTCGTGGGCATCGTTGCTCTGCGTGCAGGCCCCGAATATCGCTGTGCTGGCGGCGTTTCGGGCGCTGCAAGGGTTCAGCGGCGGAATGCTGATCCCGCTGCAGCTGACCGTCCTGGCCCGCGCCGCCGGGCCGCAAAGACTGACCCGCGCGCTGACCGTCAGCGTGGTTCCCGTCGTGCTGGGCGCCGCCTGCGGACCCATCCTCGGCGGCTGGTTGATCGACTCGTTCGGCTGGAAGTCGGTCTTCCTGATCAACCTGCCGATCGGAGTGCTCGCGTTGATGGTCGCGGGATTCGTTCTCCCCGAAGATGTTCCGACCACGCCGGCCGGCGCCGCGCTGACGGACGGTACGAGCGCGTCAGCCCGCCCGGTCGACGCGCCGGGTGAGGAAATCCAGGACGGCCCCGGCGAAAACGTCGTTGCGGTCCCCGGCAACCATGTGTCCCGCACCGCGCACATCGGTGAACTCGACCTGCGGGAAACGCTCGAGGAATGCGTCGGCGCTGTCCTGGCTGACGAGGTCGCTCATCTGCCCCCGGATCAAAAGCATCGGCACACCGTCCCGCAGGATCGCGTCGACGGCCGCGTGCATGCGGTCGACGTCGGTGACCTCGAACGGCGGAAACGGCGCGGTGCCGCTGATGAACTGCGGATCCCAATGCCAATACCAGCGGTCGCCCCGGCGGCGCAGGTTGGCGGTCAGGCCATCCAGATCGGTCGGCCGGGGCCGATGCGGGTTGTACTCCGCGATCGCGTCGGCAACTTCTTCCAGTGAGGCGAACCCGGACTCCACCCGATCGGCCATGAAGTTATGGATCCGCGTCGCCCCGGACTGCTCCATGTTCGGCACGATGTCGACCAGGACCACGGCGCTGGCGATGCCCGGGGCAAGCTCGCCGGCGAGCAGCATCGAGGTGAACCCGCCCAGCGACGCGCCGACCAGCACCGGTTGGGGCGGCAGGTTGCCCAGCACTTCCTGGACGTCGGCGGCGAAGCTGACGACGCGATAGTCGCCGTCGCTGGACCAGTCGGACTCTCCGTGACCGCGCAGGTCGATCGTGACGGCTTGCCACCCGCGCCTGGCGACGGCGGCGGCCGCCCGGGCCCAGGAGCGGCGCGTCTGCCCACCGCCGTGCAGGAAAACCACGGCCCGCGCGTGCGGGTCGCCCAGGCGGTCCGCGACGATCCGGACGCCGCCGGGCCCGTGGGTCGAGAACTGCTGGGGTGCGGTCGCCATCAGAAGATGGTAAAGCGCCGTCGACCGCGTCCCCGGGCGTGCCCGGTTCGCTTCGGGTCAGGGGCGCGCGGCAAGGAACGTCTCGTTCGACAGACCAGCGGTGAGCCCCTCGACGTCGAACGGCCGATCGAGCCGGGCGCGAAGCTTTTCGGGATCGGTGAGCAGGCTGATCTCGGCGGTCTGGCGGGCGAACAACCGACCGAAACGCGGGTAGAGCCAACGCATGATCGCTCGCTCCGGAGCCGTGCAACGCGCCGCGCAATAGCCGACGTGGCCGACCTCGTCGGTGAGGATCTCGCTGTAGAGCCGCTCGATGCGGGCGGCCACGTCTGGTTCGTCGGCGAACAACTCGACCCCCACGCGGCGCAGCTCGTCGAACATGATGCAGCCGGCCATTTCCGCCGCACCCACGAACGCGAACCCGAGCCGCTCGGGAAGGAAGACGTTGATCTTGACGAACTGGCGCATCACCAGCGGCGGCACCACCACCTGGAACGGCAGGCCGAACATGTCGAGCACGTATGCGAGCAACCGGGTGTGGTAATGCTCCTCGAGCGCGAGATACACCCGTTCGGGCCGCTCGTCGTCACCACCGATGCGGCCGTAGGTGTCGCCCAGATCCACTCCGAACCGCTCGGCCTGGTTGAGCTTCGCGGTGGCCAAGAGAAACAGCGTCTGCGGGTCGACGCCCGGCTCGGGCCGGCGGCGGCGCAGGTTGCGCACGAACACCTGCCGATCGATGTGACGGGTCGAGCGGACCGGGTCGGCCTCCAGCCCGGA
Source organism: Mycobacterium sp. 663a-19 (assembly GCF_035616495.1). NCBI lineage: Bacteria > Bacillati > Actinomycetota > Actinomycetes > Mycobacteriales > Mycobacteriaceae > Mycobacterium > Mycobacterium sp. 663a-19. Next base: position 70,738 of record NZ_JAPJAV010000001.1, on the reverse strand, counting down.
GAAGAACTCCTCGCGGCTGGCGAGACGGCGGTGCAGCAGGTCGGCGTCGCCATCGCGTCGTGTCAGGTAGTCGCGGTAGCCCTCGATACCCAAGCCGTTCATCGTGCCTCCATTCCGCGAACAATCGTCGTCACATACCGATCCAGCAGAGCGTTTCGGTCCGGGGAGGCAACAGCGCCGGTTGCCAGCAACGCGAACAGACCCGTCAGGAAGATCACCGCGAGTTCACCCGCGTCGGCGTCCGGGGCCACCCCGCCCGCGGTCTGCGCTGCGCGGATCGCGGCGATGACGAAGTCCGCCAGCGGGTGCTCGGCCAACTCGTCCTCGACGGGCCGCGTCGCGGAGAAGTGCAGCCCGAGCATGTCCCTGAAGACCACCGGGCCCAGCCGCAGCTCCGCGGCGACCACCTGGCGGACCAGCAGCGCCAGCACCGACGTCAGGTCACCCGGCTCGGTTGCGCCGCCGTCGAGCGTCGCCACGATCTTGAGCTCCTCGGCGCGCTCCAACTCGACCAGCACATGTTCCTTGGTCGGGAAGTGGAAATAGAACGTGCCCCGCGCCACCCCGGCCGCGGCCGCGATCGACGCGACGTCCGCACCGGCCAACCCGCGCCGGCCGATCTCCGCCACCGCGGCGTCGAACACACGCGCTCGGGTCTGAAGCCGCTGGGCCTCCCGCACCCCCACGGCCGGCGCACCATCCTGCGTGCTCGGGGTCGTCGTCACGGGCATGCCCGATACCCTACAAATTCCACTGGCACCCGTCAATGACGACCGTCAACGAATTTGCTGAACCTCCGCCGGAACCACTGAGCGGGGCGCTTACACTCCCGTGGTGCATCCTGTGCGGGTGGCGCATGGACTCAACAAAATCCCGGTTGTGGTGGGGATTGTCGTTGCGCTGCTGATCGCCGTGCTCGCGTTTCCGGTCAAGCAACGATGCGGTGCGCCCGGCTACTCATGCGCGACGGCGTTGGATCCGCAGGGCTACGTTCATTACTACTACGAGGTCGAACCGCTCGGCGTATACCTCGCCGAGATCGTCACGGGCTCGGATATTCGCCTCTCCTACACGTCCGGCGAGGATCTGGTAAAGGTCCGATAGCGGGGGCCGAGATATCGGCTCGGTGACGAGTTGGTGCCAATCCAGGCTCCTTGCCGAGGCGCATCACCGCCCTAGCCGTGCGCATCTTAGCCAAACGCGCTGGTAGCGGGAAGATCGCGGCCGCCGATTTCGCCCGGCACGGCGCGTGAGCCTGCCCACAGTGGCCATTTCGGGGCCTCCTCGATTGGGGGCTACACAGCAAGCTAACGCATACTTGACCTCATGCTTTTGGCGACATCACGGCAAACCGCAGTTGCGGTGCCGCGTGGTGCGCCGGTAAAGGGTCGAGGTTTGTGATGGCACGCTCGGGCGGCGCCCATCACCGCCACCGAGCCGTCCGTCAGCCGTCACCGATCCGCAAGGGGCTGACGCGCAGCTTCATGGCGCTTGTCTCGGTGGCGGCCATCCTGATGACCGGGGCGGGCTACTACGTGGCTCACGGGGCGCTGGGCGGCATCACCGTCTCGGACGCCCTGAGCCCCGACGACCCGCGATCCAGCGGCGACAACATGAACATCCTGCTGATCGGCCTGGACTCCCGAAAGGACCAGGACGGCAACGACCTGCCGTCGTCGATCTTGAGGCAGCTGCACGCGGGCGATTCCGACGACGGCGGCTACAACACCAACACGCTGATACTCGTGCACGTCGGGGCCGACAACAAGGTGGTCGCCTTCTCGATCCCCCGCGACGACTGGGTGCCCTTCAACGGTGTTCCCGGCTACAACCACATCAAGATCAAAGAGGCTTACGGGCTGACCAAGCAGTACGTGGCGCAGAAGCTCGCCAATCAGGGAGCGAGCAGCCAGCGCGAACTCGAGACCAAGGGCCGCGAGGCCGGGCGGGCGGCGACGTTGCGCGCGGTGCGCAATCTGACCGGGGTTCCGATCGACTACTTCGCCGAGGTCAACCTGGCCGGTTTCTACGACCTGGCGCAGACATTGGGCGGCGTGAACGTGTGCCTGAACCACGCCGTGTACGACTCGTATTCCGGCGCCGACTTCCCGGCCGGGCCCCAGCGGCTGGATGCCTCACAGGCGCTGGCCTTCGTCCGGCAGCGGCACGGCCTGGAAAACGGAGACCTGGACCGCACCCACCGCCAGCAGGCGTTCATCTCGTCGGTCATGCGGGAGCTGCAGGATTCGGGCACCTTCACCAACCTCGACAAGCTCAAGGGCCTGATGGCGGTGGCGCGCAAGGACGTCGTGCTGTCGACGGGTTGGGACGAGGACCTGTTCCGCCGCATGGGTGAGCTCGCGGGCGGCGGCCCCAATGGAAACCAGGTCGAGTTCCGGACGCTGCCCGTGGTGCGCTACGACAACATCGACGGCCAGGACGTCAACATCATCGACCCGGCCGCGATCAAGGCCGAAATAGCGGCGGCCATCGGCGCGACGCCCGAGACCACGACGCCTGCCACGACGGCGTCCAAGCCCAGTCCCAATACGGTCGTCGACGTCGTCAACGCCGGCAGCATGAGCGGACTGGCCAGCGAGGTGTCCCACGCGCTGAAGAAGCGCGGCTACACCGCGGGCCAGGTCCGCGACCGCCAATCCGGCGACCCGACGGCCAGCGCGATCCAGTACGGCGCGGGCGCCGAAACCGACGCGCACAACCTGGCCACGCTGCTCGGCCTCGACGCCCCCAAACAACCGGATCCCACCGTGCAGCCCGGTCACATCCAGGTGACCGTGGACACCAGTTTCTCGATGCCGTCGGCCGACGACACCAGCACCACCGACGAGACCACCACCACCACGACGACCACGAAGACCAGTCGCTACGGCTACGGCGCCACCAGCACCTACCCCACGCCCGATCAGGGCAAGCCCATCGGCGGCGGCGGGGTGCCCTGCGTCAACTAACCGTCGGGCGTGCGTGCCGCATTTGCCGAGCGTCCGCAAAATGCCGGCTTGCACGGTGTGTCGGCGTACATATGAGCACGCTCGCGCGTCTAGAAAGCGGCCGTTCAGGCCAGCTAGGCGTGCGTGCCGCCGTCGATGCGGATCTCGGTGCCGGTGATCCAGGCGCCGTCCTCGGACACCAGCATGGCGATGACTCCGGCGATCGCGCTGGGATCGGCCATCCCGGCGCCGCTGGATTCGACGGTCGTGGGCAGGATCGGCATCAGCCGGGGGAACAGCGACCAGTCGGCGTCTTGGGGAATGTAGCCCCCGGTCGCGTCGGTGATTCCGGACTTGATGCTGCCGGGCGCCACGCACGCCGCGCGCAGGCCCTGCTTGGCGTATTCGAGCGCCAGCGAATGGGTGAAGGCCTGGATTCCGCCCTTGCTCGCCGCGTAGGCCGCCATGTAGGGATGCGCGAAGGAGGCCGACGTGGAGCTGAAGTTCACGATCGCGCTGCGTGAATTCGCCAGCAGCGCCGGAAGCGCCTCGCGGACCACCAGGAACGTTCCGGTCAGGTTGACGCCGACGATCCGATTCCACAGTTCGAGGCTGGTCTCGTGCGTGTGCGCGGCGCGCAGGATGCCGGCCGCGTTGACGAGCGAATCCAGCCCGCCGAGGGTCTCGACGGCCCGGCGCACCCCGTCGATCACCGAGTCCTCGCTGCCGACGTCCATCGGCATCGTGGTGAGGCGCCCGGCGGTCGCGGCCTCGTCGGCCCGCGCCCGGGTCTGGCCCAGGCCGTCGGCCGCGATATCGGTGGCCACCACGGCGGCACCCTCGTCCAACAACCGCAGCGTGGCGGCCTGGCCGATCCCCGACGCCGCGCCCGTCACCAGAATCCGGTTGCCCTCGAGTCGCTTCATAGAAGGCAGAGTGTATGGGATGGACATCGGATTCATCGGCCTGGGAAGCATGGGCGGCGGCATGGCCGCCAACCTGCTCAGGGCGGGCCACCCGATCACCGTCTACAACCGTTCGCCCGGCAAGGCGGACGCGCTGGTCCGCCAGGGCGCGACCGCGGCACGCGACGTGGCCGAAGCCTGCGCCGGCGAGGTGGTGTTCACCATGCTGTCCGACGACGACGCCGTCGAGCAGGTCGCGTTCGGCGCGCATGGCGTGCTGGCGTCGCTAGCTCCTGGCGCCACCCACGTCTCGTCGAGCACCATCAGCGTCGCGCTGTCGGAGCGGCTGGCGGCCGCGCACGCCGAAGCCGGTCAACGATACGCCGCGGCGCCGGTGTTCGGTCGACCCGAAGCCGCCTCTGCCGCAAAGCTTTTCGTGATCGCCGCGGGCCCCCCGCAGGTCCTCGAGCCGTTGGTTCCGCTGTTCGACGCGATCGGTCAACGGACGTTCGTGGTGTCCGACCAGCCGCACGCCGCCAACCTGGTCAAGCTGAGCGGCAACTTCCTGCTCGCGTCGGCCATAGAGACCGTCAGCGAGGCCGTCGCGCTGGTCGCCAAGTCCGGCGTGGACCGCCAACAGTACGTCGACATCCTCACCTCGACGCTGTTCACCGCGCCGGCCTATCAGACCTACGGCGGGCTGATCGCGCGTGGGGAATTCGAGCCGGCCGGGTTCGCGGCGACCCTCGGCCTCAAGGACGTGCGGCTGGTGCTCGCCGCCGCCGAGCGGCTGCGGGTGCCGCTGCCGGTGGCCAGCGTGCTGCGCGACCGGTTGCTCACGCTGGTGGCAACCGGCGGCGGGCAGCTGGACTGGTCGGCGCTGGCTACACTCGCCGACCGGGACGCCGGATTGGCCTGAGCTCCGTTACGCGTGCGCGCCCCCGTCGATGCGAATCTCCGTCCCGGTGACGAATGCCCCATCCTCGGAGACCAGCATGGCGACCACCCCCGCCACTGCGGACACGTCTCCCAGCGGCGACCCGGTGGTGGACTCGTGGACCGTCGGAAGCACCGGCGACAGCTTGGCGAACAGCGACCAATCGGCATCGGCGGGAACGTATCCCGCCGTGGCGTCGGTGATGCCGGTCTTGATGCCGCCGGGCGCCACACAGACCGCGCGCAGGCCCTGGCGGCCGTACTCGAGGGCCAGCGCGTGCGTGAACGATTGGATCGCGCCCTTACTCGCCGCGTAGGCGGACATGTATGGGTGCGCGAACGCGGCCGAGGTGGAACTGAAGTTCACGATCGCGCTACCCGGGTTCGTCAGGAGGGCCGGCAGCGTCTCACGCACCACCAGGAAAGTGCCGGTGAGGTTGACCCGCAAGACCTGATTCCACAACTCGAGGCTGGTCTGATGGGTGTGCGACGCGCGCAGGATGCCGGCCGCGTTGACGACGGAGTCGAGCCCGCCCAGGGTGGTAACGGCGGATCGAACGCCGTCGATCACCGACCGCTCCTCGCCGATGTCCATCTCGACCGTGGTCAGCCGCGCCCCCGCCCCGGCCTCCTCGGCCTGCGCACGCGTCTTCTCCAACCCCTCCGCGGAAATGTCGGCGGCCACCACCGACGCACCCTCCCGCAGCAGCCGCAGCGCGCCGGCCTGCCCGATCCCCGACGCGGCACCGGTCACGAGAATCTTGCGACCGTCCAGCCGCGCGCAATCCGCATTCCCCATTGTCATTGGCCCGTCACGTATTTCACGGTGGGGCCGCTGGTCCAGCCTCCGTCGACGGCCAGCTCGGCGCCGGTGACGTAGGCGGCCTCGTCGGACAGCAGGAAGCCGACCGCGCCGGCGATCTCCTCGGGGACGCCGACGCGCCCCATCGGTGTGTTAGGGTAGTTGCCCTCGCCGGTCTGGATGCCCACCTGCGCCGTCATGGGCGTGTAGACCATGCCCGGATGGACCGAATTGACGCGGATGCGATCGGTTCCGAGTTCCACCGCCGCAACCTTGGACAGGCCGCGCACACCCCACTTGGAGGCGCCGTAGCTGCCGGTCAGGGCCAGCCCCATCAGCCCGGCCGCCGACGAGATGTTGACGATCGAGCCGCTGCCCGCCGCCCGCATGGCGGGGATCACGGCCTGCATGCCGTTGAAGACTCCGACCAGATTCACCTCGAGGACGGTCCGGAAATGATCGACGGGCTCGTGCTCGACGAACGTTGCGCCCGCGGATATTCCGGCGTTGTTGACCAGGCCGGTCAGCGTCCCGAATTCGGCCAGGGTGAATTCCACCGCCGACGCCCATTGTGCGGGGTCGGTGACGTCGAGGTGCGTGTACCTCGCGGCGTCGCCGAGTTCGGCGGCCAACTGCTTGCCTTCGTCGTCGAGCAGATCGGCGATGACGACCTTGCCGCCGCGGTCGACGATGAGGCGTGCCATGGCCGCCCCGAGCCCCCGGGAGCCGCCCGTGACGATGGCGACCTTTCCCGCCAGCTGGTCCGAGTTCGCTGTCATGCCAACAACCTTCCTTGAGTACGTGCCCCTCAGTTCCGTGGGGGCACAATGGGGATGCGCCCCGCGCTGGCGCCGCCATCGACGGCGATGTCGGCGCCGGTGACATACGAGGACCCATCGGATGCGAGGAAGGCGGCGACGGAGGCGACCTCCTCGGGTACGCCGACGCGGTTGAGCGGCGCCCCGGGGTGTCCACCCGGTCCGCGGCGGACGTCGAGGTGCCCGATCATCGGGGTGTCGATCATCCCGGGATATATCGTGTTCACCCGAATCCCGCACGGGCCGAGCTCGATTGAGGCCACCTTGGTCAGGCCGCGCAGCCCCCACTTGGATGACCCGTAGGCCGCGTAGCCGGCCAGTCCCTGCAGCCCCGACTGCGACGAGACGTTGACGATCGAACCGCCGCCGGCCGCCTTCATCGGCTCAACGACGGCCTTGATCCCCAGGAAGGGGCCGAGCAGGTTGACCCGCAGCTGGCGCTCGAAATCGTCGAGGTGCTGATCCATGATCGGTTTCGGGATGCAGATGGCGGCGTTGTTCACCAGCACGTCGAGGCGCCCGAACTCGTTGCAGGCCAACGCAACCACGTCCGCCCACCCGTCGGGGCTGGCGACGTCGTGGCGGACGAAGCGGGCCGCGGCGCCGATGGACGCCGCGACCTCGCGCCCCTCGCTCTCGAGCACGTCGGTGACGACGACCCGGGCGCCCAGCGACGCGAACAACCGGGCTTCGGCGGCTCCTTGACCGCGGGCGCCCCCGGTGATGATCGCGACCTTGCCGGACAGATCCGCCAGTCGGTTTTCGGCCATGCTCAATCCACCGTCTTCACGTCGAGACCGGCGATCAGGATCTCGCTCAACCGCCGCGGCAGCTCGGTCATCGCCGCCGTCGGCGCCAGCTGCCGCGGCAGGGTGACGTACTTGCGTTCATGCTCGATCGCGTCGGCGATCGCGTCGGCGACCACGCCGGGCTCCAGCGCTTCGCGTGGCGCCATGTGCCAGCGTTCGAAACGTTCGATGACGCGACGGGTCGGCCCGAAACCGCGAATATTGTCGATCATGTCGGTCTTCACGGCCCCGATCTGAACCAGGGTCGTCCCGACCGGCGTGCCGCGCAGTTCCTGGCGCAGTCCATGGGTGAACTGGCTCAAGCCGGCCTTTGAGGTGCCGTACAGGGTGACGCCGGGGGTGACGCTCAGGGCCCCCTGCGACGACACGTTGACGATGTGCCCGCGGCCGCGCGCCACCATCCGCGGCATCAACTGACGGCAGAGCTCCATCGGCGCGGCGAGGTTGACCTGCAACAGATCCCGCACCTGCTGCGCGGTCGCGTCCGGGAACAGGCCGACGTGGTCCAGCCCGGCGTTGTTGACCAGCCCGTCGACCGGACCGTCGGCCTCGACCCGATCGATCAACGCCTCGACGGTGGCGTGATCGGTGAGGTCGGTCGGGTAGGCCTTGCCGTCGAGCTCCTTGGCGAGCAGCTCGAGAGCCTCCCCGTTGCGCGCGACCAGCGCGACCTCGGCTCCGCGTGCGGTCAGCACCTCGGCGATGCTGCGGCCCAGCCCGCGGCTGGCGCCGGTGACCAGCACCCGAGTGTTGTTCAGCTTCACGGCAATTCCCTCTCTTTGTCGGTGTTCAACGCCTCTCGCAACACCGCGCACACGTCGGCGTTGGCCTGTTCGGACAGCAGGATGTCGTCGGGCAGGTTGAAGAACCCGTGAAACATGCCGGGGTAGCGCCGTACCGTGGCCGGAACCCCGGCCGCGCGGAGCCGCTCGGCGAACTCCTCGCCGTCGTCGCACAGCGGGTCGAACTCGCCCGTGACGACGTGCGCCGGCGGCAATCCGGTGAGATCACCGAGAATCGGCGATGCGTACGGGCTGTGCTGATCGCCGTCGGGACCGAGATATTGCTGGGTGAACCACCGTTGATGGTCCAGCGTCAGCACACCGCGCGACGCCGGATCGCGCACCACCTTGGGTTTGCGGCGCTGATCGACCACGGGATAGACGAGCAACTGGAACGCGATCGGGGGGCCGCCGCGATCGCGGGAGATCATGCAGACCACGGTCGCGAGGTTGCCGCCGGCGCTGTCCCCGGCGAGCACGAGTCGACCGGTGTCGCCGCCGAGTTCACCGCCGTGCTTTGCGACCCACTGCGTCGCGGCCCAGGCGTCCTCCACCGCCGCCGGATAAGGGTTCTCCGGAGCCAAGCGGTAGTCCACCGAGACGACGATCGCGCCGACGCCGTTGGCCAGCCGCCGACAGCACGCATCGTGAGAGTCGAGGTCGCACAACACGAATCCGCCGCCGTGCAGGTAGACGAGCAGCGGGGTCCCGGCGCCCGACGGGTCCGGCGCGATCGGATGGTAGATGCGGACCGGTATCTCGCCGGCGCCCTCCGCCCCGGGTACGGTGCGGTCCTTCACCCGCGCGACGGGGACGTGCCGCCGCGGTTTGCGGCTGGCCTTCAGGCTGGCGCGCACCTCGGCCGCAACGGCGGTGCCGTCGCGCATCGAGGCGAATGCCTCCGACATGCGCTGCGCGACTTCACGTTTCGCAACCTCGGCCTCGTCGAGCTCAGCCATCGGAACTCACCCGCTGGAGCCGGCTGCGCACCACCTTGCCGGTGGCGTTGCGCGGCAGGGCGTCGATGAACTCGACCTCGCGCGGCACCTTGTACCGGGCCAGGTTGGCGCGCACGTGGTCCTTGACCGCCTCGGCATCGAGCACGGAGCCGTCGGCGAGCACCACGAACGCCTTGAGGCGCTGACCGAATTCGGCATCGGCCACCCCGATCACCGCGGCCTCGTCCACGTCGGGGTGGCCGCAGATCAGGTTCTCGACCTCGAGCGGGTAGACGTTCTCGCCGCCGCTGATGATCATGTCGTCGTCCCTGCCGTCGACGTAGAGCCGGCCCGTCTCATCCAGGTGGCCGACGTCGCCGCTGCTGAGCAACCCGTCGATCACTTCCTTCTTCCGCCCGTCGGTGTAGCCGCCGAAGCTCACCGTGCTGCCGGCGAAGATCCGGCCGATCGTTCCGGGCGTCGTGATCGGCGTGCCGTTGTCGTCATAAAGCGCGATCCGGCACCCGACCGGGGCCTTGCCCACCGTGGCCGGGTTGTGCGCGAGGTCGTCGGGCTTCGCGACGCTGATGACGGCCAATTCGGTTGAGCCGTATTGGTTGTAGAGCACGGGACCGAACCGCTCCAGGGTGCGTGTCACCAGGTCCGGTGCCATCGCCGAGCCGGAGACGTAGACGATGCGCAGCGATGAGGTGTCGTAGGCGTCCAGCACCTCGGCCGGCAGCGCGAGGATGCGTTGCAGCATCGTCGGAACCAGCACGACGACGTCGCACCGGTACTCGGCGATCGCCTTCAGGGTCGCCTCCGGATCGAAGCGCCGTCGCAGCACCAGCCGGTTGCCCAGGGCCAGCGACAGCACCGCCTGCCCCAGGCCGGTGCCGTGGAAGATCGGCGCCCCCAGCAGGCACACCTGGTCGCGCCGGCGCGGCACTCGGTCCAGCAGTTGCGCGGAGAACAACGGGGATGTCTTCCCGCGCGGTGCGCCCTTCGGGGTGCCGGAGGTTCCGCTGGTGAGCAGGGTCAGGCCGCCCGGCTTCGCCGGCGCCCGCACCGGCGCGCCCGACGTCGTCCGGATCAGTTGCTCGATCGCGTCCGTCGCGGGGGTCGGCCCCGGATCGGAGACGAATCTGGGCACGGACGGATCGATCGCGTCGAGCAGGTCGGTGAACTCGTGATCGTGCACGAGAACCGAAACGCCTTCGCGGCGAGCAACATCGGCCAGCTGCGGCTTGGCGAACCCGGTGTTCAGCAGCAACAGCTGGGCCCCAACCTTGTTGGCCGCGGCGAGCACCGTGATGATGCCGCGGTGGTCTCGGCACAGCGCGGCGACCACCGTCCCCGGGCCGATACCGAGCTCCGACCAGGCCCGCGACAACGCGTTCACCCGTTGGTTCAGCTCGTCGAAAGTCACGTCGCCCGCGTCGTCCGTGATGGCCACGGCCGTGCCGCACCGCCGCGCGGCGCTCTCGACGAGGCCGGCAAACGGACCGTACTTCTTGGCGGCACGAAAAGCCCGCGCGCCCTCCACGGGGCCACCGGACAGGCCGGCCTCGCGCAGCACCCGAAGGCTGTGCATGGTTTCGGCCATGCCGTCGATCTTGTGGCGCAGTTTCGCGCGGCGCATGGCCAGATTCGTCACGAACGGTACGGTATTCGGCCGCCCGTGTCCCGCCGACGCCAAATCCCATTGATCGGGAGACGGCGCCGTTTACCTGCGCCGCGAGGCGTTCAATATCTCCCGACAGCACACGGATTGGCGAGGTGGCCCGATGCGACGTCTCAACAGTGTCGACAACATGTTTCTCAAGCAGGAGAACGACACTCAGCCGCAGCACACGATCAAGGCCGTGGTGCTCGATCCCGCCGCGGCGCTCCAGCCGCTCACCTTCGACGCCGTCCGCGCGGCGGTGCCCGCCCTGGTGGCCAAGGTCGAGCCGTTGCGCTGGCAACTGCTGCGGCCGCGGCTGGGCGGTCGGCCGTGGTGGATCGAGCGTCCCCGTGTCGACCTCGACTACCACGTCAAGTACGCCAAAGCCGAGGCGCCCGGCGGCGACCGTGAGCTGGCCGCGCGGATCAGCGAGATCGTCTCGGTCGGGCTCGACCGCGGCCGCCCCGCCTGGCAGTTGTGGTATGTCGACGGGCTGGCGGACGGCCGCATCGCCCTGGTCTTGAAGCTTCACCACGCGCTGGCCGACGGCCTGGCGTCGGTGCGGCTGCTCGAGTCCATCTTCAGCGCGGACCCGGACGAACCGCTGCCCGCGGCCGAACGGGCAGTGGTCGACGAGGAACGGCCCGGCACCGCAAGCTGGCTCCGGCTGGTCGCCGCCAACGAGGGTGCGGCGCTACTTCGATTTCCCCGGGTGTTGATGCGCTCGGCCCGCACGATCGGGACCGGCCGCCGGCGCCGCAAGGCCGGCCGGCCCGGTTTCGCCGAGGCGTTCGCGGCGCCCGGCACCCGCTTCAACGAGCCCTTCACCGTCGAGCGTCAATTCACCTATGTCTCATGCGATTTGGACACGATCAAGGAGATCAAGACCGCATTCGACGTGACCCTCAACGACGTCTTTCTCGCCGCGTGCAGCGGCGCCATCCGCTCCTATCTGGACCGCCACGGCGAGCTGCCCGACGAATCGCTGACCACCGTTGTCCCGGTGGCGATTCGCCCACCCGGCGAGGAAGTGGACTGGGGCAATCAGGTGACCATCTGGAGCGTCTCGCTGGCCACCGATGTGGCCGATCCCGTCGAACGGCTCGAGCGCATCGCCGCCAACACCCGCGCGGCCCGGGACGTGCACGCCGAACGCGACCTCTGGCTGTTCGCGGACTGGATGGACTACTGGCCGTTGTTCTGGTTCTACGGCCGCGGGTTGCCGCTTCTGGGTGCCCGGACGCGCCGGCGGCCCACCTACAGCATGACGGTCTCGAACGTCCCGGGACCGAAGAGGCGGCTGTACTTCGGCGGGGCGCCGATCGAGAAGATCATTTCGGTTGGTCCGATCATCTACCCGTACGGACTGAACGTGACGGGCTGGACCTATCTCGACGACATGGTCATCGGGATGCAGGCCTCGAAGGAGCGGGTGCCCGATATCGGGGAACTCGCCGAGGCCATACCCGAGGCGCTCGCGGAGCTCGCCGCGCTGGCGCGCGCTCTCACTCCGACCTCCTGCGCAACGACGGCCACGCCAGATCCAGCGCTCCCGTCCGCTGGCTCAGGTAGCTGATGATTTCCTCTAAATTCTTCAGCGGCAACTCGATTCGCCACTCCGGGAGCAGTCCGGAGAGCTGCAGTGAATCTTCGCCGAAGGCGACGCCGGTGACCAGCAGCCCGCGCGGCAAGTCGGGCAGCCGAACCGGGTAGCCGGGAACCCGTCGCGACAACGCCCAGCGCTTGCGCCGGGCGACCAGCGCGCGCGGCGTCAACCACAACGCCGATCCGACGGGTTGAACGTCGACCTCGAGGCTGCCCAGGGTGGGGCGCCGCGCCCAGTGCAGGGCGGCCGTTCCGTCCGCGCGCAGCTCACCGCGCAACCGCGGCGCCACGCTGCGCAGGACGGTGTCGACGGCGTCCGGCGGAAGCGCCAATGACAACTCGACGGGCGCGGCCACCAGCCAGGGCGGCACGCCCGGACGGATGTGCACGTTGCGCAGGACGGCGGTGGCGCGCTCGAACCGGTGGTCGCCAAACCGCATGTCGCGCGCCGCCAACCGGATCTCGCCGAGCTGACCGACGGCCAACCCGCGCGGGTCCAGCGGCGAATCGAATTCGGTGATGACCAGTGTGACATCTTGGTCGCCGACCCGGGCCCGGATCTCCCTGCCGACCAGGAGCCGCTGCAGCGTCGTGAACACCGAACGGTAGGGCACCACGGCGCCGACACCGACCGAGGGCAACCCGGTCGACGACCACATGGAGGTCAGCATGTCGAGCGCGCGGAAGGGATCCTCCCAGCCCAATCGGGGCACCCTGGGCGACATCGGAGCCCGCCGACCCCCTTCCCTGCTACTCACCGGTGGAGCGCGCGCGTGCCCGCCTTCGGGTGGGGCGCGCGGCGGCCACCAGTTCATCCAACTCCGCCGCGGCCCCGGACATCAATTCCCACGCGTCGTCGACCAGTGCCGGATCCACCTGGACGCCGACGTCGACGAACTCCCCGTAGCTGAAGACGGTGACGTTCATCCCCATGCCCATGGTCAACGGGCCGACCGTGAAGATGTGCTCGATCCGCGCGCCGGCCAGATAGAGGTGCGACCGCGGGCCCGGCACATTGGACACAATCAGGTTGGTGCTCAACGGCAAACGCTGCTCGAGCTTCCCGGCCCGATACGAGCGGAACAGCAGGCTCAACAGGAACGCCGGGGCAATGTCGGTGATGCCGACCGTTTGCTTCTTCACCATCGCCTCGGCCAGCTCCTTCGCGCTGTTCATGCTCGCGTGAATCGCGGCCAACCTGGCGACCGGATCCTCGATGTCGGTGGCCAGCGGCCTCCTGCACGGCGCGCTGTGTTCGCGCGAGCGATGATCCGCTCAGCGGGAGGACGGCTGTCGCCGCCCCCGGCGGGGTCGTAGCGTCACCGGCGGAGATCGTTGTCGACCAGAAGGGCAGCCGACGTGGACGCCACGGCATCACCGACCGCGACCGACGCGCCGTCGACCGCGGACGTCGTCGTCGTCGGCGCCGGTTTCGCCGGGCTCTACGCGCTGCACCGGTTCCGCAGCGACGGCCTGGCCGTGCGGGTGTTCGAGTCGGCCGACGACGTGGGCGGCGTCTGGTACTGGAATCGCTACCCGGGCGCGCGGTGTGACGTCGAAAGCGTGGACTACTCGTACTCTTTCGACGACGACCTGCAGCAGGAATGGGAATGGAGCGAGAAGTACGCGACCCAGCCCGAAATCCTGAGCTACCTGCGCCACGTCGCGGATCGTTTCGACCTGCGCCGCGACATCACGTTCGGCACCCGGGTGACCGACGTCGTGCTGGACGAGACCACCATGCGCTGGGAGGTCCGCACCGACGCGGGCGACCGGGTGTCGGCGCGGTTCGTCGTGCTCGGCGTGGGCCCGCTGTCCAATGCCAACATCCCGGCGATCGAGGGCTTGGACTCGTTCGCGGGCGCGGTCTACCACACCGGCCGCTGGCCGCACGAGGCCGTCGACTTCACCGGTAAGCGGGTCGGCGTGATCGGAACGGGATCCTCGGGGATTCAGGCGATTCCGTGCATCGCGCGGCAGGCCGAGCGGTTGCATGTCTTCCAGCGCACGGCCAACTACAGCGTGCCCGCGGGCAACGTCCCGCTCGACGACGAGACCGTGCGTGAGCAGAAGGCGACCTATGCCGAACGGCGCCGGCTGTCGATGCTCAGCGGCGGCGGTTCACCCCACACGCCGCACCCGACGTCCGCGCTGGAGGTGTCCGACGACGAGCGGCGGGCCGCCTACGAGAAGCGTTGGCGGCTGGGCGGTGTGCTGTACTCCAAGACGTTTCCGGACCAGATGTCGAGCATCGAGGCCAACGACACCGCGCGCCTGTTCTGGGAGGAGAAGGTCCGCGCGGTGATCGACGACCCGACCGTCGCCGAGCTGTTGATTCCGAAGGACCACCCGATCGGCACGAAACGGATCTGCACCGACGACAACTACTACCAGACCTTCAACCTTCCCCATGTGAACCTGGTCGACATCAGGGCCACCCCGATCCAGCGGATCGACGCCGGGGGCATCCACACGTCCGACGCCTATTATCGGCTGGACGCGCTGGTGCTCGCCACCGGATTCAACGCGATGACCGGATCGGTGCAGAAGATGAGCATCGTCGGCCGCGACGGCCGGACGCTGAACGAGGCCTGGGCGGCGGGTCCGGTGACCTATCTCGGCCTGGGCGTCCCCGGCTTCCCGAACCTGTTCAACATCGCCGGCGCCGGGAGCCCGTCGGTGCTGGCGAACATGGTGCTGCACGCCGAGCTGCACGTCGATTGGATCGCCGACGCCATCGGGTATCTGGACACCCACGGCGCGGTTGCGATCGAGGCTCGTGCCGACGCGGCGGCCGACTGGGTCAGGGAATGCTCCGAGCGTGCGGCCGAAACGCTTATGCCGCGGGCGAACTCGTGGTACCTCGGCGCCAACATCCCCGGCAAGCCCCGGGTGTTCATGCCGTTCGTCGGCGGCTTCGGGGTCTACGGGCAGATCATCGCCGACGTCGCCGCGGCCGGCTACAAGGGATTCGACGTCCTCGAGCCCACGGCAGAATGAGCAGTCCCCACGGGCGCCAGCGTGTGGAGAATGGGCCGATGGTGACCTGGACCGACGAGTGCGACGTGCTGGTGGCGGGGTCGGGCGCCGGCGGCGTCGTGGGCGCGTACACCGCGGCGCGCGAGGGGCTCGACGTCATCCTGGTCGAGGCGACCGACAAGTTCGGCGGCACGACTTCCTATTCCGGCGGCGGCGGCATGTGGTTCCCGTGCAACCCGGTGCTGGTGCGCGCCGGCACGGACGACACGATCGAGGACGCGCTCGAGTACTACCACACGGTGGTCGGCGATCGCACGCCACGCGAGCTACAGGAAACCTATGTGCGCGGCGGCGCGCCGCTGATCGAGTACCTCGAGCGGGACGAGGCCCTGCAGTTCGAGGTGTTCCCCTGGCCCGACTATTTCGGGAAGGCGCCGAAGGCGCGGTCGGACGGTCGGCGACACATCGTCGCCAAGCCGTTGCCGGTGTCCGAGGCTCCGCAGCTGCGGAACCTGGTGCGCGGGCCGCTCGATGCGGACCGGCTCGGCGCGGCGCAGCCGGACGATTACTTCATCGGTGGCCGCGCGCTTATCGCCCGGTTCCTCAAGGCGATTCGGCGCTACCCCACGGCTTCGCTGCGGCTGAACACCGCCCTGGTCGAGTTGGTGACGCGTGATCACGCGGTGATCGGCGCGATCGTCGAGAGCGACGGGAAGCGCCGCGCGATCCGCGCCCGCCGCGGTGTGCTGCTGGCCGCCGGTGGCTTCGAGGGCAACGAGGAGCTGCGCCGCAAATACCGCGTGCCCGGCGACGCCCGCGACACGATGGGGTCGTGGGGCAACCTCGGCCGGGCCCACGAGGCCGGCATCGCGGTGGGCGCCGACACCGATCTGATGGACCAGGCATGGTGGTCACCCGGGATGACCCACCCGGACGGGCGCTCGGCATTCGCGCTCTGGTTCACGGGCGGCATCTTCGTCAACCAGGACGGGCGGCGGTTCGTCAACGAGTCCGCCCCGTACGACCGGGTGGGCCGCGAGATCGTCGCACAGCTGGAGGCCGGCTCGATCACGTTGCCGTACTGGATGATCTACGACGACAAGGAGGGCGCCGCGCCGCCCGTCAAGGCCACCAACGTGGCGATGGTCGAGCCGGAACGCTACGTCGAGGCCGGGCTGTGGCACACGGCCGACACGCTCGCGGGGCTGGCCACGAAAATCGGTGTGCCGGCCCGGAATCTGGAAGCCACCGTGCGGCGATTCAACGGGTTCGTCGCCGACGGTGTCGACGCCGATTTCGGCCGCGGCGACGAGGCGTACGACCGGGCCTTCTCCAACGGCGTACCGCCGCTCGTCTCGATCGACCGGGGGCCGTTCCACGCTGCCGCGTTCGGCATCTCCGACCTCGGCACCAAGGGCGGGCTGCGCACCGACGCCTCGGCGCGGGTGCTCGACACGTCCGGCAGGCCGATCCCCGGCCTGTACGCGGCGGGCAACACGATGGCCGCGCCGAGCGGCACCGCCTACCCCGGCGGTGGCAACCCGATCGGCACCAGCATGCTGTTCAGTCACCTGGCCGCGCGGGACATGGCCCGGAACCGCGTCGACGGGAAAGGCGATGGGACAGGCGCCTCAGACCACCCCGCGTAGCGCGTCGGCGCCGAACGCGGGTTCCAGCATCGCGGAGAAGTCGGGGCCGCGGCGCAGGATGTGGCCGCCGTCGACGTTGATGCACTGCCCGGTGATCCAGCCGGCCGCGTCACTGAGCAGGAACATCGCCAGGTTGGCGACGTCCTCGACCTCGCCGGGCCGGGGCAGCGGCGTGCACTGGGCGTAGTCCGCGCTCAGCTCCGGCGACTCGGTGATGGGCGCGACGAGCTCGGTGCGGATCAGGCCCGGCCGGACGCTGTTGACCCGCACCCAGGACGCGCCGAGCTCGTCGGCGGCCAGCATCATCATGTGGTCGACGGCCGACTTGGTGACCCCGTACGCGCCGAACCAGCGGTGGGTGTTGCTGGCGGCGATCGACGAGATCCCGACGAACGACCCGCCGCCGCCGCGCACCAGTTCGCGCGCGGCGTGCTTGAGGACGTACATGGTGCCGTTGACGTTGAGGTCGACGGTGCGCCGCCACGCCTCCGAGTCGATCTGGGTGATCGGCCCGATGGTCTCCGACCCGCCCGCGCAGTGCACGACGCCGTGCAGCCGGCCGTGCCACGCCGCGGCGGCGTCGACCGCGCGGGCGGCCTCGTCCTCGTCGGTGATGTCGGCGGGCTCGTACCGGACGACGCCGTCGGCCCGCAGCGCCTCGATGTCCTTGACGGCGGCGGCCAGCCGATCGGGGTTGCGGCCGACGATCATGACGGACGCGCCCGACGACACCAGCCCCGCGGCGACGCCCTTGCCGATTCCGCTGCCGCCGCCGGTGACCAGATACGTCCGGTCTTCGAAAGAAAGCTGCACAGGGGCCTCCTCAGTCTGCGCGAGCAGACACATAAGCGCCCGACACGCCGGGTGAAGGGGAACTTTTGCGTCTGCTCGCCGTGGGTTAGGGCGTATCGCGGCGGGCCACTTGCGTCGGTTTCGCGCCGCGCCAGTCCTCGACGTCGGGCGGCTGGCCGACCGCGTACCTGTTCTCGTTGTGGGCGGCCCAGTGCGCATGCCCCAATTCGTGGATGTGGAATGCGTGCCGTAGTGCCTCGGTGAACCCCATCGCGTCGGAGGCGGCGTTGACCGAGTCCTTGACGAGCAGCGCCGCCATCGTGGGCCGGTCGGCGATGCGCCGGGCGAATTCCAAAGTCTTGTCGGCCAGCTCGTCGACCGGGAATACCTTCGACACCATGCCGAGCCGATAGGCCTCGTCGGCGTCCAGCGCATCACCGGTCAGCAGCAGTTCCTTGGCCTTGCGCGGGCCGAATTCCCAAGGGTGACCGAAATATTCGACGCCCGGCATCCCCAGGCGCACCGCGACCACATCGCTGAACTTGGCGTTGTCGGCGGCCACTATCAGGTCGCAGGCCCAGATCAGCATCAGGCCGGCCGAGATCGCGTTGCCCTGGACCTGGGCAATGGTGATCTTGCGCAAATCCCGCCAGCGGCAGGTGTTTTGGAAGAAGTAGTGCCACTCCTGCAGGTAGATCTTCTCCGCGATGGGGTCGCGGGTCCCGCCGTTGATGCGGAAGCTCGGCAGCTGGCTGCGCTCGGCGATCGCCAGCTCCGAGCCCAGGTCGTGGCCCGCGGAGAAGTTGCGGCCGCGCGCCGCCAGGATCACGACCCGAACGGTGTCGTCGGCCTCGGCGCGCAGGAACGCCTCGTCGAGCTGGATCAGCAGGCCGCGGCTCTGCGCGTTGTGCGCTTCGGGCCGGTTGAGCCAGATCCGGGCGATGCGGCCCTCGTCGAGGGTTTCATAGGAAACCAGCTCATCGGCGCCGGCGCTGGCCGCGGCGTCGGCTTGCTCGGAGAGTGTCATTGCGCCCACCTCATGTGCATTGGTTGTACGTTCCGCGTTGTTTACACATTACGGCCGGTGTGTAAGCGGCGCGGAGGGGGATCGAAAAGTCCTGGCAAACGCCTCGTTACCGCACCCGAGCCAAGTGACCTGGCGAGATGGCTGCGGGCAAATATTCGCGTCGCATAGAGTTATGTCATGCCTACGAAATCTGACCCTGGCGAAATCGGCGACGTGGAGCCGCTGGCCGACAGCACCGCGCGCCAGGCCAGGCGAGTCGTCGCAGCGTATGCCAACGACGCCGACGAGTGCCGCATTTTCTTGTCCATGCTCGGTATTGGACCGGCGAAACTCGACACGTAAATGGCTTCCAGGGGAGGCCAGAAGTCGAAAAGTAGGCACTACGGGGATTCCGACTTCGTGGTGGTCGCCAATCGGCTGCCCGTCGATCTCGAGCGGCTCCCCGACGGCAGCACCACGTGGAAACGCAGCCCCGGCGGACTGGTCACCGCGCTGGAGCCGCTGCTGCGCCGGCGGCGCGGGGCCTGGGTGGGCTGGCCGGGCCTGGTAGCCGAGCAAGCCGACGACCCCGTGGACGTGGCCGACGAGCCCATCACCCTGGACGAGCTGCAACTTCATCCGGTACGGCTGTCCGCCGACGACGTCGCCAAGTACTACGAGGGCTTTTCCAACGCCACGCTGTGGCCGCTGTATCACGACGTCATCGTCAAGCCGATCTACCACCGCGAATGGTGGGAGCGCTACGTCGACGTCAACCGCCGCTTCGCCGAGGCCGCGTCCCGCGCCGCCGCCGAGGGCGGCACGGTCTGGGTCCAGGACTACCAACTGCAACTGGTCCCGAAGATGCTGCGCACCTTGCGGCCCGACCTGACCATCGGTTTCTTTCTGCACATCCCGTTCCCGCCCGTGGAGCTGTTCATGCAGTTGCCGTGGCGCACCGAGATCATCGAGGGCCTGCTGGGCGCCGACCTGGTGGGCTTTCACCTGGCCGGCGGCGCCCAGAACTTCCTGTTCCTGTCGCGGCGGCTGGTCGGGGCCAGCACGTCGCGGGGAGCGGTCGGCGTGCGGTCGCGGTTCGGTGAGGTGGCGCTGGACTCCCGCACCATTCGGGTGGGCGCCTTTCCCATCTCCATCGACTCCGGGGCGCTCGACCACGCGGCGCGCGACCGCAACATCAGGCGCCGCGCCCGCGAGATCCGCGCCGAACTCGGCAACCCCCGCAAGACCCTGCTCGGCGTCGACCGGCTGGACTACACCAAGGGCATCGACGTCCGGCTGAAAGCCTTTTCCGAGCTGCTCGCCGAGGGCCGCGCCAAACGCGACGACACCGTGCTGGTGCAGCTGGCGACGCCGAGCCGCGAACGCGTGGAGAGCTACCAGATCCTGCGCAACGACATCGAACGCCAGGTCGGCCACATCAACGGCGAATACGCCGAGGTCGGTCATCCGGTGGTGCATTACCTGCACCGCCCGGTCCCCCGCGACGAACTGGTGGCCTTCTTCGTGGCCAGCGACGTCATGCTGGTCACGCCGCTGCGCGACGGGATGAACCTGGTGGCCAAGGAGTACGTGGCCTGCCGCAGCGACCTCGGCGGCGCGCTGGTCCTGTCCGAGTTCACCGGCGCCGCGTCCGAACTCCGGCAGGCCTACCTGGTCAACCCGCACGACCTCGAAGGCGTCAAAGACGCGATCGAGGCAGCCATGAACCAGCCGGTCGAAGAGGGCCGGCGCCGGATGCGCGCGCTGCGCCGCCAGGTGCTCGCCCATGACGTGGACCGCTGGGCACGGTCGTTCCTGGATGCGCTCGCCGAGGCCAATCCCCCGGCCGCCAAGTAGCGCGGGAGAACCCATGGTGTCGCGACCCGAACGCTGTGATACTCGATGCAGCAGTGAGGCAAGGCCCGAAGGGAGGGCACTGTGAATCTCCGTCGCGGACTGGCCGCCGGCGCCGGCATCTTCTCGGCGGTCGCAATCGGGATCGCGCTGGAGTCGGGTGACCCGGCGCACGCCGTGGGGCCGCCCGCCGACGGCAACTACACCTACAACGAGGCCGGGGTGTCGGGGGTTACCTGGACGATCACGGCGCTGTGCGATCAGCCGTCGGGAACCCGCAACATGAACGACTACTCCGACCCGATCGTGTTCGCGATGAACTGCGCCCTCAACGTCGTGAGCTCGACGCCCGAACAGATCAGCCGCGCGGACAAGTTGCAGAACTTCAGCGGCCGGGCGCGCTACTCGAGCATGCTGTGGACCTTCAAGGTGGACAAGCCCGACGGCGTGTCATGCCCGGGCGGCGGCACCGCGCCGTCCACCGAGACCTATTCGTTCAGCGACGAGAACATGAGCGGCACCCACACCAGCCTGCACGGCCCCGTCTGCGGGATGCAGCCGGAGATGAAAAAGCAGCCGTTCTCGTTGCAGATGAGCGGGCCGCCGCCCAGCCCGATCCAGCGTTACCCGTTGTACTGCAACGGGATTGCGATGTGCTACTGAACGCCGGCTGGATCGTGCGCTGCTAGATCGGCGTGATGTAGGCGATCAGCCATTGCTTGCCGACCTTCTTGAAGTCCACGCGCAGCCGGCTGCCGTCGTAGAGCGGCTGGCGTGACTTGTCGGTCACCGTGCGGTTCATGTAGACCATCACCGACGCCGAATCCCGTTTGGCGCTCATGACTCCCACGCCCACGACGTTGGCCTGGACCACCACCTCGCGCTTCTTGGCCTCCGGGATGATCTGGGTGTTGGCGCTCTTCTGAAACTCCTGGCGATATTCGGGGGTCAGCAGCGGGTAGGCGGCGGAGAGGCTGCGCTCGACGGTCTGGTAGTCGTAGGCGAACACCTCCGGGATCTCCTTGGATGCCAACTTGGGCAACACCGCCCGCGCCGCCTCCTCGCCGCGGGTCTGCACCCGCTCCCAGTAGAACCAGCCGCCCGCCGCCGACAACCCGACGACGGTCGCCACCGCCAGGTAGCCCGCGGCGAGCAGCAGCCACCGCAGGACCCGGGCCCGGCGCGGCCGAGCCATCTAGTTGCCCCCGTCGGGATACTTCAGGTCGTAGCCGGTCATGTGGCCCCGCTCGTCCTCGTGCACGATCACCCGCAGCCGATACGGCATGGACGGCTTGTTGACGCCGTCGATGTCGGCCACCGTGACCCGCACCGACACGAGCACCGAGGCGTTGTCGGTGACCGAGTCGATGCCCTCCAGGGCGGCGCCGTTGATGACGGCCTCCGATGTGGCATTGGTCGAGCGGAAGATGCCCTTGAGGTTCTCGATGTTGTTGTTGGCGCCGAGCATGCCGCGCAGCGGGCCGCTGGTGCCGTTGTAGAACCGGTTCACGCTCTCGTCGATGTTGTCCTGCTTGTAGCTGAACATGTTGACCACCGTCTGCGTGGCGGTGTCCACGAAGCGCTGATCGCGGGCTTGTGCGGCCTCGGCGTGGCGCTGCTGGACGAGCATGATCGCCAGCCCGCCCGCCAGCGCCGCGATCGCCACCAGCGCGGCGGCGGCCGCGATCCATCCGACCAGGACGCGGTTCGGCTGCCGTCGCGGCGGCGGCTTGACCGGCTTGAGGGTCGGTTTCGCGGCCGGCTTCGGCTCGGCCGGAAGGTCGACCGTGACGGCCTCGCCCGACGTGCCCTTCGCCGGCCCGGCCGCGCGCGATGCACGCCGGCGCACGCGTTGCGTCGTCTCAGTCACTACCCGTTCCCACTAGAGAGGCCTTGGATCAAGCATGAGGTCCACCCAATTCTCGGCGCTGGATGCGCCGCTGGCGCCGGGCGCGAAAATACCAGTGCCGCCCGCCGGGTCCACAAAGGCTCCCGTGCGCTGGTCGTAGGTGGCGTAGGCCGGACCGCTGGCCTGCGGTTGACCGGGCGGCGGCGGCCCCCACGGCTTCTCCGGGCCCGGGCCCGCCGGCGGAGGATTGATCCCCTCCGGCGGTGCCGGGGGCGGCAGCCACTTCGGATACGGCAGCTGGGGCGGCACCGGCGGCACCCCCGGCGGCTGCCACGACGTGAACGGCGGCGGCGGCCCGTTGTCGTTGGGCGGCGGCGGTGCGTAGGCCGGCTGGTGGTTGGGCAGCGGCCCGGGCCCGGGGACCACACCGGGCGGGGGCGGCCCGACGATCGGGGTGCCCGGATCGGGTTCGGCGCCCGGCGGGATGTACGGGAACTTGTTGGGCGGCAACACGTTCAGCCCGTTGGTCACCGGCGTGTCGTAGGGCACCGGCGGACCGCGCCACGGGTTGCGGCCCACCGGCACGTAGCCCTTCGGGTCGCGACACAGCTGGATCGTCGGCGCCCGCTTGCCGGGGAACTCCTGGCACGGATAGTTACGCGCGCCGCGCACGGTGCTGGGGTCGTTCTGGGCGACCTTGCAGTACATGTCCTTCGGCAGCTCGCGCACCGTCTCGTCGGCCGGCGTCCGCATCAACGGCGGCGGCAGGAAGCCGACGGCGCAGGGCGGCGGGTCGTTCAGGTCGAGCTTGAAGTCCAGCTTGGCGCCCTCGTCCTGCGGGGTGCCGCCGGCGGCGGTGGTGATCGCGGCGAACAACGCGGGCAGCACCACCAGCAGCTGCTCGATCGACTTGTGGTAGATCACGCCGACCCGGCCCAGGTTGGCCAGGCTGGCGGCCAGCGCCGGGAATGACGGGCGGATGCCGGAGAACGCGGTGCTGGCCTCGTCGGCCGCGCCCGGGGCGGTGGCCAGCGTGGAGCGCAGCTGGGGGTCGGCCTGGCGCACCTCGGAGGTGAACCGCGCCAACCCGTCGGACAGCGACTTGATGTCGGCGCCGGCGCGAATCTGGGCCTGCAGGAACGGGCCCGCCTGATCGATCAGCTCCGACACTTGCGGATAGTTGACGTTGGCCTCGTCCACCAGCAGCCGGGCGGATTCGATCAGCCGGGCCAGTTCGGGCCCCGAGCCGTTGGCCGCGACGAACGTCTCGTGCAGCAGCTCGCGCAACCGGGTGTCGCCGAGGCTGTTGACCAGTGTCTCGGCCCGCTTCAACAGGTCGGCGACGTCCTGGCCGATCCGGGTGTTCTGCCGTTCGATGCGAGATCCGTTGCGCAACTTGACCGATGACGGGCTGCTCGGCGGCACCAGGTCGATGTACTGCTCCCCGACGGCCGACACGCTCTTGACGGTGGCGGTGACGTTCGACGGGATGGGCGTGCCGCTGTTGAGCCGCATTTCGGCCGTGACGCCGTTGGGGTTGAGCCCCACCGACTCCACCCGGCCGACCGCGACGCCCCGGTAGGTGACGTTGGCGTTCTTGTACAGCCCGCCGCCCGCGACGAAGTCGGCGCTCACGCCGTAGGTGCCGATGCCGAACGTGGCCGGCAGCCGCAGGTAGAAGACCGCCATGACGGTCAGCGTGATCGCGGTGATCACCGCGAATATGGCGAGCTGGACCCTGGTCAGTCTGTCGATCATCTCTGCCGCCCTACTGCCCTGAAGCCGTGCCGGGCGGAATCTTGAACGGGTCGGCCGCCTGTCCGGACAGGTTGGCCATCTCGCCGGTCAAGAAATCGGGCGGGTTGAGGATCTCGTTCATGTGGGCCATGTTCGGGTCGAAATACGCTGTGGTGAAGAACGTTTCACCGATTCGGCGCAGGGTGAGGTCGAAGGTGGTGAAGACGTTCAGGTAGTCGCCGCGCACGGCCTGCTTGATGCCGAAGTTGGGGAACGGGAACGTCAGCAGCAGCTGCAGCGAGGTGACGAAGTTCTTCCGGTTGTCGTTGAGCGTCTTGGCGACCGAATACAGGCCCTTGAGGTCCTCGGCGAAGTCCACCTTGGTTTTCGCCAGCACGTTGGAGGTCACCAGCGCCAGCTTCTTCAGCGCGGCGAACGCTTCGACGATGTGCGGGCGGTTCTTGTTGAGCACGCGAAGCGCCTCGGGCAGCGTGTCCAGCGCCCGGCCCAGGTTGTCCTTGTCGCGCGCCAGGGTCGCGGAGAAGCGGTTCAACCCGTCGACCGCATCGATGATGTCGTTGACCTGCCGGTTGAGTCCGGCGGTCAGCTCCGCCAGCCTGGGGACCAGGTCGACGAACTGGTCCTGCCGGCCGGCGAAGGCCTGGTAGGTCTCGTCGGTGATCTCTTCCAGCGCACCGAGATTGCCCTTGTTCACCACCACGCCGAGGGCCGACAGCACCTCTTCGGTGGTGGGATAGCGGCCCGTGTTGGCCTCCGAGATCGTGGACCCGCCCTTCAGTCGGCCGGTGGCCGGCTTGCCCTTGGGGGGAGCCAGGTCGATGTGCATCGAACCCAGCAGCGACGTCTGGGCGACCGTCGCGGTGGCGTTGGCGGGCAACACGACGTCCTTGTTCAACGCCAACTTCACTGCGGCATAGAAGGATCCGTCGGCACGTTGCTCGGCCGAAATGCCGGAGACGCTGCCGACGGTGACGTCGTCGACCATCACCGGCGAGTTCTGCGGCAGCGTCGCCACGTCGGGCATCTCGACGGTGACGGTGTACGCGCCGCTGCCGTGACCGGCCGTCCCCGGCATCACCAGCGAGTTCAGCCCGCCGAATTGGCAACCGGCCAGCAGCACGCTGCCCGCCGCTAAAGCGCTGCCGCGCAACCAGATCCGATTCATCCGCCACCGGCCTGATCGGTCGGCGCCGGCGGGCCGGGTGCGTTCGGCGGGGGGCCGGGCAGGGGACCGAACGCGGAGCCCGGCGGGGGACCCGCTTGCGGCGCGGTCGGAAGGAGCAGGCTCTGCAGATCAGCAGGGTTCGCCGCCGGCGGCGCCGGGTGCGGACCCTGCGCCGGTATCCAGGTCAGCTGCGGAATCGGGGTGGCCGCCTTGGCCTGGGTTTCCGGGGTGTCGTAGATGATCTGGCCCTTGTAGGCGGTGATCGTGTTGAGCGGGTGGAACATCACCGGCGGGTAGTTCACGGCGAGGCGGCGCAGCACGGGGCCCAGCCGCTCGCGACAGAGCTCGGCGCGCCTGAAGTAGTCGGGCGCCTCCGGGCCGCCGGCGGTCTCGAAGGAGCCGCCGCAGATGAATTGCACCGGGTTGGCGAACTCCGGTATCGACAACAGGCCGTTCAGCGTGCCCTGGGCGGGGTCATAGATGTTGTAGAAGTTGGCGATACCGGGGCCGGCGACGTGCAGCACCTGCTCGATGTTGTCGCTCTGGTCGCTCAGCGTCTGCGCCAGGTCGTTGAGGTTGTTGACCGTATCGATGATCGTCGAGTTGTTTTCGTGCAGGAATCCCCGGATGTCCGAGAGCGCCTGGTTCAGCGTGCCCAGGGTGTTGTCCAGGTGGCGCGAGCTGTCGGCGAGCACCTGCGACACCGACGCGACGTGCCCGGCGAACTGCACGATCTGTTCGTTGCTGTTCGACAGGGCGTTGACCAGCACCTGCAGGTTCTTGACGGTGCCGAAAATGTCGCTGCGCGAATCCCCCAGGCGCCCAGCGGCTTGCGACAGTTCACGCAAGGCGTTGTGGAACGACTCGCCCTTGCCGTCCAGCGTGTCCGCGGCCTGGTTGATCGCCCTGCCCAACGGCCCCTGCGCCGACGCCGTCGTCGGACCCAGCTGGACGGCCAACTGCGTCAGCGCCTGTTTCACCTCGTCCCACTCCACCGGGACCGCGGTGTGATTCAGGTCAATGCTTGCGCCGTCGGGCAGCGCCGCCCCGCCGGTGTATGCCGGGGTGAGCTGAATGAATCGCGCCGACACCAGGTTCGGCGAGATGATGACGGCCTTGGCGTCCCTGGGGATCTTCACGTCCCTGGACACCGACATGGTGATCTTCACGTCGGTGGGCCGCGGTTCGATCGTGTCGATCGAGCCGACGGGAACGCCGAGGACGCGCACCTGGTCCCCGGGATAGAGCCCCACGGCGGAGGTGAAGTAGCCGACGACGGTTCGGTTGTTGGCTTGCGAGGAAAGCACATACACGCCCCCCACCAACACCGCGACCAGCGCGATGACGGTGGCGTAGCGCAGCCCCCTGCTGCCGGCGATCCTTCTCATGGCGATTTCGGCCTGATGATCCAGCGTTCCTGAATCAACCCGCGCAGGTAGTCCGACAGGCTGGCCGGCAGCTTGCCGGGCTGGTAGAAGAAGTCGAAGACCATCGCCATCATCGGCGCGGGAAGCACGCTGAACACGTTGACGTTGAATCCCGGTCCGGACCCGACCACCTCGCCCAGTTCGGTGGCATAGGTGGGCAGTCGTTTGAGCGCCTCGGTGATGTAGTCGCGGCGTTCGTTGAGGTTGCTCAGCACCAAGTTGAGCTTGCTCAGGGCCGGGCCGAACTCCCTGCGGTTGTCGGCGACGAAGCCCGAGATCTGTTCGGACAGACCGCTGATGCCCGAGATCAACTGTCCCAGCGCGGCGCGGCGCTCGTCGAGCGCGGCGAACAACTCGTTGCCGTCGGTGACCAGCTTGTTGACCTGATCCGCGCGCTGCGACAGCACCGCCGTCACCGACTTCGCGTGCGCCAGCAGCCCCTGCAGCGCCTCGTCGCGGCGGTTCAGGGTGCGCGACAGCGATGCCACGCCGTCGAGCGCTCCGCGCAGCTCCGGGGTGGCGTCGCGCAGCGTATCGGTGAGCACGTTCAGGGACTGCTCGAAACGCGGCTTGTCCAGATCGTTCGCGTTGTGACCCAGATCCTCGAGCGCGCCGGCCAACGTGTACGGGGTGGTCGTCCGGCTCAGCGGAATGGTGGTCGCCTTGCCGGAGCCGGCCGGGGTCACCGAGATCGAACGCTCGCCGAGGATGGTGTCGGTGCGGATCGCGGCCAGTGACTGGTCACCGACGGCGACGTGCCGGTCCACGCTGAACGTCACCTTGGCGCTGTCGCCGGCCAGGCCGACGGAGGACACCTTGCCGACCTTCAAACCCGAGACGTAAACCGAGTTGCCGGGCGAGATGCCGCCGGCGTCGGTGAAATAGGCGTCGTACGTCTTGCCCTGCGGCCAGAACGGCAAGCCGGCGTAGCCGAATGCGAGCAATACGACGCACACCACGAGCACCACGCCGAAGATGCCGGTGCGCAGGGGGTCACGTTCACGCCTTGCGTTACTTGGCAAAAGCGCACCTCCCCTTGCTCGGATCCACCTGGCCGCCCATGGGGATCAGGATGTCGCTGCCGGCCGGCCCATTGATCTTGATCGACACGGAGCAGAAGTAGATGTTGAAGAAGGACCCGTACGCGCCCAGCGCCGCAAGCCGCAGGTAATCCTCGCCCAGTTGCTCGACGTCGTTGTTCACCTCGGCCTTTCGGTCGTCCAGCTCGGTCGCCAGCGGCCGGGTGTTTTCCAGGATGCCCTGCAGGGGCCGGCGCGAATTCTTCAGCAGCTCAGTCAAATCCGTCGTCGTCGACGCCAGCGGCGGAATCGCCCCGGCGATCGCGTCGGTGTTCTTGGCCAGCCCGGTGATCAACTGCTGCAGCTGGTCGACGCTGGCGGAGAACTGCGCGCTTTTTTGGTCGACGGTGCCCAGCACCGTGTTGAGGTTGATGATCGTGTCACCGATCAGCTGGTCGCGCTGGCCCAGCGCCGTCGAGAAGGCGCTGGTGTCGGCCAGCACGTTCGACAACGCTCCGCCCTGGCCCTGCAACAGCTGGATGACCGCGCTGCTGATGGTGTTGACCTTGTCGGCATCCAAACCCTTGACCAGTGGCCGTAACCCGCCCAACAGCGCATCGAGATCCAGGGCGGGCTGGGTGTGTTGGGAGTTGATCGTGCCGCCGGGCGCCAGCTTGCGCAGTTCCCCAGGGCCCGAGGTGATCTCCAGGAACCGGTCGCCGACCAGGTTCTCGTACCGGATCACCGCACGCGTCGACGAATACAGCGTGTAGCGCCGGGCGACCCCGAACGCCACGTCGACGGTGTTGTCCGGGTTGAGCTTTATGCCGGTCACCGAACCGACCGGCACCCCGGCGATGCGCACCTTCTGGCCGGCCTTCAACTTCGTCACGTCGGTAAAGGTTGCATGGTAAGTGTTTTCGTCACCGAAGCGGAAGTCACCGAAGATCACCACCAGGCCCGACGCGACGATCAGCATGGCCACGGCGAAGATGCTGACCTTGATCACCATCGACCGGTGCGACGGCATGCCCGACGCCGCCATCAGAAGTCGTCCCGTTCCGCGAAGGAGCCGTGGAACAAGAACTGCAGCGTCGAGGGCGCGTCGAACTGAAGCTCGGTGAACGGCTCGTACGGGATGTTGGCGTTGTCGGTGACCAGGAACGGCGCGCGATAGAACGACCCGCCGGTCTGCTTGGTCGGGATGTCCGGCAGCCCGCGGCAATTCGGGCCTCCGGAGGCGTTGACGATGGGCAGCGACTCCGGATAGGTGTACGACGGCGCGCCCAGCACGAAGCTCGACGACGTGAACAGGCCCGCCTTGCGAACGCCGAGCAGGGGGGCGAATTCCTTGATGCCCCGCTCGATTCCGGCGAACAGGCAGCCGAATTCCGGCGAGTAGTCGTGGGCGACCTTGATCGGCGCCCGCAGCCGGTTGATGGCGTCGATGAAGTTCTGCTCGGCCGGCTCCAACGTCTCATAGGCGTTGTTGGCCAGGCCGATCGTCGCCAACAGCGTGTCGTCGAGGTTGTGCTGCTGGTCCACAACCGTCTTGTTGATCGTCGGCAGGTTGTCGATGATCGTGTTCAGGTCGGGCGCGGCGTCGGCGTAGTTGTTGGTGACGATGCCGGTTTTGCGGAAGTCCTCCTGCAGGGCGGGCAGCTTCGGGTTCGCTTGCCGCGTCAGGGTATTCAGCCCCGACAGCAGGGAACCGAAGTCGTCACCGTGCCCGCGCAGGCCCTCGGCCAACGCGCTCAGCGTGCCGTTCAGCTCGACCGGGTCGACCTTGTGCAGGAGGTTGATCAGCGACTGGAACAAGGTGTTGACTTCCAGCGCCACCGCCGACGCCTCGACTTGCGCGTCCGGGCGCAGCGACGTCGGCGAGGGCGTCGGGGGCGGAATGAATTCCACCGACTTGGCCCCGAAGATGGTGTTGCCCGCGATGTGCACCGTCGCGTTGGAAGGGATGAAATGCATCTGGTCGCTGTTGATGGCCAGCGTCAGCCGGGCCTGGTCGTCCTTGTGGGCGATGTCGGACACCTTGCCGATCTGGATGCCGCGGTATTTGACCTTGGCGCCCTTGTCCATTACCAGCCCGGCCCGTTTGGACCAGACGGTGACGGTGTCGGTCGAGGCGAAAGCCGCCGTGTAGGACAGATATGTCAGGGCGGTGAACGCCACGATCAATCCGGCCAGCAGCGCTGCTGCCAGCCGGACTGTGCTGCGTCGCGATTCGCCTTCTGCCATGTCTTGTGAGCGGCCCCTTATCCGGAGAGGTTGAAGTTACCCGACGCGCCGTAGACGGCGAGCGAGATGAACAAAGTGATGACGACGACGACGATCAGCGATGTCCGCACCGCCTGGCCGACCGCGATGCCGACGCCGACCGGCCCGCCGTGCGCGTTGTAGCCGTAATAGGTGTGGACGAGCATCACCGCGATGGACATGACGATCGCCTGCAGGAACGACCACAGTAGGTCGGACGGTATGAGGAACGTATTGAAGTAGTGGTCGTAAAGCCCCTTGGACTGCCCGTTGATGTACACCGTGGTGAAGCGGGCGGCGAAGAACGCGGCGAGCACCGACAGCGAATACAGCGGGACGATCGCGATGAGGCCGGCGATCAGCCGAGTGGACACCAGGTAGGAAACCGAGTGCACCGCCATGCATTCGACGGCGTCGATCTCCTCGGACACCCGCATGGCACCCAATTGGGCGGTGGCGCCGGCGCCGATGGTGGCCGCCAACGCGATGCCCGCGATCACCGGGGCGACGACGCGCACGTTGAGGAACGCCGACAGGAACCCGGTCAGCGCCTCGATGCCGATGTTGCCCAGCGACGAATAGCCCTGCACGGCGATGACGCCGCCGGAGGCCAGCGTCAGGAAGGCCGCGACCCCGACCGTGCCGCCGATCATGACGAGAGCGCCTGCGCCCAGCGTCATCTCGGCGATGTTGCGGATCGTCTCCCTGCGGTACCGGGTGAGCGCGTTGGGGACGTAGCGCAGGGTTTGGCCGTAGAACAACGCCTGCTCACCGAAGTCGTCGACCGGCCCCTGCAGCACCCTCGACACCGCGTTGCGCAACCGGTAAGTCACGTCGTAGCTCATCGGTTGCTCACTCGTCCCGTCACTTCGCCGTGATCCGCACGCCGATGGCGGTCATCACCACGTTGATGACGAACAGGCAGATGAACGCGTACACGACGGTTTCGTTGACGGCGTTGCCGACGCCCTTGGGCCCACCCTTGACCGTCAGGCCGCGGTAACACCCGACGAGCCCGGCCATCACGCCGAACAGCAGCGCCTTGACCTCGGCGAGCACCAGCTCGCGCAGCCCGGTGAGCACGGTCAGCCCGTTGATGAACGCGCCCGGGTTGACGCCCTGAAGAAAGACGGAGAACACGTAACCGCCGGACAAGCCGATGGCGCACACCAGCCCGTTGAGCAGCAGCGCGACCACGGTGGACGCCAAAACCCTTGGCACGACGAGCCGTTGGATCGGGTCGATGCCCAGCACCCGCATCGCGTCGATCTCCTCGCGGATGGTGCGGGCACCCAGGTCGGCGCAGATCGCCGTGGCGCCGGCGCCGGCCACGACGAGCACGGTCACCACCGGGCCCAGCTGGGTGATGGTGCCGAACGCCGTTCCGGCGCCCGACAAGTCGGCCGCACCGATCTCACGCAGCAGGATGTTGAGGGTGAACGCCACCAGGACGGTGAAGGGGATGGACACCAGCAGCGTGGGGACCAGCGACACGCGGGCGATCATCCACGTCTGGTCCAGGAACTCGCCGAATTGGAAGGGCCGCCGGAAAGCCGCGCGGCCCGTGTCGATCATCATTTCGAAGAAGCCGCCGACGGCGCGAGCCGGGACCGCAAGTTGTTGCCTCAACTTACGCACCCCCCTCTGCTGCTCGCGGCGAAGCCTACGTTTCGCCTTAGCGCGGCCTTCGGACACAAGCGGCTCGGTGTGAGCCGGATCATATTAACTCAGAAGAAGTTCACCGTGTCAATGAACGGCATTTCTCTATCCAAAGCGTTAATTTGTCCAGGTCAGGCCGTTGCACCGTAATCAATCTGACACATGTTCTACTCGCCGATTTCCCCCCGTGAACTCCCCCGGCATCGTTATTGCTCCATCAGTCCGACCGCGGAAAAATTCTTTTCCGGATCACGGCCAGCAAAGTAATTCCGCAGTGTGGCGCTGAGTTGGGCGGGGTCCCATTCCGCGCCCTCGGCGATGAACCTGTGCTCCGCGGTCGGCGCCGCGACCAGCGTCACCTGCGGGCCGTAAACGATGAACACCTGGCCGTTGACTTCCGCGGCCGCGGGCGAGGACAGGAACTGGACCAGGCGCACCACGTGCTCCGGCGACAGCGGGTCGATGGCGCCTTCCTCTATATCTGGTGCGGCGCCGAACACGTCGGCCGTCATCGCGGTGCGGGCCCGCGGGCAGATCGCGTTGGCGCACACCCCATAGCGGCCCAGCGCCCGGGCGGCCGTCAGGGTGAGCGAGATGATGCCCGCCTTGGCGGCCCCGTAGTTGGCCTGCCCCACCGGGCCCACCAGGCCGGCCTCGGACGCGGTGTTGACGATCCGGCCGAAGACCGACCCGCCCGCGTCCTTGGCCTTGGCGCGCCAGTAGGCGGCGGCGTTGCGGGTCAGCAGGAAGTGGCCGCGCAGGTGCACCGCGATGACCAGGTCCCATTCCTCGTCGGACATGTTGAACAGCATCCGGTCGCGGGTGATCCCGGCGTTGTTGACCACGATGTCCAGCCCGCCCAGCCCGTCGGCGCAGCCGATCAGCTCGTCGGCGGTGGCGCGCTGGCTGACGTCCCCGGCGACGGCGACGGCCTTGGTCCCCGCGGAGTTGATCTCGTCGACCACGTCGGAGGCGTCCAGCGCCGAGGCGATGTCGTTGACGACGACGGTGGCGCCGAGCCGGGCCAGGCCGAGCGCCTCGGCGCGCCCCAGGCCCGCGGCCGCACCGGTGACCACCGCGACCTTTCCGGACAGATCGGTCGCGTTCGTGCTGCTAGTCAATTTATGAATACCTCTAGTTTCGGTGGCCGGCCGCTAGTCCTCGCGCAGCAGTGCGGCGCGCGGGCATTCGGCGATCGCCTGCTCGGCCAGCTGCTCCCGGTCGGGCGGAATCGGATCGGTCTTCACGACGGCGTAGTCCTCATCGTCCAGCTCGAAGATGTCCGGCGCGATTCCCATGCACACCGCGTTACCTTCACACCGGTCACGATCCACGATCACCCGCACGGCACCCTCCTTGAACCTGGCCTTCAACCTGAGCACACGCCCTATCGGTATGTAGCTCCACCATAGGGCCCCGGTACGTCTGGCGAAACGGTCGCTGGATTCCAAGACTAGAACGTGTTACAACCGGGGAGACGAACGGGTGGCCGTTGGTCGACGACGCTTAACCGAAGGACGGCTGGAATGCGCATCAGTTACACCCCTGAACAGGAGGAGCTGCGTCGCGAGCTGCGGTCGTACTTCAGCACGCTGATGACCCCGGAGCGCCGCGAGGCGCTGAGCTCGACGCAGGGCGAAATCGGCGTCGGCAACGTCTACCGGGAGACCGTCGCGCAGATGGGCAAGGACGGCTGGCTCACCCTGAACTGGCCCAAGGAGTACGGCGGCCAGGATCGGTCCCCGATGGACTCGCTGATCTTCACCGACGAGGCCGCCATCGCCGGCGCCCCGGTGCCGTTTTTGACCATCAACAGCGTGGCGCCGACGATCATGGCGTTCGGCACCGACGAGCAGAAGAAGTTCTTCTTGCCCAAGATCGCCGCGGGCGACCTGCACTTCTCCATCGGCTACTCCGAGCCCGGCGCCGGCACCGACCTGGCCAACCTGCGCACCACCGCGGTGCGCGACGGCGACGACTATGTGGTCAACGGCCAGAAGATGTGGACCAGCCTGATCCAGTACGCCGACTACGTCTGGTTGGCGGTGCGCACCAACACCGAGGCGAAAAAGCACCGCGGCATCTCGGTGCTGATCGTCCCGACGACCGCCGACGGCTTCTCCTGGACGCCGGTGCACACCATGGCCGGCCCCGACACCAGCGCCACCTATTACTCCGACGTGCGGGTGCCGGTGACCAACCTGGTCGGCGAGGAGAACGGCGGCTGGAAGCTGGTGACCAACCAGCTCAACCACGAACGCGTCGCCCTGGTGTCGGCGCAACCCATCATCGTGGCCCTGCGCGAGGTCCGCGAGTGGGCGCAGCACACCAAGGACGACGGCGGGGCCCGGCTCATCGACTCGGAGTGGGTGCAGCTCAACCTGGCCCGGGTGCACGCCAAGGCCGAGGTGCTCAAGCTGATCAACTGGGAACTCGCGTCGTCGGACAGCGACTCGCTGGGGCCGGCCGACGCGTCGGCGGCCAAGGTGTTCGGCACCGAGCTGGCCACCGAGGCCTACCGGCTGCTGATGGAGGTCTTGGGCACCGCGGCAACGCTGCGTCCGGACTCGCCCGGCGCGCTGTTGCGCGGCCGGGTCGAGCGGATGCACCGGGCGTGCCTGATCCTGACGTTCGGGGGCGGCACCAACGAAGTGCAGCGCGACATCATCGGGATGGTCGCGCTGGGATTGCCCCGGGCCAGCCGCTGAGTTAAGGACGACATTCATGGATTTCAGGACAACCGAAGCGGCGAACGACCTCGGCGGGCTGGTCGACACCATCGTGGACGCGGTGTGCACACCGGAGCACCAGCGCGAGTTGGACGGGCTCGACCAGCGGTTCGACCGCGAGCTGTGGCGCAAGCTCATCGAGGCCGACATCCTGACCAGCGCCGCGCCGGCGTCGCTGGGCGGCGACGGTTTCGGGGTGCTCGAGCAAACCGCCGTGCTGGTCGCGCTGGGCCACCAGCTGGCCGCGGTGCCCTACCTGGACTCGGTCGTCCTGGGCGCCGGGGCGCTGGCGCGGTTCGGCTCCGAGGAATTGCAGCAGGGCTGGGGCGCGCCGGCGGTCGCCGGCGAGAAGATCCTCACCGTCGCCCTCGCCGGCGAGATGGGTGAGGGGCCGGTGCAGGCCGCCCCCGCGGGGGACGGCTACCGTCTCACCGGCACCCGCACCCAGGTTGGCTTCGGCCCGGTCGCGGACGCCTTCCTGGTTCCCGCCCAAACCGATTCCGGCGCAGCCGTTTTCCTGGTCGCCGCCGACGACCCGGGCGTGACGGTGACCGCGCTGCAGACCACGGGCCTGGGCAGCGCGGGCCACCTGGCGCTGGACGGGACCGAGGTCGCCGGCGGCCGGAAGGTCGGCGGCGCCGAGACCGTGGCCTGGCTCGAGACGCTTGCCACC
This sequence comes from Mycobacterium sp. 663a-19, assembly GCF_035616495.1. Taxonomy (NCBI): domain Bacteria; kingdom Bacillati; phylum Actinomycetota; class Actinomycetes; order Mycobacteriales; family Mycobacteriaceae; genus Mycobacterium; species Mycobacterium sp. 663a-19. Next base: position 35,705 of record NZ_JAPJAV010000001.1, on the reverse strand, counting down.
CTGGGCCGCACCGCGTTTCAGCTCGGCGTGCTCGAGCGGGGATTGCAGATGACCGCCGAATACGCGCGCACCCGCGAGCAGTTCGACCGCCCGATCGGCAGCTTCCAGGCGGTCGGGCAGCGGCTGGCCGACGGCTACATCGACGTCAAGGGGCTGCGGCTGACGCTCACCCAGGCGGCGTGGCGGGTCTCGGAGGATCTGCCCGCCGACGTCGACGTGGCCAGCGCCGCGTTCTGGGCCGCCGACGCCGGCCATCGGGTGGCGCACACCATCGTGCACGTGCACGGCGGCGTCGGCGTCGACACCGATCACCCGGTGCATCGCTACTTCCTGGCCGCCAAGGAGACCGAGTTCGCGCTCGGCGGCGCGACCGGGCAGCTGCGTCGCATCGGCCGTGAACTGGCGGAAACCCCTGCTTAGCGGCGCAACCGACCGCACGGTCACCGAACTGCTGGTGCCGCTGGCCGAGATCGACGACCGCGGCGTCCACTTCGAGGATTCGTTCACCAGCTGGCGCGACCACCTCCGGCACGGCGCCGCGATCGCGGCGACCCTGCGCGAACGCCTCGACCCGGCACGGCCACCGCACGTCGGCGTCTTGCTGGAGAACACGCCGTTCTTCTCGGCGATGCTGGTGGCGGCCGGCATGTCGGGCATCGTGCCGGTGGGCCTCAACCCGGTGCGCCGCGGCGAGGCGCTGGCCCGCGACATCGCCCGGGCCGATTGCCAGCTGGTGCTGGCCGACACGAAATCGGCCGTCACGCTGGGCGATATCGAGCACCTGAACGTCGATTCCGCCGACTGGGCCGACGAGGTGGGCGCGCATCGGGACGCCGAGGTGCGTTTTCGCTCCGCCTCGTCCGCCGACCTGTTCATGCTGATCTTCACGTCGGGCACCAGCGGTGACCCCAAGGCGGTGAAGTGCAGCCACGGCAAGGTCGCGATCGCCGGCGTGACGATGACGCAGCGCTTCGGCCTGGGCCGCGACGACGTCTGCTACGTGTCGATGCCGCTGTTCCATTCCAACGCGGTGCTGGTGGGCTGGGCGGTGGCGGCCGCGTGCCAGGGGTCAATCGCGTTGCGGCGCAAGTTCTCTGCGTCGAACTTCCTGGCCGACGTCCGTCGTTACGGCGCCACCTACGCCAACTACGTGGGCAAGCCGCTGTCGTATGTGCTGGCCACCCCCGAGCGGCCCGACGATGCGGACAACCCGCTGCGGGCGGTGTACGGCAACGAGGGCGTGCCCGCCGACGTCGAGCGCTTCGGCCGCCGGTTCGGGTGTGTCGTGCAGGACGGGTTCGGTTCCACCGAGGGCGGTGTGGCGATCGCCCGCACCCCCGACACCCCGCCGGGCGCGTTGGGCCCGCTCACCGAGGGCCTGGACATCGTCGACCCCGACACCGGCGAGCCGTGCCCGGTCGGGGTGGTCGGCGAGCTGGTCAACACCGCGGGGTCGGGCCGTTTCGAGGGGTACTACAACGACGAGGCCGCCGAGGCCGAGCGGATGGCGGGCGGGATCTACCACAGTGGCGACCTCGCCTACCGCGACGAGGCCGGCTACGCCTACTTTGCTGGGAGACTTGGCGATTGGATGCGGGTCGACGGCGAGAACCTCGGCGCGGCTCCGATCGAGCGGGTGCTGCTGCGCTATCCTGATGCGGCCGAGGTGGCGGTCTATGCGGTGCCCGATCCGGTCGTCGGTGACCAGGTGATGGCGGCGTTGGTGCTGGCGCCCGGCACCGAGTTCGACCCGGAGAAATTCCGGGCCTTCCTGGCCGAACAACCGGACTTAGGACCCAAGCAGTGGCCGTCGTACGTCAGGGTCTGCGCACAGCTGCCGCGCACGGTGACCTTCAAGGTCCTCAAGCGGCAGTTGGCGTCCGAGGGCGTCGAGTGCGGCGAACCGGTGTGGCCGATCCGCCGGTAGGCACATGACGTCCCGACCCCTCGAGCTCGCGCTCGAAGCGAGTTTCGACCAGCTTGCCGCCGCGGTGCCGGGCAGCGTCGGCATCGCGATCGCCCGCCCGGACCGGACGTATTCACTGGGCCGGTGGTGGTCCGGTGTCGCCTGGTCGACGATCAAGGTGCCGTTGGCGATCGCGGCGCTGCGCAGCGACTGGTTGCGCGCCAAGGACCTTGCCGTGAAGGCCATCACCGAATCCGACAACCGCGCGTCCGAGCAGTTGTGGTCCGGTCTGGGCGATCCGGCGGACGCGGCGCGGCAGGTGCAGGGCGTCATCGCCGAGGGCGGTGACACCGCCACCGTGGTGGAATCGCGCCGGCTTCGCCGCGGTTACACCGCATTTGGGCAGACCGAGTGGACCCTGCAGCGCCAGGCGCGGTTCGCCGCCGAGCTGGCGTCCATCCCCGATTCGGCCGACGTCGTCGACATGATGCGGCGCCTCACCGCCGGCCAGCGGTGGGGGCTGGCCGCCAAAGGCCTTGCCGCAAAAGGCGGTTGGGGACCGGGGGTAAACGGTGACTACCTGGTACGGCAGTTCGGGATCGTGCCCACACCGTCCGGGGAGTGGGGCGTGGCGCTGGCCGCCGAGGTCTCCGACGGGGTGTTCGAGACGGGCGTGGAGGTTCTCGACGCCCTGGCCGACTGGCTGCTGAGCCGGCTCCCCGGGCTAGCGCGTTATTGACGGGACGACCGCGTCGATCAGGTGCGGCCCGGGTTCGGCGAAGGCCGCCCGCAGCGCGTCGGCGAGCTCCTCCGCGGTGGTGGCGCGGCGGGCGGGAACTCCCATGCCCTCGCTGATCTTGACGAAATCCATTGTCGGCCTTGACAAGTCGAGTAGGTCGAGCGCCCGAGGGCCTGGGGCCGACCCGGCGCCCACCCGCGCCAGCTCGATCTGCAGGATGTCGTAGGCGCTGTTGTCGTAGAGGACGGTGGTCACGTCGAGGTTTTCCCGCGCCTGGGTCCACAGGCCCGAGATCGTGTACATGGCCGACCCGTCGGACTCCAGGCACAGCACCGGCCGGTCGGGCGCGGCGACCGCGGCACCGACCGCGGTCGGGATGCCGTAGCCGATCGCCCCGCCGGTCAGCGTCAACCAGTCGTGGGCCGGCGCGCCCGCCGTGGCCTGCGGCAGCGGCAGACTCGACGTGGTCGCCTCGTCGACGACGACGGCCCGCTCGGGCAGCAGCGCGCCGATCACGTCGGCCACCGACGCGGCGGTCAGCGCACCGGTCGGCAGCTGCGGGCGCGATGCGGCCGCCGCCGAGGCGACCGTCCCGGGCGCGATCTCGTCGGCCAACGCGGCCAGCGCGTCGGCCGCGCCGGTGTGCCCGGCGAGCGTGTGCACCTCGCAGCCGGCCGGCACCAGGTCGCTGGCCATCCCCGGGTAGGCGAAGAAGGACACCGGCGACCTGGCGCCGGCCAGCACCAGATGCTTGGCGCCGTTGAGCTGCGCGGTGGCGGCCTCGGCGAAGTACGCGAGCCGGTCGACGGCCGGCACGCCCGCGCCGCGCTCGAGCCGCGTCGGGAACGTCTCGCACAGCAAGCGCGCCCCGGTCGCCTCGGCGATCCGCGCGGCCGCGGACAGCCCGGGTCCGCGGGTGGCGTCCCCGCCCACCATGATCACCGTGGGCTCGCCCGACCGCAGCACCTGCAGCACCCCGGGCGCCGGAGTCGGGTCGACGCCCGCGGGCGGCGCGGGGGTCAGCTCGGCGACCTCGGCCCCGTCGGACCACGACGCGTCCGCGGGCAGGATCAGGGTCGCGACGCAGGGGCCGGACCGGCTGGCGGCGATCGCGGCGGCGGCGTCGGCCGCGACGTCGCCGGCCGCCGCCGTGCGGCGCACCCAGCCCGAGACGGTGCCGGCGAGCGCGTCGATGTCGGATTCCAGTGGCGCGTCGTACTTCTTGTGGTAGGTGGCGTGGTCGCCGACGACGACCACGACCGGCACCCCGGCGCGGCGGGCGTTGTGCAGGTTGGCCAGGCCGTTGCCCAGCCCGGGGCCCAGGTGCAGCAGCACCGCCGCCGGCCGGCCGGCCATGCGGGCGTACCCGTCGGCCGCGCCGGTGGCCACGCCCTCGAAGAGGGCCAGCACACCGCGCATCCCGGGCACCGTGTCCAGTGCGGCGACGAAGTGCATCTCCGACGTGCCCGGGTTGGCGAAACACACCTCGACGCCGCCGTCGACCAGGGTGTTGATCAGGGCCTGAGCACCGTTCACGAGTGTGCCTCCAGTCTGAAAACGCGCCCGGCGTTGCCGTGCAGGAAATCGTGGCGGGCCTCGTCGGTCAGCCCCAGTTCGTCCAGGCCGGCCAGGGCGTGCGCGGGGGCGATCATCGGGTAGTTGGTGCCGAACAGGACTTTCCGTTGTCCCGTACCGGTTTTCATGAACCTGATGAGCTCTTGCGGCAGCCGTTTGATCGTGTACGCGGACGTGTCGATGTACACGTTCTCGTGTTTGCGGGCGACCGCGACCATCTCCTCGGTCCACGGGTAGCCGACATGCCCGCACACGATGACCAGCTCCGGAAAGTCGAGGGCGACCTGGTCGATGTACGGGATGGGGCGCCCGGTCTCCGACGGTCGCAGCGGGCCGGTGTGGCCGACCTGGGTGCAGAACGGCACGCCGCGCTCCACGCACTCGGCGAACAGCGGGTAGTAGCGGCGATCGGTGGGCGGCGCGTTCCACAGCCAGGGCACCACCCGCAGCCCCACGAAGCCGCCGTCGCGCACGCGGCCCCGCAACTCGCGGATCGCTTCCATCGGGCGATCGAGATCGACGGCGGCCAGCCCCGCAAACCGGTTCGGGTGCAACCGAATCCACTCGGCGACCTCGTCGTTGGAAACCAGGTCCTGTCCGTTCGGCCCGCGCCACGCGCTGAGCAGGCCCAGGTCGACGCCGGCGGCGTCCATCGCCGCGATGGTCGCCTCGATCGGGATGTCGGCGTCCGGAATGGAGCCGCCCGTCCAGCGCCGCAGCGAGGCCAGCATGTCGCTGCGCAGGAACCGCACGGTCGGATGCTGCATCCACACGTCGATCGTCATCGAGGTCTGACACTAGCCCGCCGGGGTCAAGCGGCCAGCGCGGCCCGGGCGGCGGTCTCCGTCTGCCGCGCGTAGCCGCCGCCGAACAGCACCACGTGCGCCAGCAGCGGAAAGAGCTGGTGCAGCCCAATCCGGTTGCGCCAGCCGGGTTTCAGCGATCGCACCTCCTGGTAGCCGGCGAGGACGGTGTCGAGGTGCGGGCAGCCGAACAGCGCGAGCATCGCCAGGTCGGTCTCGCGGTGACCCGCGTGCGCGGCCGGGTCGATCAGCACCACCCCGCCGGGCGTCCACATCACGTTGCCGCTCCACAGGTCGCCGTGCAGCCGGGCCGGCCCGTCGTCGTCGTCGAAGTCGCCCGCCCGGCAACGCGCCGCGACGGAGTCGATCGCGTCGCGCGCGGAAGCCTCCAGCCGCGGCGCCGCGCGCTCGGCCATCGGGGCCAGCCGCTCCGCGGCGTAGAACTCGCCCCAGCTGCGGTGCCGCCGCAGCGACATCGGCAGCGGCTGCGACAACGGCCCGAAGAACCCCGGCCCGTCCCAGCCGTCGGGGCCCGCGCCGAACGCCGCGGCCCCCGCATCGTGCGTGACGGCCAGCCGGTTGCCGAACACGCGCGCCGCCGCCGGGCTCGGGGCCGCCGACTCGAGCCGCCGCAGGGTCAGGCTCGTCGCATCGAAGGTGACGACCTGGGCGCAGGGCACCCCGCCGTCGACGCTGGAAAGCCAACGCAACCCCGCGGCCTCCCAACCGAAGAAGCCGGCAGGCGCTCCGGGCTGGTGCTTGACGAAGTCGGTCACACCGTCCGGCGGCTCAGGCGGTCGCGTGGGCGGCGTGCACGTCGTCGGCGGGCCGCGCCTCTGTCTGTTCCTTGGCCCAGCGGTAGTCGGGTTTGCCGGCCGGCGAACGCTTGACCTCGTCGACGAGCCAAAGGCTGCGTGGCACTTTGTATCCGGCGATCTCGGAGCGCACGAAGCTGTCCAGCTCCGCCAGCGTCGGCCGCGCCCCCGGCCGGGCCTGCACGACGGCGGCCACATGCTGACCGTAACGGGGATCGGGCACCCCGACCACCAACGCGTCGAAGACGTCGGGATGCGCCTTGAGCGCGGCCTCGACCTCCTCGGGGTAGATCTTCTCGCCGCCGCTGTTGATCGACACCGAACCGCGGCCCAGCATGGTGACCGTGCCGTCCTCCTCGACCTGGGCGTAGTCGCCCGGGATGGCGTAGCGGACGCCGTTGATAACGCGGAAGGTCTGCCGGGTTTTTTCTTCGTCCTTGTAGTAGCCGACCGGGATGTTGCCCTTCTTGGCGATGAAGCCGCGCACCCCCGAGCCGGGCTTGACCTCGTTGCCGTCCTCGTCGAGGACGACGGTGCGGTGATCGATCGTCACCCGCGGGCCGCTGCTGTGCGGCGCGTCCTTGGTGACGATGCTGGTGCCCCCGAAGCCGGTCTCCGACGAGCCGATGGAATCGGTGATGACCCGGTTGGGCAGCAGCTCCAGCAGCTTCTCCTTGATGCTCGGCGAGAACAGCGCCGCGGTGCTGGCCAGCAGGAACAGCGACGACAGGTCGTACTCGTCCGGGTGGGCCAGCAGCGCGTCGAGCAGCGGCCGGGCCATGGCGTCACCCGTGAAGAACAACAGGTTCACCTTGTGTTCGTGGATCGTGCGCCACACCTCTTCGGCATTGAATTCCGGTGCGAGAACGGTGGTTTGGCCCGCGAAGAGCGACATCCACGTGGAGGATTGGGTGGCGCCGTGGATCATCGGCGGAATTGGGTACCGGATCATCGGCGGGTTCTCGGTGGCGGCCTTGGCCAGGTCGTACTCGTCCTTGACGAATTCGCCTGTGGCGAAGTCGGTTCCGCCGAACAGCACCCGGTAGATGTCCTCGTGGCGCCACATCACGCCCTTCGGGAACCCGGTGGTGCCGCCGGTGTAGAGCAGGTAGATGTCGTCGGGGCTGCGCTCGCCGAAGTCACGCTCTGGCGAGCCCTGCGCGATCGCGGAGTGGAACTCGACGCCGCCGTAGCGCTGGTAGTCGTTGTCGCTCCCGTCCTCGACGACCAGGATCGTGTTGACGTTGGGGGTGTCCGGCAGCACGTTGGCGACGCGGTCGGAGTACTGGCGCTCGTGGACGAGCGCGACCATGTCGGAGTTGTCGAACAGGTAGCGCAGCTCGCCCTCGACGTAGCGGTAGTTGACGTTCACCAGGATGGCGCCCGCCTTGACGATGCCGAGCATCGCGATGACGATCTCGTTGCGGTTGCGGCAGTACAGCCCGACCTTGTCGTCCTTCTTGACGCCCCGATCCAGCAGGTAATGCGCGAGGCGGTTGGCCTTCTCCTCAAGTTGGGCGTAGGTCAGCTTCTCATCGCCGCAGATGAGGGCGACACGGTCGGGCACAGCGTCGATGGCGTGCTCGGCGAGATCGGCAATATTCAGGGCCACGGACCCAAACTAGAACGTGTTACATTTCTTGACAAGCTCAGTAAGGAAGGCGGGGACTGTGAGCGAACCCGAAAACCAACCCGACGCGCTGGTCGAGCAGCGCGGTCACACCCTGATCGTCACGCTGAACAGGCCGCACGCCCGCAACGCGCTGAGCACCGAAATGATGGAAATCATGGTGCAGGCCTGGGACCGCGTCGACGAGGACGACGACATCCGGTGCTGCATCCTGACCGGGGCCGGGGGCTACTTCTGCGCGGGCATGGACCTCAAGACAGCAACGAAACGGCCACCTGGTGAATCTTTTAGGGACGGTAGCTACGACCCGTCGCGTATCGACGCCCTGCTGAAGGGGCGCCGGCTGACCAAACCGCTGATCGCCGCCGTCGAGGGCCCCGCGATCGCCGGGGGCACCGAGATCCTGCAGGGCACCGACATCCGGGTCGCCGGCGAGAGCGCCAAGTTCGGCATCTCGGAGGCCAAGTGGAGCCTGTATCCGATGGGCGGCTCGGCCGTGCGGCTGGTGCGGCAGATCCCCTACACGGTCGCGTGCGACCTGCTGCTGACCGGCCGCCACATCACCGCCGCCGAGGCCAAGGAGATGGGCTTGATCGGGTACGTCGTCCCCGACGGCCAGGCGCTGACGAAGGCCCTCGAGATCGCGGACGTGATCGCGGCGAACGGGCCGCTGGCCGTGCAGGCGATCCTGCGGGCGATCCGCGAGACCGAGGGCCTGAACGAGAACGACGCGTTCAAGATCGACACCCAGATCGGCATCAAGGTGTTCATGTCCGACGACGCCAAGGAGGGCCCGCGCGCGTTCGCCGAGAAGCGCAAGCCCCAATTCAAGAACCGCTAGCCGCTAGCCGCGGGCCGCTGACGCGGCCGGTCCCTCTCGCGCCGCCCCTCCCTCTCCGCCCCTCGAACCGCCCCTCCCTCTCCGCCGAGCGTGAAACTGTTGCGATTTCCGGGCGCGTTTTTCGCAACAGCTTCACTTTCGCCGATGTGTCAGTCGCATCGGGCACACTCCCGCGCATGGATGAGCCATTTGTCGGTAGCGAGGCCGTCGCATCCGGTCGTGTGACGCCATACGCATTGCGCAGCCGATACGTTGCCATCCATCGCGACGTCTTCGTTCCGCGTGACGCCGACGTCACCGCGGTGGTCCGGGCGAAGGCGGCATGGTTGTGGTCTCGGCGACGGGGCGTGCTGGCCGGCCGCTCCGCTTCGGCATTGCACGGCGCCAAATGGGTCGACGCCCATCGCCCTGCGGAGATCATCTACGACAATCGCCACGCTCCGTCGACAATCCGAATCTGGTCCGACCGCATCGAAGACGACGAGATCGCGGTGCTCCACGGCATGCAAGTGACAACGCCGGCGCGGACCGCCCTCGACCTGGCCTGCCGCCACCCGACCGGTGAGGCAGTCGCCGCCATCGATTCGCTTGCCCGCGCAACACACCTCAAGATGGCCGACGTCGAGCTGCTCGCCGAGCGGTACAAGGGCCGCCGCGGCATCCGGCGTGCCCGCGTCGCGCTGCCGCTCGTCGACCCGGACGCCGAATCACCACGCGAGACATGGCTGCGGCTGTTGCTGATCCGCGCGGGCTTCCCGCCGCCGCAGACTCAGATCCCGGTCTACGACGGATACGGCCAACTGGTCGCCGTCGTCGACATGGGTTGGGAGCACATCAAGTTGGGCGTCGACTACGAAGGCGACCACCATTGGATGGATCGAAGGCGGTTCAACCACGACATCTGGCGTGCGGAAGCACTGACCGAGCTCGGCTGGATCGACATTCGGGTGACGGCCGAGGACACCGAGGGCGGCATCATCGCTCGGGTATCAGCGGCGTGGGCGCGCCGAGAGTGAAACTGTTGCGAATCCGCGGCGGATTTTTCGCAACAGTTTCACTCTCGGCGCAGCAGGGACGGCTAGCCCAGCGGCGCGCTCGGGGTGAACGCCACCGGCATCTTCTCCAGGCCCGACACGAAGTTCGCCGGGCGCAGCGGCAGCTCGGCATCCGACGCCAAGCGCATGTCCGGAAGGCGCTGCAGCAGGCGTGTCTGCATGATCGACAGCTCCAAACGGGCGAGCTGGTTGCCGAGGCAGAAGTGTGTCCCGAAGCCGAAGGCGAGGTGGTTGTTCGGGTACCGCTCGATGTCGAAGCTCTCGGGATCCTTGAACACCTTTTCGTCGAAGTTCGCCGACTCGAACAGCAGGATCATCTTCTCGCCCTGGCGCAGCGCGGTGCCGTGGAACTCGGTGTCGGCGGTGATGGTGCGGGCCATGTTCTTCACCGGCGCGGTCCAGCGCAGCATCTCCTCGATGGCGTTGGGCAGCAGGCCGAGGTCGGCGACCAGCCGCCGGTGCTGATCGGGGTGCAGCAGCAGCTGCCGCGTTCCGCCGGACAGCGTGTGCCGGGTGGTCTCGTCGCCGCCGATCAGCAGCAGCAGGACCTCGGTGACGATCTGGTGGTCCTCCAGCCGCGATCCTTCGACCTCCGCGTGCACCAGGACGCTGACCAGATCGTCGGTCGGCTGCTCCTTGCGGGCCGCGATCATCCCCATCATGTATTCGCTGTAGGCGGCGAAGGCATCCATGGTGACCTGGAAATCCTCTTGCGCCGCGGTGCTGCTCAAGAAGCTGACCAGATCGTCGGACCACCTGAGGAACATCTTGCGTTCCTCCGGGCGCACACCCAGCATGTCGCCGATGACGGCCATCGGCAGGGGCGCGGCGAGGTCCCACACGAAGTCGCACTCGCCGCGTTCGCACACCGCATCGATCAGCGTGTCGCACAGCGAAACGATCTTGGCCTCTTGGTCTTTCACGCGCTTGCGGGTGAAGCCGGAGTTGACGAGCTTGCGGCGCAACAGGTGCTGCGGATCGTCCATCTCGATCATCATCTCGACGCCGTCCTGGTCGGGACGGATGCCGCCGGCATTCGAGAACAACTCGGGGTTGCGCTCCGCCTCGATCACGGCCTGATACGTCGACGCGGCGGCCAGCCCGTTGCGGTCCCGGAAGACCGGCTCGTTCTCCCGCATCCAGCGGTAGACGGCATGGGAGTCACCCGCATAGAACGCGCCGTCGGTCAGGTCGACGTCCGGCCTTGTCATCGTCGTCATGAGATCTCCTGAGCGTCACCGAATGTCATCTGTACGTTGGCAGCCGAGCTGGACAGCATCGCGCGCTTCGGAAGGCCCAGCGACGCCAGCTCTTTCGCATAGGGGTGATCGCCCAGCCGGACGCGCACTCCCCCAAGCCGGTTGCGCACCCCGTCCAGCGTGTGTTCGAAGGAGGTCTCGCGGGTGATGCCGTCGCGGTGCGAGTAGCTGCGCTGAGCTTGCGTGCGCGGGGTGAGCCGAAACGGCAGGCCGCGGCGGAATTCCATGTCGATCACCAGTTGACCGTCGACAGTGCAATCGAACCCGAACCGACCGCCGTCGCGAACGGTGAAGTCCGCCATGACCTTCGGGTAGCCCCAGATCTTGGTCCCCGCCTCCAGCGTGAACGGCTGGTCGACGGGCAGATGGTGGATGAAGGCGCCGGCGGTCTGCAGGGCACGTGGACCGCTCGCCGTCGACCCGGGCGGATTGACCATCACGCTGGTGCCGAATTCGTGGTACTGGCCCAGGTCGCCGTCGATGTAGTGCATCAACATCAGGACGACGATCGCGCGCCCGGGCAGGTACTGGCACACCCGCAGGCCGCTGTAGTCGATCAGACGCTGCGCGGCGTCGGCGTCCACCGAGAACATCGCCATGTGCTGGGTGGCCTTGCGGATCCGCACCGGCATGGTCAGCACCGTGCCGGCGATGGTGTGCTGCGAGGCTGTCATCCGGTCAATCTAGAACGCGTTCTAACACCCTGGCAAGGACCGCCTAGACCAGGGCGGCCAGCTCGCGTACCTGCTCGGGGGTGCGACCGGACACCACCATCATGGTGACACCGGCGGCCTCCCAGGCCGCGATCTGCTTACGCACGTAGTCGATGTCGCCGACGATCATGGCGTCGTCGACGAGTTCGTCCGGGATGATCGCGGCGGCCTTGTCCTTCTGGTTGCTGCGGAACAGCTTGGTGACCTCCGCGACCACGTCCGCGTAGCCCATCCGCCGGTAGACGTCGGCATGGAAGTTGGTGTCCTCGGCGCCCATGCCGCCCATGTAGAGGGCCAGGTGGGGCTTGATCGCGGCGTGCGCCGCCGCCCGGTCGTCGGTGATGACCACCTGCGCGGTCGCGCAGACCTCGAAGTCCTCCCGGCTGCGGCGGGCGCCGGGCCGCGCGAACCCCTCGTCGAGCCATTCGTTGTACATGTCGGCCATGCGCGGCGTGTAGAAGATGGGCAGCCAGCCGTCGCAGATCTCGGCGGCCAGCGCGACGTTCTTCGGCCCCTCGGCGCCCAGCATGATCGGGATGTCGGCGCGCAGCGGGTGGGTGATGGGCTTGAGCGGCTTGCCGAGTCCGGTTGTCGCGGAGCCCGTTAGCGGCAGCGGGTAGTGGGGGCCGTCGCTGGTCACCGGTTTCTCCCTGGCCCAGACCTGCCGCAGGATGTCGATGTACTCCCGGGTGCGGGCCAGCGGCTTGGGAAACGGCTGGCCGTACCAGCCCTCCACCACCTGCGGGCCGGACACCCCGAGGCCCAGGATGTGCCGGCCGCCGGACAGGTGGTCGAGCGTCAGCGCGGCCATCGCGCACGCCGTCGGGGTGCGCGCGGACAGCTGAACCACCGACGTACCCAGACGCACCCGGCTGGTCGACGAGCCCCACCAGGCCAGCGGCGTGTAGGCGTCGGATCCCCATGCCTCGGCGGTGAACACGGCGTCGAACCCGGCGGCCTCGGCCGCGGCGACGAGCTCTCCGGCGTTCTCGGGCGGCTGAGCGCCCCAGTACCCCAGCTGCAACCCCAGCTTCATGATGTCCGCCTTTCAGCCGATACCCGGTGTTGAAACGATTCTTAGAACCTGTTCTACTCGAAGGCGTGACAGCCAGTTCGAGCGGCCCGACCTTGATCGACCACCCTGAGCCGCCCCTCTCCGCGCCACTGACACTGCAATTCGACTACACCCGTTCGGTGGGCCCCACGCTCAGCAAGTTCTTCACCGCACTGCGTGAGCGCCGCATCCTCGGGGCGCGCGGATCGGATGGCCGGGTGCATGTGCCGCCGCCGGAATATGACCCGGTTACCTATGAGCCGCTGGGCGAGATGGTACCGGTGTCGACCGTCGGCACCGTCGTGTCCTGGACCTGGCAGCCCGAGCCGCTGGAGGGCCAGCCGCTGCAGCGGCCGTTCGCCTGGGCCCTGATCAAGCTCGACGGCGCGGACACCCCGCTGCTCCACGCGGTGGACGCCGGCGAGGCCGACGCCATCCGCACCGGCGCCCGGGTGCACGCGCACTGGGTCGACGAGCCGGTGGGCGCCATCACCGACATCGCGTACTTCGCCCTCGGCGGGGAAGCCGAGCCCGTGCCGGAGCCCGAGGGCGACCGGGAACCGGTGACCGTGATCGAGACGCCCATCGAGTTGACGATCCAGCACACCGCCTCGCACGAGGAGAGCGCCTACCTGCGGGCCATCGCCGAGGGCAAGCTGCTGGGGGCGCGCACGGGGGGCGACGGCCCCGAAACAGGAAAGGTGTACTTCCCGCCGCACGGCGCCGACCCCGCGACCGGCCAGCCGACCACCGAGTTCGTCGAGCTGCCGGACAAGGGCACGGTGACGACGTTCGCGATCATCAACATCCCGTTCAAGGGTCAGCGCATCAAGCCGCCCTACGTGGCGGCCTACGTGCTGCTCGACGGGGCCGACATCCCGTTCTTGCATCTGGTCGCCGACGTCGACGCGAACGAGGTGCGGATGGGCATGCGCGTGGAGGCGGTGTGGAAACCCCGCGAGGAGTGGGGTTTTGGCATCGACAACATCGAGTACTTCCGGCCGACCGGGGAACCCGACGCCGACTACGACACCTACAAGCACCACCTGTAAAGGGCCCACCTGCAATGAGCGCTCGCAACGTCGCGGTCGTCGGCTTTGCCCACGCCCCGCATGTCCGCCGCACCGACGGCACCACCAACGGCGTCGAGATGCTGATGCCGTGCTTCGCCCAGCTCTACGAGGACCTCGGCATCACCAAGGCCGACATCGGCTTCTGGTGTTCGGGGTCTTCGGATTACCTTGCCGGACGGGCGTTTTCGTTCATCTCGGCGATCGACTCGATCGGCGCCGTCCCGCCGATCAACGAGTCGCACGTGGAGATGGACGCGGCCTGGGCCCTGTACGAGGCCTACATCAAGATCCTGACCGGTGAGGTCGACACCGCGCTGGTGTACGGCTTCGGCAAGTCCTCAGCCGGAAACCTGCGCCGGATCCTGTCGCGGCAGACCGATCCCTATACCGTCGCGCCGCTGTGGCCGGACTCGGTGTCGATCGCGGGGCTGCAGGCGCGCATCGGGCTCGACAACGAAAAGTGGAACTTCGAGCAGATGGCACGGGTCGCCTTCGACTCGTTCGCGCAAGCCAAAAGGGTGGACTCCGTGGAACCGCCGATCAACTTCGACGACCTGCTCGAGCGGCCGTTTTTCGCCGACCCGCTGCGGCGCCACGACATCGCACCGATCACCGATGGGGCCGCCGCGATCGTGCTCGCGGCCGACGACCGCGCCCGCGAACTGCGCGAGAACCCGGCGTGGATCACCGGGATCGAGCATCGCATCGAGTCCCCCGTGCTGGGCGCGCGCGACCTCACCGAGTCGCCGTCGACGACGGCGGCGACCAGGGCGGCCACCGGCGGACACATCCGCAACCTCGACGTCGCCGAGATTCACGCGCCCTTCACCCACCAGCACCTGATCATCGCGGAGGCGATCCGGATTCCGGGGGCGACGAAGGTCAACCCGTCCGGCGGCGCGCTGTCGGCCAACCCGATGTTCGTCGCCGGACTCGAGCGCATCGGGTTTGCGGCCCAACATATCTGGAACGGCTCGGCGGAGCGGGTGCTGGCGCACGCCACCAGCGGGCCGGCGCTGCAGCAGAACCTGGTCGCGGTCATGGAAGGGAAAAACTGATGGCCGGTGCGGGAGCGGTCCTCGCCGCGGTGCTGGGGACCGGGCAGACGAAGTATGTCGCCAAGCGACAGGACGTTTCGATGAACGGCCTGGTGCGCGAGGCCATCGACAAGGCGCTGGCCGACTCCGGTTCGACGTTCGACGACATCGACGCCATCGTGGTCGGCAAGGCCCCCGACTTCTTCGAGGGCGTCATGATGCCGGAGCTGTTCATGGCCGACGCCATGGGGGCCACCGGCAAGCCGCTGATCCGGGTGCACACCGCGGGTTCGGTGGGCGGGTCCACCGGCGTGGTGGCCGCCAGCCTGGTCCAGTCGGGCAAGTTCCGGCGGGTGCTGGCGATGGCGTGGGAGAAGCAGTCGGAGTCGAATGCCATGTGGGCGTTGTCGATTCCGATCCCGTTCATCAAGCCGGTGGGCGCCGGGGCGGGCGGCTACTTCGCGCCGCACGTGCGGTCGTACATCCGCCGCTCGGGTGCCCCGACGAACATCGGCGCCATGGTCGCGGTCAAGGATCGGCTCAACGGGGCCCGCAACCCGCTGGCGCACCTGCACCAGCCCGACATCACCCTGGAGAAGGTGATGGAGTCGCCCATGCTGTGGGACCCGATCCGCTACGACGAGACGTGCCCCTCCTCCGACGGCGCCTGCGCCGTGGTGATCGGCGACGAGGAGATCGCCGAATCCCGGCTGGCGCAAGGGCATCCGGTGGCGTGGATCCACGCCACCGCGCTGCGCACCGAGCCGCTTCAGTTCGCCGGGCGCGACCAGGTCAGCCCGCAGGCCGGGCGCGACGCGGCCGCGGCGCTGTGGGAGGCGGCCGGCATCAGCAGCCCCATCGACGAGATCGACGCGGCCGAGATCTACGTGCCGTTCTCGTGGTTCGAGCCGATGTGGTTGGAAAACCTCGGGTTTGCGCCCGAGGGTGAGGGCTGGAAGCTCACCGAGGCCGGCGAGACGAAGATCGGCGGGCGGCTGCCGGTGAACCCGTCGGGTGGGGTGTTGTCGTCGAACCCGATCGGCGCCTCGGGCCTGATCCGCTTCGCCGAGGCGGCTATCCAGGTGATGGGCAAGGGCGGCGATCACCAGGTCCCCGGCGCCCGAAAAGCGTTGGGCCACGCCTACGGTGGCGGCTCGCAGTACTACTCGATGTGGGTGGTCGGCGCCGACAAACCCGACAAGCCCGCCAAGAAAGGGAAGGCCTGAGATGAACCCCGCGCACGAGGCGGGCCGCCGCTCCCGCGAGGCCGTCATCGCCAGGGACAAGGAAGCGTGGCTGGCGGTGTTCGCCGACGACGCGATCGTCGAGGACCCCATCGGGCCGTCGGTTTTCGACCCCGACGGCAAGGGGCACCGGGGCCGCGACGCGATCTCGGCGTTCTGGGACAAGGCCATCGCCCCGACCACCAAGATCGAGTTCGTCTTTCGCGACACGTATCAGTGCGGCAACGAGGAAGCCAACGTCGGGCACATCCTCATCACGACGGGCGACTACCAGACGACGGCGGACGGCGTGTTCACCTACAGGGCCGACGACGAGGGCAAGCTGCTCGCCCTGCGCGCGTATTGGGAGATGGACCGCGCGGCGGCGAACACCAAGAAGGTGTCGGGCTAACCGACCTAGATCTGCTCCAGCCCCTTCAGGTGCCGCTGCGCCAGATCGCGATACGCCTGCGGGTTGAGGTTGACCCACATTTCCGCGCCGGTTCCGGCGATCGGCCCCTTCACCTGGGCCGGCGATCCGACGGCGAGCATCCCGGCCGGGATCTGGGAGCCGGCGAGCACCAGCGACCCGGCCGCGATCAGACTGCGCGCGCCGATCACCGCGCCGTCGAGAACCGTGGCGTGGTTGGCGATCAGCGCCTCGGACCCGACGTGAACGCCGTGAATGACGCACATGTGCGCGACGGTCGCTCCGGGGCCGATGTCGACCGGGATACCCGGCGGCGCGTGCAGCACCGACCCGTCCTGCACGTTGGCGCCCTCCCGCACGACGATGGGCCCGTAGTCGCCGCGCAGCACGGCGTTGAACCAGACCGACGCCCCCGCCTCGACGGTGACGTCGCCGATCAGGGTGGCCGTCGGGGCCACGAACGCGGTGGGATCGATCCGGGGCGAGCGACCCTCGAAAGAAAACAGCGGCATCGTTTACATATACCCCAGCGTGAATATCACGTGGCCAGGACCGGCGTCGTTGCGCATGCCAACCGGAAAACTGTAACGTGTTCTAGTTAGAGGGCTCGCAAGCTGGAGGTGACAGGTGAGTACCGACACCAAACCGGTCGGCATCCGGGAAATCGATCCCGGCGCCTTGCCGACCAGGTACGCACGTGGCTGGCACTGCCTGGGCGTCGCCAAGGACTTCAGGGACGGGAAACCACACGCGGTGCAGGCGTTCGGCACCAAGCTGGTGGTTTTCGCCGACTCGCACGGCGACCTCAAGGTCCTGGACGGCTACTGCCGGCACATGGGTGGCGACCTGTCCGAGGGCACCATCAAGGGCGACGAGGTGGCCTGCCCGTTCCACGACTGGCGCTGGGGCGGCGACGGGCGCTGCAAGCTGGTGCCGTACGCGAAGCGCACGCCCAAGACGGCGCGCACCCGGTCGTGGACGACCGACGTGCGCGGCGGCTTGCTGTTCGTCTGGCACGACCACGAGGGCAACCCGCCGGACCCCGCGGTCCGGATCCCCGAGATCCCCGAGGCCCACAGCGACGAGTGGACCGACTGGCGGTGGAACCGCATCCTCATCGAGGGTTCCAACTGCCGCGACATCATCGACAACGTCACCGACATGGCGCATTTCTTCTACATCCATTTCGGGTTGCCGACGTACTTCAAGAACGTCTTCGAGGGTCACATCGCGTCGCAGTATCTGCACAACGTGGGCCGGCCGGATGTCGATGACCTCGGCACGTCTTACGGTGAGGCGCATTTGGATTCCGAGGCGTCCTACTTCGGGCCTTCGTTCATGATCAACTGGCTGCACAACAGCTACGGCGGCTACAAGGCCGAGTCGATCCTGATCAACTGCCACTACCCGGTGACCCAGAATTCGTTCGTGCTGCAGTGGGGCGTCATCGTCGAAAAGCCCAAGGGCATGGACGAAGAGATGACCGAGAAGCTGTCGCGGGTGTTCACCGAGGGTGTCAGCAAGGGCTTTCTGCAGGACGTCGAGATCTGGAAGCACAAGACCCGCATCGACAACCCGCTGCTGGTCGAGGAGGACGGCGCCGTCTACCAGCTGCGCCGCTGGTATGAGCAGTTCTACGTCGACGTCGCCGACATCAAGCCGGAGATGGTGGAGCGCTTCGAGATCGAGGTGGACACCACGCGCGCCAACGAATACTGGAACGCCGAGGTCCAGGAGAACCTAAAGGCCAGGGAGTCCGAAGACGTTCCCGCCGAACAACACTGACCGACATGACCGACGATCAGCCGGCAGTTCCTGACGTCGATCGACTCGCCCGGTCGATGCTGTTGCTGCACGGCGATCAGCACGACCACGACGAGCGGTCCGCCGACGACGGCGGTGGCGGCGACTCTTGGTCGAAGTCAGGGGATTTCGCCGACGACCCGCAGCGCGCCGCCGCGGTCGCCGCGTCCAGTCGCGCCGATCGTGAGCGCTACCTGACGTCGGGGCTGTTGCCGGTGGATTGCCGGTTCTGTCACGTCACGGTGACCGTCAGGCGGCTGGGCCCGGGGCACACCGCGGTGCAATGGAACACCGAGGCGTCCCGGCGGTGCGCGCACTTCGCCGAGGTGCGTGCGTCCGGCGGGGATCCGGCGCGCACCCGGTCCTGCCCTAAGTTGAGCGACAGCATCGAGCACGCGGTCGCGGAGGGCTATCTGGATCTGCCGCCAGACGACGACTGAGTCGATCGCCCTACAGCCCCGCGAACCGCTCCTTGACCGTTTCCACCGTCAGCCCGTAATCGGCAAGTGAATACGCGTGTTTGGGCGCGCGCTCGCCGGACCGGCTTTCGGCATGGCTCTTTTCCATCGCCGCCCGCGCCTCGTCGGTCAGCGTCAGGCCGAAGTGCCGGTAGATGTCGGCCACGGTGCCCAGCGGATCGCCGATCAGGTCGCGGTAGTCGACGTCGTAGAACTGGGCCGGATCGTACTTCGCGCGCGCGGTGTTGAACCGCTCCAGGCCGCGCGACCAGGTTTCCATTGCGTCGGCGCCGATCTGGGCGCCGACGAACGAGGTCGACCAGCCCTCGGCGGTGTGCTGGGCCAGCGAGCACATCGACGCCATGATCGTCTCGACCGGCCGGTGGGTCTGGATCACCAGCGCGTCGGGATAGGTCTTCATCAACGCGTCCAGCGCGAAGAGATGGCTGGGATTCTTCAGCACCCAACGCTTCTCGGCGTCGTTGAGCCCGATCAGCTGCAGGTTGCGGCGGTGCCGCTGATACGACGGCGTCCAGTCCTGCTGCGACAGCCACTGCGCGTAACTGGGTAGGTGCGCGAGGGTTTCGTAGGACACCGAATGCAGCGATTGCCGCAACAGCTGCCAGCATTCCTCCAGCTCGTACGCGGCCATGAAGTGCAGGCCGGTGTAGCCGGGGTTCTCCTCGTGATGCCGGGTGAACTGCTCATCGAGCCGGCGGTACAACGGGTTTGACTCCCACTCTTCGCGCGGCGGGCGCGGCTGCGGGAACTCGGCCAGCCACATGTGCAGGCCCTGATGCGCGGGGTCGGCGCCGAGCAGCCGGTGCAGCGCGGTGGTGCCGGTGCGGACCAGCCCGGTGACGAAGATCGGCCGTTCAACGGCGACGTCGGCGTGCTGCGGGTATTGCTTCCACGCGGATTCGGACAGCAGCCTGGCCACCAGCGCGCCGCGCAGGAAGAACCGGTTCATCTTGCTGCCCAACACCGTCAGGCCCGCCTCACGCCGATACGAGTCCAGCAGGACCTCCAGCGCCTCGAGGTAGTTGTCGTCGTTGGTGCCGAAGTCGTCCAGGCCGGTCAGCTTCGTGGCCGAGGCGTGCAGCTCTTCGACCGTGCCGATGTCGGTGCGATCTGACATCAGTTGTGGTACTCCCCGCAATTGACGTCCAGGGTCTGCCCGGTGATGCCGCTGGACAGGTCGCTGGCCATGAACAGGATCGCCGAGGCCACCTCGTCCTCGGTGGGCAGCCGCTTGAGATCCGAGTTCGCCGCGGTGGCCGCATAGATCTGGTCCACCGTCGTGCCGTACTTGCCGGCCTGATGCTCGAAGTATGACTGCAGCGTGTCACCCCAGATATAGCCGGGCGCAACGGAATTGACGCGAATGCCCTTCTCGCCCAGCTCGGTGGCCAGCGAATGCGACATCGACAGTAGGGCCGACTTGGCCATCTTGTAGGCGCCGTATTTCGCCTGCGAGTGCCGCAGCACCATGGAGTTGACGTTGACGACCGATCCGCCCGCCTCTTCCAGCGCCGGCGTGAAGGCCTGGATCAGCCGCAACGCCCCCAGCGCGCTGAGCTCGATCGCGTCACGGATGTGCTGAAACGTGGTGCCCGCCAACGGTTTCATCGACGGCACCCGGAACGCGTTGTTGACCAGCACGTCGACCTTGCCGTACGCATCCATGGTGGCCTCGACGAGGTTGTTCACGTCGTCGTCGTCGGTGATGTCGGTGCGCACCGGCAGCGCCTTGCGCCCGGTGTCGGCGATCTCCTTGGCGACGGCCTCCAGCCGGTCCAGGGAGCGGGCCGCCAGCACCAGGTCGGCGCCGTCGCGCGCGCACCGGTGCGCCAGCGTGGTGCCGAGCCCCGGCCCGACCCCGCTGATGACCACCACTTTCCGCTTGAGCATCCCCGTCATCGTTTACCCCAGCATCCTGGCCGCAATTTGGCTTTGCCGCAACGCGATTCGTTCGCGCCACTGTTCTTCCGAGATCTTGTTGTGCTCGAAATACGGCAGCGCGGCCGGCACCGCGTCGAAGTCCACCAGCTCGACGGCGGGCCCGTCGGCCTCGGTGAGCTGACGGGACACCCGCTGCCAGCGGAACTGCAGAAAGCCGCGCCGGTGGCCGAGGGTCTCGACCCAGTTGGTCACTCCCGGGTTCCGGTCGGCGACGACGATGCGGACCTTGCCGTCCGGATCCGCTTGGGCCTGAGTGTTGTTCAGCGATGTCTGGTGGTTGATGTAGTCCAGCGAGATGTACCACATGCTGCCCAGCTGGAAGCCGAGATACGGCGCGTCGGAGACCGGGATCGTGATCACCAGCGCCTGTTCGGGCGTCAGGTCGAAATGTCCGGCCGACGAGTACTGGGTGGCCAGGCCGCCCGGGGTCAGCCGCGGCGCGACCATCGTGTTGACCGGGATGTTGAGGTAGAACCACTGCGGGAACTGTAGCCAGGTCTTGACCCGGTTGACGAGCTGGGATCCCGCTGTGGCGTAACGCTTTTCGATGGTCTGGCGGGTCAGCGGCGGCGGTGCGGTGCCGGCGGTGTCCAGCCTGGAGATGGCCAGCGTGCCGCGCTGCGCCGACCAGTCGGCGTAGACCTCACGGATCACCAGTTGCCCGTTGCTGGCCGGTCGCACCCGCCACTCGAAGCTGCCGTCGGCCGCTATCTCGAGTTCGCGGTCGTCGAACGCGGCCTGGCTGGCCGGCACGTTGTCGTCGGTGTATTCGCCGCCGAGCAACTGAAAGCTCAGGTCGGTCGTGGTGCCCCGCCTGCCGGTGACCACGTAGTCCTTCTCGGCGTGCACCCGGGTGCCGAAGTAGAGGGTGTCGGGGTTGTCCAGGCCCATCTTGGTGAACGGGCCGGTGCCCGACTGCAGGAACGGGTGGTCGCGCTCGTAGTCGAACGCCAGGTGCATGCAGCCCGCGACGCACCCGGCCAGGTATTGCAGCCCTTCGAGCAGGTCGGCTTCGGACTCGATGTGCGGCGCGGCGGCGACGAGTTTCTCGGCCTCGGCGATGGCGTCGGTGAGGGGATCAGAGAACACGACTAGACGCTAGAACGTGTTCTACTTTTTCGTCAATGGCGAACGTTCGCGCGCGTCGTCGGCGGCGTTGACGGACGAGGCCGACTCGCTACGGTACGCACTGCTGGGACAGGTCGATCAGATGCTGGCGCACGTCCGGATGCCGATTGAGGTAGTCGATGACGTTGCCGTTACCGCCCTCCGCCCGCGACTTGGCTTCCAGCTGCTGGTGCAGGTCGGGATGCCGCTGCAGGTACGAATCGATGGAGTTGCCCACGGTCTGATCGCATTGGGGAGCCGCGCCGGCCACCGGCAGGGCGATCACCGTCGCGGCGACAGCGGTCAGCAGTCCCCCGGCGAGCACCCCGCAGATCCCGCGGCGAGAACGGCTCGCTGTCATGGATGTCACGGTCATGCGCGCCAGGCTACCCGCGCATAATTGACGACGTCGTCAGTGCGTGACGGCGGCGCCGCTGTCCTGCTCGCGCTTGATCTCCAGCGCGATGTCGATCAGCTGGTCCTCCTGGCCGCCGATCAGCTTCCGTTGCCCGGCCCGGTGCAGCAGCGCCGCGGCGGGCACGCCATAGCGCTCGGACTGGCGGACCGCGTGCTTGAGGAAGCTGGAGTACACCCCGGAGTAGCCCATGATCAGCGCGTTGCGATCGAGCAGGCACTCGGCGGGCATCGCGGGCCGCACCACGTCCTCGGCGGCGTCGGCGATGTCGAAGAAGTCGATGCCGGTCTTGACGCCGATCTTGTCGAACACCCCGATGAGGGCCTCGACGGGCGCGTTGCCCGCGCCGGCCCCGAAGCGGCGGCAGGAGCCGTCGATCTGCTTGGCGCCGGCCCGGACGGCCTCCACCGAATTGGCCACCCCCAGCCCGAGGTTCTCGTGCCCGTGGAAGCCCACCTGGGCGTCGTCACCCAGTTCGGCGACCAGCGCCGCGACCCGGTCGTGCACCCCCTCGAGGACCAGCGCGCCGGCCGAGTCGACCACATAGACGCACTGGCAACCGGCGTCGGCCATGATGCGGGCCTGCGCGGCCAGCTTCTCCGGCGGGATGGTGTGGGCCATCATCAGGAACCCGACGGTTTCCAGGCCCAGCTCGCGGGCCAGCCCGAAGTGCTGGATCGACACGTCGGCCTCGGTGCAGTGCGTGGCGATGCGACAGATCGACCCGCCGTTGTCCTGCGCCTCCTTGATGTCCTCCTTGGTGCCCACCCCGGGCAGCATCAGGAAGGCGATCTTGGCCTCTTTGGCGGTCTCGGCGGCGAGTTTGATCAGCTCCTGCTCGGGCGTCTTGGAG
This sequence comes from Mycobacterium sp. 663a-19, assembly GCF_035616495.1. Lineage (NCBI taxonomy): Bacteria > Bacillati > Actinomycetota > Actinomycetes > Mycobacteriales > Mycobacteriaceae > Mycobacterium > Mycobacterium sp. 663a-19. The sequence goes on along the minus strand of NZ_JAPJAV010000001.1, from coordinate 12,954 downwards.
AAGCCGTAGTTGAAGCTCGAGCCGCCCAGCCCGTCGCCGTGGGTCACCTCGATGACCGGGACGCCGGCGGCATCCAGGGCGGCGACGATGGCGCCGACCTCGTCCTTGGTGAACTGGTGACGCTTGTGGTGGGATCCGTCCCGCAGGGATGTGTCGGTCATCCGGACGTCCCAGATCGGGTTGAAGAAGATGTCGGTAGTCATCGCGTTCCTCCTGCCACCGACAGCGTCTCCTTGGCGATTTCCTCGCCGACCTTGGTGGCCGCGGCGGTCATGATGTCCAGGTTTCCCGCGTACGGGGGCAGGTAATCGCCGGCCCCCTCGACCTCGATGAAGGTGGTGACCAGGGCCTGGCCGCCGGAGTTCATCGACGGCTCGTCGAACTGCGGCTCGTTGAGCAGCCGGTATCCCGGCACATAGGTCTGCACCTCGGCGACCACCTCGTGGATGGATTTGGCGATGGCGTCGCGGTCGGCGTCCTCGGGGATGGCGCAGAAGATGGTGTCGCGCATGATCATCGGCGGGTCGGCCGGGTTCAGGATGATGATCGCCTTGCCGCGCTTGGCGCCGCCGATGGTTTCCACGCCCCGGCTGGTGGTCTTGGTGAACTCGTCGATGTTCGCCCGGGTTCCCGGGCCCGCCGACACCGAGGCCACCGACGCGACGATCTCGGCGTAGGGCACCCCGCCATGGTCGACGAGCGCGCGCGACACCGCGTAGACGATGGGGATGGTCGCCTGCCCGCCGCAGGTGATCATGTTGACGTTCGGCGCGTCCAGGTGCTCGCGCAGGTTGGCGGGCGGGATCACCGCCGGGCCGACCGCGGCCGGCGTCAGGTCGATGGCGCGAATTCCCGCGGCCGCGTACTTGGGCGCCGCGTCCCTGTGCACGTAGGCGCTGGTCGCCTCGAACACCAGGTCGGGCTTCTCCGCCTGCGCCAGCAGCCAGTCGACCCCCTCGTGGGTGGTCTCCAAACCCAGCTTGCGGGCCCGGGCCAGACCCTCGCTCTCCGGGTCGATCCCGACCATCCAGCGCGGTTCCAGCCAGTCCGACCTCAGTAGCTTGTAGAGCAGGTCAGTGCTGATGTTTCCCGACCCGACAATGGCCACGCTTGCCTTAGACGGCATGACGGTCCTCTTTCAAAAGCTCCTGGTATTTGGACTAATTCAAAAAGTAATCCGAGATCATTCGACCGACAACCGGACCGAACCCAGGCCCTTGAAGTCGGCGACGAACTCGTCTCCGGCCCGCGCATCGATCGCCCGCGTGCACGAACCCGGCAATACGATGTCACCCTTTCGCAGCCGCACCCCGAAACTTTCCACCTTGCGGGACAACCATGCGACCGCCGTGACCGGATTGCCCAGCACGGCGTCGCTGCGGCCCTCGGCGATCACCTCGCCGTTGCGGGTCAGCACCGCGTCGATCGCGGTGACGTCGACGTCGGCCGGCGACACCCGCGCCTCGCCCAGGACGAAGCTGGCCGACGAGGCGTTGTCGGCGATGGTGTCACACAACGAGATGTTCCAGTCGGTGATCCTGGTGTCGATCAGCTCGATCGCGGGAACCAGGGCTTCGGTGGCCGCGAGCACGTCGTCCTCGGTGCAACCGGCCGCCGGCAGGTCCTCGGCCAGGATGAAGGCCACTTCGACCTCTACCCGTGGCAGCAGATAGCGAGCCGCCTTGACCGGGGTGTCCTCGAACAGCTGCATCTCGTCGAGCAGGTGACCGTAGTCGGGCTCGTCGACCCCCATCATCTGCTGCATCGCCTTCGACGACAGGCCCACCTTGTGGCCGACGATGCGGGCGCCCTCGGCGACGCGCTGCCGGATGTTGATCAGCTGGATCTCATAGGCGTCGACGACGTCGATATCCGGGTAGGCGGCCGTCAACGGAGCGATCGCCTGACGGCTCCGTTCGGCTTGCGCCAGGTCGGCAGCCAGCTCGTCGCGCGTGGCAACAGTGAGCATTACCGAAGTCCCCTCGTCCGTGTGACCGGGTCAGTAGCGCCCGACCCGGGCAATTCTATAACGTGTTCTACATGACAGCGCAGGAGTACGACGTCGTCGTGGTCGGGAGCGGCGGAGCCGGGATGGTTGCTGCCCTCGCCGCCGCGCACCGAGGCCTCTCGACAGTAGTCATCGAAAAGGCGGCCCACTTCGGCGGCTCCACCGCGCGGTCGGGCGGGGGCGTCTGGATTCCGAACAACGAGGTTCTTCGGCGCGACGGCGTCAAGGACACCGCCGAGGCGGCCCGCACCTATCTGCACGGCATCGTCGGCGACATCGTCGAGCCCGAGCGCATCGACGCCTACCTCGAACGCGGGCCCGAGATGCTGTCGTTCGTGCTCAAGCACACACCCCTGAAGATGTGCTGGGTCCCGAACTACTCCGACTACTACCCCGAGGCGCCGGGGGGCCGCGCGCGGGGGCGTTCGATCGAACCCAAGCCGTTCGACGCGCGCAAGCTCGGCGAGGACGAGGCCGGACTCGAGCCCGCCTACGGCAAGGTGCCGCTGAATGTCGTTGTGATGCAACAGGACTACGTGCGGTTGAACCAGCTGAAGCGGCACCCGCGGGGCGTGCTGCGCAGCCTGCGGGTCGGCGCCCGCACGATGTGGGCGAAGGCGACCGGCAAGAACCTCGTCGGCATGGGCCGCGCCCTGATCGGGCCGTTGCGGATCGGCCTGCAACGGGCGGGCGTCCCGGTCAGGCTGAACACCGCGCTCACCGACCTGTTCGTCGAGGACGGGGCGGTGTGCGGCGTCTACGTCACCGACACCACCGCGCCGGAACCGGCCGAGCCCCAACTGATCCGGACCCGACGAGGGGTGATCCTGGCCAGCGGCGGTTTCGAGCACAACGAGCAGATGCGGGTGAAATACCAGCGCGCGCCGATCACCACCGAGTGGACCGTCGGCGCCAAGGCCAATACCGGTGACGGCATCATCGCCGGCGAAAAGCTCGGTGCCGCACTCGATCTGATGGAGGACGCGTGGTGGGGGCCGACGGTGCCGCTGGTCGGCGCGCCGTGGTTCGCCCTGTCGGAGCGCAATTCCCCCGGGTCGATCATCGTCAACATGTCGGGCAAGCGGTTCATGAACGAATCGATGCCCTACGTCGAGGCCTGCCATCACATGTACGGCGGGGAATACGGCCAGGGGCCCGGGCCGGGCGAGAACATACCGGCGTGGCTGGTGTTCGACCAGCGGTACCGGGACCGCTACATCTTCGCGGGACTCAATCCCGGACAACGTATTCCGCGCAAGTGGCTGGAGTCCGGCGTGATCGTCCAGGCCGACACGTTGGAGGAGCTCGCCTCAAAGGCGGGGCTGCCAGCGGGCGAATTTGTGGCCACCGTACAGCGGTTCAACGGCTTTGCGCGGTCGGGCGTCGACGAGGACTACCACCGCGGCGAAAGCGCCTACGACAGGTATTACGGCGACCCGACCAACAAGCCGAATCCCAACCTCGGCGAGATCAGTCAGCCGCCGTACTACGCCGCCAAGATGGTGCCGGGGGATCTCGGCACCAAGGGCGGAATCCGCACCGATGTCCACGGCCGCGCCCTGCGCGACGACGGGACCATCATCGAAGGCCTTTACGCGGCCGGCAATGTCAGCGCCCCGGTGATGGGACACACCTACCCCGGCCCGGGCGGCACGATCGGGCCGGCGATGACCTTCGGATACCTGGCCGCGCTGCACATCGCCGATCAAGCGGGAGAAAACTGACATGCCGATCGACGTGGACGTCGCCCTGGCCGCCGAGCTGGAGCCGATCGAATTCTCTTGGGTCAGCAGCGATATCCAGCTCTACCACCTGGGGCTGGGCGCCGGCGCCGATCCGATGGATTTCCGCGAGCTTCGTTACCTGGTCGACGACACGCCGCAGGTGCTGCCGACATTCGGCAACGTGGCGGCGACTTTTCACGCCACCAAACCGCCGACCGTGAAGTTTCCCGGCATCGACATCGAGCTGGGCAAGGTGTTACACGCGTCCGAGCGGGTCGAGGTGCCCGCGCCGCTGCCGCCGTCGGGCTCGGCCCGCGCGGTCACCCGGTTCACCGATATCTGGGACAAGGGCAAGGCCGCGGTGATCTGGAGCGAGACGACGGTCAGCGCGCCGGACGGCACCCTGCTGTGGACGCAGAAACGGTCGATCTTCGCCCGCGGCGAGGGCGGATTCGGCGGGGAGCGTGGGCCTTCAGGGGGTGGGTCGTCGGACGCGGCGCCGGACCGGGCCCCCGACCTGGAGGTGTCGATGCCGATTTTGCCGCAGCAGGCGCTGCTGTACCGGCTCTGCGGCGACCGCAACCCGCTGCACTCGGATCCCGAATTCGCCGCTGCCGCAGGGTTTCCCCGGCCGATTCTGCATGGCCTGTGCACCTACGGCATGACCTGCAAGGCGATCACCGATGCGCTGCTGGACGGCGATGCCGGGGCGGTGGCCGCCTACGGCGCGCGTTTCGCCGGCGTGGCCTACCCCGGCGAAACGCTCAAGGTCGGCATCTGGAAGGAGAACGGCCGTTTCCTGGCGAGCGTCGTCGCGCCCGCGCGCGACAACGCCGTCGTGCTGTCCGGTGTCGAACTGGTCCCCGCCTAGCGTCAATGCGTCTCCTTCGCGCCCAGCGTGAAACTGTTGCGAGTCGCCCGCCAATTCTTCGCAGTGGCTTCACTTTCGGCGCACGAAGGCGCGTTGGCACGTTGGCGCGTTGGCACGTTGGCCTAGCCCAGGATCAGGCCCGACGTCGGGACGCCCGTCCCCGCGGTGACGAGCACGTGCTCGACGTCGGGCACCGGGTTCACCGAGGTGCCGCGCAGCTGCCGCACGCCCTCGGCGATCCCGTTCATGCCGTGGATGTAGGCCTCGCCGAGCTGGCCCCCATGCGTATTGATGGGGAGCCGGCCGCCCACCTCGACCGCGCCGTCGGCGATGAAGTCCTTGGCCTCACCCTTGCCGCAGAATCCCAACTCCTCCAACTGAATCAGCGTGAACGGGGTGAAATGGTCGTAGAGCACCGCGGTCTGGATGTCCGACGGCTTGAGGCCGGACTGCTGCCACAGCTGCCGGCCCACCAGGCCCATCTCGGGCAGGCCCAGTTCGGGGCGGTAGTAGCTGACCATCGTGTACTGGTCGGGGCTGGAGCCCTGGGACGCCGCCTCGATGACCGCCGGCCGCTGCTTGAGATCGCGCGCCCGCTCCACGGATGTCACCACGATCGCCACCGCGCCGTCGGTTTCCTGGCAGCAGTCCAGCAGCCGCAGCGGCTCGGCGATCCACCGCGAATTCTGGTGATCCTCAATGGTTATCGGTTTGCCGTAGAAGTACGCCTTCGGGTTGCTGGCGGCATGCTTGCGGTCCGCCACCGAGATGGCGCCGAAGTCGCGGCTGGTGGCACCGGACAGATGCATGTACCGCTGGGCGATCATGGCCACCTGCGCGGCCGGCGTGGAAAGCCCGTGCGGATAGGAGAAGGAGTTGTCCGCCGTCGTCGAATCGGCTTGGGCCGCAGCGTCACCCACCAGCCGGGCCTGAACCTGGCCGAACCGCATGCCGGACCGCTCGTTGAACGCCCGGTAGGCCACCACCACATCGGCAACGCCGGTCGCGACGGCCATCGCCGCGTGCTGAATGGTCGCGCACGCGGCACCGCCGCCATAGTGGATCTTGGAGAAGAACTTCAGCTCACCGATACCGACCGCCCGGGCGACGGCGATCTCGGTGTTGGTGTCCATCGTGAACGTGGTGAGACCGTCGACGTCGGCCGGGGTCAGGCCGGCGTCGTCGAGCGCGTCTTGGACCGCCTCGGCGGCGAGCCGCAGCTCGCTGCGGCCGGAGTCCTTCGAGAAGTCGGTGGCGCCGATGCCGACGATGGCGGCCTTCCCGGACAACATCAGGCATCCCCCATCGTCAGCGTGGCGGTCGCGATGACATGATCGCCAAGGCTGTTGCGGCCCACCACCTTCACGGTGATCAGCCCGTCCTCCACCGCCGTCACCTCGCCGGAGAACGTCACCGTGTCGTAGGCGTACCACGGCACACCCAGGCGCAGCCCGATCGACTTGATCAACGCCGACGGCCCGGCCCAATCGGTGACATAGCGCTGCACCAGCCCCGTGTCGGTGAGGATGTTGACGAAGATGTCCTTCGAGCCCTTGGCCTGCGCCTTGTCGCGGTCGTGGTGCACGTCCTGGAAGTCGCGGGTGGCCAGGGCGGTCGAGATGATGAACGTGGGATCGCCGTAGAGCTTCAGCTCGGGCAGTTTGGTGCCCACCTCGACGGTCGGCGCGCTCATGCCTGCGGCTCCCAGGCATACAGCGTCCACTCCGGTCCGCTGTCACCGGCGGGGAAGTCGATATAGGTTGCGCGCACCGGCATTCCGATCTCCACCTTCGCCGGGTCGACGTTGCGCAGCTCACCCAGCATGCGCACGCCCTCCTCGAGTTCGACGAGGGCGATGACGAAGGGCAGCGTGCGTCCGGGCACCTTAGGCGCATGGTGCACGACGAAACTGAAGACCGTGCCGCGGCCGCTGGCCACTAGGTAGTCGATCGGCTGGGCCTTGTCCTGCCACACCGCGGGCACCGGCGGGTGCTGCAGGCTGCCGTCGGGGCGGCGCTGGATCCGCAACTCGTGCGCCTTCACGCCCTCCCAGAAGAACGCGGTGTCCCGCGACATCGAGGGCCGCATCATGGCGTCGGGATCCAGGTCCGCCGGCACCTGTGACGGCGCGGAATCCTCGCGCGGCCTGAATTTGAGGATGCGCCAGTTCATCTCGGCGACATCCTCGTCGCCCACCCGCCAGATGATGTGCTGGTTGACGAAGAACCCCTCGCCCAGGGCGGTCTGCTTGGGACCCACCACGTCGCCCATCTCGGAGGTGACGCTGACGTGCTCGCCCGGCTGCAGGTAGCGATGGTAGGTCTGCTCGCAGTTGGTGGCGACCACACCGACATAGCCGTTGTCGTCGAACAGCTGCATGATGGGGCCGAGCGGGTCGTCCTTCGGGCGTTCTCCGCCCAGCCCGAACATCGTCCACACCTGAATCATCGCGGGAGGGGCGACAATTCCCGGGTGACCGGCGGCCCGGGCCGCGGCCTCGTCCACATAGATCGGGTTGCGGTCGCCGATGGCCTCCACCCAGTTGTTGATGGTGGGCTGGTTCACCGGATCCCGGGCCAGGCGCGGCTTGGCGCCGGCGGCCGCCTTGATATCGGCGACGGCTTCGGCGATGCCGGTCATCGGGGCACCCTCGGCACCTTGAGGCCGGAGGCCGCGATCATCTCCCGCATGACTTCGTTGACGCCCCCACCGAACGTGATCACCAGGTTGCGCTTGGTCTGCGAGTCGAGCCAGTTGAGCAGCTCGGCGGTGTCGGACTCGGCGGGGTTGCCGTACTTGCCGACGATCTCCTCGGCGAGCCGGCCGACGTACTGAACCCGCTCGGTGCCAAACACTTTCGTCGACGCGGCGTCGGCCACGTTGATGTCCTCCCCGGCGGCGGCCACCTGCCAGTTGAGCAGCTCGTTGATCCGCCACAGCGCGTGGATCTCGCCGAGCGCGCGCTTGACGTCGTCGTGGTCGATCGGGGTGACGCCGTCGCCGCCCGGCTTGGACGCCCAGGCGTGCACCCGGTCGTAGATCGCGGCGAACCGGCCGGCCGGGCCGAGCATCACCCGCTCGTTGTTGAGCTGGGTGGTGATCAGCCGCCAGCCGCCGTTCTCCTCGCCGACCAGCATGTCGGCGGGCACCCGCACGTCGTTGTAGTACGTCGCATTGGTGTGGTGCGCGCCGTCGGAAAGGATGATCGGCGTCCAGGAGTAGCCGGGATCCTTGGTGTCGACGATCAGGATCGAAATCCCCTTGTGTTTGGCGGCTTCCGGGTCGGTGCGGCAGGCCAGCCAGATGTAGTCGGCGTCGTGGGCCCCGGTGGTGAAGATCTTCTGACCGTTGACGATGTACTCGTCGCCGTGGCGCACGGCGGTGGTCCGCAGCGACGCCAGGTCGGTGCCCGCCTCGGGCTCGGTGTAGCCGATCGCGAAGTGCACCTCACCGGCCAGGATCGCCGGGAGGAACTTCTTCTTCTGCATCTCGTTGCCGAAGACCTGCAGCGTCGGGCCCACCGTCTGCAGCGTGACCGCCGGCAGCGGCACGTCGGCCCGGTGCGCCTCGTTGACGAAGATCTGCTGTTCGATCGGCCCGAAACCACGGCCGCCGAACTCCTTTGGCCACCCGACACCGAGCATGCCGTCCCGGCCCATCCGTCGGACCACCGCCCGGTAGGCGGCGTTGTGGCGGTCCTCCCCCATCGCCTTCACCTCGTCCGCCGAGACGAGATTGGAAAAGTATTGGCGCAGCTCGGCCTGTAGCTGGCGCTGCTCCGGGGTCAGTTCGATGAACATTGCGCTCCCACCAGGTCGAGACGATGAGACGGCCCGCCCAGCAGCCGGGTCAGGTCCTTGATCGTGGAGTAATACCGGTGCATCGGGTAGGTGATGTCCATCCCCATCCCGCCGTGCAGGTGATGACACGTCTGCATCACCGGAGGCGCCTGCGACGCGATCCAGTACCCGAGCACGTCGAGGTCGTCCTGGGCGTCCCGGCCCTCGGAGAGCCGCCAGACCACCGACTTCGCCGCCAAATCGATAGTGCGCGAGGCGATGTAGACCTCCGAGAGCTGCGCGGCCACGGTCTGGAAGGTGGACAGCGGCTTGCCGAACTGTTTCCGGTTGGCCACGTAGTCGGCGGTCAGCCGCAGCGCCCCGGCAACCAGCCCGTCGGCGTACGCCCCGATCGCGGCCAGCGCCAGCTGGTTGACCCGGTGCGCGGTCGCGCCCGCCAGAACGTCGGAATCGTCAACCGGCACACCGTCAAACGTCACCGCGTACTCGTCGGAGCCGTTGGACGTCGGCGTGCGCACCAGCTGCACCCCGTCGGCCTTCGGTGACACCACGACGACCGCGCTGTCGGCGGTCACGATCATCCAATCCGCTTGTTCGGCATACGGAACGGCGATCTTGGTGCCGGTCAGTCGCCCGCCGGCGAACGTGGTGGCCGGCCGGTCGGGCAGCGCCGCGCCGGGTTCGTTGAGCGCGGCGGTCAGCACCCCGCCCTTGGCCGCGCCGGCCAGGAATCGGTCCTGCTGCTCCTCGGAGGCCAGGTCGAGCAGCGGCAGCACACCGAGGCCGAGCGTGGCCAGCGCCGGCGTGATGGCGCCGTGGCGGCCCACCTCGGTCAGCACCGTCGCGACCTCCGGCAGGCCGACGCCATCGCCGCCGAGGCGTTCGGGCACCGGCAGCGCCGTCACACCCCCGTCAACCAAAGCGGCCCAGGAGATTTCGCGATCCAGCACCGACGTGACAACGTCGGCGACGGCCTGTTGCGTCGCGGTGAGATCGAAATCCATCAGTGCTCCACCGGGCATTTGCCGGTGTAGTCGACCTGCCAGTGCTTGATGCCGTTGAGCCAGCCCGACCGCAGCCGCTCGGGCTTGGACAGGGGCTTCAGGTCGGGCATGTGGTCGGCCACGGCGTTGAAGATCAGGTTGATCGTCATCTTGGCCAGGTTGGCGCCGATGCAGTAGTGCGCGCCGGTGCCGCCAAAACCGACGTGCGGGTTGGGATTCCGCATGATGTCGAAGGTGAAGGGATCCTCGAAGACCTCCTCGTCGAAGTTGGCCGACCGGTAGAACATGAGCACCCGCTGGCCCTTCTTGATCTGCACGCCGGACAACTCGTAGTCCTCCAGCGCGGTGCGCTGGAAACTGGTGACCGGGGTGGCCCAGCGGACGATCTCGTCGGCGGCGGTCTCGGGCCGTTCCTTCTTGTACAGCTCCCACTGGTCGGGGTAGTCGGCGAAGGCCATCATCCCCTGGGTGATGGAGTTGCGGGTGGTCTCGTTGCCGGCCACGGCGAGCATCACCACGAAGAAGCCGAACTCGTCGTCGGAGAGCTTTTCGCCCTCGATGTCGGCCTGGATCAGCTGGGTCACGATGTCGTCGCCCGGGTTCTTGGCCCGCTCCTCGGCCATCTTCATGGCGTAACCGATCAGCTCGGCCGACGACATCTTCGGGTCGATGTGGGCGTACTCCGGGTCCTCGGCACCGGTCATCTCGTTGGACCACTCGAACAGCTTCCCGCGGTCCTCCTGCGGTACGCCGAGCAAGCCGGCGATCGCCTGCAGCGGCAGCTCGCAGGACACCTGCTCGACGAAGTCGCCGGAACCCATGGCGGCGGCGTCGCGGGCGATCTTCTGAGCGCGCTCGCGCAGCTCGTCCTCGAGGCGCCCGACCGCGCGCGGCGTAAAGCCGCGGGAGATGATCTTGCGCAGCCGGGTGTGGTGCGGCGCGTCCATGTTGAGCATGACGAAGCGCTGCACCTCGATGTCCTCGCGCGCGATGTCGTCGTTGAACCGCGGGATCACACCGTTCTCATAGCTGGAGAAGATGTCGCTGCGCCGCGATATGTCCTTGACGTCGTTGAGCTTGGTGATCGCCCAGAAGCCGCCGTCGTGAAAGCCGCCGCCCTTGCCCGGGGCCTGCGCGTTCCACCAGATCGGCGCGGTCGCCCGCAGCTCGGCAAACTCCTCGACGGGAATCCGCTCGGCGTAGATGTCGGGATCGGTGAAATCGAACCCCGGGGGAAGATTCGGGCTGGGCACGGTACTTCTCCTTACTAGCTCTCCTAGTGGCGCTCTGCTGCCAGTAAAACATGCCTCCACCGCAGACAAAAGGCGCCGGAGCATCCTCGCTTGTCAGAGTAATGAAACGTGTTCTAGCCTGGGCCCCATGGGTAACCCGGTAATCGTCGAAGCCACCCGCAGCCCGATCGGCAAACGCAACGGATGGCTCTCAGGACTGCACGCCACCGAGCTGCTGGGCGGGGTGCAGAAGGCACTGGTGGCGAAGGCCGGCATCGACGCCGGCATCGTCGAACAGCTGGTCGGCGGCTGCGTGACGCAGTTCGCGGAACAGTCCAACAACATCACCCGCACGTCGTGGCTGACCGTGGGCCTGCCCGAGCAGGTGGGCGCCACCACCGTCGACTGCCAGTGCGGCAGCGGGCAGCAGGCCAACCACCTGATCGCCGGGCTAATCGCGATCGGCGCCATCGACGTCGGCATCGCGTGCGGCATCGAGGCGATGAGCCGGGTCGGGCTGGGCGCCAACGCGGGGCCGGACCGCAACTGGCGGGCGGAGTCGTGGGACATCGACCTGCCCGACCAGTTCACCGCGGCCGAGCGGATCGCCAAGCGCCGCGGCATCACCCGCGAGGACATCGACGCCTGGGGGTTCGAGTCCCAGCTGCGCGCCAAGCGGGCCTGGGACGAGGGCCGCTTCGACCGGGAGATCTCGCCGATCGAGGCTCCGGTGCTCGACGAGCAGAGGCAGCCCACCAGCGACCGCCACATGGTCTCCCGGGACCAGGGCCTGCGCGACACCACGATGGAGGGGTTGAGCCAGCTCAAGCCGGTGATCGAGGGCGGGATCCACACCGCGGGCACGTCCTCGCAGATCTCCGACGGCGCGGCGGCCGTGCTGTGGATGGACGAGGACAAGGCCAAGGCGCTCGGCCTGCAGCCGCGGGCCCGCATCGTCAGCCAGGCGCTGGTCGGCGCCGAGCCCTACTACCATCTGGACGGCCCGGTGCAGTCGACGGCCAAGGTCCTCGAGAAGGCCGGCATGAAGATGGGCGACATCGACCTCACCGAGATCAACGAGGCGTTCGCGTCGGTGGTGCTGTCCTGGGCGCGGGTGCACGAGCCCGACATGGCCAGGGTCAACGTCAACGGCGGCGCGATCGCGCTCGGGCACCCGGTGGGCTGCACAGGGAGCCGGCTGATCACCACCGCGCTGCACGAGCTGGAGCGCACCGATCAGAGCACCGCGCTGATCACCATGTGCGCCGGCGGCGCCCTGTCCACCGGCACCATCATCGAACGGATCTAGCCGGTCGGTGGTCGTCTCCGAAGAAAGCCGGATCGCCGCGGCGCAGGCGTACATCGACGCGCTCGTCAGCCACGACGGCGATGCCGTGCCGTTCGCTCCCCGCTGCACCCGCGTCGAGCAAGGCGTCAAGAACGGGTTCTCCGGAAATCACCTGCGCCGCAGCCTGAATCGCGGGCTGCAGTACTGGGTCATCGCCGACACGACACCACCGGATTACCGCATCACCGGCGACGAGGTGCACGCGGCGTACGACGTGCTGACCAAGGCGGGACTCGGCCGCAGGCGGCTCGCCGCGCGGGTCAACGAGACGTTTGTGATCCCCGCCGAAAGCCCAAGCGGCCAAGCCGAAATCCAGCACATCAGGGTTCGCTTCCAACCATTCATTCAGCGCTGAAGGGCCGGCAGTCAAATGGACAAACCAAAGAGTCTCAATTCGCCTTGGGTGACCTTCTTCATCAAGTGGATGTCTCGCGGCAACGCCTGGATCTACAAGCGCAGCAACGGAAGATTCGGCGGCACCTTCCAGAAGAGTCCGGTCGCGCTGCTGACCACGACCGGTCGCAAGAGCGGCCAGCCGCGCGTGAGCCCGCTGCTCTACCTGCGCGAGGGGAACCGCGTCGTTCTGGTCGCGTCACGCGGCGGCAGTGACAAGCACCCGATGTGGTACCTCAACCTCAAGGCGGAGCCGAAGGTGTCGGTTCAAATCAAGGATGAGGTGCTGCAGCTGCGCGCGCGCGACGCCACGGCGGAAGAGCGCGACGAGTACTGGCCCAAGCTGACGGCCATGTATCCGTCGTTCGACGATTACCAGTCCTGGACCGACCGGACCATCCCGGTCGTCATCTGCGATCCATAACCGCGTCGAGCCGACGCCCCACCACCCCTTCGCCACCCCTTCGCCGATAGTGAAACTGTTGCGAGGATGAGCGGGCGCTTTCACGCGATGGATGCAACAGTGGGCGGTTTGGGTGGGTTAGACAGTAGTTCGTCGAGGGCTTCAGCGGGG